>JAGVPG010000002.1 GCA_020052375.1 Actinomycetota bacterium | reverse complement strand
GTCGTTTGTTCAGCTCCAGGATTCACCTCCGAGGCAATGGCCCCTATCGTCGGGCCCATGTTCCACAGGCACAGACTGATTATGAGCACCAATCTGATGCTTATTAAAAGCGGTCTTCTTCTTCCGTGCGTGTCGAACTTGATTAAAAATCCTTTGCTTCTCCCGGTCTTCATGCCGGATCCCCCCTCTGATTTAAGCTTTACTTATTTAAGTCTGTTTAACTCCGACTATACTTATTTATCTTTCCTTCCGCTTAACAGATATATTCTTAGTTTCTTTCATTCTAATTAAACATCCCCTATAAAAAGCACAAACCGGCCGGTGGGCCGGTTTCACTATTTGCTCCATACAACCCAAGTGACCAATCACGAGCTGTACTTCATCGCATCCTGTATAAAAGAGCCTTGTCTTCTTGCCTCTTTATTTATTTTTCAATTATCGCTGGCGCAAGCCCACTATAACAACCTGTGCTGCACAATTAAGTCTGTTTAAGTCCTAAGACGCTTTCTTACACATGCCTTCTTCAGCTTATGTCGTGCTCACTTTAATTAAGCTTTCCCTATTTAAACCACAAACCGGCCTCGGGGCCGGTTTCACTATTAGCTCGGCACAACCAAAGTGACCATATAAAAGCTGTGCTTCCTAGCTTCCTGATTTTCTATCCAGTTCTATGTTTCTATAATACTGATAAAGATCTTCAGCAAGCCCGCCAAAATATTAAATTCTCTAATTCATTCCTACCATATACAGCTAAAAAAGTCAATATAGCTTGTGGTTACACAGTGCTTTATTCAATAAAAAAACGTCTTTACGACGAGGGAAGACGCGGGTAGGAGATTGTTGCAATATTGTCTCGATCCTCTAATTGAAAAGGCCCGGCGCGACCATTGTCAAGACCATCATAATAGAGGCGATGCCGGTAGCTGCCGCTGCCGCCCAGGCGACAAAATTGTAACCCTTCGAATTGACCTTGTCGCCCATTATCTCGGGCTTGTTGACCAGGATAAGAGCTACCGCTATCGTTACGGGCAGCAACACCCCGTTAAGCACCTGAGACCAATAAAGGATCATCAGCAATGGCACTCCCGGGATAAGGACTATCCCCGCGCCTAGCACTATCAGTCCGGTGTAGATCCAGTTGAACTGGGGCGCCTCTCTAAAGGTCGTGTTCACTCCGCCTTCCCAGCCCATGCCCTCACAAACGGAATAGGCGGTCGACAACGGCAGTATGGACGCCGCAAACAAAGATGCGTTGGCCAGGCCGATGGCGAACAAGAGGGCTGCATATTTCCCGGCAAGGGGCTTAAGCGCCAGCGCTGCGTCTTTGGCTGATTCAACCATTATCCCGTTTTTAAACAACGTCGCGGCGCAGGCGACTACGATAAAGACCGCCACGACGTTCGCCATGATGCATCCGACTATGACGTCTATTTTTGTTGCCGGATACTGATCTGTCTTTACGCCTTTCTCGACTACGGCGGACTGGAGATAGAACTGCATCCACGGGGCGATCGTCGTACCTATCAGGGCGACCGTCGCGACCAGGTACGCGTTGCCCATCGAGACAGAGGGGACCAGGGTCTGATGGAGCGCCTTGCCCCAATCGGGCTTGGCCAATAGTCCCGAGACTATATACGTGATATAAACTGCCGACGCGAAAAGAAATATCCGCTCTACGAACCTGTACCTTCCCCGGACAACCAGGAGCCACACCAATAAGGCGGCGACGGGTACCGCTATATATCTTGCGACGCCGAATATCTCCATGCTCGCAGCCCACCCCGCAAACTCCGCCATCGTATTGGCCAGGTTTACTGCCAGCAGTGTCGCCATAAGATAGAAGGTGACCTTGATGCCGAAGTTCTCGCGGATGAGGTCCGCAAACCCCTTGCCGGAGACAACGCCGAGCCTGGCCGCCATCTCCTGGACTATTATCAGGGTTACGGCAATGGGGACGAAAAGCCAGAGAAGCCGGTAACCGAAGTGGGCGCCGACGATAGAGTACGTGGCGATTCCGCCTGCGTCGTTGTCGACATTGGCCGTGATGATGCCAGGTCCGATGACCGCAAGTATGAGCAAGGCGTTGCGCCAGCTGATCCTTTTATGCCACGCCATCGGACTTCGTCCTCCTGGCTTGTCTTCTTTGACATCCTCGATTTCTCCTTAACTGTAAATGTGTGGAAAGCGCTTCTTCCACGCCGTCGGGATCACCACATCGATCGCGTCATCGACTGTCACGATCCCCTGGATCTTGTTTTCATCGTCTACTACCGGTATGGCCAGCAAGTTGTACTTGGCAATCAGCTTTGCCACTTCTTCTTGCTCGTCTGCCACGTTTACCTTGATTATGTTTACGTACATTATGTCTGATATTTTCATGTCCGGCGGTGAAACGATCAGCTTTCTTAGTGACAGGACGCCGAGTAGGTGCTCTTGCTTGTCGACTACATAAAGGTAATAGATGGTCTCCGCGTCCGGCTCCAACTTGCGCAATTTAGTGATCGCCTTGGCTACTGTCAAGTTCGCCGGCAGGGCGACAAATTCCGTTGTCATGATTCCGCCGGCCGAGTCCTCCGGGTGCGCCAGCAACTCTCGTAGCTCGTCCGCCTCTTCCTTCTTTATCAGGCCCAGGAGTTCGGCCCCCTTCTCGTCGGGGAGGTCCGCGAGAAGGTCGGCGGCGTCATCCGGTTCCATCTCTTTGAGTATTTCAGCCGCTTTGCGCGCCTCCATGTTTGAAAGAACGCTTGCCTGATATGATGGGCTCATCTCCTCCATCGTGTCCGCCGCCACCTCTTTGCTCAGTGACTCAAGCAACGCCACCCTATGTTCCGGACCAAGCTCGTTTACTATGTCCGCTATGTCCGCCGGGTGTAGTAGCGACAGTTTCTCGTGCGGGACTTTCAATTTTACGGCGTCTACACCGCTTCCGATCAGGTCGACGTTCGACCAGTCTATATAGTTATAGTGCGGGGCGATCTTTGACGGTAGGCGGTCGGACATGCCCGTCAACCCGAGCCTGCGCATGATAGCTCTACCGCTGATATCTACGGCGATGACCCTTATTTTCCGCTCGACGCGCGCCAGTTGTACGTCCTGGACCCTGATCAGTTTGTGCCCCCCCGTATCCACGATCTGCTTATCAAGGACATCTCTGACCAGGCGTATCTCGTTTGTCTTCATCTCTTCAGTCGCGATCTCTTTAAGGGGGCGCGACAGCAGGATCCTTGATTCTTCAAATCCCCTTACCTGTCCCCAGGGGATGAGCGCCTCTGGTTGGCGGGGCGGCTTGATCACGATCGCCGTCACCGGAGGATATTTCTCGCGAAGCGATACCACCAGGTCTGAAAGAGACCCGGCGCGGTTTCCGATATTGTCTACGATCTTGATCCTCTGAAGCCTGCTTAAGAAAAACACCTTGCATCCTCCGTACTAAAAAAGCTTTCCCGCACGGGAAAGCTTTGCAAACAAAGACGAACGCATATTAGGCTTCCCCTTCTCGTTGAGTTTTGGCACAGCATACCGTAGTCCGTCAAACCTTTAAGGACAGCCATTTTAGATAAAACCTTAAGCCGGTCATATCGGGTCTACCCATTGGCGTCTTTGGACGTTTCTGGGCAATGGCCTGTTTCTATGCTGGAGCCTCACCTAACGAGGAATATGTCCTACTTAAAGATTGTACGCTCCGTGGTGTTACAAAGTCAACATGCTTATTCGACTATGGCAAGGTCTTCGCCGCACTTCTTGCATTTTCCATTCGCTACATCGTAGACGGAGATCAGGTAGCCCTGTCTTTCGATTGCCACATTGCCGCATCGCGGACAGTACGTATTCTCTCCCGGGTGCCCGGGAACGTTTCCTATATAGACGAACTTGAGCCCCGCCTCGTTGCCGATTCGCCGCGCCTTCTCGAGCGTGGCCGTGGGAGTCGGGGGAACATCGCTTAGCTCGAGATACGGATAGAACCGGGTGACGTGCCATGGCGTTTTGTCGCCGAGCTCGTTATGTATCCAGGTCGCGATGTGTTCGAGCTGGTGGTCGTCGTCGTTCCAGCCGGGAATGACGTTGGTGACGATCTCTACGTGCATGCCCCACTTTTTCTTAGCTCTTGCGGCCGCAGCAAAGATCGGAGCGGGGTCTTTGATGCCGGTAAGCTTTTTATAGAACTCCCTGGTATATCCTTTGACGTCCATCCGGTATGCGTCAAGAAACGGCCCCATCGTGTCCAGTGCCTCTTCAGTTGTGTAGCCATTCGTAACATAAACCGTGTATAGCCCTTTCTCTCGGCACAGCTTTGCTGAATCCAGTGTATATTCGATCCAGATCGTCGGCTCGTTGTACGTCCACGCGACCCCCTTGCATCCTGCGGACCGGGCCTCTTTGACCGCCGCGTCCGGCGGCAAGCTGTATGCGCGCGCCTCTTCGCCGTCGCTCGGGCGGGCATGGGCGATCTCCCAGTTCTGGCAGTGTTTACACCTGAGGTTGCAGCCCAGCGACCCGAGCGAGAACACTGTGCTCGCCGGGTGAAAATGAAAAAGGGGTTTTTTCTCGATCGGGTCGGCGGCTACGCTCGATACAATACCGTAGGTCGTCGCGTAGAGCGTCCCGTTTGTGTTTTTTCTTACGCAACAGACGCCGGCTTTGTCCGGGGCTATGTTGCAAGCCCACGGGCATACGCGGCATTTCGTTCGTCCACTATCTTGTTTGTCGTATAGTATTGCTTCCTTCATCTTAAAGACAGCCCCAATAGTCCCATGGCTGATAATGCAATACAATATACCGCAAACGGATAAAAATTTCTCGTCCTTATGATCCTCATCAAGAACGTAATGGCAAAGACCCCGGAGGCCGCCGAGGCTACAAGCCCGGCGCCACCGATGATCACGACTTCTCTTAGCCCGTTCCCGAAAGAAGCGTCTTTCATCTCGAATACCGTGGTTCCAAGGATTATGGGGATAGATAGAAGAAACGAGAACTTGGCTGCTTCTTCCCTTTTCATCCCCGATATCATCCCCGCAGACATGGTCGATCCGGACCTTGATATGCCGGGCAAGATAGCGACAGCCTGCATCACCCCGATAAAGAGCGCGTTCTTGATATTAAGCGCGTCTAAGCCTTTGGTTTTTTTGCCCGCCAGCTCCCCGATGATTAGTATCGCCCCGGTCCCGGCTAAAAAGACCAGCACCATCGATGGCTCGCTGAAGAACTGTTCGAAGAACTTCTTTAATGCAACTCCGGCAATTACCGCGGGGGTGGTTGCCGCTGTAAGCAGCAATATAATTCTTGCGTTTCTTTCTTTGATTATCTTATATATATCGCGGCGCAGGTAGAAACAAACGGCGAGAAGTGTCCCTGTGTGCATGAGAAGATTCAGATACATAGGAAGTTCTTTGATGTTTAACAGACGAGAGGCTAAAACAAGGTGCCCGGAGCTGCTTACCGGTATGAACTCGGTCAGTCCCTGGATCACTCCAAGCAGGACGACCTTTAGTACGCTCATCTTCCTAAGACACTCGTATCGGCATTATCAAATATAAGAAGTCGTCTTTTTCCACTGGTTTTATAAGGGCCGGCTTTAAGGGATCAAGCACCTCTATTACCAGCTCGTCTCCCTCTACGCTGGTTATACCATCGATCAGGTATTGCGGATTGAAGGCTATCTTGATTTCTTCTCCGGGGAACTCGACATCCATCCGCTCGGTTGCCTCTCCCACGTCTTGTGTGTTCGCCGATATGACCATCATATTATTTGCCGTCGTCACCTTTACCGGCGTATTGTTCTGTGCCAGTAGCGACACCCTTTTCGTCGCACCGAGGAACCTTCCCTTGTTCACTCTTATCTTTTTTTCATAACCCTCGGGCAGTATCTGTTTATAGTTCGGGAATTCCCCCTCTATAAGTCTCGATATCAACTCCACTCCGCCGATTCTAAAAATAACCTGGTTGTCTGTTAAGAATACAGAGACTATGTGCTTGTCGGATGTCGCGATTATCCTGTTTAATTCCCGTAAAGACCGGGCTGGTATTATGATGCTTACATTTCCACCCGGACCCCTGTCCAGCTTGTCTTCTCCGATAGCAAGTCTATAGCTGTCTGTGGCTACCATCTTTATCGCTGTCGGTTCCATCTCGACCAAGACCCCTGTCAGCATCGGTTTTGCGTCGTCTCTTGATGCTGCTTTTGCCACTTCCTTTATCATTGCGCCTATTTTATCCGCGTCTAGGTCACAGGTGGGCTCCCCCTGGCTTTCCGGGATCTTCGGGAAGTCTTCTTCAAAGAATATATTCAGATCGAACCTGCTCTCCCCGGCCAGTATCTCCAGCTGCCCTTTCTCTTTTATCAGACTTATCTCTACTTTTTCCTCATCGAGATTGGTCAATATGTCCAGGATCAATTTTGCCGGCACCACAAGGCTTCCCGCTTCTTTTGTCTCTACATCTATGCTCGTCCTTACACTTATTTCAAGATCTGTGGCGCTCAAGTTAAGTGTTTTTCCATCGCTCTTGATTAATATCCCACTTAAGATAGGGAGCATGCTTTTTGTAGATATGGCTCTTTGGCATTGTTGAAGACCGTTTATCAGGTTTTCTCTTTCGCATTGGAATTTCAAAAAGACCCCTCCTAGAAACTAGAGTTCTCCACAAGTATATATACTTACAACTTCCTTGATAATAATATAGTCTTAGTAATAGTGCTTGTTAATATGTGTATAACCAATAAGTGTAAAAGGTCGAGAATAAAACCGGCACCTTTAAAGAATGTTCATAACATGTTGTTTTCATACACAACAAATAGATAGAAATATTAGTGCACAGGATATCAAGAATTCTTGAGTTTGATCCTACTCGTAAGTTCCTGCACCTGATTATAAGCCTCTTTATCCTTTTTTATCATCGTCTCTATCTTTGAGACGGCGTGCATGACAGTAGTGTGGTCTCTACCCCCGAACAGCTCACCTATCTTTGGAAGAGAAAGGCTCGTCAAGTCTCTCGACAAGAACATGCAGACCTGTCGCGGATATGCGACGAAACGAGAGCGGTCTGCGCCCGTGAGGTCCGCTATTGAGATGCCATAATACCTGGCGACCTCAGCTTGTATGACTTTGATGGATATCTCTCTTGGTTTTGTCTGGGGAAGGACCTCTTTCAATACATCTTTGGCGAGAGAGATCTCGATCTCACTATTAGTAAGAGCAGCAAACGCGGCAAGCCTCGTGAGCGCACCCTCGAGCTCCCGGATATTGAACTGGATCTTACCGGCTATGAAATTAATAACATCATCCGGAACACCGATGTTGCTGTACTCCGACTTCTTTCTTAAGATGGCTATCCTGGTCTCAAGATCGGGGGGCGAGATGTCGACGATAAGGCCCCACTCAAAACGCGAGCGGAGCCGGTCTTCAAGGGTCGGCATGTCTTTGGGCGGGCGGTCGCTCGAGATAACGATCTGCTTGTGTGCTTCATATAAAGTATTGAACGTATGGAAGAATTCCTCTTGCGTGCGCTCTTTATCTATTATGAACTGGATATCGTCTATCAGGAGAACGTCTGTGCTCCTATATCTTCTTTGAAAGGCGAGTGCCTGCTCATCACGGATGGAGTTGATGAACTCGTTTGTGAACCGCTCGCTAGTTACATAGCGGACCTTGCTGTCCGGGTGGCAGGACCTACCAAGGTGGCCTATTGCGTGGAGCAAGTGCGTCTTACCCAACCCCGCGCCCCCATATAAGAACAACGGATTATATGCCGAAGCGGGATTCTCGGCCACCGCAAGACATGCGGCATGCGCAAACCGGTTGCCCTCGCCGACAACGAACGTATCAAACATATACCTGGGGTTAAACTGGTCGGTTCCCCGCCGGAGAGGTTTCGGAGGGTCCGCCTTTTCATGTGGGGTCGCCTCCGCGGCGAGCATGACGGAGGAGGCGGGTTGGTCTAGGGAGACATCTTTTCTTACGACGATCTTGACTCCCATCTGAGATCCCGCGGCGTCGACCAGGGCCGTCTCTATCAAGCCCATGTGACGCGACTCTATCCACTCTTTTGTGAAGCGGTTTGGAGTGGAGACGACGAAAAAACCCTCGTGTATAGCTACGGGCGAGGTGTTTTTAAACCAAGTATTGAATGCCAGAGGGCTTACCCTGTTTTTTATAGAGCCGAGAGCCCTCCCCCACACTTCATCCAGTTGTGTTTCTCCAGACATAATCCCACCAATCTGTTTAAGACGAACCAGCCGTTAAGAATTCAAGATATTCCATGCCCTTCTTGGACAGGGACCGCTTTCCTTGCGAGGTCGCCTTGACGAACCCCTGTTCTTCCAGAAAAGTCAGAGCACGATAAGCACTGCTCAGGCTTGTGCCGAGCTCCTCAGCTATACGAGACGGCCCGACGGGCCCGAGTTCTGTAACTAGAAAGAGGACGTTTTTCTGCTTGTCGGTCAAAACGAGACCGTCTTGTTGTTTCTCTTCAGAGGGGGCGGCGACCTCTTCTTTGACCGCGCCTGCCGGAAGGCGCAGCGTCACAACAACGCCTTTATCAAGGTTGTCTTCGAGGGTGATCGTGCCGCCCTCGCACTTCAACATCTCGGAAGCAACGGGCAAGCCCGATCCGACCCCTCGGATTATCTGCTTCATGTCCTTTGACGCGGTGGTGAATCCGGGCGCAAATGCGCGCTCTTTGTCTGTCACGCCAGGCCCCTGGTCCGCTATTCTTATGGTGTTTCCCTCGTCGAGTATGGTGATCACAGGTTCGCTGAAATAAGCGTGTATAAGGTTTTCGACGACCTCCCTGATGACAGTATAAGGAATACGACCACCCTTGGTCTGTGAAAGTTCGTACGTCTTGTTGGACATAAGATCGATGAATTCCCGGTAATCGTCAGAGGAAAGCTCGACAACCCGGGGGATGGACGTGAGGCTGTCATAGATCGCCAGGCGCACAGACGGGTTCGTTTCGCCGTGGTCTTCAGGGCGGTCATCCAGCGTTCTTTGGCGACTAAACAAGGGACTGCGCATCCGGCCTCCGAGATACAAGCAGATGGTACAAAGTTATCCACAAGATGTTGACAGTTTTATTCGACATATCGGAAAAGTTGTCCTGTGTTAATATTTTTTGCCTCCGCGGTTGACGAACCGCCGCCTGCGCTTATAAGGACTTATCCACAAGTCTTTCCACAGATGTGGAAAACAATGAAAAGAACAGTTCTGTTATCCACTAAAAACGCTGATGAGTCACAGGACACATTAAAACCCTTCCACGTATGCGTTCAGCAAGAAACGAAAATAGAACACTTGTTTGCGCCAAAGCTCCAAAGATTTTAGGGCTGGAGCGAAGACAATTATAGCAAGGCACTTAGCGAGTAGCAATAAGAACGAAGCACATTCTTGACACGACAGCGAGCCGCCGATATAATGTCTCCTGTTATGAAAAGAACATATCAACCAAAAACTAAACCACGAAAAAGAACCCACGGCTTTCGCAAAAGGATGAGCACGCGAGCAGGGAAGGAAGTCATAAAGAACCGCCGGCGCAAAGGGCGCGAAGAGCTGGCGGCATAGCGGCGCATCCGCAATGCTCCCCAGAAAAGAACGCCTCAGAGCCTCGAAAGACTTCAAGTGTCTATATAGACAAGGCAGTTCTCTGTCGGGAAAACACTTTGTTGTCTACTATAAACCAAGCGATCGACAGACGAGCCGGCTGGGTTTTTCTATAAGCAAGAAATTCGGCAACGCCGTTAAGAGAAACCAGGCAAGAAGGAGACTCGGCGATATATATAGAAAACATGACGAGCCGAAGAGCGGATCATTCGACATGGTGATAGTGGCAAGGCCGTCTGCAGCGTATATGGATTACCAAGATATGGAAAAAGAAATAACGGACATATTAAACAGGATAGATAGCCGGGGGCGAAGATGAAAAGGCTGGCCGTGGTCCTGATCAGGATATATCAGAGGGTCATATCCCCCGCCTTGCCCAGGAGCTGCAGGTTTATACCTTCGTGTTCTGAATACGCAGCGGAGGCGATAGAAAAGCACGGGGTTATAAGAGGCGGGCTTATGGCCGGCGGAAGGATCATAAGGTGCAGCCCTTTGTCTAAGGGCGGATACGACCCTGTTAAATAGAGAAGGAAAGCGAGGAGAAGAAGTAGCGTGTTAAATGCGATCAGCGGCCTCTTAAAGCCGATAACCGATATAATGATTGCCGTCTTGCAGTTCTTCTATGGTTATGTGCATAGCTATGGATGGTCTATTATATTATTGACGCTGGCCGTGCGCATAGTGATCCTGCCCTTGACGATAAAACAGAGCTTGTCTATGAAAGACATGCAAAGAGTCCAGCCGATGATTAAAGAACTGCAGCAGAAACATAAGGGAGACAAGGAGAAGCTCGGCCAGGAAACACTCAAGCTATATCAGGAGCACAAGGTAAACCCCCTGTCGGGATGCCTCCCGCTGATACTGCAGCTACCCGTATTTTTTGCGCTATTCACAGTCTTAAGGACTTATAAGCCCCTTCAGGGCACAAGCTTTTATGCGATAGAGAACCTGAGCCTGGCGGCCGTAAAATTCGGCGTAAAGGGCCTGACCTCCCAGCTAGCACAAGCATATCCCTATTACCTACTTATCATAGTGATAGTAGCATCTACATACTTCTCACAGAAGCAGACGGTGACCGACCCACAGCAGGCAAAAACCATGGCGTTCATGCCGGTATTGATCGGCGTCATAAGCTTCAGCTTGCCCGCCGGAGTGCTTCTATACTGGACGGTGTTTAACGTGGCGATGGTCGTACAGCAGTATATTACAGACTTGTTCTTAGGAAGAAAGGAACAAGAAGAACCCGTTCAAGCAAAAAAGGCGGGTCCTAAAGAGGGGGCAAAAAGTGGAAAGCCAAAACGAAAAAAGAGATGATATAAAAGAGTTCCTGGACAGGATACTCGAGCTGTTTGATATACAAGCAACGATAGAGGTGGCCGAGGAGCCGTCGCTGGTCACCGTGAACATCGAGGGTGAAGACCTCAGCATATTGATAGGGTCAAGAGGTAGAACGCTTAACGCTCTTCAGCAGATCGTCAACGTGTATGCGAATAAGGGAAGGGATGAGTGGCTGAAGGTAATAGTCGACGCACAAGGATATAGGGAAAGAAGAAGGCAGACGCTTGAGGAGTACGCAAAGAAAATGGCCGATCAGGCCGCCTCAGAAAAAAGGACGGTCCCGCTTGAGCCGATGAACTCATTCGAAAGACGCATAGTACACTGCTCACTACTAGAGCGCCAGGACATAAGAACCGAAAGTCAAGGAGAAGAACCGGAAAGATATATAGTCATAATCCCCGAGGGCTAAATCCGCCAGAACCTGTTTCACGTGAAACAAGATATCTGCCTGCTCACACCCCACAAAATCGGATAACATCAATTCCCATATATTTAAAATTGATTGTTTTTGAACAACACCAAAGTTTCCTTTAGAATAGAAGCGGGGATCTTTGATGATGACAGACAAGGAAACAATCGCAGCCATATCAACACCGCCGGGGCAGGGCGGAATAGGGATCGTGCGACTAAGCGGAAAAAACGCGCTAGACATACTGCTGGCCGTTTATAGAACCGCGAGCGGAGTACGCATAGACAAGATGGCCACGCACACTCTGCGTCACGGCACAATAATAGACCCCCGGACAAGCAGACACATAGACGAAGTGCTGGTTTCATATATGGCGGGACCCAGGACGTATACTAAAGAAGACGTCGTGGAGATAAACTGCCATGGCGGAGCGGCGCCCCTGGCCGAGACGCTGAGCGTTGTTGTAGAACAGGGGGCCAGGCTGGCCGAGCCGGGCGAATTTACTAAAAGAGCCTTTGTTAACGGAAGAATCGATCTGGCCCAGGCAGAAGCCGTCATAGATATAATAAGGGCAAAAAGTGAAAAAAGCATGCTCGTTGCCCTGCGCCAACTGGAGGGCGGGCTCTCACAAGAGATTAATGATATTCGCGAACACGCGAAGGGCGTCTCTGCGCAACTCGAGGCCTCTGTTGACTTCTCTGACGAAGGCGTCTCCCCCTGGTCCCGCAAAGAGATCATTTTAAAGATATCAGGCATCATACATTCGACTTCAAGGCTTCTTGAGACAGCTGGGCCGGGGGTATATATTAAAGAGGGCATAAAGATCGCGATTGTAGGGAAGCCGAATGTAGGAAAGTCAAGCATCATGAACGCCATCACCAAAAAGGACAGGTCCATTGTAACCCCCATTCCCGGAACGACACGGGATGTCATAGAAGAACCAATCAGTTTTCGGGGCTTTCCGCTTTTGATTGCCGACACCGCCGGAATGCGCGAAACGAAGCGGAAAGTAGAAAAGTTGGGCGTGGAAAGATCGAAAAGGTCAATAAAAGATGCAGACATCGTCTTGTGCATTCTGGATGCGACCGGGCCACTGTCAAAAGAGGATCGGATTTTATTAAAACAAGCACGGGCGAAACCATTCTTGGTCGCGATAAATAAATGCGATCTTCCGTCAAGCCTCACGGAAGATGATGTAATTTCTGTGCTAGGCGATGATGTTGCGTTAATAATGCGCGTGTCGGCAAAGAAGTCAACGGGGATAGACGAGTTGCTGTCAGCAATGGTCGACTCTGTCTCCAGCGGAGACACGATCGTGACTCACGACAATATCATCACAAATCTTAGACACAAAGACGCGCTAGAGAGGACCCTCCTCTCTTTAAGCCGGGCCGGCGAATCTTTGACAGCAGGGCTAAGCGAAGAATTTGCCGCGTCCGATATAAGGGAAGCCCTGTCTTCTATGGGCGAGATCGTCGGGGAAACAGTGGGCGATGATATCCTGGACAAGATCTTCAGCCAATTCTGCATCGGCAAATGACCACAATGTCCGCCAGCGTGGTCATCCCGAGCGTAGCGAGGGATCTAAGCAAGATAAGCAATTTATAGTTGTGTCTTTCCTTCTGATTCCTGTATCCTTTTTTTATGGAGAGGTACGATGTACTAGTCATAGGCGGCGGGCACGCCGGGTGTGAAGCAGCTCTTGCTTCAGCTCGCATAGCAAGGACCGCGCTTCTTACAGAAAACCTAGACATGATTGCCTTTCTCCGGGAAACCAAACACTTGGTTGAAGAAATCTCATGCCCCCTCATGGATGCGCTCAGGCGATCGAGTGCGGCCATGCCTTTTTTATTGGACCGCATCCTAGGCGAGGCCGATAGAGATCCGGCGCCTTCATTAGACCCCCTCGTTTACCACAGAAAAATGAAACACCTTCTAGAGAGGACGCAGAACCTCGATCTTTTTCAAATAAAAGTCGATAGCGTGATAGATAGACTCAAAAATACAGAAGGTGTGCGAACGGCATTCGGTAAAAAGTTTTCGGCCGAAGCTGTCATCCTGTGCACGGGATCTCCTGAATACGGAAGCGAGTTGTCTGTAAGGTATAAAAAAGAAGCGCAGTCTGTAGATGTCAAGAAAGATCAGATGTCTAGAAACACCGAGGATTTGTTCTTTGCCGGCGAGTTGATCTCAGACATGACCCCTGTTTTAGCGGCGGCTTACGGTATAAACGCGGGCATATGCACTTCGAACCACGTTCTACATCCACGGGCTTTATTTATCAAGGAACTGATTGACTCTTCCTTGATGATTTAAAAACCAATACATTAATCCTCCGAGGAGACAATCAACATGCATTAAACAGCTAGCAGATACATTATAGCGTAAGCTAATACAATTATAGCTATTATAATAGCGCTGCGTTCAAAATATGAACCTTCGCCCCTTCCATATTATGGGAATATATTGATATAATAGTCGCTGCCATTAATTACCAAAAGAGTGTATTCGTATTGGTATTATGTGGTAATATATGTATTAATCACAGCGGCGGAAGTTATATATCTGGTAACGCTTGCCAGCAACGGGAAGCCTGCAAACATGACGAAACAGCTTCCGGAAAACGTGTGGTAATCGCTTTAAAAAGGCATAACAATTAGTGGTAATTGAGGAATTAAAATTTGAAATAATTCACGCTTTTTGCTATTCTCAAATAAGATAAATCCTTGACCAGTAGATTGTTTCACGTGAAACGGAGATCAAGAAATAACGGTGAATAATAAGCAAAATGACTTCGACATTATTGTGGTAGGCGCAGGTCATGCTGGGTGTGAGGCGGCTCTTGCATGCGCAAGAATGGGCAGGCGGACTGCCTTGATCACGCTCGATACAGAAAGAGTAGCTACGATGCCATGCAATCCGTCAGTAGGTGGAATCGGCAAGGGACAGCTAGTAAGAGAAGTGGATGCTCTGGGTGGAGAAATGGGGCGGAATATCGACAAGACAGCGATACAGATAAAAGTACTGAACGGTTCTAAAGGGCCGGCCGTCCAAGCGCTAAGAGCGCAAGCGGACAAGCGTCTATATGAAGCATCAATGAGAGAGACGATAATAGACGAGAAGCATCTTACGCTAATAAAAGGGCTCGTGACCAGCATTAATGTAAAGCGCAACACAGTGACTGGCGTATACTTGCCTGATAGCAGGACATATGACGCAAAATGTGTTGTCCTAACAGCAGGAACTTTCATGAAAGGTGCTGTGACCATTGGTGATCATACTTTTCCAGCGGGCAGGATGGGAGAAAGGCCCGCCGACACCCTTCCTGATTCGCTTAGAGACGTGGGGCTTATGCTGGGGAGGTTTCAAACAGCAACCCCGCCTCGCATAGATCGGCGGACAATAGACCTGACAAAGCTTCAGGTGGAGCCGGGGTCGAATGAAAGGCTCGCGTTCTCATCAGAGACAGAAGGTCCGATCGGAGTCAACATACCCTGTTATTTGACATATACGGATGAACATACGTGTCAAGTGGTTCGAAATAACATTCACAGATCTCCGATCAAGTCCGGATCTGTAACCGAGCACGGCCCTCGTAATTGTCCGTCCATCGACCGGAAGATCTTGAACTTTCCGGATCGACATAGACACCCGGTGTTTATCGAACCGGAAGGAATGGAGACGCTCGAGATGTACTTGCAGGGCCTAACGACGGCCATGCCCATTGACGTCCAGGAGATGATAGTCGGTTCCGTTCCCGGGCTTGAGGGCGCGCGCATAACGCGTCCGGGGTATGCCGTTTCCTATGACTTCATACCTCCCGACCAATTAAAGCAGTCGCTTGAGACGAAGGCGGTACAAGGACTGTTCGTCGCCGGCCAAGTGAACGGGACAACGGGCTATGAAGAAGCTGCTGCTCAAGGAATCATCGCCGGCATAAACGCCGCATTGAAGTGCATGGGCGACGATCCTCTTATACTGGGCCGTGACCAGGCGTATATAGGCGTGATGATAGACGACCTGATCACCAAGGGCATAACCGAACCTTATCGCATGTACACATCGAGGGCCGAATTCCGGTTGTCATTAAGAAGCGATAATGCGGATGCGCGCTTAACGCCAATAGGCAGAGAGGTCGGCTTGATAACGGACTCGAGACAGGCGAAATACATAGAGCGCCGCCATATGATCAAAAGGCTCCATGGATATTGTCATAAGAAGACCGTTCCTTCGTCACAAGAAGTAAACGACGCATTGTGTTCTTTCGGTGGTGCTGCGATCAGGCAAAAAACAGTGCTGGCACAGCTTCTCAGGCGCCCTGAAGTGACAATAAGCGGAATGGCCCACTTTTTGGATGACGCTCCGCCATATGATAATGATTGTGTGGCGTCGGTGGAGATGGACATAAAATATCAAGGGTATGTCGAGCGAGAAAAGCACACGATTGCACGTTATAAAAGAATGGAAGAAAGGAGCCTCCCGGACGACCTTGACTACCATAGTTTGGCTGGTATATCCTTTGAAGCAAGGGAGAGGCTCGCGCACATACGCCCAGGCTCCCTTGGGCAAGCAGCACGTATTTCTGGTGTTTCACCTGCTGATATATCAATTCTGATGGTACATCTGGAGCGGCAAGACATGATGGATGCGAGCATTAAGGGCGATTTAGCTTTAGGCGCCAAACAGCTAGGTATAAAGCTGGACCAGAAACAGCTGGTAAAATTTGGCATCTATGAAGAATTGATCGAAGAGTGGAGCAGGCATACGAATCTGATCAGCTCAAACTCTAGAGAAGTACTGGTGGCGAGACACCTGCTGGACTCTCTCAGTTGCCTGACAATGAACCACATATCGCGAGCAGATAATAAAGTAGTCGACATAGGGGCGGGCGCCGGATTGCCGGGTATACCGGTGAAGATCGCAGCCCCGGAAATCTCTTTGACGTTATTGGAAGCATCGGCCAAGAGAGCCCGGTTCCTGGAACACGTTCTGGATGCTCTTCAGCTGGACGGCGTACGAGTCGAGTGTTGTCGTGCTGAGGACTTTGCCAGGATCGAAACAGAGAGGGAATCTTACGACATAGCATTGGCACGAGCAGTCGCACCGATGCCGACGCTGCTTGAGTACGCATTGCCACTGATAAAACCGGGCGGAATCCTGATAGCGCAGAGGGGCAAGAATGTTAAAGCGGAAATGCAAGGCGCGGCGTTTGCGAACAGTCTGCTCGGAGGGGAATTGGAGGAAATAAAGCGGGTCAAGGTACCCTTCTTGCAAGCAACAAGACATCTGGTCATCATCAGGAAAAAACAGCGGACGCCGGAGCAATACCCCAGAAGAACGGGTGTGCCGTTCAAGAGGCCTTTGAAAGGATAGGGTTTGAGTCTGTTTAGAAGGTTTAAGAAAGAGCATAAAGATGTGGAGGAAGAAGTAAAGGTCGAAAAGGGGCCGGAAAGCAAGCACCCGGAACCCGTCACCTCTACGAGGACTTTGGTCATCGCCAACCAGAAAGGCGGCGTCGGTAAGACGACGACTACAGTAAACCTGGGCTCGTGGTTGGCCTTAGACGGATACAAAACGCTGATCGTCGACATAGATCCGCAAGGTAATGCGACCAGCGGTCTTGGGGTAGACCCGAAAGGCCTCGAAAAGTGCATATATGACGTGCTCATGGGCAAAGAGACCTTGGGCAGTATAGTGCTCGAGACGATCGTCGACAACCTGTATGTCGCACCGGCGTCATTCAGGTTGGTAGGAGCGCAGGTCGAGCTTGTCTCGATGATGTCCAGGGAGACACGTCTTAAGAACTTACTCGAAACGATCAAGGGTGATTATCATTTCATCATAATCGATTGTCCCCCGTCTCTTGGCTTACTGACACTAAACGGCCTTACATCAGCAGATGAACTGATAATACCGGTCCAGTGTGAATACTATGCGCTGGAAGGGCTGAGTCAACTTCTTGAGAGCATCGACCAGGTAAAGAAGTTTCTTAATCCGAACCTGGAGCTTGCGGGACTTGTGATGACGATGCATGATTCGAGGACCAAGATAGGGCAGCAAGTAATAGAGGAAGTCAAAAAGCATTTTCCCGACAAGGTGTACTCTTCCATTATCCCGCGGAGCGTACGCTTAAGCGAAGCACCGAGTTTCGGTCAACCGATCACGCATTATGACGCGCTCTCCAGAGGCGCGATAGCATATAAGGATCTAGCAAAGGAAGTGGTGGGACATGGCTAAGAGAGGACTTGGCCGCGGATTATCGGCCCTGATTCCGACAGTCGGCGCGAAGGAACAGGTCGAAACGCCCAAAGAGGCGGAACAAAAACAACCGGAAGCGGTGACGCCGGCGGAAACGGGAGGTCTTAACCTTAAACAGATCGATGTAGATCATATATCGCCGAACCCGAACCAGCCGCGAAAGAAGATCTCGGAAAGCGCGCTGAACGAACTCATAGCGTCCATTAAGGAAGTCGGTATAGTGCAGCCGATCGTGGTCAGGGCGTCGGGAACAGGGTATGAACTGGTCGTCGGCGAGAGAAGGTGGAGGGCGGCGAAAAAAGCCGGGTTGAAAACGATACCTGCCATTATCAGGACGTCGACCAATACGGAATCGCTTGAGATGGCGGTCATCGAAAATATACAAAGAGAAAACTTGAACGCAATAGAAGAGGCCCTTGCTTACAGGCAACTTCTTGACGATTTCAATATAAACCAGAACGATATCGCGCAACGTGTGGGTAAGGACAGGGCGACGATCGCCAACACCTTGCGTTTACTGCAGCTACCGCCGGAGATCCAGCGGATGGTGGTGTCTGTTGAGATCACATCGGGGCATGCCAGAAGCCTTCTGGCTCTTCAGGGTGACTCATTTCAAGCGAAACTGGCAAGACGGATATGTCGTGAGGACCTGTCTGTAAGGCAAGTGGAGGATATTATAAGGCGCTGGAGAAAAGGCATAACCAGCGATAAGCCACACCACAAGCCCTTGCAGCCCAAAGGCCTGGTTTCTCTGGCGGAGAAATTGACGGAATATCTTGAGACGCCGGTAAAAGTGCATGTAGGAAGGAAGAAAGGCAAGATCGAGGTAGAGTTTTCGACAGTAGACGACCTGGAAAGGATCTATGATACGATCACAAAAGGAGCGTAGGACAAAGACCCTTGCCCGCCCACTCCTCATCATAGCCGTAGTCGCGCTGTTTCTATCGTTAAGCGTAGGAAGCGGAATCCTACAGGCCCGCCAATCCGGCAAGGTCATCATCTTTGTCATCGACCAGATAACGCTCGAAGACCTTGACAACACCCACCTTACCAATATAAACAGCCTGATAGAGAAGGGTGCCATCGGAGCCATGAACGCCAGGGTGCCCAATAAGGACTCGCTGTCACCCGGCTATCTGACGATGGGGGCCGGCAACAAGACGGATGGTATCAACCAGAAGCCCGGTTCTAAGACGCTTAACAAGCCTCTAGAGGGCTTTGGGGCGAACGAGACGGTAGACGGACGCAAAGCGACGGATATTTTCTACGAGAGAGCCGGAGAACGGCCGTACGCCGACGGCGCGGCAAACCTATCGATAAACGCGATAATCACAGTGAACGAAGAGAACGACTTCGGGGCTGTACCGGGCGCTTTAGGGCGGGCTCTTCACGGGGCGGACCTTCAAACGGCAGCCGTGGGTAACATAGACACAACGACCGGCTACGGAAGAAGCGTCATAGACATCGTCATGGATGACTACGGGCTGGTCGATTACTCGATGCTGGGCCAGGGATTGATAAAGGAGGACGACGGGTTTCCGACCGGCCGGAGAACGGACGCAACCAGGCTGCTTGCAGATTTTGAAAGAGTGTATGACAAAGCGGACGTGATCGCAGTGGACTGGGGCGACACGACGAGGGTGCGGCAGGAAGACGACTATCTCACACCACCCCGCGAAAACCTCTATATCAGAACGTCCCTAAGTAGAGCGGACGCATTTGTCGGCAACCTGCTTAAAAAGATCGACCTGGGCCACGACTTGTTGCTCATAGTGACTCCCCAGCCGTCACCAGCGGCGTTTAAAGAAAACAACCTGATGACGCCCGCGATCATGGCTGGACGCGGTATCGAACAAGGACTTCTTGTCACGCCGACCACGCGTCGTTCCGGCGTTCTCGTCAATGTCGATATAGCGCCGACCGTCCTCGACTATTTCAACATAGATACCCCGCCGGAGATGACCGGACAGCCGCTAAGATCGGAATCATTCGATGGTGACCGCATGGATCATCTGATCAGAGAGAATAGATCATGGGTGGAAGTGAGGAACGTCCAGCCCCCGGCATTGAGAGTCTTCGCCCTTTGGTGCATAGCGGTCATGTTGTTATTCATGGTGATACTCCTGGTTCCCGGATTTCGCAAATATGCAGCCATGTGCAGGCCGTTGCTGTTGTCGATCCCGGTCGCACCGCTGGTCATCCTTCTGTTGCCGATGTTTCTCCAGAACACGGCACCGATCGTACTCTTGGAACTGGCGCTAGGCACAGCTGTCTTTGTGAGCCTGATCTCTTGGCGGCACAAAGATCCGGTGGGTGCGGTGGGAGTCATCTCTTTGACTGTGTGGGCGGCGTTACTTCTGGACATCTTTGCCGGCGGCATTCTATCCAGCAACTCCATATTGGGCTATTCGATCGTCGGCGGTTCAAGGTTTTACGGCATAGGCAATGAGTATTCCGGGGCGCTGATCGGGGCGGCCAGCCTCGGATCGTTTTATATAATCGATAGATTCCAATCAGCCGGCATCGAGAATCAGGCGGTAAAATGGTTGGTAGCGGCAGCTCTCGGAGCGACCGCTTTTGTCATCGGATATACGGGCCTTGGAGCTGAATTCGGAAACCTACTTGCCGGGCTTGCCGGCTTCTCCGTGATGTCACTAGGTTACATCAGGGGCGAGATCAGGAAGTCCGATCTCCTATGGGCGTCTATGGGCGCGGCGGTCCTCGTGATCGCTCTTGTGGTCGCCGATGTCAGTAGAGGCTTGAATTCCGGCTCTCACGTAGCCCGCTTGGTAGAAGCGATAAGGGCTGAAGGAGCGGATCCGTTGATAAAGGTGGTCGAAAGAAAGATCATGATGAACATCAAGCTCGTCCAGTACGCATTCTGGAATTGGGTGAACGTCGCATCGGCCGGGGTCTTGATCGTCGCTTTCTATGGGCTTAAGAATCTGTTAAAATTGGTCTTTCAAAGCCATAAATATTACAAGTACGCACTGACCGGCGGGATAGTCGGAGCAGTCGCTGCTCTTCTATTCAACGATTCAGGCGTAGTCTCGATGGCGTTGTCGTTCATGTATCTGGTGCCGGCGACGCTTTATCTGATGAGTTATGAAGTGACTTCTTAAGGCGAGGTGATCAGTCATGGGTGCAAGAGAATTCGGTTGGGGTCTGTTCAGCGGCGCAGCTATCGGTTTGACGCTCGCTGTCTTATTTGCTCCCCAATCAGGGGAAGAGACGCGCGAACAGCTGGCAAGCGCGGCCGACGACCTCCGGGAATCGGCGACGACGGTCCTCAATCAGGCTCGTGAAAGTATAAACGAAGCCACCACAAAACTGGAAGGAGCTCTTGGTCTCCAGGAGCGCCGGATCCGCCGAAAGATGGACGAACTAAAAGCGGAACTGGCAAAGTATAGCGAAGAAGCGTCGGAAGCTTAAAGATCTAATGATCAAAGAAGAGGTCGCGAAGTCCTCCCTCGATGCCGTTTTGATTAAAGGCGGCGACTTCGCCGATATATTCGCCGAAGAAAGAGAGACGACGCAAATAAGCCTTGAAGACGGGAAGATCGAATCTTTCACGTCGGGAATCGACACAGGCGCCGGCCTCAGGGTGATATCCGCGGATTCTACGTTCTTCACCTATACCGAATCGCTAAAAGATGAGTCGATAATGAAATCTGCCGCCGAGCTGGCCGAGGCCTTTAAAGACAGGACGCCCTCGTCACAAGAACAGCGGATAATATCTTTAAAAAAATCACACCCTCCCGTTACCCACAAAGTCCTTGTTTCTCCGGCATCCGTAGACCGCGGCAAGAAAGCGGATATCCTTAAGAGAGCGGACAAGGAAGCACGCACTGTAAGCCCGCACGTCAAACAGGTGACTGTAAGCTTGAATGACATCATCCAACGCGTATCGATCGTCAACTCGGAGGGTCTGTTCGCTCAAGATGTCCGGGTGTTGACAAGGCTTTTCGTGCATGTGGTCGCGGTCAAGGACGATGTGACAAAGACGGGATACGAGGCGCCGGGCATCGCCGGCGGGTATGAGCTTTTTGACGAAGAAGGACCGGAAGGGATCGCGCGAAAAGCAGCCGAAAGGGCGATCACGATGCTGGATGCGAAACCCGCGCCATCCGGTGAGATGCCCGTTGTCCTGGCCAGCGGCACCAGCGGTGTGCTTTTTCACGAAGCATGCGGACATGGCTTAGAGGCGGACGCTGTCAGGAAAGGCGCTTCGGTATTCGCGGGCAAAGAAAGCCGGTTGATAGCCGCGGAGATCGTATCGGCTGCCGACGACCCGACGGCCCCGAACAGATGGGGCTCTTTCTCGTTCGATGATGAAGGAACGCCGGCGGCTATGAACGTTCTGATCGAAAACGGCGTGATGAAGAGCCTGATGTATGATCGCCTAAGCGCTTTCCAACTCAAGGCGAAGCCGACATCGAACGGTAGGCGCCAGTCTTTTCGTTTCATTCCGCAACCCAGGATGACGAATACCTTCATAATGCCCGGTAATGACAAGAAGAAGGACATGTTTGAAGGAATAGAAAAAGGCCTGTACGCAGTGTCTCTCGGTGGAGGAGAGGTCAATCCCGCTACCGGCGACTTTGTCTTCGGCGTGACTGAAGGGTATCTGATCGAGAACGGTCAGGTAAAAAATCCTGTCGAGGGCGCGGTCTTGATAGGAAACGGTCCGCGGATCCTGCTGGACATCGACAGGATCGCCGGAGACCTTAAGTTCGACACCGGGATGTGCGGAAAAGGCGGGCAGTCGGTTCCCGCGGGAACAGGACAGCCGACGATGAGGATAAAAAGACTGACGGTCGGAGGCACCGGGTCATGACAGAGCTCCAACGCGTGGCCGAATATCTAGTGGAAAAAGGCAAGAAACGGGGTGCCGACCAGGCAGAGGTATTTATAAAATCCGGAGAACAGACGACTGTCAAGGTCTTCCGGAACGAAGTCGAACTCTTTACAAAAGCCGGCAGCTGCGGAGCCGGCATCCGCGTTTTTAAAGACGGGAAGCTAGGCTACGCTTATTCTACGATGCTGGAAAGACAAGCCCTGGACAATCTGGTCGACGCAGCTCTTGAAAACTCCGGATTCAGCCAGGCGGACCGGTATATGGGGCTACCGGAGACAGTCTTGTCGGAAAAAGACACCCGGGCAACCTCCCTTTTAGCTCCGGGATTCGATCGGATAAGTAGCGCAGAGAAGATCGATTTCGCGACTACTATGGAAAAAACCGCTCTAGAGGCTGATAAAGCCGTAATATTGTGTGAAGACACACTTTATACGGACGGCAAAGAACATGTATTGCTGTTGAATTCGAACGGATTTTCAGGTGAATACGTCAATGGAGCCTGTTTTGCGTATACCAGCGTCCTGGCCGGGAAAAACGATGATGTGATGAGTGGTTTCGCCATCAGAAGCGGACGCGCCATGACGGAGTTGGACCCGCTCGAGATAGGCGCTGAAGCGGCACAACAGGCAGTCATGCTTCTGGGCGCAGAGTCCGTAAAACCGCAACGGACCACGGTCGTTTTCGATCCGGTCGTCTTTGTCGAGATAATGATGTCCATGTCTCCGGCTTTTAGTGCCGAAGCGGTCCAAAAGGGGCGGTCTTTTCTGGCTGGTCATAGAGGCAAGCAGGTAGCCGCCGGACATGTTTCGATCATCGACGACGGCAGGATGCCCGGAGGGTTGGGTACCACTCCCTTCGATGACGAAGGCGTTAAAACGCAACAAACAACACTCATCGAAAGAGGCGTCTTATCCGGACTCCTCTACAACAGTTATTCAGCACGAAAAGACAAGGCTCGGTCCACGGGTAACGCTAGCAGGGTATCTTATAAAACACCTCCCGGGACGAGCCCGACGAATCTCTTCATAGAACCAGGTGCGACGTCCAAAGAAGATGTTATCAGAGACGTGTCCGAGGGCGTTTATGTCATCAGCGTTCAAGGCCTCCATGCGGGGGTAAACGCGGTGACCGGCCAGTTCTCCGTAGGCGCCGGCGGCATGCTCATTAAAGATGGTTTGCTCGACCGGCCGGTGCGTGAGATAACGATCGCGTCGACATTGCCCGACCTTCTCAAGAACATCACTGTTATCGGTGATGACCTGACGTTTTTATCGATGGGCATAAACATCGGTTCTCCGACGGTCGCTATTGAGGGGATCATGGTGGGCGGCCGATAGATAGACAAAAATATTTACATTTGTGATGGTTATCGGTAATATATTTGAGAAGTGTCCATCAACAAGGAGGTGACTCACATGGCTGAAACACCGTTGACTCCTCCGGAGGCTGATAAGACATCGACCGGCCTGGAGCCTAACACCGCAGCTCTCTTCTGCTACCTCTTCAACTGGGTTACCGGAATGATCTTCCTTCTTATTGAGAAAGACAACAAATACGTGCGTTTTCACGCCATGCAATCCATCCTCTTCGGTGTCGCCGTGATACTCGTAGGGATCGTCCTTTTTGCGCTTTCACGGATCCTATACCTGATCCCGTTCTTAGGAGGGATCATGACGTCGATACTCTATTTTGCTTACTGGATCGGGTCCATGGTCTTATACATCGTCCTGATGGTCAAGGCCTATCAGGGAGAGATGTATAAACTACCAGTGATCGGAGACATTGCAGAACGGAACATATAAGCATTTACGCTTTAAGTTCAACCGGGAGGAGGTGAAAAGATGAAAACAAGACACGTAGCTGCTTTATTGGGTGGTATGCTTGGTGCAGTTGCGGCAACTCCAGCCCTGGCGCAAAGCACATCGAGCGATGCGGCCGGAGCGGGGCTTGCGATCGGCATGCTTGTTTGTTACGGACTGGTGCTGATCGTCTTTCTTGCCTTCTTTATCTTTTGGATCATCATGCTCGTCGATTGCATCAAGCGGCAAGAGAACGAATTCCCCGGCTCGACCGGCAATACCAAGACTATTTGGCTGGCAGTTCTCCTGGTTGGATGGTTGATCGGATTTTATTGGGTAGCAGCGATCGCGTACTACTTCATGGTCAAGAAGAAGGCGGTATCGTCGCCACCGGCAGCACCACCGCCACCACCGACTTCAACACCACCTGTAGTTTAAGGAAGTCACTAGCATCGCCCCGTTCTTATCGGGCGGGGCAATGCTAAGTTTCTTAAACGATGCATACTAGGAAGTTCTTAGGCTCGAGAAGGAGGTGTTACTATGGAACAAACGGCAGGAAGGCCGGCTCCTCAAAGCGACACGAACAAGATGCTGGCGGCCCTTTGCTATATCTTGGGGTGGCTGGCGATAATAATCGCCATGATCGAGCCGGGTAAAACGGATCCTTTTGTCAAGTTTCATGCTTGGCAGGCCTTTTACTTGGGCATCGCGGCGATCGTTGTAAGCTTTATAACCTTTGGCGTCGGCTGGATCATCATCTTCATACTGCAGATCTATTATGCGATCCAGGCGTACAACGGCAACTATTTCGAAGTGCCCGTGATCTACGGTCTAGCCAAGAACCAGATGGAATAATACGTCCGTAAATCACTCACATATTCAATCGTTGCTCTTGAAGGAGGCGGCAACCGGTAGAACTGCTGGTCTTTTGGGAGCAATGATTGTCTATGCGTCAATCGAGGGGGGTCATCATGGCCAGACAAGCCGTGAAGTCTATCGGTGTATGGTCTGTTTTTAAATTCACGCTTATCTACTACCTGCTCTTCTTCCTTGTATTCATGATCTTTACGGGGCTCATCTTCGTGGTATTCGCTCTCTTCGGCACAGCCATGACTGAAGCAAACAAACAGGTATCGACAGTGACGGGCATGCTGGGGGGCGGGCTTTTAAGCTTCATCATCGTATTCATAATCGGCCTTATATCATCGGTCTTCTACGCCGCCGTCGCTGCTATAGGTGCTGCCATATACAACCTGATAGCGCTTATGTCCGGCGGGATCGTTCTAAACCTGGTCGAGAAAAAGAGCCCCTAAACAAGCTGTTTAAGGGCTCTTTTTACTTTAAGAACAATATCTTCTTTTATGCCGTGCGTGTTACATGCCCGGCGCCGGCGGTTCTTCATTGGACGGTGGGGGAGTCGCCGGTGGTTCCGGAGTCTTGGGCGGTGTCGACTGTGCCTTCCTCTTGACCATGAAATAGTAGATGATCGCCGCCAGCCAGTTAGCGCTTATCAGCCAAGAGGCAAGCAGGATGACCAGCCACATAGTCTTGGAGTTGCCCGTAGAGCCCGGGAAGTCGGCCTCGTCTCTCTGGATACAGTCGATCAGCATCATGATCCAGAACACAAGGACGGCGATCCCAAAGAGTACAGCCAGGCCTATACATGCAAAATAAAGAAGGCCGAAGCCTCCGCAAAGAGCAGATGCAGCCGCTTGACCTGCCGCGTCGCTAGCCTCGTTTTGTAGAAGAAATAGTAATGCCAGCATTTTTCCACCCCCCTCCAAACTGCATTCAAGTTTTCGACCTATATAACACAATTCCGTCTGGACTGTCAATTTCTTGCTTTATTTTCCCCTATTGGAATGCTATAGTATGTATGATTTTGTAACTCTTTAAGGACAGGAGCGGCTTTTTCAATATGCAATCGGATGCGGTCAGACTACTGGTCTTTTGGGCTATGATCTCTGTTCCCTGTTTGATCATGCTTTTACTCGCCCGGAAGTACGGCATGGGCGACCGGTATCTGATCCGTCGGACCCTGATCTATTTTTTATCCGTCTTCCTTGTCTTACCGCTAGTCGCCTTTGTTGTCTTTCAATCAAGCCCCAGCCTGGCGAAGATCGGCTTCTTGACATTTTTCCTGTTAGGCACGGCAGTGTATTTCGTTATGACCGCGTCGGCAGTCCTTCGCCCTAAGAGTTAATCTCCTATACATCCCCTAACTCCTTTATTTCCTTTACATCATATACATCCTCTTATATGATAAACGTAACCTGACCACCTAAAACGGGGGAGGCAATCTATGAATGACATGCAAGCGAAGATCGAAGAGCGTCGCCGCATTCTAGAACAGCTGGCGGGTATGATACCTGGTTACAGTCAGTACCAGCAACAGGAGAAACGCAGGGACGCCGATAAGCAGAACAGGGATTTTCTCTACGCGGAATTAAGAACGGCGGTCTCGGATGTCGGAAAGCTGGCGCTCAGCCTGACCGGTGAAGGAAAGCTTGAAGCGTTGGCGGATATCGACCGGGTGGAGCGGAAGCTCCGCACGGTTGCCGATAGAATACGCCTGGCGGACTACGGATATGCCGGTTTCTTCGACGCTTTTAAGATACAAGAGCAGGAGCTTGACATGCTATATCAATTCGACCTTTCGCTCGCAGCGCTTGTCAAGCAGATCAAGGATGCTGGGAGCAAGCTGTCTTCAATGGGAGACAAGACACAAGCCTTAGCCGACCTGGACAAAGCGATCGAGGAACTTGACAGTCGCTTTGACGAGAGAGAAAAAGTCATTATGGGGGTGCGATAGATGCCAATCATCGATCTTATCGAATATTTAGACCAAACGGGCCAATCGATGTGCCACAGATATCCGGAGGAGGGTTCTGCCGCCATCAAATGGGGGGCTCAGCTGATTGTCAGGGAGAACCAGTGGGCAGTGTTCTTCCGCGACGGCAAAGCGTTGGATGTATTCGGTCCGGGAAGGCACACGATCACGACCTTGAACATACCGATCCTCACGGCAATGGTCGCTGACCCGCTGTTCGGGGACAGTCCGTTCAGGGCGGAGGTCTACTTTGTCAGCCGCCAGGTCTTTACCAACCAGAAATGGGGGACCGCGGAACCCATAGTATTCAGGGACAGTGAGTTCAAGATGATCCGGCTTCGAGCGCACGGCATGTTTTCGATACAGATCACCGACGCGCAATTGTTCGTCAACAAGATCGTCGCCACGCAGGGTATATACCATACAAGCGATATACAGGATTTCCTTCGCGGTTTTATCGTCGGGCGTCTGAACGATCTACTGGGAAGCACCCTGGATTCGCTGCTTGACCTGCCGCGTTACTATGACGAGCTTTCCGCGGGACTGAAGGCGCGGGTCAAGGATGATTTTGCTCAGTATGGTCTGGAAACGGTCGATTTCGTGATCAACGCGATAACACCGCCGGAAGAAGTACAAAAAGTCATCGACGAGAGAAGCGGCATGGAAGCGGTCGGCGGAATGGCTCAATATATGCAGTTCAAGGCCGCGCGAGCCATGGGCGACATCGCTCAGCAAGGCGGTGGAGCCGGTGGCGGAGGCGGCGCAGGTGAAACGGCGACGGCAGGGATGGGTCTTGGCATGGGAGCCGGACTAGGCATGATGATGCCGGGAATGATCGGTCAGGCGATGCAGCAAGGCGCGCAACCGAAGATAAGATGTCATAACTGCAAGAACGATATACCGGCCGACTCAAAATTCTGTCCTAATTGCGGCATAAACCTGGCAGAGACCGTAAAATGCCCGAAATGCGGTAAGGATTGGCCGGCAGGTTCGAAGTTCTGTCCTGACGACGGGACATCCCTGGCGGGAGAGCAGAAAAAATGAGTTCGCGGGTAAAGACCGCTTTATTCATAACCGTCATAGCTCTCTGTCTTTCCTTATATCCCACGTCGACAGCACTGGCCAAGGACTACCGCTACACAAAATGGGACGTCGATGTGACTGTGAACAAGGACTCGACACTCAATGTCGTTGAGACGCTTACACAGAAGTTCGACGGGGATTTTACGGGTAGTTACAGGGATATCTATTACGGCGACAACGTACTGGGTTTCTCGGACATCAGGGTCTCAGAGAACGGGGTGGCCTATATACCGGGAACCGTGATAAGGGGCTCCGTGAACAACCCCGGCATCTTCCAGGCAGCCGATTACAGGTACGGCGCCAGCTATATTGAAATACTATATTCGTTCCGAGCGGTGAACGAAGAAAAGACATTCTCCATTTCTTACAAGGTCACAGGTGGTTTTTATTACTATGATAAAAGCGACCGCGTAGAGTGGAAAGCTATATCGGAGCAAAGAGACAAACCGATCGATGCGGTGTCCGTCACGATCCATCTTCCTGAAGACATAACACTGAAAGAGGATCAGATCGGCCTTGATGCCGACGGACAGGACTTAAAAAAAGAGCAGACAGATAAACGCACGGTGCGATTTAGCGGCACGGATCTCGGTCCGAATACTCATTTCTGGGCGGGTGTCGAGTTTCCGAAAGGCTATGTAACGGTCGATAAACAACTCCTTGCGCATCAAAAAGATGTTGAAGCAAGGCGTACGCGCGAGCGCTGGGGAATGATCCTCTCTCTGGGCATAAGCGTTCTTTTGGTCGTGTTTGTTTTTCTCATAATGCTTGTGACCTGGTGGAAATGGGGGAAGGACGCAGATATACCCCAGGTGGCGGAGTATTTAACGGAGCCTCCGGATGATACGCCTCCGGCTGTTGTCAGTGAGGTGGTCTATGAAGAGACTGAGGTCAAGGATATAAACGCGACGCTAGTAGATCTCGCCAGGCGGGGATATCTGAAGTTCTGGAAGAGACCTGATGATACGCTGTTCGAATGGCTGGGTGATAAAGGAGATCTGAAAGCGTTTGAACTGCAGCTTATCAACGATCTCTTCGCCGGCAGCCAGACCGCATCCCTGTCGTCTTTCAAGAACGTCTTCTATAGCAAGATCCCACAGATCAAGAAGATGATCGGACAGGAATCCATCAACATGGGTTATTACAAGACAGCCCCGGCCGTGATCAAGCGGCGCTTCTTGATCCTTGGATTGGCTGTTGTACTGTTCGGCGGGTTGCTTGCATGCTGTTCGATCGGTGTGATCAGCGACTATTTTATCGGCGCTGTTGAGGGTGTTAAGAACATCATCCTCTTTTCACCGCCGATCGCGGCTGCCATCTGCGGCGGGATCATAATAGTCTTCGGGTATCTCATGCCGCGGAAGACTAAAAAGGGAGCCGAAGCCAACGCCAGATGGACGGCATTCCGTGTTTATCTCGAGAACATTCAGAAATACGGGAAAACAGGGAATGCGCAGGAGATATTCGAAAGATATATGCCCTACGCCGTGGCGTTCAAACTCGAACGGGTTTTTACCCAGGCATTTGCCAGTGAAAGCGTGATGCCGCCGATATGGTTCGCTCCTTACTGGTACCCCGGATATCCGGACAGGGACTGGGCTGAACGCACTTGGAACAACGAAAACCCCGGGCAGGCGATGCCTACAGGGGATGTTTCATCAGGACCGTTGGGAGATTTCGACTTGAATCAGATGAACGACGGCCTTGTTTCGACGCTTAACGAAGCGGCCACCGTTTTGACGTCGCAACCCAGCTCGGACGGCGGAGGCGGCGGCTTTGGCGGCGGAGGCGGTTTCAGCGGCGGCGGAGGCGGCGGGGGTGGTTCCGGTTCGTGGTAAATTGATCGGCGTTATCTTGATAGTCTTTTCGGTCGCCCTGGCTGTTGTTCCCGCTGTGATGTTGTTGCCCAACCTCCTGAACGGAACGTTGAAGGCAGGCGGTTTCATGATATGCGAGGGTCCGGCCATTCTGCTCGCATTACTTATAGCCGGCGCGGGTATGTACTTTGTGATCAGCGGAAAGAAAGAAGAGCAAGTAAGCTTCGAAGTCGAAAAAGAACAGAAGATCCTCAACATGATCGAAACGCGAGGCAAGCTACGGATCGCGGACGTGGCATATGAGCTTAATATAACACGTGACCAGGCAATAGCCTATATCTATGACCTTGTAGGCAAGCGACTTTTTACCGGCTATGTGGACTGGCAGGGCGGGATCATCCAATCCCAAGAAGCCAAAGACATACCCCAGCACAAATGCCCCAACTGCGGCGGAGAACTTGAGCTTGCAGGCAAAGGCACAGTGAAGTGCCCCTACTGCGGCAGCGAGATCTTCATGTAGCAAGTAAAAAGTGAGTCCTCGCAGTCGGCGAAAGACAAGAAAAGTGTGTGCCCGGGCTAGGTTGAAGCAAATCTTCTCGCTTAGACCTCGTTTGTACTTGTTTTAGTCACGCTCGAAGAATTCTTCAACCTCCCCGGACACAGTATGTATAATGTGTTGTTTTTCGTCTCCTGCTTGCACAATGCACATTGTTTAGAAAAAGGTAAAAAGCACAGGCAAACGGTGTCGTTGCGAGGAACAATGGTTGCCAGCGTGACGAAGCAAACTAAGAGAAAAGCATATCCACCGACCTGGCAGATTACTCACAAAGCCCAAGGTCGCTTCTAAAAGTCGCTCTTATGAACAATGTCCTCCTGCTCCCATGTATGATAGGTAAACAAAGAGAATAAGAGAACAGTGAGAATAAGGTTAATAAGAGCAAGTATTGATCCACCTTTTCACCATTCACTACTTGCTGCTCGCGACTTGCTCTTCATTCACCCTGTTCACTGTTCGTTGTTCAAGGATGGGGGTGTGTTTGCCGACATTAGGACTGAAGGGAGAGGTCGATGAACAGGGATCAGAAGCTACTTCAACTACTAACAAGGCGACGGGAGATGAGTTTTGCCGAGATCGGGGATGGACTGGGCGTCTCGGAACAAGAAGCACGCGAGCGGGTCCGCCATCTGGTCACGAAGAAGCTGTTCACCGGGTATATCAACTGGGACGAACAGACTGTTTACCCGCGGACGGACATGGATATAGAAAAAGCCAACTGTCCGGCATGCGGTAGTGTTCTTAAGACGACCCCGAGAGGCACGAAGAAGTGCGACGCGTGCGGTTCGGAAATATGTTTAGGGGCGGCCATGAGCGACAGATTCCTATCCGCTTTTAACGTGGACGGGATAATCGAGGGCGCCGAGGATATAGATAAACCGTTTGACCCTGTGCCGGAAAAAAAAGATGAAAAACCCACGTTTCCATACCTCAAACCATGTCCGAACTGCAATGCGCAGGTCGATGTCGGCGGTAAACTGAAAGCGACCTGTCCTTATTGCGGAACAGAGATCTTCTAGCTTGAGATAGTCACGAGACTTGCGATAGAATGTCCTTAGTATAAACTTAAAGCTCTTTCGGTGGATGAGAATATGCAATTGCGTTTGAAACTCCTATTAACAACCGGTCCCTTGATACTGATCCTCGCGCTAACGGGCTTCATCAGTGGATGTGACCTGATAGGACCTTCTGCCAGACTTATAGTAACTAAGAACTCAAACGAAGTAGACCCGGTCGATGGTGCTCGTCTCGTGACGAGCGGTATCGGCGCGCGGATCGAGAAACTGGAAGCGACCGCGCAAAAACAGCCGGCGACTGTCGGGGTCGATGAAGACGGATACCTCCAGATAAACAAGAAGAAAACGCTGGATACCAATACATTATACGAGGTCAAAGTATGGCTGGCCGGAATCCAAGACAGGCACGCCTACCGGCGGTTTACGTTTCAGACTTACAGAACACCCATCCCGGAGATATCTCCGGTGGAAAGACGCGTAAGGTACGACGAGGGCATAGTCATCAAATGGAACATGCCGGTAAGAGGGATCACATATGAACTGCCGCCGGGCGTTCAGAGCAGAGTCTCTTATAACGGGGATTGTACGACCTGCATGATCAGGCTCGTAAACTATGAACAGGAACAATACATAGACCTTAAAATAAAGGATGCGACCTCGGTGTCCGGTAAACGCATGAGACCGGTCCCGGGCGGTTATGTGCAGAAGATCGCGACCACCAGTCCCCTGGGTATCGAAATAAGCCCCCCGGAAGGTTCTATCAGGGTGCCAAGGGGTACCGAGATCACAGTAACGTTCAACGAAGATATCGCGAATCCCGAAAACGCGGTAAAGGCCCTTTCAGTCGAGCCGGAGATGGACGGTGACATCGCCTGGCTATCGGCGAACCAGTTCAAATTCGTGCCGAAGGGCAAATGGGACTATGACCAGGAAGTCAAAGTCTCGCTCAAACGTGGAACGAGCAGCTTGGTGGGGGCAAGCGGCAACTATATCAATAGGACTTATACGACATCCTTCGAAACGGCTCCCCTTAAACTGATCGACATAGATCTAAGCAACCAGACTATTGTCTGCTATGAGGAAGGCGTCGAGGTGTTTTCGTGCCTGTGCGCTACCGGGAAGTCAGGTTACAGCACGCCCGCGGGTAATTACAGGATATACGACAAAGAACGGTATACGGACATGCGCAATACGCCTGATATGGGAGAGACATATCTTGTGACGGATGTGCCCTATGTCAACTGGTTCTATGGCGGCCACGCCATTCACGGTTGTTACTGGAGCGACTCTTACGGATACCCTCGATCTCACGGATGCGTCAATGTTTCGGTCAGTAACGCCGGCTGGATATATGATTGGGCGCCTGTGAACACCCCTGTCATAGTGCATTATTAGCGCAGAAGAGAGGAAGGAGGAAGAAAGAACCGCAGGAAAAAAAGTGATGAAGCATTTGTAGCCGCCGACCCGACAACCAAAGTTGTCGTTGCGAGGCTGTTCGTTAGAACAGCCGAAGCAATCTAAGAGAAAGACTCTTCTAGTGACCTAAACGTCAGTTCCCTTTCTTCCGATAAACCCTCTATAATTAAGTTAACAGACGAGCTTAGAGGACATATGAAAGTTATTACAAAGTTTTTTGTCATCCTAACACTCTTATTTGTCCCGTCACTCCTTGTTTTCGGGGGTTGCTCCGTCACGCCGTATATAACCAGCACACCGGCTAATTACGCGATGGAAGTCTCGCCCGGACGCGGCGTTGAAATAGAAATAGGCGGGATGGGTACCAAGCTTCTGAAACTGGATGTAAGGGCAAATGGAGCCCCGGTAAAAGCAAACATAGATCACTCCGGAATGCTGTTCGTAAACGGTAATAGGAAACTCGAGACCGACACCAGATACATCGTAGACATCATCGTCAAGGGCTACAACGGCAAGACCATTGAAAAGACCCTTGTCTTCCTTACGGCGACAACACCAAAACCCCTTATATCGGAGTCGCCGATCGTGGTAAAGAAGGGTGCGGCCATAGAGATCAAGTGGAATATCCCGCTAAAGGCGTTCAAATATGAATTGCCTCCCGAGCTCGACAGTTTTGGAGAGCTCGATAAGGGTGGCGAAGTCAGCAAGGTGACGATCAGGAACTACGTCCAGGGGCAGCAATACGACTTGAAGATCACGGACGCTATCGGGGTAAACGGTTTTCATCTCAAGAAGCACAACCCCGGATTCATGCAGAAAGTCGCAACGACCACACCTTTGGGCGTGGAGTTCGACCCCGGATATGGGAGCCGCGGTGTCAGCCGTTCGACCGGGATCATAGTGACTTTCGGAGAGGCCGTTACGAATCCGCAGATAGTGGCGGGTAACAATATATTTCTAACGGATCCTCCAGTACCCGGCGATCTGACATGGCAGTCACCGAACCAACTTCAATTCATCCCGGCGACTCCCTGGGACTTTGAAACGGACGTGACGGTCACGATCAAGAGCGGGCCGGACGGGTTGAAGGGCGCCAGTGGGAGTTATGTCGAAGGAGATAAGGCAAGTATCTTTACGACAGGTACTTATAAAGCGATAGACATCAACCTGAGCGCGCAGACGTTGACACTACTGGAAGGCGGTACGCCTGTTTTCACATGTCTGATCTCGTCTGGCAAACCCGGCTATGATACCCCGACCGGCGAGTTCAGGGTCTATTCAAAAGACAGGATCACGCCGATGGGGACCACACCGGAAGCTGTCGAGTTCTACTATATCCCCGACGTGCCGTTTGTCCTATGGTTTTATGGAGGATATTCGATACATGGCGCCTACTGGCATGATGAATTCGGGCATGTGAGGTCGCACGGATGTGTCAATGTGACCGTAAGCAACGCGGAATACATATTCGGCTGGGCACCCGTCGGCACCCCCGTAATAGTGCACTACTAAGCAGCTTTTTCGTTCCAGCCGACCTTCATCTGTTTGACACTCTCGATCAGCAGGACTGGGATAAAGGCACACACGAACACGACACCCCAGTCTCTTAAGAAAAGGGATTCAGTCCTGAAGAAAGGTTGTAGAACAGGGACATAGATAACTGCCAGCTGCAGTGCCGCCGATATGATAAGGGCTCCGAGAAGATATTTATTACTGAACAAGCCCATTGAGAGCGCGGATTTTGATTCGCTTCTCGAGTTGAAGGTATGAAAAAGCTGGACGAAAACGAGCGTCGCGAAAAGGACCGTCCGCGCGCCGTCCAGGTCCCTGCCTAACACGTATAAAGCCAGGACATACGCAGAGATCGCCCCGGCTGTCATCAGCAAGCCCTGCCATAAAAGATTGAGCTGGTTTCCCAAAGACAGGATCTTTTCTGTTGGTTCACGCGGCGCCCTCTTCATTATGCCCGGTTCCGCGATGTCGACACCCAGGGCAAGCGCGGGCAGGCCGTCGGTCACAAGGTTTATCCATAGTAGCTGTACCGGCCACAATGGCGGATGACGGCTGACAAGCATGACGAGCAACATTATCAGCACCTCGCTGATATTACACGATAGCAAGAAGTATATGAATTTCTTCAGGTTATCGAATATGACGCGTCCCTCACGGATCGCGGTGACGATCGTAGCGAAGTTATCATCTGTTAAGACCAGGTCGGATGCTTCACGCGTAACATCGGCCCCGACCCGCCCCATGGAGACTCCGATGTCAGCCCGTCTTATAGCGGGCGCGTCGTTCACACCGTCGCCGGTCATCGCTATGATATTGCCGCGTGCGCGCAGCGCGTCGATTATCCTTATCTTGTCCTCAGCCGATACGCGAGCATAGATGGCGATATCGCCGGCCATCTTTTTAAGCTCCCTATCGGACAGGGTCTTTAAAGTGTCTGATGATATAATCTGCTTTCCCTCAGTTAGTAGGTCCAGCTCCCGGCCGATAGCTTCGGCCGTCGTCCGGTGGTCACCTGTGACCATCGCCACCTGGATCAGGGCGTCTTTACATTCCCGAATAGCCGTGTAGACTTCCGGCCTCGGAGGATCGATAAGTCCTGCCAGACCGACGAAGATCATGTCTCTCTCGGTTTCAGCGGAGTCTAGAGCTGTGTAATCGGTACCCGGTACTGGCATGCCGAGCGGCCTGTATGCAAAGGCAAGCATGCGAAAAGCTTCTTCAGCCAGTTCCATGTTCTTCTTCAAGATCGCTTTTTTCTTGGCCCCGGTCAAAGCAACGACCTTGTCTCCGGTGAAGATGTGCGTACATTTATCTAAAACCAGTTCCGGTGCCCCTTTCGTATATGCGACAAGGGGATACTTATCCACCATTCCACTCTCATCTTCATCTCCCGACCTGACTGCTTCCTGGCTCCGGAGTTCATGGACGGTCGTCATCATCTTTCTGTCGGAATCGAAGGGGATCTCAGCAACTCTGGGGAACAACATATTTAGCTGCTGCTTGCTGATACGGTTAGCTTCCGCTCCGACAAGCAGGGCTATTTCGGTAGGATCGCCTATATATACGTCCTCCGCGCCCTTCCTTGAATCGTTGACGAGGGCTCCGATTATGAGCAGACGAGTCAGGCGGGCGTCAAGATCATCGGACAGCCTGCCATCCTCGAGCTTGAAACGGTCGTTGCCGACGAAGATCACGCCGATGCGCATCTCGTTCCTGGTCAGGGTGCCTGTTTTGTCGGTACATATGACTGTTGCCGCTCCCAGCGTTTCCACTGCCGGTAAGCGCCGGACGATGGCATTCTTTTTCGCCATGCGTTCCAGGCCCAGCGCCAAGGTGATGGTGACGACCGCGGGCAATCCTTCAGGAATGGCGGCGACGGCGAGGCTTACACCCGCCAGGAACATCAACTGCCACGGATTTCCTCTCAACACACCGAGCCCGAACACGAATATCGCAATGATCAGGCATATAATGGCTATCCTCTTACCTACATCATGCAGCTCCCGTTGTAGGGGTGTTGTCCTATCCTGCGGTTCCTGGACAAGCTCGGCGATCTTACCCATCTCCGAAGCCGGGCCGGTTGCGACGACGCATGCCTTGCCGCGCCCTGCGGCTATAGTGGTCCCCATGTAGACCATGTTGTTGCGATCGAGTATGGACACGTTTTTGTCGATTGCGTGGGTATTTTTACTAGCAGGCATGGATTCGCCGGTCAGAATGGCCTCATTGACTAAAAGGTTCGCGGTTTCGATGAGGCGGGCGTCCGCGGGAATGCGGGCTCCTGCTTCGAGGATGACTATATCACCCGGTACGAGCTCCCTGGCCATCACCTTGTCTTCACTGCCGTTCCGGATCGCAAACGCCGTCGGAGCCGTCAGGTTCCGTAAAGCGCCTATCGCGCGCTCGGCACGGCCTTCCTGGATAAAGCTCAACACAGCGTTGGCTACGACGATCAGGGCGATCACTACGGCGTCAAGCGTTTCCCTCAAGGCAAAGATGGAGACCAATACGGCGGCTATCAGGACCCATGTCATGAAGTCGTTGAACTGCGAAAGAAACCGGATGATGAGGGGTGTTCTTTTCTTTTCAGGGAGTTCGTTATAACCCAATGAAAGAAGGCGTGACGAAACCTCTTCCGGCGCCAGCCCCTTGTTTTTATTTGTTTTAAGTTTCTTGATGACAGCTTGGTCGGATATTGCGTGCCACGCGGTTTCTTTTTCAGTCATGCTCACATTAGTTTATTGAAAAGAGCCCGCTTAAGCAAATGGAAGTGGAGGGGCGACGTCTTGAGATTTCATTGTCTAGTGCTATAATTAAAAAGTTCTACTCTAAAAACCACGTATCATAGACGAAGGAGGTCTTTAAAGTCATGGGAGAGAAGATCACGCTAAGTATCATCAAGGCTGACGTCGGCGGTTTTGTCGGACATTCGGCGGTTCACCCGGCTCTTATTGAGAAAGCGGAGGAGCACGCGGCCAAAGCAAAGAAAAACGGCATCATTATCGACTATTTCTGCGGTCATTGCGGAGATGATCACGCTTTTATCTTGACGCACAAGAAAGGGCCGGGAAACGAGGAGATCCACAAGTTTACATGGGACGCTTTTTTGGATATGACCGACCTCGCTCACTCGCTGGGCTTATACGGCGCGGGCCAGGACATTTTAAGCGACGCCTTTTCAGGCAATCTACGGGGTATGGGTCCCGGCTATGCCGAGATGGAGTTCGTCGAGCGCCAGAGCGAACCGATCATATGCTTTCTTGCTGATAAGACAGAACCCGGCGCGTGGAATATGCCGCTTTACAAGATGTTCTGCGATCCGTTCAATACGGCCGGCCTTGTCATAGACTCGAATATGTACCAGGGATTCAATATACAGGTGGACGACCTGAAAGAAGCAAAGAAAGTCACTTTCGACTGCCCGTCCGAGCTTTACCAGATGCTCGCCTTCATCGGCGCTCCGGGCCGTTTCGTCATCAAACATGTCTATTCAAAGAAGACTGGTGAGATAGCCGCGGTCACGTCGACTCAAAGATTGTCGTTCATAGCCGGCAAGTATGTCGGTAAAGACGACCCCGTTATGGCTGTTCGCTGTCAGTCGGGCCTTCCGGCAGTCGGCGAGGTCGTAAACCCGTTCGCGTTCCCGCACCTCGTAGCCGGATGGATGAGGGGTTCTCACCATGGTCCGTTGATGCCGGTCAGCATGAAAGATGACCACCCGACCAGGTTCGATGGACCCCCGCGGGTAGTGGCTCTCGGCTTCCAGCTGAAAGACGGGAAACTGGTGGGACCACGCGACATGTTCGCGGACGTAAGTTACGACAGAGCCCGCCAGATAGCGAACGAGATGGCGGATTATCTGAAAGCCCACGGCCCGTTCGAGCCGCACCGCCTACCGCTTGACGATATGGAATACACGACGATGCCGATCGTCATGGAATCGCTCAAGGATCGTTGGGAAACCGACACAGAAGAAAACAAAGCAAAAGCATCAGGCAAAACAATATAAAAAGTGTGTGCCTGGGCGAGGTTGAAGTAATTCTTCTCGCTAAAGATTCTCGCTCGAAGAATTCTTCAACCTCCCCAAGCACAAGATGTATAGAAGACAACGTATGTAGCAGCCGACCTTGATTGTCGGCCCTCTCAAGAAGCACTGAAGGGGTTGCCGGGAGGCGGCCCCTTTTGTTATATAAGTGAGTGCTCGCGTCTTATAAATTAGAAAAAGCCCGCCGGTTGTATCCACTCTAAAAGACGCGGTCGATTTCCCCAGCGTGGAAATCGCCGCTCGACTCTCGGCCTCGCTCGTACGAAATAATAATGTAGCCGCCGACCTTTAGGTCGGCTAACCAAAGGGGATTTAGTTAAGCTTAGATGGATCCTAGCCAGATTTGAACCATCCACACGCGTGTGGGGAAAACGGCAATCTCGTTGGATAGGCAGATGCAAGAGAAGGACCATCCCCACGCGTGTGGGGAAAACATAGTCATTATGCACACACATATCCCAGTATTCGGACCATCCCCACGCGTGTGGGGAAAACCCATTCTCAATGGCCGAAATGTACGATCTGGACGGACCATCCCCACGCGTGTGGGGAAAACAAGTAGCCTTGGTTAAAGAAAGAGATGAACAGCGGACCATCCCCACGCGTGTGGGGAAAACGCTTTGATCATAGCGTTGTAAGACAGGACACCCGGACCATCCCCACGCGTGTGGGGAAAACACGAGGGCTATAGGGCTCTCGAATACAGATGCCGGACCATCCCCACGCGTGTGGGGAAAACTCACAATGGATGATCTTGAAGCTCTAAAAGCTCGGACCATCCCCACGCGTGTGGGGAAAACCATCATGCAAGCGCGTGTTCTCTTCCTGGAGGCGGACCATCCCCACGCGTGTGGGGAAAACTCACAATGGATGATCTTGAAGCTCTAAAAGCTCGGACCATCCCCACGCGTGTGGGGAAAACTTATATTCGAGGATGCGGCTGTTAAGAAAATCCGGACCATCCCCACGCGTGTGGGGAAAACAGGCAAGAGTGTTGTTTGAATTCAACAGATCTCGGACCATCCCCACGCGTGTGGGGAAAACCGCTTGATCTGGTACTAAAAGAGAATCCGGTACGGACCATCCCCACGCGTGTGGGGAAAACTATATAGAAAAAGTGGTACAAGTCTACAGACTCGGACCATCCCCACGCGTGTGGGGAAAACGGCATGAGCGGTTGTATGATTGGTTGCAGACCCGGACCATCCCCACGCGTGTGGGGAAAACTGCCCTATATCAAACAAATGACTCCCCTGCTTCGGACCATCCCCACGCGTGTGGGGAAAACAACTTGAGGAAGACACGGGTGAGGAATTAGAACGGACCATCCCCACGCGTGTGGGGAAAACCAAACGACTTGCCACAGGACTCCATGAAAGTACGGACCATCCCCACGCGTGTGGGGAAAACTATTTAACATGAGTTTTGTAAACATCTCTGAACGGACCATCCCCACGCGTGTGGGGAAAACCATCAATCCTAACAGTTGTCCGGCGGCTACATCGGACCATCCCCACGCGTGTGGGGAAAACTTCTGTTAGGCAGTCATACAATGCTTGCTTGCCGGACCATCCCCACGCGTGTGGGGAAAACAAATAGAGGAAAGCACGGGTGAGGAATTAGAACGGACCATCCCCACGCGTGTGGGGAAAACTTTGTATTTATTCATCCTTAACCCCTCCTATACGGACCATCCCCACGCGTGTGGGGAAAACAAAGACCCTCTGTAGCATTTTTAAGTGTGTCCCGGACCATCCCCACGCGTGTGGGGAAAACAATTACATTCAATCCCTGGTAGCTACTAAGAACGGACCATCCCCACGCGTGTGGGGAAAACCCTGCCATGTTGTAGCAGTTCATTTCTCACTCTACAACATATTGACTAAACTGTTTCCGGCTCCTCCCATTTCTCTGCAACGAGCCACAAGCCTGCAACCTCAATACCTTTGCGGTCAGTCGGGCCACATGACTCGATTTTATAACCTTGGCAGTTAGGGTAGCTACTGATGATAAGTAAGCCAATATCTCCGGCATTACGTTTGATGTACTCGATTGTTTTTTCGTGTGTGCGGCGATTAAGTGTGCCAACAAAAACGTTGGGACGAGGCTCTATAAACCAGCGCTTAAGCATACCTCGGATAGCATCAGGTGTATCTTTTGCAACGATAACGGTCATCCGAACAACTCCTCCAAATCTTTTGGCATCCTTTTAAGTAGGCGCTCGCCTTCTATACGCTCCTTTAGAAGTGCGCGAACCAGTTGCCCTCTATCGTTAGGATTCTGATGAACAGCTTGAAATGCGGCAGGAAATGACGTGATCTCTTTATAGAGATCGGCAACATCATATATGAATGGCAGTGTGCCAGCGTCATGGACGATACCGAGTGAGGGAACATAGCCGAGCGAGCAGACTACTGCAGTACATACAGCGTAGAGGCTTGCATTGGCAGCGGAGAGCGCACGATTGATGTTATCAGCTAGATTCCAATTGGTCTTGTCGTAGTCCCGGCGTTTCCAGGTAACGCCATACTGTTGGCCAAGTTCGGCATATTTAGCGCGCACCCGCAATCCTTCCATTCCCCGGAGTTCTTTGATGCCGTATTGGGTCACATCAATGTCGGGGAAGCGCTGTGAAAACATACGGTGGGCAATTACCACCCTCTTCTTCTTATCAGCCCAAGCAGCGGCATGTTTTCGAGATGTCGAATTGTCATGATTGGGCGTGATGCCAAATGCGTAGAAACGCATGCCGTCTTCGCCGACCCAACAGATTGGTGTGTTCGAATCCGCACAGGCTTTCATCGCGGCGTGCGTTACTGTTGTTCCAGGGCCAAGCATCACGGCTGATATGGTTGCAACAGGTAGTCGGTATACCATGCGATCAGCGCCAACCCACTTGATACTGGAATCATCCACTTCCAGCCGTCCGTGTTCCAAATAAATAGGCGTCCACCGGTCTTTAGCCGGCGAGAGTGATTCTATTGGCGGTTTTTCGAAGATAGGCAAGGCTTACTCCTTTGCTGGAAGCCTAATACCTGGTTGGATCTTTACACGGCGAACGGCAAAACGACGGGCATCAGGACCACTGCTCTTATCATCACCAAAGCTGATAGGTTGATCGGGGATTGAGTCTGTACCTTCGTCAAATCGATCAACTTCGGTAACTACAGTAAGGTATTCTAGTGGCACATCATCTATCAAAAGCCGTAAGGCCTCGTTTTGTGTGGTGAACAGACCTCGGTAGATAGGAGCGGCCGGGATGCAATTCTTCCGACCAAACCAGACTCCCCACTGTGGATCCAGTAGAGCGCTGGCAACTTGCTCCAGCAAGACACTATCACCTTCCAGAATCACACCGAAATGCGCGTCAAGCAGGTATTGGCGGCGGGTAATAACTGCATCTCTATTTATAGTTCCGCTTGCACGGCGTGTATGCTGGACAGTATGGAAGTCTTCCATTCGTCGTAACGGCAGATCTTCCGCGTTATCCTGCCACGTTGATTGCTTGTGGCCGGGAATAACAATGCTGGTCATTGGCAAACGAAGCAGCTGCGGTAGGATCTCAGACTCCTTTTGTGAGCCCTTAGCTAGGCCCATGGCTGCAGATATCATTCCAATGACGCCGCTCTTAGTTGGGTGTAATCCCGTCGTGCGTCGTTGGAATCGGCTAGCGAAACCCCATGACTGCAGCGGGGCATCAAGTAGCAGCGTAAGATATACAACCTTAGACGACATGGCTAATTATCTCCTTACAGAACACATCTAGGGACTTGTCTGGTATGCTTGCTTCCACAGACGGTTTGATACCCCAAGTCTTCTTAAGTTGATCATGGTGGTGTTTAAGTCTTGCAATAGAGTCATCCATCAGACCACTCTTGTTGGGGACAGGATTCTCGAAAGCATTGATCAACTGCAGGGGCTGGCCTGTCTCCTTAACCAGACCAAGAACATAACCGGGTAACGTATTTGCATTCATCGAGTTCTTGCGCGCACTGGGCACTGCAAGGATGGTAGCACGCAAGAACGTATCTACAACATTCTTGAGATCCTCGCTAGACAAAACTTCAAGATGATCTTTATCTACCAGCAGGTCGAGGTTCAGCCCAGCATAGTGGTAGAAAGTACCGGAGTTGAACTCCAGGATTCCCGTCATACCAGCACCGGCTTCCTCTGTCCCCTGCAGATCATCGACTGCTGAAAAGAAATCAATATCGTTGGCTGCTTTATGAGTGGAAAGCGCATGGCTGAATAATCCTGCACCCTCCAACGTTAGTGAATGGTCACTCGCAACCATTCGACCAAAAATAGCGATATCGGCAGCATCTTTCAGCGCTGCCGACTTGCAGGCTTTAGCGACCGCTTTTTCAAGCTCCTTGGCTTTAGGATCTGCAGCTAGGATGTCCGCCAGAGTTTTGGCGACTATGTCTATTTCGGCAGGGGATAGGAACATCAGGGTTTTAACCTTGAGCTCACCGTTCTTCTCTGCTTTCTTATCGGTTGTTGCTAGGTAGTCCCCAATCTGCTTGGCGACTTCGGTGGCTTTTTCATCAAGCACGCCATATTGCTTTAGAGCTTCAGCTAAAGGGTTGATGATTAGCCGGCTGCGATTACCAGCGAACAATTCTGGCGACGTTGCTTGAGCTTGTTCACGAACCGCTCTTTTCAGGCACTGGCTGGAAATGCGAGCGCGGTTAACACCACCGAATACAGCTGTTTTGGGTGCTCCTACATCGTCGCGATTCAGGCACGACACGGGGAATGACTGCAGGATGTGGAGTTCGATTAATTTCATAGGTATCTCCTTTCGACAACATCAATAGGTTCAAGCAATTGGCGCGATGACTAATAAACCGAAGCCGAAAGCCTTTGCTGGGCCGATGCCACGTTTAAAGACTTCGCAAAATCTCTTAGAATCAATCACGGTCAACACCCCCTCAAACTCAACGGCGCTATGTAAACCACGAATACCGTTCTTTGAGAAGTACTCACGGCCGTGAGAAAAAGTGTGCAAGGTTTCGTCATCGACTGTAAAACCGCCTTGTTTGCCCTTCCTCGTGATCCATGATAACAGTTCTACACGGTTGCTTAATGGTACTCGTCGACCGTTTTTCTTACGGCTGCCATCGGCGTTCTGTACGGCAATTTTCTTGGTTGGATTGGCACAAAGCTGGAATGCATAACACCGACGTTTAAAATAATCATCGGGTATTGGTCTGACTTTCCAATGTTCAGAGTCTTGAGGGCACCAGTCGGGGCGCACAGGATTTATAGGAGATACGATCAGCAAACGGAAACCCTCAGGCCGTGTATCTAGACGTGTCAGGAAATCCCGTTGCTTACCGTCCCTACCAGGAAAGCATTGCCAGACTCTCTGATGCCAGTCATAGGCATCACGAATTTGTAGATGCGCAACCGTTGCAAAATCGAGGTTTATTTGGGCTAAATGAGTCATGGTTGGTCCTCTACTCCGGCTGGCACTACTTCTTGAGTTGGAGCACCCCAGAATTCCGTTGCCCACCGTGCCTTTACACTATCGCCCCAGTACGAAAGATCAGTAAAGAGCTGCTTATAGTTAATGCGAATCCCCTTGGAAGCGGCTGCAAGCACAATTGGTCTAATATGTCCGTAGATATCCTCACGGTCACAACATAGAAGGCGACGGAAGCGTCCCTCAAAGCTGTGATATTCGCCACTAAGCTGCCTACACGTTGTACCAAGGTTGCCGGTGCTCGTTTCCTCTGGATGATGTGCATACAAACCGGCAATAATCTCGAACCGAGGTTTATTAATTCCACCGAAGCGTGCAAGCACAGGCCAGGCTCTATATCGCTGTATCGGAGTAAGCGCGCGTCGCAGGTCAGCCATCGCACCGCGATCATTCTTTAATTGGCGTAGGAAGTTTAGGAACTTCTCAGCGGTTTCCTTCGGATCTGACAGACTCTTATTCATGATTCTCTCCTTTTTCGGTTGAGATTATTACGATTGGGTCGATGTTGCAGCCAACCTGCTTAACCCTAAAGCATACGCACGTATCTGGCGTGGTGTTACATGTGCACAAGAGTATTCGTAGGCTGCTCGTGCCGCTCGCCATACTGACGCCCCCCACGTAGTTTTTTGCCATGTCATCTCAAGCCCTAAGCGCTCCGGACTAGTGGCCACTTCAAGTAATTCAGCTACGTTTTGTTCAATACCGGTCCAATATTGTGAATATGCCTTGTTCTGGATTTGTTGTCGTCGATCTCGCGACTCTGAAGCGTTAAGATCATCTCCGAGTTCGCGGTGAAAGATTGAGACAGCTTGCGCTAGCTGAAATCCGGTAGTTTCGGCATAACGTACTCCTTGTTCATAAGCTTGCTGACTTGGATTAGTAAGCATCATTGCAGGAATATGGAATACGGATTCAGTGGTATCTACCAACTTAGCTTGGTTGGCCACTAGACCGCCTACCCAGAGATCGAAAGCCTTTTCGTCATTACAGTTTTGCAAAGCAGCTGGCCCGCCGAGTTCTTGATTAACAGATTTCACTGCTAATGCATGAAGCTCGCGCCATATCGCTCTATCGGTTGAAGCTCGTAGAATCATGCGCGTTGGCTGGTTTTTAATCTTGCGCGTGACTACTGTAGCTGTGGGTTCTCGCCATCCGGGATAACTGATATAGTCCAGTCCATTGGCAAGTGTTAGTCTATTACCATTATCTTCAAGGTATATAGCGCGGGCGAGTGGTACGAGCCGCCCCAGATACGTTTTTGTCGCGTTTTGAACGGCTAAGTTGTCAGTAAGATCTTTGGGCATCTTTTCCCAGACCGGCTTTCCCCAACAATTTTTACCGAAGAAAAGTTCGCTTTGCTGTTTCGTCATAAGGTTCTGGTGCATTGTTTCAAGGAGGGTTTTGCCTCTGATCAGGGCGTGCAACATGCCCTGTGTGATACATGGAGCATGGTTACTTGAACCCTTACCGGCGGTCTCCCTTCCATTCCACTTTGCAATTCCGATACGTCCACCTGGGGAAAAACACTGGAAGCTGAGCATGTTGAGTGCGAGTCGTGCTGGCTTAAACAGTCGTTCCGATCCACCAGCGTTATCAAATAGGGTTGAATTGTTACCTGTAGCGAGAGCAACATCCAGCTTACTCATAGAACTGCCTTCGTCTAAGTGACTGATAGATTTGTTCACGTTACTACTTAATTTGATGACCTGCAGGAACCGCTGACCTTTACCGAACAACTCGAAGGCATCATGCCATTTCTTGAGGTACTCGAGGACAGATGATTTGATACACATTTGGCAGTCTTTCCAGTCATCATGATCAGTAGGACCATCAAGTGCGGATTGTGTTATACAGATCAGCAGTCGCATTAGCGCGATACGTTCATGAGGTCGTACCGTGAGATCCTGGATTTCGTGACCCCGGGTAAAAACATCAACCAGGCTCACCACATCAGGTTGGCCGTTTTGCCAGACAACAGGAATCCACGAATCAGTCGAAATATTCATCGGTATCCTCCTCAAAACGTGGTATTTGTGTTCTGTCGATGATCACGCCTTGGTCCGCGTTATATGAAATTGGTAGCAATAGCTCATTATTCATACCGCTGATTTTACCATCTGTACGAATAATACCCACAGTTACTGGTTGATGAACGTAATTTGCTAACCAGCGTGGAGGACGATTAAGCTGTTCGGCAATAACCCAGTGCGGTATACGAACTAGGTTTCGGTGTATTGCTTTAGCTACATTCACGTCCCAGTCGAAATCATAAGCAATAGTAATGTCGCCGTTTAACAACTGTAGTCTCACCGAGTTGGCATCCAGTTGTTCCATGTCGTTTAGGAGTAATAACTGAGCTGTTGGAAAGGAGCTATATCGTGTTTGCACACCTTCCTCATCTTTAAGTGCAGGGATCGTCCAAACTCTTGTAATGCCAAGAGCTTGCGTCGCCATCTTCTCTCTCTGTTGCTCAAGCTCTTCTCGTAGTTGTGTCCATGTTTCCGGTTCTTGCACCTCGGAGTCACAATACGTTGCCTCGAGAATCGGCCGCGTCTGAGAAGGCAGTCTAATCTCGGTACAGTTCCGCCATTGGTCTAGTGAGCGCAACAACACATATGGAGCATAAACCTTGGCACTCTTACCCAGGGCTTCATAGAGTTCATCTTTGTTGGCACTCCGTAGAGCCTTATCGTCGAGTGAAGGTATCTGGATCCAAACGTCAGGCGTTGTACAAGGTCGGTTTGCCCTTTTGTGTCGCCATAGCCGACCTATACGTTGGAGCAACATGTCAGTCGGAGCAAGGTCGCTAATCAGCATATCGGCATCGATATCTACGCTTTGCTCGGCAACTTGAGTAGAAACCAGTACACAGCCAGAAGGACGCTGCAGCGAATCCTTACCGAGCCGATCTATCCACTCATTCTCAAGCTCTTCACGGCGGAAGAATGGAAACCGAGAGTGTAGCAATGCAATTGGTGGTCCTCCTTCTACGCTTGCATTCTTAAGGGCGCGATAGCTCTCTTGCGCATTATCTACAGTATTACGTATCCAGAGAACACAGGCGCCTCGATGTGCTTTTTCTAACGCTTCTTCAACTAAACCGTTGCCTGAAACACACCGGATGTTGATAGTCCTATCAGTGAGTGAATCGCATGGCCATTCAGACAACTGTCCATTTCTGCTTGAAATCAGTGGATAAGCTGTGCTAAGTGGTTGTTTGTCATCTAATTGCAGCAATTCCCTTCGGCGTTGCTTAGTTAAAGTAGCAGATAAAATAATGACAGTGCACTCTAGCTCTCGCAGTCTTTTTACTAATTCGTCAACCAGCGTACTTGTGTACAGATCATAGGTATGGATCTCGTCAAGAATAACAACTTTTCCCGCTAAACCGAATTGCCTAACAAAGAAATGTTTCGAGGCAACCACGCCCAATAATGCCTGGTCAATCGTGCCCACGCCGAACGGTGCGAGAAGAGCACGCTTAGATGACGCAAACCATGATCGTCCATCTTGTATATATGTTTGTGCTTCCGCGTCGGCACTGGCGGCTCTTAAGCGAAGCGGTGGCTTGGCATCAAACAACCAAGAAGCACCATGACATAGTCGAACATCGCCCGAATTGCTGCAAATCAAATCAATAAATGGCTGTAGACGAAGGTAAATGCGGTTACTGGTAACTTGCGTCGGCAACGCGAAATAAAGCCCTGTTGCTTGTTCTGCTTCGACAAGTTGATACACAGCCTTTAGCGCTGCTTCTGTTTTGCCATACCCCATAGGTGCTTCGATAATGTAGACTCCCGGTTTTTGTATAGCCTCTGTCACTATGTCTTGTAGATTGTTGGCTTGGGGCGTCAATGGGAATAGGTCTTTAAAAGCCAGGTCTTTTATAACAGACGTCCTGGTCAATCCATTTTCTTGGAGGGCAGAAACCGCACGCTCTCGTCGTTCCGTTATAGACCAGCGGGCATTCTGTAAGAAACGATTCTCGTCTGACCCAATCCAGTCCGCTACGGTGATAAGTCCTGCAAGAAACCAAAGTGTCGCGTCGTCAGGATTATCATCTGGCAGTGGACCGAATTCTTTGGTGAGCTCATCCAACAACTGAAGTCGCTCAGTTTCCCATGGTTCACTCAGGCTGACACGCTCACCCTTGATCTTCCCATGATGTGCTCCAATGATTGCAGCCCATGGATTGAGCTTTGACTGGTTAAGACGTTTCTGGGTGGTAGATTGACTGATTTTGGCGTGATCCGACTCTCGTAATTGCCAGCACTCTTTCAATGCTAATTCAGAGAGTCTATGACAGTTGAGCCAATCCTGGCACTTCACCTGAAATCCGGGAGACATTTTTCCGATGTCGTGAAGTGCGGCAAGTATAGCTGGTGATTTAGGAAGTAGTTCACACAATTGCTCTGGCAATAAACCCAACAACGCTTCTGCGACACAGCCTACATTTAGGCAATGGTCTCGGACCGAGATCCCTGGCGAACCGTTAGAAAGTGTTTTTGCCCAACAAATCTCACCTGGTACCTCGGTAACAGTGATATTCATTCGACGTGGCGCAGGCATTGACCTTCCCTCCGAAAACTAGTCCAGAAGTAACCATTGTCATAAGGTAAAAAATTATGTGGTGTGTATTATATAACTAAAAGACGATGAATTATAGAAGATGTAAATGTAACAGTGCGCTTATTCCCGTGGGCGGGTAGCGGTGGTTATGCCGCCGTATATGAAAAGTCTTTGCCATTTGATGTCCATGAAGCCTGTGATAGACAGCATGGAGACGAGTTCGCCTCTTGAATAGATGCGGACATCGCCTTCAGGGCTTAGTGGCAAAAAGAGATTGGCGATCTGCCTGAAGAACGGTGGCAGCCAGATATCTTCGATTATGAAAAGCCCCCCAGGTGTTAGAACCCGTTTGACCTCGGATAGCACTGCTGCTGGTTCAGGGAAGTGATGGAAAGCGTTGGTGCAAGTCACAACGTCGAAACTTTTCGCCTGCCACGGCAAACCGTCTGCTTCGCCTTCCCTTAAGTCTACTTCTTCTCCCAGTGTCCGCTTGGCGATGTCCAGCATACGGGGGGAAAGATCTATACCGGCCAGCTTAATAGTTTGATTGGTTTTAGCGAACCGGTCTTCGACCTCTTTGAGGAGCACTCCTGTACCGCATGCGATATCCAGTAGAGAATCGAAGTCAGCGTCTTTCAGATAAGGTAGAATGCGTTTTTGGACACCGAGAGCGAGTTTTCCTAGGAAGGAGCCGTCATATGAAGCGGCCCATTTATTGAAAGCCTCTATATTTTGATTGTGTACTGCTTCTTTATCCGTTTTTATCTCCGCAGTTTTGGCCGACAATCAAGGTCGGCTGCTACAAAATCAATAGCTCTGTTTAGAGTCTTTATTTGATCAAAGACCCATATTGTGCCAGTAACGGCGCTATCAGCAGAGCTACGATATTGACGACCTTGATCATCGGATTTATCGCCGGTCCCGCGGTGTCTTTATAAGGATCGCCGACAGTATCGCCGGTCACCGCGGCCGCGTGAGCCTTGCTGCCCTTACCGCCGTAATTGCCGTCCTCGATATATTTCTTAGCGTTGTCCCAGGCGGCCCCGCCGTTCGTCATAGATACGGCCATAAAGAAGCCGACTACTATGCTCCCGACCAGGAGACCACCAAGGGCTTTAGGACCGAGGATGAAGCCGACCAGGATAGGTGCTAAAACCGGGATGAACGCGGGCACCATCATCTCTTTGATAGCTGCCTTTGTCACTATATCGACGGCTTGAGCATAATCAGGCTTCCCAGTGCCTTCCATGATACCGGGGATCTCTTTAAACTGGCGTCTTACTTCATCGACGACCTTGCCGGCTGCCTTGCCGACCGCCTCCAAACATAGCGAGCCGAAAAGGTACGGCAATAATCCACCTATAAACAACCCTATCAGCACCGATATATCACCGAGGTCGAATTTCAGCTGTATTCCGGCGGAGCTGACCTCCTGTGTATAGGCTACAAACAGGACCAGTGCCGCGAGAGCCGCGGAGCTTATGGCATAACCCTTGGTAACGGCCTTTGTTGTGTTTCCGACCGCGTCAAGTGGATCAGTGACCGCCCTCACACTCTCCGGGAGCTTAGCCATCTCGGCTATGCCGCCGGCATTGTCGGTGATCGGACCGTATGCGTCGATTGCGACGATTATGCCGGTCAGAGACAACATCGACATCGCGGCGATCGCGACGCCGAACAGGCCGCCGTTCTGGGCCCCGCCGAGGGTATACGCGGCGAGCATACCTGTCGTGATGACAAGTACGGGCCATCCGGTCGATTGCATACCGACGGCCAATCCCTCGATGATATTTGTACCATGCCCGGTAGTAGATGCCAGGGCTATCCTTCTTACGGGATCATACCGGGTCGCCGTGAAGTATTCGGTTATCACGACTATCGCGAATGTTATTATCAGACCTATCAGAGAGGTTATATACAGGTTCACTGGTTCGACCTTGGTGGTGCCTATCATGACATCTTTCATCAGATAGAATGTAGCGGGGAAGAAGCCCACAGCGGCGATCACGGCGCTGGCGATCACGCCCTTGTATAGACTGGCCATAATACCGCCGCCTTCCTTCGTGCGTACAAAGAAGCTGCCGATTATAGTGGCGATGACGGATATCGAACCTAAAAGCAATGGAAATATGATGACCGTCTCGTTGTGATCGAAAAGGATGTCGGCGAGCAGCATTGCCGCTACAGCAGTGACTACGTATGTCTCGAACAGGTCGGCTGCCATACCGGCACAATCACCAACGTTATCACCCACATTATCGGCGATCACAGCTGGATTCCGCGGATCGTCTTCGGGGATACCGGCTTCCACCTTGCCGACGAGATCGGCGCCGACATCCGCCGCTTTCGTGTAGATACCGCCGCCAAGTCTGGCGAAGACGCTGATCAGGCTTCCGCCGAAGCCAAGCCCGATCAGGGCTTTTACGTCGCTGAACATAAGATAAACACCGGAGACCACGAGCAACGCAAGCCCGACGACCATCAGTCCGGTAATCGTACCGCCCCGAAAAGCCATCTGAAGCGCCGGGCTAAGCCCCTTCTTGGCTGCTTCAGCGGTCCGGACGTTGGCTCTGACCGAGATGTTCATCCCTATGTAACCGGCTGCAGCGGATGCGATCGCTCCGATCAAGAAAGCGATGCCGGTTCTTACACCTTCTACCCAACCTCCTTGGTAGCCGAGACCAAGGCAGATAACTCCGAACAATACGACAGCGACGATAGCTACCGTGCGATATTGCCTGTTCAGATAGGCCTTTGCTCCTTCCTGAATAGCGCGGGCGATCTCCTTCATCTTTTCATCACCCTCCGGTTGCTTAAGGATGAAAAAGATGAGGACGACACCATAGCCGATAGCGGCCAGCGATGCCAGGATCGAAGCGATAAGGATGATGACGGGCGTGTCTAGGTTCATTGGTTCCTCCTATTGTGAAAGATGCCGGTGCGGACTACGTACTAAATCTCAATCATTATATTGATTTGACGAAAAGAATTGCAAATAAAAATGCTAGAGCGGCGGTTATGCTGCCGTAAAAGAACGGAGCGCTGGGAGCGATATTGTCCCACAAAAAACCGGCGATAAGGCTGGCGGGGAGGAGGGCGAAACCCATGACCATATTGAGCAGGCCGTATGCCGTACCGCGGACGTTCTCGGCGACCAGGTCGGCGGTATATGCTTTGAACATGCTTTCAGTAAACGCGTAGTAGACACCATAGACCGCGAAAAGGATCCAGACCATCCACGCTCGATCGGTGATCGCAAAACCTAAGTAGACAAAGCTGAAAAACAGGAAGCCCAACAGCATCAGGGTCTTTCTGCCTATCTTGTCGGACACTATCCCCGCGGGCGCGGCTATCAGTGAGCTTACTGCGTTGTAGACAAAGTAAGCAAGAGGGATCAGAAAGATGGGGATCCCTAGATCCTTAGCGCGTAATATAAGAAAAGCGTCGCTGGAATTCCCGATCGAGAAGATCGAGACGACCACGAGGAACAGAAAAAAGCGCCAACCGAGCGACTTGAAGTCTATCGAGTGCATTTTAAACAGGACGCCGTCTCGTTTCTCCTTAACGAATAGCGCGAGGAGCAGGACACCCATAGACGCAGGTATAATGGATAGGGCAAAGAATAGCCGGTAATCGTTCTTAAGGAGGGGCAAGAGGACGAACGCGAGTAAGGGGCCGAGAGTCGCGCCGATGTAGTCCATGCTTCTATGAAAGCCGAATGCCCTCCCGTAATCTTTTTCGGCCGTCGAGTCGGCTATAAGCGCGTCACGTGGTGATGTTCTGATACCCTTGCCCGTCCGGTCCACGACTTTGAACGACAGGACCTGCCACCATGCGCTGGCGAAGACCAAAATCGGCTTAGCAATGGTCGATAGAGCGTAACCGGTAACAGCCAGACCTTTTCTATTATGTGCCTTGTCCGAGATCCATCCGGAAAACACCTTAAGGATACTGGCGGTGGATTCAGCGATGCCCTCTACGAGACCGACGACAGCAACAGGTGCACCAAGGACGGTCGTCATGAAAATAGGAACGATAGGATATATCATCTCTGTGCTGATATCATTGAATAGAGAGGTCAGGCCGAGGTAAAAGACGTTCCGATTGACTCCGAAGACCTTGTCTTTCTTTGCCATTTGTTAAAAGTCGGTGCTACTTCATCGCGCCCAGGCAGTGTGCGAGGGCTTCTTCGTTCTCCGTTTTTGTGACAGCTAGCACGTCGTCGCCCAGCTCAAGGCGTGTAGCTCCGCGCGGGATGATGACTTCATTGTCCCTGATAATCGTCACCAGCACAGTATCCGCCGGTAAGTCGACCTCGCTTAGTAGTTTGCCGACGGCGGCACACTCTTCTTTAAGCGTAAGCTCGACTAGAGCCAGGTCGCCCTTGCGTATTTTTAGCAACGTGACCAGGTCTCCCAGTGCGACCTCTTCCTGTAGGATCTTGGCGATCATATGTGTATTACTTAATGCTATATCGACTCCGAAGGTGTCTCTAAAGAGCCATTCATTATTTGGATTATTTATCCTGGCTATCGTGTGCGGGACATCATACTCGAACTTGCCCAGCAGGCATACGACCAGGTTGTCTTCATCATGACCGGTCGCCGCTACCACCGCATCGGCTTTTGTCAGCCCCGCTTCATCCAGTATATACGGTTCGTCGCCGTCGCCGCAGACGACGTTTATATCAGGCGTTTCTTCGCGGATCTTGGCGCACTGCTCGCGCCGCATCTCGACGATCGTCACATCGTAATTCGACTCTTTGAGCATCCGTCCAAGATACCAACCGACTTTACCGCCACCGACTATGACAACATACACTCTAAGTCCTCCTTGTATAGATTAAGCTTTTTGTTACAGCGCCAGCAGCTTCTTCAACCTCGGTAACGAGGTCGTCAGTACAGCAAGTTCTATATTATCCTGCTCCTGGAAAATCTCTCCGGATGACGGGATCTTTGCCCGTCCGCCGCGGATCATGCTGATGACCATGATCTCGCCAGGCACAGAAACATCTTCGACTGCTCGCCCTACCAGACGTTGCGGGATATCTGTACGGACGATCTGCACTTCACCGTTTCCCAACGTCGCGTCACGTATCACTTCCGTGTGCGTTAGCAGCGCATGGATCTCGTTTGTCGCCCAAGTGACCGAGGAGACTGTCGGGATCCCGAATCTTCTATAGATCTCAGCTCTTCTAGGCTCATATATGCGGGCGATGACCTTAGGTACGCGATAAATGTCTTTAGCAATAGTCGCGGACACCACATTAGAGTTGTCGCCGCTGGTAACAGACACAAAGGCGTCAGCTTTATCTATCCCGGCTTTTTTTAAGGCCTCTCCGTCAAAGACCATGCCTTTTACAGTTGCGCCTCGAAAATTCTTACCCAGCAACTCAAATGCTGTCGGATCTTTATCGACGACGACTACGTCATGCCCTTCCAGCGAGAACTTCTTAGCTAGTGATGCTCCAGCCCGTCCGCATCCTGCAACGATTATCTTCATCCCTCACCTCTTAGGTAATCAGCGCTAACAGTCTAATTATTATACACAAAATATTAATACGTATTATAGTCAAGAGACTATCTTTTTCAGCCGCCAGCGAACAATAGCTTTTCTGGTCTCATCAGCTATCAGCAGAACAGGCGCCATCGCAAACAAGACAAGCCAGTCAGTTAAGGCGAGTGGCCCATGTTCGAATACGGACTGGAAAGGTTGTACGTAAATAAGAATGAAAATACCGATCATCTCGGCCACTATGCCCCACAACAGGAACTTATTACTGAAAAAGCCGATTGTGAATATCGATTCGCGGTTCGTCCTCTGGGCAAAAGCATTGCCTATCTGCGTGGTAACGACGCCGGCATGAGTCATGGTTGTAGCTTTGGCATAAAGCAATCCGGAAGCGGCCATCGGCAGACCGATCCTCCAACCATTCGACAAATACATAAAGAAAAAACCGAACATGCAAGCAGCAGTCTGAATGGGTCCGAGGAAGAAATATGCCCTTGACATCAACTTCAGGTTTAAAAGACGCTCTTTGCTTGACCTGGGTGCCCGTTCCATTACACCGGGTTCCGGTTTTTCGGTGCCGAGTGCCAGGGCCGGCAGCATATCTGTTCCTAAGTCGATGGCTAGTATCTGCATGACGGTCAGCGGCAAGGGTATGCGGAACACTACAAACAGAATAAACGGTATGATCTCGGGGATGTTGCTGGTGAATATATATGTCACAAACCTCCTTATATTATCGTAGACTGCGCGACCTTCCTCTATCGCATGCACGATGCTAGCGAAATTATCATCTGTAAGGATCATGTCGGCTGCTTCTTTGGCCACATCCGTACCAGAAATGCCCATGGCGACGCCGATATCAGCCGTTTTTAGAGCCGGTGCGTCATTTACACCGTCCCCCGTCATAGCCACGACATGTTCCATTTCTTTAAGACAGTCGGCTATTCTCATCTTGTGTTCCGGAGAAACCCGGGCAAAAAGAATATTCTCTTTTTCCAGTTCCACTTTCAACTCATCGTCTGTGATCTTATTAAGGTCGGCTCCTGTTATGATCCGCCCCTCTCCTTTTTCAATAATACCGATCCGATGCGCAATAGATTCTGCAGTCAGACCGTAATCGCCGGTGACCATGATGATTTTGATCCCGGCAGTCTTACATTGATGGACCGCCTCCGCGACCTCTTCCCGCGGTGGGTCCATCATGGCCATCAGGCCTACAAAGACCAATTCGGACTCAACGTTGTCAGGAGTATATGTCTTATGCTCTTTATCTATCTCCCTATAGGCCATCGCCAGTACTCTTAAGGCCGATCTGGCAAACGCATCGTTTTGCGCTATGATCTTACTCCTTGTTTCTTTATCTAACGGTTTTGGACCCTCTGGAGTTGCTATCTTAGTGCACAGATCCAGGACTTCTTTCGGGGCGCCTTTTACATAACCGATACGTCCGAATTTATGCATGTGAATGGTACTCATACGTTTCCGTACAGAGTCAAACGGCAGTTCATAGATTCTTTTTGCGCCCATCAACTCTTCTTTATAATCAAAGCCTGCCTTAAGCGAGGCGACCAGCAGGGCGCCTTCAGTAGGGTCTCCCAGAAGCGTCCAACTCTGATTTTCTTCGGTCGGTGGCAGCAACCTGGCGTTATTGCAGAAGCTTGCCGAACGCATAAGAAGCTCTATCGATTTGAGCTCGTCATCCGATAGATGCTTGTCTTTATGTAAAAACGTCCCTTTTGGTTCATATCCTGTACCCGATACGTGCAGATGTTGCCCGTTGACCCAGATCTCTCGTACAGTCATCTCGTTCTGCGTCAGCGTTCCGGTTTTATCCGTACAGATCACCGTGGCGCTGCCCAGCGTTTCTACAGATGAGAGCTTTTTGACCAGAGCATTCCTCTGTGCCATACGCTGGACACCCATAGCTAAAGATAAGCTGACTGTAGGTAAAAGTCCCTCCGGTACGTTGGCAACGATGATACCGACGGCAAATACAAATCCCTCTATCAAAGAAAGACCAGCGACAAAATAGCCGAGGACAAAGAAAAGCACACCGAGACCGATCGCTAGCATCGCGACTAGCTGCGTCACTTTCACCATTTCTTTTTGCAGCGGGCTAGGTTCTTCTTTAACGCTCTGAGTGAGCTGTGCGATCTTACCGAATTGGGTGTTCATCCCTGTCGCGTAAACAACTGCTTTTCCTCCGCCATAAGCGACGGAAGTCCCGGAAAAAACAGCATTCGGAAGCTCTGTTATGGTAAGGTTTTCGGTCTTTACGAGGCCAGCTGTTTTGCGGACAGGTTCTGATTCACCTGTCAGGACCGCGTTATTCGTCCGCATCTCAAACTCCTGGACCAAACGCCCGTCAGCCGGTATGTTGTCTCCTTCGTCCAGAACAAGGATGTCGCCGGGGACGATCTCCGCGGCGTCGACCTGTTTTGTCTCGCCGTCACGTACGACCTTTGCTTTATGCGGCATAAGTCGTTTGAGAGCTTCTGTCGCTTTCTCTGCCCTGTATTCTTGCCAGAAACTGAATGACGCGTTTATGAAGATGACGGCAAAAATAGCCCACCCGAGCTGGGGCATTCTGCCGACAAACGCTAGAATTCCGCCGACCCACAAGAGGATGGCGAAAAAATGATAAAAATTTTCTAGAAATTTGAATATGAGAGGAGTGCGACCGACTTCAGACAGCTCATTTGGTCCGAATCGATCAAGCCTCGCCAGTACCTCGGTGTCGGTGAGGCCCTTTTCACTGGTCTCTAAGAACCGCAGGACGTCTTTATGCGGAGCATCGAAAAGTTTGGCTCTATTATCATCATCGACGGATATTTGTTTCACAGCTCTTCATCCACCGTTCTAAATAGTGTTTGGTATAACATCATAATAACGTCCCCAGGCCTTTCTGGCTTCTTCGGCAAAGAAGATCAAGAATGGAAATGGGGACAGAATTAGCCAGTACTTGAGCGACAAAGGGGCCATGCCGAAGAACTCAGCAACGGGTGGTACGTATAAGAGGCTGATGACCAGGACAGTCTCGAATACTACTCCCCATATGATCCAACTATTACTAAACAGGCCGATCTTGAACACGGATTCGCGATTGGTCCGGCAGGCAAAGACAGTCCCTACCTGTGTAGCTACGATCCCTAAAAAAGTTATTGTGCTTGCTTTGACCTGCAGCTGGCTGCCTATATCCACAGGAACGCCCCAATGCCATCCTTCGCTATATAAAAGAAAGAAGAAAGCCCCCATTACGAGAACGGATTCAATGATCCCTAAGAATACATAGGCTCTTAATAAGACCGAGGGGCTCAGCAGGTTGTCCTTCTTGGTACGCGGCGGCCGCTCCATTATATCCGGTTCAGCGGGTTCGAGCCCCAGCGCCAAGGCTGGTAATGTCTCCGTACCAAGATCTATAGCTATGATCTGCATCGGAGTTATCGGCAGCGGGAGTCTGAATAAGACAAAGAGAATAAACGGTACTATTTCAGGCCCAAGGTGAGCAAAGATGTAGACAATGAACTTTTTGATATTGTCGTAGACGGCGCGTCCTTCCGACACGGCGTTGACGATAGTGGCAAAATTATCATCCAGGAGGATGACATCGGCGGCTTCTTTAGCTACGTCAGTTCCCGTGATGCCCATGGCCACACCAATATCTGCTTTCTTTAACGCGGGAGCATCATTAACTCCATCGCCGGTCATAGCGACGACCTCTCCTAATCCCTTAAGAGTGGCCGCGATCCTCAGCTTATGATCCGGGGTTACGCGCGCGAAGATCACTTCCTTATCTTTGTCATTCAATAAGCCCTCTAAAACGGTATCGTCCATATCCTCCAATTCGTGCCCCGTGATGATCCTTGACCCGGCACTCTTAACTATGCCGACCCTTTGAGCTATGGATTCAGCAGTCAGTCCGTAGTCACCGGTGATCATTATTACCCGTATACGGGCAGCCTGGCATCTCTTGACAGCTTGTTGGACTTCGGGGCGCGGAGGGTCCATCATCCCCATAAGACCAACAAAAGTCAGGTCGCCCTCAGTGTCTTCGACGCGGTACTTCTGCTGCTTTTCTGTGACTTCACGGTAAGCCAGTGCCAGAACTCGCAAAGCTTGTTTTGCAAAAACATCGTTTCGTTCAATAATGGATCGTTTTTCTTCTTCAGTAATCGGGTAGACTTCTCCGTTTTTATGAATGTGCGAACAAAGTTCCAAGATCTCCTTTGGCGCACCCTTAATGTATGCAGCCAGTTTTGCACCTTTATGTATATGGGGTTTATGAAGTTCCCGTTGAGGGAAATCTTTAACATTGAACACCTTATGGATGGTGGTCATGCGTTTTCTAACGGACTCAAACGGAAGTTCGTAGATCCTGTCTTCCATGTCTATTGCAGTCGAGTAATCAAAACCGGCTTTGAGAGCGGTTACGAGCAACGCGGCTTCCGTAGGATCGCCAAGTATAGTGTAGTTGGTCTGTGAATCATCAGGCACTACTACTTTGGCGTTATTGCAGTATGAACATGCTTTCATAAGAAGCGACAGCTTCTCCGCTATTTGTTTTCCATCAAGCGGTTGTTCGTGCAAAAGAAACTGACCTTCAGGCCGGTAACCGACCCCCTCGACACCGATTTGTTCTTGATTTGTCCATATCTCACGTACGGTCATCTCGTTCTGTGTCAGCGTTCCCGTCTTATCCGTACATATCACTGTCGCGGAACCTAGCGTTTCGACCGATGAAAGCTTCTTGACCAACGCGTTTTCCCTGACCATCTTCTGAACCGCGGCAGCCAGCGAGAGACTTAATGTCGGCAGAAGTCCCTCTGGCACATTGGCGACGATCATGCCTATGGCAAACATCGCGCTTGAGATAAGCGTAAGTTTAGCGATAGCCGAACCCAGGAGAAACAGAGCCAGCCCGCCTACGACCGCGATTCCGGCAACGATCAGAGCTATCTTTTTCACCTCTTTTTGCAGGGGGCTTAATTCCGCCTCGAGGGTACCTGTAAGACTGGCTATATGGCCGAATTGCGTATCCTGGCCCGTTGCATAAACGATGGCTTTGCCTGAACCGGCTGCGACACTGGTTCCGCTAAAGACTAGATTGGGCAGTTCGGTAACCGTTAGATCATTGCCCTTTACAGGATCAGCCGTGCGCTTTGCCGGCTCTGATTCTCCTGTAAAAGTGGCGTTATTTGTTCTCATCTCGAATTCTTCCACCAACCGGGCATCAGAGGAGATGTTGTCACCTTCTTCAAAGATCAACAGATCACCTGGTACAAGCCCCGAGGCCATGATCTGCATGACCGAACCTTCGCGCATCACCCTCGCGTATAAAGGAATCATCTTCATAAGGGCTTCCGTCGCTTTTTCGGCCTTGAACTCCTGCCAGAAACTGAAGATGGCGTTCAGTACGATTACGCCTATTATCGCCCAACCGAGCTCTGCCATTTCAGCAAGGAATGCGAGTATTGAACTGAACCAGAGAAGCAAAGCGAAGGTATGATAGAAGTTAGCCAGGAATTTCAAAATGACAGGTTTCTTCTTTATTTCAGGGATCTTGTTTTCGCCGTAGGTGATGAGGCGCTGATCAGCTTCTGCTACACTGATGCCTCGTCTCGTTGAACCAAGTTGTTCAAATACTTGCGATGCAGGTAATGATGATAGTTCGTTCGGTATCACGTTCCACCCGATCTAAGTCGTGCTTGTCTTATTGTTAGTTTTGACTTTCAAATGATAAACAATGAATAGCGCTACCATTAAAAGAATGGCAATAGCCACGATCCAGCTGGTCAGGCTGAAGTAGCCGGTTATTCTATCCCAGTTGGCGCCTAACACATATCCGGCATATGAAAGACCGATCGACCACGGCAAGACCCCGAGGAACGTATAGACGTTGAACTTGACGACATTCATCTCGGCCACACCGGCGGGAACCGATATGAAAGCCCTGATGATCGGGATCATTCTTCCGAAGAAGACAGTCTCATGACCGAATCTCTCGAACCAGTCCTCAGCCCACTTGAGCTCTTTTTCCTTGACAAAGACATACTTGCCGAACCTTAAAAACAACGGGCGGCCACCCTTAAGGCCTATATAGTAAGCGACCACCGAGCCGACCAGATTACCTAGAGTCCCGATACCGATAACGGCAAGCAGGTTAAGCTTTCCCTGGAACGCCAGATAGCCCGCGAACAGCAGGACGACTTCGCTCGGAATGGGTATACACATACTACTTAGAGAGATAAGGATGAAGATGGCGGGATAGCCCCACTGTGAGATCGTGTCGATGATGATCTTAGTTAGAAACTCGAGCAAACTACTTTAACACCTCCGAGACAACGTCCGGCTTGGACATTGCCCATAAATGACTATTCTACTCCGTTCAAAATCAAAAGCAAGTGACAAAACAGACAAAATTAGAGTACTCACGGGAGGATATGTTTGAGTCATACTCCTGGTCGCCGTCCTTGATTTTGTTCTCATTTTCCAAGGTCGTTCGTAAGACTCTTTTTACACTTTTTCAGAAGGTCTTCCTCACAGACCTGGTAAATGCTCACAAAATCTAAGGTCAGCTCCCTTATGGAGCATGACTCAAACAGTATCCACCCATTCGCACGTGACATTGTTTAAACACTGTAGAAAGAAACAAGAGAATGTAACCGCCGACCTTCAGGTCGGCGGTTACAAAAGACTCCTGCTCGTTCTTCATCGACCTCCTTGACCTCCTTGATTTCCTCGATATCCTTGACACCATGAATACATGTTGATATATTAATAATATGGTTGATAAATTATGTAACATGTTTAAAGTACTAGGGGACGAGACTCGGTGCCGCGTTTTTTCGCTGCTTCTTCAGGGTGAGTTGAACGTCGGTGAGATCGCGAAGCAACTTGGTATCAGTCAGTCTCTTGTGTCGCATCATCTCCACGATCTTAGGATGGTCGGTCTGGTCAAACAGCGCCGCGAAGGCGTGCGCATATATTATTCGATAGAAAAAAGCTCGCTCAAAGTAATAATCAAAGCGCTTAAAGAGGGCGCGGATAATATTTAGATATCATGTAAAAAGGAGGATCCTGCTTAATGCCCGACTACGAGTTCAGATGCCTGGACTGCGAAAAGACGTTTGAAGTCAATACGACAGTCAAAGAAAAGGAAAAAGGCGTGGTCTGTCTTTATTGCGGAAGCAAAGATATAGAACAATTGGTCAGGGGCTTCGATATGTTCGGTTCGTGCGGACTCGACACCTTAAAGCCTGGCTGATAAGTAGACCTACCGCCCGGTGGGCGCTATAGGGTTTGATTTTTCGGCTCGCTATTCTTATATTGATTAGAGAGGTGAACCTAAATCAAACTCGGTAATTATATCCACATCGAACTCATATTGATACACGGCTTTAAAATAATCGTCATAATACTCTTTTCATTCTTTGCGTATGTCATAGGACGGAGTATCATACGTCGCTCGCTGGACAGGTTCAGAGTCTCGCCAAAGCGAGCCCAGACGATGAACAGCCTCCTTGTGCACACCTTTAAATATCTTATTCTGTTTATCGCTCTCGCGATGATATTAAGAGAAGCCGGTGTCGACCCCATTTCAATGGTCGCCGGTGCGGGGCTCGTCGGCATAGCGCTCGGTTTCGGTGCTCAAAGCCTGGTCAAGGACGTTATAAGCGGGTTCTTCATCTTTTTTGAAGGTGCCTATTCGGTCGGCGACTTCGTGTGTCTGCATCTCACGGGGACCCCGGATGTGTTCGGGATGGTCGACGAGATGAGTCTGCGTTCGACCAAGCTCCAGCTTCTCGACGGAGTAAGTACTGTGGTCCCCAACGGGACCATTATAAGCATTAACAGATACCCCCTGGGTTATGTCCCCTTCTTTATAACCTTAGTGTTTCCGGCGGATATCGGGCGAAAAAGTCTTAAGGAGTGGCTCGACACTCTAGCGGTCGACCTTATGAAATTGTCCAAGGTCATCACCGACGCGCCGCGTGTGGTAGAACCGATGGAGCTATCGGGAGGCCGGATCATGGCACGTATCAAAGTCGATCTTGTCCCATCGATGGAAGGACAGATCGACGCTTTGATCCAACAGATAAAAGACCATTTCAAAGACACGTTTTTTCAGGACCTGCCGGAGCCGATGTTTTGCGAGCTTAGCGAGGGCGCTTTGAATAAATATAAGAGCTTCTTCGCGCCTCATGAGTCACTCGGTTGACTTGACTAACAACGTAGATATTGCTACTATTAACTGGCAAATCTCTCTCCTACATCACTTATCGCTATCCGTGTTTCAAGATCGAAGGAGGAAGCATGAGGTCTAGTGTTGATGTGCACAACTTCCTTCAATCACAAGCGATACAGCACGAGTTTTATACTTTGGAAGGACAAGCAAAGTCCGCGGAAAGAATAGCCGCGGTTCTGGGGCTGGAACTCGGTTCCGTCGCCAAGACTCTCGTCTTCCTGGCCGATAGCGAACCGGTCCTGGTCATCATTCCCGGCAACCGACACGCGCATGCGACAAAGATAAGACGCATCCTTAAAGCTAAGAAGGTAGATTTTGCCAGTATAGACCAGCTTCTGGATGTCACCGATTTCTGTACGGGAGCCATACCACCTATCGCGCACAAGAACCGGCTAAAGACCATAATAGACAGGAGCTTGCTGTCCAAAGATGTGATCTATACAAGCGGCGGCGATATGAACATGATACTTAAACTAAAAGCAAAAGATCTTAAACACATAACAGGTGCACTCGTCGCCGAGGTGTGCCGCGCGTCTTCCAGTGAAAAAGCACACATCCCTATATAGCATCGTACTGATCGCTATCGGCTTACTTTTAATAGTCGGTTCGTTTGCCTACCTCTTCGTCGTGAACAAACGGGCACCCAAGAAACTGACGATAAAGACGTCTGACACCCTGCCTCCTTTCTTCAATCCAAAGAGTATAAAGAAAAGGAATCCGGGTGACTTCACACTGCGCATACCCGCGATCAGCATCGAGGAACACGTATACGAAGGCGTCGATGACGAGACTCTTAAAGTGGGTGTGGGACATTATCCGGGAACGGCATTTCCCGGTGAAGACGGAAATATCGTCATGGCGGCGCATTCGATAGCGACGGAAGAACATCCCGGTCCGTTCACCAGGGTAGATGAGCTGAAGGCAGGAGACGAGATAACCCTTATAGATAAAAACAGTAAGCAGTACGTTTTTACGGTGATCGAACAGAGAATCGTCGAATCGACCGATGTCTCCGTATTGTATCCCACGAAAGATACGAAGGTAACGCTCATATCATGTATCAAGCCGGACTACCCGCGTGATAAACGCCTGATAACATCAGCTGTTATTAAACGCTGATATTGCAGTAAAACCCGCGTTTTTATGATACAATCTACATATGCGTTTAGACAGGTTGGAACTTATAAACTACCGAAATTACGACCGTACGATCTTCGATTTTTCCCCTCAACTAAACCTCATCATCGGTGGAAACGCGCAGGGAAAAACGAACGTCCTTGAAGCGGTATATTTTTTATCCGCCGGCAACTCCCATCGGATCTCTTCGGCCTCTCAACTCATAAAGCAAGGAGAAATGAGCTCCGCTATCCGTTCGAAGATAACCAAGGACAACGGGCCGATCACTCTGGAGGTCATGCTGTCGCCGTCTGAAAAGAAAAGAGTCAAGGTCGGAGGGGTTGAAAAGCGCCGGTTCAGCGATCTTCTGGGGCATCTTCACGCTGTTATATTCTCACCGGAAGACCTGCAGTTGGTCAAAGGGGGCCCGGAAAGACGGAGGTCTTTTCTGGATGACACGGTCGTCCAGATATACCCTCCCCACGATTACTGGCGACGCCGCTACGAACGCGTGTTAAGGCAGCGCAACATCCTTCTTAAAAGCCGGAGCCAGGGTGTGGACGACGGCAGCCTTGAACTCTGGGACAAGAACCTGGTAGAAGCGGGGACCAAACTCGTCGTAGGACGCCTGACGGTTCTGAACAAACTGGATAAATTTGCCACCCAAGCCCATCTTCAAATAACGAACCAGACCGAGACCCTAAGAATCGATTATCTGTCGAGAGTCACTTCGGGCGGCGTGGAAGGCCCAAGGGAGATAGGCGGGAAATTTCATAAGGAGCTGGTAAAAAGACGGAAAGACGAACTGGACCGGAAGATCACCCTTGTCGGTCCGCATAGGGACGACCTGACTCTTACGGTCAACGGCGCGGATGTACGTCTTTATGGTTCACAGGGACAGCAAAGGACGGTAGCCCTGGCCCTTAAGCTGGGACAGTTCCGGCTGATCGAAGAGGAGGTCAAAGAAAGGCCGCTTCTTCTTTTGGATGACGTCATGAGCGAGCTGGATGACGACCGGAGAAGTTTCCTCGTCGAAACAATACGTAGCGGAACGCAAGTCTTCATAACCGCTACAACGCGGGATAGTATTGCGGATCAACACATTGGAGATTGTAAAGTCATACGGATCAAAGACGGGAAGCTGATCGATGAGGGGTGAGACGCAAAGCGTCGGAGATATCCTTGATGTTCTGGTCGGCCGGTTGGGACTCAAACAGAGACTCAAACAAGCTGAAGCAGTCCGGAAATGGGACGAGATAGTCGGTGAGAGGATAGCTTGTGAAACGCAAGCAGAGATCGTTCGCGGTAAGACGTTGTTTGTGAAAGTGACAAGTCCTATCTGGGCGCAAGAGCTCAGTTTCTTGAAGCCTGAGATCATGAAAAAGATACGCCAAGAGATAGGACGGGGAGTCATCACGGACATCCGTTTCAAGTGCGGTTAAAACTTAAAATATTCGCAGATAAGACCTTAAATAAGACATGTTTTTATGATACTATTATCTAGTGCGGATCCCCGTAGTTTTCCGCACTGGATCCCATGTTAAGACAGAGGTGATTATTTGAAACAAAAAGCATATGATGCCACTGCCATCCAGGTCCTTGAAGGACTGGAGGCCGTCCGCAAACGCCCCAGCATGTATATCGGCTCGACGGGGAGCCGAGGCCTTCACCACCTTATTTACGAAGTAGTAGACAACTCGATAGATGAATGCCTGGCTGGATTCTGTTCTAAGATCCAAGTCAAGATACACGAAAACAACTCGGTCACAGTCACGGACGACGGCCGCGGTATCCCGGTCGGTATAATCGAAAAATACGGTAAACCTGCTGTTGAGGTAGTCCTGACTTACCTGCACGCCGGTGGCAAGTTCGGAGGCGCCGGATACAAGGTGTCCGGCGGCCTTCACGGTGTGGGGCTGTCAGTCGTCAACGCGCTGTCCGGGTCATTGATGGTGGACGTCGGCCTCGACGGCAAGATCTACCGCCAGAAATACAAACTGGGGAAGCCCATCACCAAACTGGAAGTTGTAGGAGAGACGCAGAAGACCGGCACAGTCATCATATTCCATCCGGACGAGACGATATTCGAAACCCTGGATTTCAAGTTCGAGACGGTCTGTCAGCATCTAAGGGAGCTGGCATTTCTTAATAAAGGCCTGACCATAGAGGTTATCGATGAGCGCGAGGAACCCGTTGCCAGAAAGGTCTTTAAATACGCCGGTGGGCTGGTCGATTTCGTCAAACATCTGAATACCAATAAGAATATAGTGCACGACCAGATCGTATACTTCGAAGGAAAAAACCACGAGGCGGAAGTCGAGATAGCGATGCAGTACAACGACGGGTATGTCGAGAGCATCTTCGCCTTCGCCAATAACATAAACACCCATGAAGGCGGAACCCATCTGATAGGATTCAAGTCTGCTCTGACCAGAGTATTCAACGACTACGCGCGCGCCAAGCAATTCCTGAAAGAGAAAGAAGATAATCTAAGCGGCGAAGACGTAAGGGAAGGCCTGACTGCCATCATCAATCTCAAGCTGATGGATCCGCAGTTCGAGGGACAGACGAAGACTAAGCTGGGTAACCCGGAGATACGTGGCTTTTTGGACTCGGTGGTAGCTGAGAAGTTAAGCCAGTTTCTGGGTGAGCATCCGGCGGAAGCCAAGCTCATTATAACCAAAACGATAAGCGCCAACAGAGCGAGGCAAGCAGCCCGCAAAGCGCGGGAGCTCACGCGTAGAAAAAGCCTTCTGGAAAGCATATCTCTGCCGGGCAAATTGGCTGATTGCAGCAACACAGACCCGGCCGCTTCGGAGATATTCATCGTAGAGGGCGACTCGGCAGGCGGTTCGGCAAAACAGGCGCGCGACCGTAATTTCCAGGCGATCCTACCGCTTCGCGGAAAGATATTGAACGTCGAGAAGGCGAGGCTTTCCAGGATTCTGGAAAGCGTGGAGATACAAGCGCTGGTCACAGCATTGGGTGCAGGCATCGACGAGGACTTCGACCTTTTAAAGTCACGTTATCACAAAGTCATAATAACCACCGACGCCGATGTCGACGGTGCACATATACGCACACTGATATTGACGTTCTTCTACCGCTATATGCTGCCGATGATCGAAGCCGGCTATGTGTACATCGCCCAACCGCCTCTTTATAAGGTATCTCATGATGGCAAAAACACGTATGTATATTCGGACAAAGAGCTGGAAGGGGCGTTAAACGAGATCCAGAAGAAGAACGTGAACATACAGCGCTTCAAAGGACTCGGAGAGATGAACCCTGAACAACTCTGGGAGACGACGATGGACCCGGAGAAACGCACTCTCCTGCAGGTCGGGATAGAAGATGCGGCTATTGCGGAAGACATCTTCACGCGGTTGATGGGCGACAAAGTCGAACCCCGCCGTGAGTTCATACAGCAGTACGCGAAAGACGTAAGATTCCTGGATATATAGTGAACGGTGAACAGTGAACGATGAACAGAAGATAGCTAAGAATATAGTTCCGGTAGAGATCGATGAGGAGATGAAGTCCTCATACCTCGATTACGCGATGAGCGTGATCGTCGGGCGAGCGCTTCCTGATGTGCGAGACGGTCTAAAACCGGTGCACAGACGCGTTCTATACGCGATGCACGATATGGGCATGCAGCCCAATAAACCGCATAAGAAGTGTGCTCGTATAGTCGGCGAGGTCCTTGGCAAGTATCACCCGCACGGGGATATGGCTGTCTACGATACGCTGGTCAGGATGGCGCAGGATTTCTCTCTACGGTATCTCCTGATCGACGGCCACGGCAACTTCGGTTCAGTCGACGGCGACGCGGCGGCGGCTATGCGTTATACGGAAGCGCGGCTGGCGAAGATCTCCACCGAATTACTGCGTGACTTGGATAAAGAAACCGTCGATTTTACTCCTAATTTTGACGAATCCCTCAAGGAGCCGGCGGTCCTACCCGCTCGCTATCCGAACCTGCTGGTCAATGGCTCATCCGGTATAGCGGTGGGGATGGCTACGAATATTCCTCCGCATAATCTAGGTGAAGTCATCGATGCGACCGTAGCGATGATAGATAATCCTGATATCGAAATCGGCGACCTGGTCAAGATAGTAAAAGGTCCGGACTTTCCGACAGGCGGGATCATCATGGGGCGCGACGGCATCAAAAAGGCCTATGAGACCGGAAAAGGCAGTGTCAAGGTAAGAGGCCGTGTCGAGATCGAGGAGATGAAGAACGGCCGTAGCCGTATAGTCGTGACGGAGCTTCCATATATAGTAAACAAGGCGAGGTTATCTGAAAAGATCGCTGAACTCGTCAGGGAAAAGAAGATAACAGATATTTCAGACTTGCGTGACGAGTCCGATCGCAAAGGGATGCACCTGGTCATCGAGCTTAAGCGCGACGCCGTACCCCAAGTCGTATTGAACAATCTATATAAACACACACAGCTTGAAGACTCATTTGGTATTAACACATTGGCGCTGGTAGACGGCGTGCCGCGGACTCTCAGGCTCCCGGACGTCATCAGGCACTATCTGGACCACCAAGTAGAGGTCATCACACGCCGGACGAGATTCGAGCTGAACAAGGCGGAGAAACGCGCTCACATCCTTGAAGGCCTGCTCATCGCGCTTGACCATCTTGATGAGGTCATCGACCTGATCAGGTCATCCAAAACAGTCGAGGAAGCGCACAGCCGGCTTATGAAGACCTTTAAACTCAGCGAAGAGCAAGCGCAAGCCATACTTGAGCTGAGGCTTCAAAAACTGACCGGCCTTGAAAGGCAGAAGGTAACCGACGAACATAAAGAGCTTATGAAGATCATCAAGAACTTAACGGCTGTTCTAGCAGACCCGAAGAAAGTCTCGGGGATAATCAAAACGGAGCTTTCGGAGATCAAAGACAAGTATGCCGACAAACGGCGGACGAAGATAGCGCCTAGTGCCAGTGAGCTGGACGTGGAAGACCTGATCACCGAGGAAGATATGGTCATAACCGTCAGCCATACCGGATACGTCAAGCGCATGCCGGTGGATGTCTACAAGCAACAGAGGCGCGGTGGAGTCGGAGTGGCGGGAATGGGTCTGAAGGAAGAAGACTTCGTCGAGCACTTGTTCGTGGCGTCGACTCACGACCACATCCTGTTCTTTACGACTCTCGGTAAAGTCTTCCGGTTGAAGGTACACGAGCTTCCTACGGCCGGAAGAGCGGCCAAGGGCCAGGCGATCATCAACGTCCTTCCGGTCACAACGGATGAGAAGGTAGCTGCCGTTATCGCTACAAAGGATTTCGAACCCGGCCGGTACATCATGCTGGCGACAAAGAACGGACTGGTCAAAAAGACTGCGATAGAGGAATACGTTACAGCCCGCCGGGGTGGCTTGATAGCCGTCAGGCTGAAGGACGGCGACGAGTTGATCGGCGTCAGGATGACCACAGGCGAATCGGACGTTATCCTTGTTTCGCGCAAAGGCCAGGCCATACTGTTCAATGAGACGGACGCGCGCGCGATGGGACGCTCCGCTGCAGGCGTTATAGGGATGAGGTTGTCTCCGGAAGACGAGGTGTTGTCGATGGGCATCGCCCAGCCCGATCACTTCCTTTTTGTCATCACCGAAGGCGGCTACGGAAAAAGGACAAAGGTCGAGGAGTTTACTCGCCACCACCGCGGCGGCAAGGGCATGATCTCAATAAGGTTGATGCGGAGACGTGGGGTAGTCGCTGGTGCTATGGTGGTCGCCAAAGACCAGGAGCTTATAATCATCTCCCAGCAAGGAACGTTAATCCGCATGGCTGTTAAAAGCATCTCTAAACAAGGGCGCACCGCTCAAGGCGTGCGCGTCATGAGCCTCCGCAAAGACGACAGAGTCTCCGCCCTCGCCAGGATAGCCACCGACTAAAAGCTCTTTTTGGCAGTGATATACTACGTTTATGAAATCCTTTGAGATCATCGAGCATACAGCGGATACTGGCATCCGCGCTTTCGGCAGTGATTTAAAACAGGTCTTTGTCAACGCGGCCGAAGGCATGTTCAGCATCATGGTCGATCCCTCCAGCGTAGACGAACACCAGGAAGAAAAGATCACGGTCGAAGCCGACGGCCTCGACGAGCTTCTGGTTGAATGGCTGAACGAACTGCTCTATCTCTCGGAAGTGAACCGTATGCTTTTCAAGCGTTTTATTGTAGATAAGATGACTGAGACATCACTTGAAGCCAGGGCATTCGGTGAGCCGGTAGACGACAGCAAACACGAACTCCGGTCCGACATAAAAGCCGTCACCTATCACATGCTTAAAGTCGAGCAAAAAAACGGTATCTGGACCGCTCAAGTCATATTCGACGTATGAACAAAGATTTCCCCTCCCTTTTAGGGAGGGGATCAAGGGGAGGGTTCTCTTTATGAGTCTGAAAGATAAGCTTGAGAAACTGACACCCTATAAATGGCGGATCCCAAAGAGCTATAAGCCCGGTATGCGGGTTGATGGTATCATCTATGCTGATGAGAGACTGCTTCAAGCTGCCGCGGAAGACCAAGCGATGGAGCAGGTCGCGAATGTCGCTTTCCTACCCGGCATCCAGAAGGCATCGCTGGCTATGCCTGACATACACTGGGGCTACGGCTTCGCTATAGGCGGAGTCGCGGCAATCGATTCAGACACAGGTGTTGTTTCCCCAGGCGGTGTGGGCTTCGATATAAGTTGCGGGGTCAGACTGCTGAAGACGAATATGATGCATAAGGATGTTAAACAACATATCGAACCTCTGATGCATGAGTTGGGACGGAACATCCCGAAAGGCGTCGGCAGCCGGGGCCACATCAAAGCAAACCACAAAGACATGGAAGAGATGCTGTCGACCGGGATCAAGTGGGCGGTCAGGAAGGGCTACGGCTGGAAAGAGGATATCGAATACACGGAGGAACGCGGCACCATGCCCGGTGCTGACCCGTCTAAGGTCAGCAAAAGGGCTTATGAGAGGGGATTCGAACAACCCGGCACCCTAGGCGCCGGCAATCACTTTCTTGAGTTGCAGGAAGTCGTCGAGATCTTCAATGAAGATACAGCCCGGGTATTCGGGCTCTTTAAAGGCCAGTTCGTGGTCATGATCCATTCCGGCTCCCGGGGACTCGGGCATCAGGTGTGCACGGATTTCCTCCGGGTGATGGAGCAGGCAAGTCACGAGCATGGCATCGAACTCCCAGACCGGCAACTGGCCTGCGCTCCCATCAATTCACAAGCAGGCAAAGATTACCTGGCGGCTATGGCAGCCGCTGCCAACTATGCCCTCATAAACCGACACTGTCTGGCCCACTGGACAAGGCAGTCATTCGAGACCGTGCTTAAGAAAAGCGCAGAGTCGATGGGAATGGAGCTGCTGTACGATATTTCTCATAATACGGCCAAGTTTGAAGAACACCTGGTAGACGGGCAGATGAAGAAACTATGTGTCCACCGGAAGGGTGCGACGCGCGCGTTCGCGGCTGGCCACCCCGATCTACCTGCTGCTTATCAAAATGTCGGCCAGCCTGTGATAATCCCTGGAGACATGGGCCGGGCATCCTATATACTGGTAGGTGACGAACAGGGAGAGCTCGAATCTTTCGCCTCGACGTGCCACGGCGCGGGCCGATTGATGAGCCGGAAGAAAGCGTCAAAGGTCATGAGGGGTTTTGAGGTCAAAGACGATATGGCGAAGAAAGGCATCTTTGTCGAAGCAGGCAGCATCAAGCTCTTAAGCGAAGAAGCCTCATATGCCTACAAAGACGTCAGCAATGTCGTGGATGTTTGCCACAACGCCGGGCTAAGCAAAAAAGTCGCCAAAGTCCGTCCCCTAGGCGTCGTCAAAGGCTAGTAAAAAGTGAGTGCTCGCGGTCGGACGCGAAACATAGTTAAATATGTGCGCACAGGTGTCGCGAAATGTTTCCCCCAATTCGTGCTCGCACAAACCACTGCGCGCGTTTTGGGGGACCCCCAATTCGCTCCCTTGTGCGCATTGGATTCAGCGAACGTATGTTTCGCACCTCCTGCTCGCACCATCCACATTTTTACTTAAAAGTAACCACTTCGTCTGTGCGCTTGAATTCAATAACTCATAAGCGCCTCCAGCTCGAACAATGCACCTTTCTTACAACAGTACGTTCTTCTTTTCGGGGTCAGGTCTTGTATTTTAACATTTCTGTAAAATGACAAGAGTCAGGTCTTGAGTTATCAGTTCTGCAACATTTAGCAGGTCAATATTCGGAAGCACTGGCATCTACGCAGATCGCTTCGTCGCGCTGCTTTTGGAGCAGCGCTTCTCGCGACGACACCAGAGAGGGACGAGGGCCAGGTCTTGAATCATCAGTTCTGTAACATTTGCGTTTTGTTGGGTTCTTCACTCCACCCTTCTTTGCTAAAGTTACGAAGGGCTCCGTTCAGAATGACACCGTTGAGCTGCGAAAGTATTGAGGTTCCAAATTGAAACCTCAAACTATCCAGGAGGCCGACCTGAAGGTCGGCTGCTACAAAGATCTCCAAGAGCCGGCGCTTCTATACGCCTTCCGGTGCTGTAAGCTTAAAATGCTTTCTTAGTGCCAGTTTCCTTTTCTACGCCTTCAGCTATAAACATTCTTGCTAAAGTAGTCATCCCAATATGTTTTCTTGAGGCGATCTTCTTCATCTGCTTTATCAGGTCATAATCAAGCCTGACCGATACGACTTGCATTTGTATGAGGGGTTTTTTTACCTTGACCTTCACTTCTTTGAGATCACCGGCAAAATCCAACGGACTATGGGTATCCCAAAACTTGGCCTCTTCCTCGACTGATTTGAACCTAGGCATCTCCGGTTTGTTCTCCTTTATGTCTTTTTCTGCAACCATTTCTTATACCTCCGGCGTTCTTTAACTGTCATCTCACGTGACGTGATCGGATAGAATCTGTGTGTGCCAGCTGACGCCATAATCACAATGAGATATCTCCCGCTCGAAGTGACGCCCGATGCGAACAGTCTATCTTTTCTTGACGACTCAAACAGGGATTTGCCGCTCTCTTCCTGCAGGATGTCAATAACTTCACATGTCTTGATGCTGTGCCGCTCGATATGCTGCTTGTTCCAACTATTCCATATAATGGCGTCGATCCTCAAGTGCTCCCCTTTAGCGTAATACATAGTATTACATATGTCAAACACATCTTACAGTAATATAGCAAACATACGTTCGTTTGTTAAGAGAAAACGTGGTCATTTTATGAATTATCAGTTCTGTAGCACTTATCCGGTGAGAAGTAGAAGCTTGGGTTCAAGAAGATCAGCTGCATAGCAGGTTGTCCCTGTTCTACCGGTGGTAAAATCCCCAAAAACAGCAGTGCTTAACAAATGTGCATTGTGCGAACTGGTGGATATTGTTTGAGTTAGACTCCATTGGGAGCTGACCTTAGAAGTGTACGAGCATTTACCAGGTCTGTGAGGAAGACCTTCTGGTAAGGTGTAAAAAAGAGTCTTACGAACAACCTGAGGAAATGTGAGTACAAATCAAGGACAGTGACCAGGAGGATGACTTAAATAATATCCACCTGTGAGTACTCACTTTTTATTGTTGGAGAACTGGTCGAGTTTTTGGTTGAAGAATTTGATGGCTGAAAGGATTTCTTTCTTTATATCCTCCGCCAGTTTACCGCTCTTTAAATCTTCATTCGCCTGGGAGAGGCCCTCTTTAATGCCCTTCATCGCCTTTTTTGCTTCTTTGCTCTCGCTTATGTGGTTGCCGGCGTCTATGAGTTTACGCCCTAAAGTCTTAAGCTCTTCCGCTATATCCTTGAGGTCCGCAGATCCTTCCGCTTTTGTAGCTTTCTTGGTCATGAGCATCCTCCGATCTGTTAACCGTTAAACCCTATTTTTATATAATACTCTTTTCCAAGTGGAAACAAGTTTGTGTGCCGGCGGCATTTGACTTCTAGAGACGCAATGCTGGAGATCAACCGCGTGGGCATGAAAGGAGTCCACATCCCGTAAGCATAAGACCCGGTTATCTTACCGTATCTGTTCATTTTTTTCTTATACCATCGGTAGGTCCGATACTGGTATTCCAGGGGAGGCCGGCCTTTTGTCAAAGCTCTCAGGAACCGTCCGAATGTGATCATAAGGCCTGTCGGAGAGGCCATGTCTTTGATATGAAACACACAGGCGCCACCCGGCTTGAGCACTCTTTTTATTTCCGAGATCGCCGCCTCGACCTCCTCCGGATTAAGATACTGAAGCACGGCTATGCTTACAGCCCGGTCGAAGCTGTTGTCCGGGAAGGGCAGAGAAGTCACGTCGGCTACTTCAACGGACACATTATCAAGGATGCTACCGATACGCTCGCGGCATCGTTCGACCATAACAGGTGAGAAGTCGATCGCCGTCACTCGTTTTACATGCGGTCCTACCAGTAGGATCTGGTCACCCACTCCGCACCCTGCATCCAGCACGTCATCTTCCGGCTGAGGATCAAGTAGGGCAAGGAGCTGCCGGTCGTGAAATGACTGGACCTCATCGCTGAACACCTTATCACCGCGCACAGCTTGATGTAGGTCTGTGACCTTCGCTTGTTCGTCCCAAAACTGCTTCCACTTATCATGTTCCGTAAGCGACATCGCTTGCTCCCTTAGAAAGAATCGATACTCAGACAATAATACCATGAGACGCAATCGATTATTTTCAAATATTATTAAATATATATTGACAGAATGGAAAATATTAGCTATTTTGTAATCTCCAAGGGCTGAAATGTTGTGACTAATTTATGTGGAGCGCCGCAAACAACGACAGGCGCTCCAAGGAGGTGACCTTAGAAAGTGTTTATACATCTGATCGGTAACAGCCTGAAGGATGAAAGAGGACAAAGCACTACCGAGTATGCCCTGGTCATCCTGGCGGTCGTAGCTATTGCCGCGCTGCTTAGTACGGTCGGCGTTAAAGGGATGACGGAATTCTTAAGTTCCGTGTTCTCAAAACTGGTGGCGAGTGTCAAATGAATGAATCGGGACAGTCGACCGTCGAGTTCGCTATGACAGTACCCTTGCTCATGCTTGTCCTTTTGGCTCTCATGCAGACAGGGATGGTCGTTTACGCGCAGATCATGGTGACGCATGCGGCACGGGAGGGAGCGAGGCAAGCAGCTACCGCGGATTCGGACGGGGAGATCCTGGCGGCGGCCAGGACAGGAGCAGCCGGTCTGGATTCCAGCCGGCTTAGCGTGTCGTATTCCGCGCCATCGGGATGGAAAACCGGTGAACCCGTGACTGTAACAACGGAATACAGCGTACCCCTGTTTGCTTCTGTCCTCAGAACTGTTATCAAAGATGTGGTCGATGTCGGAGCCAGGGCAACGATGAGGATAGAGAAGGATCGTGACTGACATATGGTACTAATACATGTTAATGACCAGCGAGGCAATGTGACTGTGCTTACGGCATCGATCGCCTGCATGATGCTTGGTTTGATCCCCGGTTTGGCAGGTATCGGATCTTTCTTGACAGCGCGTGCTCAAGCGCAGACGGCGGCCGACGCGGCGGCGCTTGCGGCGGTCCAGGAATTGTTGGCGGACGGGGACGCAAGGCAAGCGGCCAGTGATTATGCCGCCCTGAACAGGGGTTGCGTCAATGATATAAGCATAGGCGAGGACTACGTCCTGGTGTCCGCTGAAGTGGATGTCAGCCTGCCGTTTCTTAGAGCCATCAGCGTTATTCCTAAAAGCGTGCAAGCCAGGGGCAAAGCGGAATTAAGGGAAGGGATAGACGATGTTCTCTAGGCGCATGTTTTTATCTCTGATACCGTTCCTCTTTTGTCTATTTCTATGTATGTCACCTCCGGTCAAGGCTTCATCTGAACCTTATGCTTGGCCGCTTAGAGGACCGGTAGCGGTAAGATTCCGGGCTGGTTACTGGGACGAGGGAGATTCCAAGACGAGAACCCATTGCGGTATCGACATCTGCGCAGTCGAGGGATCACCTGTTTATGCGGCGGCGGACGGAGTGGTCGCCTTCGCGGGGTCGACACCTGCCGGCGGTCTGACTATCTCGATAAAGCATACCGGTGGTATCCGGACGACATATCTCCCTCTACAGAAAATAATGGTCAACAAAGGGCAAAAAGTGAAGAAAGGAGAACAGATAGCGATTCTTGCAGTAAGCGGTGATAAGTCGCTTGGAGAAACACACCTTCACATGGGCGCGATACTAGCTGGTGAATATATCGATCCTGAGTCTCTGTTGTCAGGTCTCTTCAAGGTGGACTTAACGCAACTGGTCCGTCTTGGGAACATACCGATTTCCGGTACTCTCTTTAATCAATACACCGGCGGCTTCCAAGAGGAGTTCAAGGTCATGTCCGATAATGATAAGTCCTGGTGGGAGAGGTTTGTCGACATGATCCTATCGCTGCCGGAAGCGGCGATGGACTTTGTCAAATGGGCAACCGAACAGTGTGAATCTCTAGGCAGGTGGCTGATCTACCTATGTAAGACCGGAGAGGAGTTCTTGGTCAGACAGTTTCTGTGGATCCTTAAAGGCCTGTTTATGAGCGTCTCGGATATCAGGCGGCTGATCATGCAGTATATGGGCGACAATACGAGACTGGCCATGGGTTACTTGCCGGGCAACTGCTTTCTACCCGGATTCACACTCGCGATGAACGGGGGATTTCGGGTGGATCGCCATATATTCGATCCCAGCGGCGACCAGAGCGAAGACGGATCAAAAGTCCGGATCGTCTTAAATAAGAAAAAAGCGGGGTCCGCGGCGGTATACGGTGAGGATGGCTCGATGGTTAAAAACCTCGGGTCATATGTAAACGGTGATTCGTGTCTCATCTGGGATGGAAGTGATGAGAGCGACAGGATAGTCCCAGAAGGGTCCTTTACTATAGTGGTCTTGACCGAAAGCGGCATGTGTAAAGAAAAAGTGGAAGTCAAATATCATCTGGCAGGTGGATCATGAAATCGATAATAGTCATCTTAACACTCTCGATGTTCTTGTTTGGAAATACAAGCGAAGCAAACGCCTGGGGGCCGATCACGCACGCGGAGATCAACAGACAAGCCTCGGAAGAAGCGTACACCAGCGCTTTCATAAACGGCGGTCACTCTCCCGACATCATCGCTCTGTACCACGTCACAACAGGTGACAGCCGTTATGATTATGCTCATAATCCGTTCGGCGATAACAGCGCTGCATTCGGTGAAACGATGCTGCAGACCGTCTGGAACACAAGGTATCCGGAGAGATACTCACAGGATGATGTCATGTTCGCGGCGGGGTGGTTGGCACATCAACTGGCAGACGGAGTCGCTCACGGTCCTTCAGGATATGTAGCGACAAAGGTACCTTTTAACGGAGCCCCGGAATCGTTCAAGTCCGCTTTGGGCCACGGAGCGGCCGAGCTTATAGTAGACGCACTGGTACTAAGGGACCTTTCCAGCGGCCCCCTACAGATAACAGCGCGCTACCATACGGAATTGATCCATGAAGCGGCGGTCAGGTTCTACAACGACCACATCGGAGAGACCGACCGGGCATCCATAATCAGTTGCTCCGTCGTCGAGCATCTGACATACGCATGGGAAGGTTGGCTGGAGACGAATAAATATCTGGCGCAGCTTGCTCTATCCCAGGCCTGGTTCAAACAAGCCGGTTCATACTATCTGGATTTCCAGCCATACTTCGACCGCTCCATCCAGCTTGTCAGACAAAGAAATAAGACATCGTCTTTACTGGATAGGCTGCTCGAGCCGTTGACGGGCCGCGTCGCCTATGCCGCGTCGGACGATCCTCCAGAAGCAGGATATTATCGTTTTGTTTTAGCCGTCAGTGAGCGTGCGCGTGAACTGGGAGGCGGCAACATCACGCCTGAGGCTTTAAGTCTGGCTTTACGCGAGGTGATCACCGGAGATCTGGCCGGTCAAAAAAGCGATGAAGTCAAGGTATGGGCAAAGCTGATGCAGGAGATGTATCTAAAAGACAACAAGGACTGGAACGACGTCGTTAAGAATACGGAACGATTCGCGAAAAAGATCGACAGGCAAAAGCTCGAAAAAGACGGGCGTGAGCAAGCTGGAGATGACTCTGAAGGCACAGGACTGTTCTGGCTACTGCCTATCGGCGCCGTCTCCGTAGCCGTAGCGTTGCTTGTCGGACTAGTCAGATCAAGGTAAGGAGGTGAGATGATGGAGAATGCTCAAGAGATAGGTAGGATCAAGAAAGACGATCAAACGGATGTCATCGTTAGGCGCGGTGACTTTAAAGGCAGAAGCTATGTAGATATCAGAGAATATCTAAAGACCGAGTCATATCAGGGATTCACAAAACGCGGCGTAATGTTGCCGGCTGATATCTATCCGGACCTCGTCCAGCAACTTAATAAGGGATGATGAACCCGTTTTATTCGCTATCATGCCGCCTTGTGCTATTATATTGGGAGGTGACGACTTATAGTTGCTTGCCGGAGGTCTAGTTACATACCTCCGGCAAGATTGCGTGTGCCAAGGAGGCATGAATGAAGAAAGGTCTTTTAAAACTTATTATCTTCATCGTACTCGTATTGATCATATTAGCGGGGAGCATCGGATTCTTTATTTACGCGAGTACAAGGCCCGTTCAAGTCGATACGACAGCGGTCGGTATCGGCGAGGTAAAAGATATAGTCAGCGCGTCCGGTAAGATAGAAGCAAACCGGACGGTCCAGGTCATGGCTCCCGCAACAGATAAGGTCACGGAAGTGCTGGTCAAAGAGGGCGATACTGTTGCTAAGGATCAAGAGCTGGTAAGGCTATCCGTGGCCGGCGCAGTCAAAAGCCCGATGGCGGGCAAGGTGGTAAAGGTAGATGTACAGGTCGACCAGATGGTTTCGGGTACGACAAGTACTCCTAATTACCTGGGGTCTACCACCACGACCCCCGGGACAACGTCAGGGACTTCGACTACCCCGGGTACGGACACGACTACCGCGACTACCCCGGGGACTTCGACTACTACCACGCAACCCGATACAACAAATACACAGGATTCAGGGCAAGGTGTTGGTACGGTTCTCATGACCGTAGCTGATATGGATCCCACATATCTTTTAGTCAATGTGGATGAGACCGATATCTCCAAGATCAAGACGGGACAAACAGCGGACATCATGACGGACTCGTATCCTAAAAAAAAGATAAAGGGTGAAATAGCGGATATCGGATTGATGGCCACAGCCACCCAGACGGGCGGGACTGCGTTTCCGGTCAAGATAAAGGTGACAGAGGATGACGGAGCTGTTTTAAGGATAGGCATGAGCGCGGACGCGGACATCATCATCAATACGTATCCGGATGCCATCCGCATACCCGTCCAGGCGGTCGTAAGCTCTAACGGCAAGGACGTCGTGTACGTCGTTGTCGGTTCGAGAGCGGAAAAACGAGACGTCAAGGTCGGCCTGATATACGGCGATTTTTATGAGGTCAAAGACGGCGTTACGAACGGCGAGTACGTAGTCATCAAAGGCCTTGAGAAACTGAAAGACAACAATAAAGTAAAAGTAAAAGCCAACAAGAAGTAGCGCGTCAAAAAGATGCTTGAAGTAAACGAACTCACAAAGACCTACCAGCTCGACGGCTTTTCAGTTGAAGCGTTGCGAGGGATCACCTTTACCATAAAAGAAGGCGAATTCGTCGCCATCATGGGCCCCTCGGGCAGCGGAAAGTCGACCCTCATGAACCTGATCGGATGCCTTGACAGGCCGACTTCCGGTTCTGTCATTCTGGACGGCCAGGAAACGAGCAAGCTAAAAGACAATCAGCTGGCAAGCGTCAGAAACCTTAAGGTAGGATTTGTTTTTCAGAACTATAACCTTCTTTCAAGGACGACCGCTTTAAAGAATGTAGAGTTACCGCTGATATACGCCGGGATAGGATCGGGTAGCCGGACGGAGCGCGCGTTCGAGGCTCTGAAGATAGTGGGTCTTGAAGAACGCGCCGGCCACAGGTCGAATCAACTTTCAGGCGGACAACAACAAAGGGTCGCTATCGCTCGAGCTCTCGTTAACGATCCGAGTATAATCCTTGCTGATGAACCGACCGGCAGCCTTGATTCAAAGAGCGGTACGGAGATCATGAACATCCTCAAATTGCTAAACGATCAGGGGCGGACGATAATCCTGGTGACACATGAAGAGTATATAGCGGGATATGCCCGCAGGGCGATCCGCCTGCTAGATGGATTAGTGACAAGCGATAAAAGGGTGGGCAAGAAATGAACCTGATGGAGAGCTTACGGATAGCTATCGGCGCTCTTGTTGCCAATAAGGCTAGGGCGATGCTCACGATGCTCGGCGTCATTATCGGCGTCATGGCTGTCATAATATTGATCTCGATCGGACAGGGCGTAAAATCAGATGTCACAAGCCAGGTCAGCGGTCTGGGATCCAACCTGCTGTTCGTCATGCCGGGCAGGATGGGAGCAGATACCCAGCAATCCGTGGGATTCACTTACAAACTGAAACCGGAGGATGTTGACCTTCTAAAACGTAGGATGGCATTTGCCAAAGATATAATCGGCAACATCGAAGCTCCTTCTCGCGTCAAGTATAGAAACAAGACACACCGGACGATCGTACTAGGTACGAGCGCTAGCTATCCTGTTGTCCTTGACCGGCCGATAGCTCAAGGACGTTTTTTTACCGCGGCCCAAGTAGAAGCCGGACGGCGCGTGGCTGTATTAGGCAAGACGGTAGTCGATGACATTTTCGGAAGCGAGAACCCCATAGGCAAGCGAGTGACTATCGGCGCTCAGAAATACCTGGTGATCGGGGTGATGTCAGAAAAAGGCAACTTCATGGGGCAGGATTTTGACGACGGAGCATATGTACCGCTGACCAACATGACATCTTTGATGGGCAGCGATCGGCTGTCACACATCATCATCAAAGCAAAAGACGAGATGCACGTCAAAGACGCCCAAGACGAGGCAAAAAGGATCCTGGGTACGAAGTATAGTCCTGACGACTATTCGGTCATGACACAAGGAGAGACCTTGTCCATTCTTCAGAACATATTGAGCATCATGACTCTGATGCTGGCTGGCATAGCCAGTATATCTTTACTGGTCGGCGGGATAGGAATCATGAACATCATGCTTGTCAGTGTCACGGAGCGTACCAGGGAGATCGGAATAAGAAAAGCGGTCGGTGCGAGGACCCATGACATCATGATCCAGTTTGTGATCGAGGCGATCATCTTGAGCATGACAGGCGGAGCGATCGGCATAGCGATAGGGATCGGCGGTTCATTAGTTATGAAGAACTGGATGCCCGTCGAAGTGACGTGGTGGTCGGTTATGCTGTCATTCGGTTTCGCTGCGATAGTCGGTATATTCTTCGGGGTATATCCGGCATGGAAAGCCGCCAGATTGGATCCGATTGATGCGTTAAGATATGAGTAGTGAAGTAGGGAAATAGGGAAGTAGAGAAGTAGGTTGCTGTGGGGATTATTGAAGTAAGAGAGTTGAAAAAGGTATTCAACGGGAACACAGCTGTGGACGGGGTCAGCTTCAGTGTTGAAGCCGGGGAAGTGTTCGGGTTGCTCGGACCTAATGGAGCCGGCAAGTCTACGCTGATCAGCATGATATCTTGTCTTCTCGATCCGACATCGGGTGATGCCTTGATCGATGGACATAGCGTGATCAAAGAGCCGATGGAGGTAAAAAAGATACTTGGCGTCATACCGCAAGAGATCGCGCTCTATCCCACATTGACGGCCCGGGAAAATCTGCATTTCTGGAGCAAGATGTACGGACTGTCATCACAGGATGCTAAGAAACGCGCAGATGATGTACTTAAGATCGCCGGTCTGAGCGATAGGGCGGATGAGAAGATCGAAACTTATTCCGGTGGTATGAAGCGCCGCATTAACATCGCGGCAGGCCTCCTCCACAAACCGAAGGTTCTTTTAATGGACGAGCCGACCGTGGGAATAGACCCGCAGTCGAGGAACCATATCCTTGAAACGGTGAAATCACTGAACAAAAGCGGTTTGACCGTACTTTATACGAGCCATTATATGGAGGAAGTCGAATTCCTTTGCGACCGGATCGCCATCGTCGACCAGGGAAAGGTGATGGCTTCCGGAACACAAGAAGAGCTTAAGAAGATCGTCGGCCAGAAAGACATCGTCAGGATCAAGGCGTCCGGCATGCTGGATAAAGCGATAGATGATGTCAAGCGGGTCGATGGCATAGATGGGGCGACGGTCAAAGACGGGGAGATAGACATCTTGACCAAAGACAGCCGCAAGGTACTGGCGGTCATCATATCTATCCTAAACCAGGAGAACGTGAAGATGGCTTCCGTCGAGGTTCAGGAGCCCGATCTGGAGGGCGTTTTCCTGCACCTGACAGGAAAGTCGTTGAGAGATTAACTTAAGAGAACTTGTAGCCGCCGACCTTTAGGTCGGCTAACTGTAGAAGAACAGAAGTTGCGAATGAAAGCACTGAACATTGCCTTAAAAGACCTAAAGATCCTGTTGAGGGATAAAAGAGCGCTACTTATCCTGATAGCCATGCCTTTTATCATCATCAGCATCCTGGGACTGGCGCTATCCGATACCTTCAGCCCGAACCCTTCCATAAGCGTTTTCGATATCGCCGTCGTTGATCACGACGGAGGCAAAGTCGCAAAGCTACTGGTAGATGACACCCTGAAGTCGAAGGACTTAAAGAAACTGTTCCGCGTGAAAGACATGAAGAATGACGGCGAAGCCAAGGAGTCGGTATCCCAGGGTGATCTGGCGGCGGCCATCATCATCCCGAAAGACTTTTCAAGTCAACTCCTTAATGGAAAAAGTTCGAGCCTTCAGATGTATGGAGATCCCGGTGAAGCCATCAGGGCAGGGATCGTTCAAAGCATCACCACGTCTTTCGCCCGCCGGGTATCCGCCGTTTCGATCGCTGTACAGACTCCGATCAAGATCCTGACAGGTGAGGGTGTGATCCCGTTTCAAGAAGTCGGGGTGCTTGTACCCTCTTTAACGGCGAAAGGCCAGCAGATCGCCAAAGACCCGCAGATCAAGATCGAGACAAAGAAGAGCAAGGCGGAAAAAAGTCTGTCAGCCATAGAGTATTATTCGGCCGGCATGGCGGTCATGTTCATACTTTTCGGCGCGATGTTCGGTGCGTTTTCACTGCTTGAAGAAAGACGGAACCTGACTTTACTACGTCTTATATCGACGCCGACCGGCCGCATTTCAATTCTGTCGGGAAAACTGATGGGTATATTCCTGATCGGAGCCATGCAGTTCGCAGCGCTTATCATAGCGACCAGAGTGATCTTTCGAGTCACCTGGGGCGGACAATGGCTTGCCGTCGCCGCTCTTGCTTTAGCAACGGTCCTCGCCGCGACAGGTATGGCCATCTTCATCGCGTCCGTAGCAAAGACCAATAGAAGCGCCGCGGCGATCAGCCAGATCATGATCCAGGGGATGGCCGCGCTCGGCGGCTCAATGATCCCTCTTATGGTGTTTCCGAACTGGATGAAGACATTAAGCAAGTTCACCATCAACTACTGGGCGCTGGACGGTTTTACCCAGGTCATGCAGGGGAAAGATATCCACGTCATAGTTGTCCCGTGTATGATCCTGTTGGGATTCGCGTGTTTTTTCATGACGATCGGTGTCTGGAGGTTCTCATATGAGTAAGGCATGGGAGATCGCCAAGGTCATGCTGATCGAACTGATGAGGGACCGCGCGGCGTGGGTGACGATGTTGCTAGTTCCGATCCTGCTGACGTTTATCATGGGAGCCGTCTTTGGCGGCGGCGGGACGCAAGCGAAAAAGACGATGCTGCCCGTGGTCGATCAGGACAACACAGCATATTCAAAGCTTGTGATCGAACAGCTCAAACAGGAAAAAGTCCTTGATGTAGTAAAAAAGACGGAAATACAAGCCAAAGAAGACGTTCAGAAGAGCAAAGTTGCGGCGGCTGTGGTGATCCCGAAGGGTTTTGAGGAGGCGATGAAGACGGGAAAAACAGCTAAGCTGGAGATGCTCCAGCTGGCCGACAACAACTCCGCTCTTGCCATCGTTCAGATCCTCGACGGGCTTGCGATCAGGCTTTCCACCGATATAACCGTAGCGGATGAGACTTCTGAATTCATGAAAGAACGGGGAGGGCCAGGTCACACAGATGAGGCACAGCGATGGACGAAGGCCTTCGATACGGCGGATAAAGCATGGGATGAGCCGGTTGCTACCGTAAAAGCACAGAGCGTTAAAGAGTCCGATGTCAAAGGCGATAATGCGATAGCGTTCGGCTTTACACAGACGTCCATGGGGTTTACCGTCACCTTCGTCATGTTCATGCTGATATCGGGGGCGACGACGATCCTTGAAGAGAGGCAGAAAAGGACACTCGGCAGGATCCTGACGACTCCCACGGCGAAATCGATATTCCTGGGTGGAAAGATATTCGGCCTACTCCTAACAGGCGGTATCCAAGCGGCCATACTCATCTTTGCCGGGCGGTTCTTGTTCAATGTGGACTGGGGAAAGGCGCCATTACCCCTGCTTGTCTTGATGACCGTCTTCATCTTTTCGGTAGCGTCGATGGGTATTTTGATCGCCAGTCTGGCAAGGACGACCGCGCAAGCCCAGAGTATTTCGCCGATATTGATCATCAGCATGGCGATGCTTGGCGGTTGTTACTGGCCGGTAGAGATCACGCCGCCTTTCATGCAGTTCATCTCTAAGATAACTCCACCAGGGTGGATGATGAAGGGGTTGGTCGACCTCATAGTCCGGGGTCACGGCTGGGACGCGATCTTCCTTCCAGGCCTTGTACTCGCGGGATTCGGCATCGTCTTCCTTGGAATAGGCGTCTCTTTGTTGAGGTTTGAGTAGTCTAAAAAGTCTTCCTCCTTGCATAATAAAACCCTTCCTGATTAAAATAGCATTTGTCCATTGTTTCAACTCCTCAACATATGGGCCCGTAGCTCAGCTGGTTTAGAGCGCACCCCTGATAAGGGTGAGGTCGACCGTTCGAATCGGTCCGGGCCCACCAGAGTTTCCTTATTGGAACTTTTGCCCAAAGAAAAAAGAAGGTCGAAGGGTTCTGTATAATCAGTCCCGGAGACCTTTTTGTTTTTTATATAGATTTTCTTGAAGAACGCCTGGTTAAACATCCTTTTAATTTGAGGCGATGCCTTCTCATAGGCGTAAGCGCACTTTGAAGCCAGGTTGATAGCTGTCTTTATGGTCTCGGCGTAAACTTCGAACTTGGCTTTTACTCTTTCCAGCTCGCTTTCAAGTGTTGTTATTTCATCACCTATCCGTTTCTGCTCTTTCTTTAAAATCTCTAGAGGGATGGCTTCTGCGTAGTATGCCCTCATCAGCTTTTCTCTTTCGTCAAGGAGCTTGTCCAACGACTTGACCAGGAACTCACGTTTCCTTACATTGAATGATTCCCTGTCCATCAGCTCTTTCTCAAACCGGCAGGTCAAGTCATCCAATAGCTCTTTAGGCAGCTCTATTTTTTGATATTGCTTCACGACCTGTTTTTCGACGAGATCAACCGGCGAATAGATTTGCTTGCAGTTCGTCGTTTTCTTGGAACGGCCCAAGCAGTAGAAGTACGGATATCTACCATGTTTTGCTACTTGAAAGGATAATCTCGATCCGCACTCACCGCAGAAAAGCGTGCCCTTAAGATAATGAGGATGCTTCCTTTTCCGCTCCCCGGCCTTGTCGCGAATCGTAAAAACCTCTTGTACTTTATCGAACAAATCCTTTGAGATTATCGGTTGGTGGCTTCCCTGGTATTCGTCACCCTGCCAGACTGTTTTGCCGAAGTAGAAGGGATTTCTTAAGATGTTGAATATATAAGCTAGAACAATGGGCTTACCATTGCGCTTCAAACCCTTCTTTTCCATGATCTTGTGAAGTTCTCTTATCGAGTAATTGCCGGTCGCATAAAGTGTAAAGGCTTCCTTAACCAGCATAGCCTGATCTTCCTCAACAACTATTTGCGCTATACCGTTTTCATCTCTTAAGTTTATGTATCCGATCGGCGCTTGATGGGGCCAGCCGCCCTGTTTGACTTTTTGTCTCATTCCTTTCTTTACTTCTGCTGAAAGATTGGCCGAGTAGAATTCGGCGATAGAAGCCAGGATACCTTCAACCAGTTTGCCTGATGCCGTATCCTCAAGATTCTCGGTAACGGAGACGAACTGAACTTTGTTCTTTCTTAAGATAGCGCGAATAGCTGCATGATCTTCAATGTTTCGGGCTAGTCTGTCCAGCTTGTGAACTACGACCGCATCAATGGCTCTATCTTCTTTAAGACGATGAATCATCTCCTGAAGTTGTGGCCGGTCTTGGGTTCTGGCAGATTCTCCGCGATCCACGTACTCATCAATAAGCGTCCAGCCCTTGTCTCGGATGAACTTTATAGAAGCCTCTCTTTGGGCCGGAATCGAATAACCGCCCTCGGCTTGTTCTTTTGTTGATACCCTTAAGTAGATAATGCAGTTCATTTTTCCCTCGTTGTTAAACTTACATGAGATATTAAGTCCAAGAGAAGAATTGTTATCAAAGCATTTTTCTTAGTTCCGAAGTCTGTGGAATGACCATGAAGGATGTTCACAGCTTTAAGCGCGATGGAAGTAGGGTTATTACTGCCGAAGACACCGTGATTAACCAAATCCAAAGTATTTGCTACGGCAATAAAATCAATTAATCCTGTTTCAAGCCAGTCTTCAAGTGACAATTCAAGAGCTGTTTTAACTTTCTTTTCTCGTTTTTTGGTAGGTCCTTTCTTCAGAATATTTTTTCTGTGAAGCTCTTGTTTTAGCTGATCATCTTTCGACGCAGCTTCTCTTAAGAAATCAGCACTGATGCCTTCCAGTTGAGTAAGACCGAGACATATGCATGCATAATATCTTTCTGATGTATAACAATCATGAATTTCGTCCAGTATTGCAGCTCTGCCATCATTGACATTCTTCTTTGCTGTAGTGAAGAGTAAGTCCAGGTTTTTGTGATTGGCTTCATCAAAATGTGTAATTACCAAGCCATCAATATAAGTAGGTTCTTCAGTTTTACTTTCAATAATCTCATGTAGAGGAAACGCTGGGGAAATCGGCCATCCGTTATCGGTTATTTTGTCGCATAAAGCCTGATGCCTACCTATTAAAACGGCCGTTTGAGCAATTTGTCGAAGTGTTTCTTGGTTCCTTTCAAAGAAATCTGCAACAGCTTTCTGTGCTGTCGCGATCTGTTCAATAATAGGGCTTGTCATCACCAGTCTTACTTTCTCGGCAACCGCCACTAACGTTTCTTGATGAGAAACAAGGAACTCTTCAGCCTGCTTCTTGATTTTCGTCAGTGTTTCGAGTTGTTCTTTGTCGAGATTCATGATCTAGTCCTCAATGATTCTTTTTAATGAGTGCTTTTGCACAATTGCATTAATAGCTTCAGGGGTGAATTCAAGCTCTGTTAGCAGGCAAATCTGAAGCAGAATATCCAGTTTCTCAGTAAGATTGAACAGATCGCGTCCTCTTGCTGCTTCTTTAGCAAGACTCTTGTCATAGTGGATAAAATAGTTCCTCGTGGAGACAATCTTTCTGGCAAATGATTTCTTTTTATTAATGAATTTCTTGATTGCGCTATTATGAAGCGTTAAGACATCTAATAGTCTTTTATTTAGAGTCGGCTCATTGCTGTATCGTAGTATTTGTTTAAGCCAATTAGAATGCTCTGTAGGGGCAACATCCAAGATAGAGTCTATTCTCTGTTTGTGGTCTTCCTCGGATAATTCGGTATTCGAGATCATACGACGATGGTACGATTCAATGGCTTGTATAAGGTTCAAGAATCTCTGATCAAGATACATATGAGGGTTATACAATGTTCCGAAATACAAGTCATAAACTGGCTCCAATTCTTCTAACTTGTTGAACCAGCTATTAAGACATATTTCGAAACGATCAGCAATGTCCTTATAAGTAAAGAACATATCATATGGCAGCTTAGTTTTAACTTTCAGAGGATCGCCGATTAGCTGATAGTAAATACTTATTGATTTGGGATACTCTTTTTCGGATATTTTCTCGACGATTTTATTGTTATAACCCTCAACTGAAATCGGATAGGTGGGTTCGGCGGTTCCTAATGCCAAAAAGTTTTCAAACCGATAAAGCAGTTTAGTCCAGTCACTAATGGGTTTTGGTTTATCCTGTTCAAGTCTTATAAAGGCTTCTTGTTTGATTGATGCCTCTTTTTGCACAGCTGTAAACCCAGGCCCCTTTCTGCTGAATTCCAGCGATATCTTTAGGCTATTAATTGTAGTCGTTATAGAATCGGGTATTGTGTGTTCGACTGAAACTCGCCTATATTTGTGATCGTATTTTATGTTAAATCCAGAGACATTCACCCACTCATCAAGGTTGGTGAATCTAACCGAGAGCCGATTGAAAGTGATTTTCTCTGCATCATCAAAATGTGCTCCAATAAATACGGCGTGCGCAAAGAGGGACGATGTGGTCATACCCGGGAAACTAGTCTTTGAGTGCGTCTCAAAGCATCTGTAAAGCGTAATATCCTTACCGTTTGCGCTCTTTCCAAGGATAATGTCAGCTTCAAAGGCTTTACCTGTTATCGGGCCTGGTTCAAAATGATCTACAAATGAGCCAATTAAGTCTAGGTTCGCACCTTTATCTTGATTGAATCTTAATGTTCCGGTGATTTGATCTTCTGGTTTGGCTGGTAGCCACCAAATTCCTTCATAAGATATTTCTTCAATCATTATGTGCTCCTGACCATTTCTTTTCTTACATTGTGCAGCTCAAGCCGGAAACCGGCAAACTTGGGCCTTACATCGAACTTTTCGGCGATCTCTTTAATCGGAATATCTGGATAAAGCACCTTTTCAAGCTTCTCGTCAGGTATCAAGAGATAGGCGGCAAACACATTAGCTTGCCGTTCATGGTAATTCGAAAAGGTATAAATCTTCTTAGCTGCCGCATAGTGGCTTCCGGCATGAAGGTAATGATGAGCTAATGCGTGAGCTGTAAGTTCTCGTTTTTCTTCGGGGGATAGGGTGTTTTTCAAGATGATGTAGTCCCCGAAGTAGATTTCCTTGAACCTTCCGGCCAGCGGCAGTTCCAGAACTTCAATATCTTCCTTAGCTAAAACCTTGTCTAGGTCATCCCCATACTTGGTATAAACATCTTGTGCCTTCTTGATAGCTTTGTTCATTACTTACCTCGTTTATGCGCTCTCGATTTAAGGATCGCCTCGTAAGCTCGGATCAAAGAACGTTTTTCTTCAATCGTCATCCGGGGAACTTCCTTGAACATCATGGTAAAAGCCGGATCGGTAACGCCCAGCTCTTCCAGTCGCGCTTCCAAGAGTAAATCCTGCATCTCATCCCAGGAGATGTCCAGTACTCTCGCCCAAACCTGTAGCTTGTCTTCCCCCGGAACGAACTTGTTCGATTCGGCATCTACGACATAGCTTTGCGAGGTATAGCCGAGGGCTTCCAGGATCATTTTTCGGCTGATCCCTTTCTCTTGCCGAAGGTGCTTTAGTTTGTCTCCGAATCCCATATGTGTCCTTTCTGTATTATGTAGGGTTTTGCCTCTATAGAGTATCAGCGGCTTGAGATTCTGTCAATACCCAAAGTTCAGCCTGCTTTGAGTTATCCACAGCCAGAACAGCAAATACCGGTTATTTTGCTATTGACTTTGCTGTATTTATACAGCAATATGGAATAGTACTAGTAACCTAGTATATACATGAAACATCACTTAAACATCAGAACAATGGGTAAATATACAACGAGGTATCAAAATGACTGTGCTCGATCTCTATGCACAACAGAAGAAAGACAAAGATATAAAGGAAAGCAGCCTGAATTTGCTGGTTTCCGCTTTCCTGTCTTTGGCAGAAGAGACTTTGGAGCGGGATCAAAAGAAAGAGGCCGACGATGAAACTCTATCAATACCCCTATCTACCCATAACTATAGTTTTGATAAGTGATAAGGGGAGGAATAGCCTCGTCGGAGCTTGTCTCAAAGGTCGAGCCAACCCCCGACTAAAATCCCTACGGGCGTCGCCTGACCCTTGCGGGTCACCTTCGCTAGCGCTTCAGGCTCCGTGATTTTAGTCGGGGCTGTGCACCCGACGAGGCTAGAGACTAGAAAAACTGACGGAATTCCTCCCCTTAGACCCCTCCTTCCGTCAGTTTTAATTTGGTTAAAGGCTTAAAAGGCTTTTGACATACACCAAATAAACTAGAGTCCGGCAGCACAAAGGCCAGAAGCCGAGAGGCTGTCTCTCCAGCTCCTGACCTGGCTGGAGCGGCGAAGGACATCGAGAGGACAGGCTCTCGGTCTTTCGCTAGGACTCAACACAAGGAGTTTTATGAAAACAAACACTGCTAAAAAGAGAATATCAAGATACCAAAGAACATCTCTTGCCCCCAGGATGCGTTTAACCGAGAGGGATAAGCAGGTAGTTTGTGCTGTCTATGAACACCGGCTCTTACGCCGAGACCAGATAGAACGACTCTTCTTTACCCAGGCTTCAACTTGCAACCAGCGTCTTATGAGGCTATACCAGCATGGCTATCTTGACCGGATTTTCAGGCCGGTATCTTTCGGCTCAAGCCAGGCCGTTTATGCTTTAGACAAAAACGGAGCCGATCTAGTAGCCCAAGAACTTGGGATGGACAGAAATAAGATCAACTGGAAGCGGAAGAACAACAAGGTTGAGACACTTTTCATGGAACATACGCTGGCTATCAATGATTGCTTTGTTAACCTCGTGCTTTCGATTAGGGAATCGCCAAGTATTGATCTGCTCTTTTGGGAACACGAATCCAAGGAGCTTCAGGATCGGGTTCCAGATACTGAAGGCAAGCAGAAGTATCTGACTATCGCGCCGGACGCTTTTTTCGCCATCCGATTGTCGGAAGGCAAATCTTTCTTCTTCTTGGAGGTTGATATGGGAACGATGACGTTAACCAGATTCAGGAAGAAGATTATTGCCTACCGGCAATTTTGGAAAACTGGTAAGTACAGGGCTAAGTTCGGGTTTAGCAGCTTTAGAGTACTAATAATAGCTACGAGTAGCCGACGACTTGAGAATCTTGAAGCTGTTACGCGTGAAGCTGGCGGCAGAGGAATGTTTATATTTAGTGAAATAAGCTTATTAATCTTTAAATCTTAAAATTTGGTAATTTAAGATCAATCTCCCATATTTCTTGTATTAAGTCTATTCCATGGTTCATTCTATCGAACATCCAAAGTTGTGATTTATCTTTAGTTCTCTTATTCAATGCAGTCCTCAATATTGTTTCTATTGCTTCATCTTTATTACGCAAATTTTTCTTTTCCATCAGAACCTGACAGTAATTTTCGAGTAGTTCGACGGTTCTGTTAAGCTTAGTGGAACTCGTTATCCCCATAGTTCCGATAGCCTTTACCCAAAGCTGATGCCAGTTAGGAACCCAAGTTGCCCCTGCATAGTAACTTTGTAAAGCAACGTTATGGTCGGGTTCAGAATCTCCGATCCTTTCAAACCATTCACCAGAGACACCGTATGCCTTTTCACCGTTATTCATCATTTCTATTATCTGACGATCAAGTTCATTAACTTTGTCTTGATTTTGGGCACCTAGCGTGTTAAGGAAATTCGCATATTCACTTAAGACAGCGAGCTTATTAACACCCTTTTCCTTGTTGTAGGCAGGATAATCACAGGCTTTTTGAGCTTTAACAAAGAAACCGTTATCTCCACTCAATTCTCTAGTCAATTGGTCACAATAAGACTTTTCCGTATCTGTGTTAATAGGTATTGCCTTAAGATATGCGGCTCCGGTTCTTGCAGTCCATAAATAATGAACGGGATGCATTGGATGATCTCCAAAAAGACTTTCATGCTTCCTAATAATGTTTTTACCTTGCTCATAAGCATCTCGGTTGCCATATTGTTGTCTTCCTTCGGTTAATTTCCTTATTGTATTCCAGGTTGGCATTGAAGAAAATCGTAGAAGGTGGCCAAGCTTTTCAAATGCTTCTTCCTTAATTGGATCAGCGCCTGAGCTCTGTGCATGCATAAATGCTCGTCTAAAGTGATAAAGAGCTTCATGTATATTTTCTGGTAAGAAAGCCCTATCAAAAGCTAATGACGGAATATGTGTGTTCAATACGTAAGGGGCGAAAGAAATACCTGCTGCAAGATGATATTTTGCTGCTTGTTCTTGCCAAGACTTTGAGGATTCTCCCAGATGTTCATATAAATACTCTCTAATTTGGCTTGGAATATAATGCAAACCAACCCCAGTTCTTACTATGCCTTTCGTTTCAAGCAGATTAATAAATTTCCGTGTTTTCTCTGCTCCTTGCCATTTTCCCCCAAGCCTGGATTCCGATAGCATTAAGGAAGCTAAATTCTGTGTAAATCCCCAACGGAAGACTGAAAGGGCTGACAGTGATTCTAGATCATCTTGATCGATTCTACTAAGCATTACTACAGGATTTTCACTGATAGAATCATCCCATGTATCGGATAAAATAATAACGCGTGTATTTCCCAACCATTCTCTTAAACTAGATGCATTCGGAGAAATTCGGAAATATTTGTTCTTCTTCAGTTCATCAATTACCGAGGTAATTGCCAATGGGCGAGACAGCGGATTAAAGCAATCTTCAAATGAATCTTCAATTCTCTCTAAGCCGATTAGAACAACTATATCTGGCGCTCTTTGGCTGGGATAAGATTCACTTGGGGAAAAGCAATTCATCGCATTTACTAGCCGTGATGCAGCAGTGGTTGAATCTGGCGAACAGAGAAAATCGCTGATGGTTCCAGCCTTAGCCCCGACTGTATTGTCAGGGATACAATCCAAAACACCAATTGCATTACAAAAGACATGCCAGAACTCATCATCTTGTTCATCTGTTGTCAATCTGATAAAAAGCCATGATAGCGATGCCGGTGGGCGTAGCTCAGTATCAAGTGGCTTAATATCAAGTCTCTTGTTAATATTAATATCCCAAAGTGCAGAAGCAATCACCCGAGGAGTTGCTACCTCTATAGTACTAAGGTCAACAACGTAATTCTCATTTTTTCGGAGCAATTCCAAAACTGACTTAACTCGTTTGTCGTCTGAGTTTAGCAGAAGTGGGCGTTTCTGATTGTGTTCTTCATGCAAACCCAGCAGTAACTCAGGACAACGGATATATTGGGTTTGTCTCCAACCATATATTTGTACATTATCTGCAAGATTTGATAGAAAAGATGCGTAGCTTACTTCAGCGGTTTGGCGAGGAATTCCTATTTCGCGGCTTTTGCTATCGGTTTCAGTTATAAGATTTTCGATAATGCCCAGCGTCTCCTCGTAGTCTTCATCTTTTGGTAGAACAACGCGTTCAAAGTTATTTGCGGCGAATACATATCGAATCTTTTCTTTTATGCCTTCTGGAGTTTTGATGGAGTAATCCAAAACAGGTTCTTGCACATGCGTCTTTGGGTCTTCGCGGTAACGTTGAGTATTAATTTCTCCGGTCGCGACGCTTGATAAATAGGGTTGTTTACCAAGGAACCTTGATAAGATAGTCATTGCAAAGTATGAATCAGCACTGACATCTCTAAGTTGTATGTGCCCAAGTTCTCGTACAAAGAAGTCGGCAAGCCGAAAGTTAAAGATTGCACTGGCTTCCTCAACTATGTAACGGAAAAAGCCGTTGTTACCATGTTTGCCTCTCCATAGGTCTATCGCTTTGACGAGTGCGTTATCAAGGTTCTCTTGCCACGATTCTGTTAGTACGTATCCTTGGTTAGAGTCGTGATCTTCAGGGTAAATATGAGCTTTTCGCTTACCGTCATATTGCACATCTATTCCAATTGGAACGCTGATAGCAACTGGCGTGGGTTCAGCGTCTTCGGTGCCCAACACAAGAAGGGGCCAATACAAGCTTCTAGAAAACAAGATATTTTCAACTTGCGACCAAAATGGATTATGTCCAAGAATGTCACTAATGTCTAGTATTGCGGAAAGCCTGAGTTCAGTGTCTGTTTTTGGATCTCTTATATTTCTTAAGGCTTGTCTCAACTTATCCAACTCAGTGATTATATGATTGTTTTGTTTTAGAGCTTCCCAATTGTTAATCCCTAATCGTCCACCCCATAGAGATTCTGTTAAATGAAGGACTTGTTCTTCAGTCGATGCACCATTCATCAAATGATATGCCATAGATTGAGCTTTGCCGAGAATAGACTCTTTTCTTTTATTCGAATCTTGATAATCTCCACACTTTATTAATTCATTAGAAAGATTACTTTCCAGAATTTGAATCGATTTCTTCGAGAGCTCTGATATCTCATTTAGACTAGTAGAAGCAACTTGATGTGATTTTCTAGGTAACGCAGTCAAATGATAGAGAGTAACCGGTGGAAGCTGTGTTAATTTGTATAGCTTATATTTTTCATCATCAAAATCACCGATATCAAGGTCATAGCATGTGATTGAGTTTCCATTCGGAGAGGTTATTTGTCTAGGCATCAAGATGCCTGTTAGCACTGCCAGGTTCAAGAAACTCTCTGCAAAGGGGAATAGATACTGTAATTTGCCGCAAATCGGTTTTCGTTGAAGGGCTGGGTGGTCCTTAAGAACTTCTCTGATCTTAGTTATAAAGCCAACCATAAGGTCATCAATATATGTATTGCTTGCCAAGTATTCATCTAGAGTTTGACACAAAATAGGAAAACAGCGGTCAAGGTAATCTTTACATATTGGTTGTTGCTTGTTTTGCTCACATGCCGTGACTATATATGACAGGAACCCTATCTTGTGGCCAACTAACCAAGGGTGATTTGATTCAAAGAGTTTTTCTATCGCATCCAAGATTTCACTTCCAGGTTCATTACATCAAACTAAAATTAAATGCTCTTACGTTTTAGTATCTTTATTATTCGATTTATTCGAAGAAGAGTTCTTTGGTCCTTTCTGCTTGGATCGTTTTGAAGATGCAGCGATAGGTAATGAATGCAATGGTGGGTCGGATTCCCGACTCTCTGTAGTGGTAAGTCTCTTCTGTATTGCTATTTTCTGGTTATTAGTGAGCTTAAGCTCACCTCTGTTGAACTTGTCCCACATGTCTTGCATGTCGAGATGGTGAGCTATGAGCTCTCTTTCAAGCTTATTAGCTTTCGAATTACAGCTGTTGCATTGTGCGAGGTGCTTGGTTATCTCAACCTCTTCCTTGTCGGGAAGAGCAGCACAGAGGTACTCGATGATGGTTT
>JAGVPG010000010.1 GCA_020052375.1 Actinomycetota bacterium | reverse complement strand
TGTCAGAAACCGCGACAACTGAAGAAATACAATCAGTTTTAAGCAAAGCCATACCAGCCGTCCAAACCATAGATGCGGCATCCACTGTGATCCATAGCGAGCTCGACAGCGTTCCGGATGTCCTCGTCTTAAAGAGCGGCTTCTGGCAGGAATGCCGATCCTTCCTTGAGACTCAAAAAGAGCCGGTCAAGCTGGTCGATCTTGATTTCTCTCCAACATTGGCATATGAGCACCCGATCCTTGTAGTTCCGACGGGCGGTCTGTTCGGTCTAAATGGCTCCCCGTTCATCAAAGCTAAGCTTGAAGAATACACCAAGAACGGTGGCACTCTGATAGTCTTCGACCAACAGCACGGTTACGAATACCAATCGCTTCCGGGATCTCAAGTTAACGGGTATGGGTGGAGGGAAGCCATATCCTGCCAGTTCTACAACGCGGAGCTGGACACATACACACCCGCCTTGTCGTCTCTTCCCGAAAGCTTTGCCGAGTACTCCGTCCAGACGTCTCAAGACGGATACTTCACGTCATGGCCGGACGACGCGACGGTGATGCTCCGCGGATCAACGAGAGCCGGCGGCTACCCTGTGCTTCTTTCATACCCGTATGGGCAGGGAAAGGTGATTGCGTCAACCCTCTATACAGATTGGGCCTCATGCATGTCCGGAGCAGCGGAATCGGAAGAAGACATGATAAGAGACCTTATATCCTGGGCGAAGAAGAAAGACCAGGTTCCGAACAACAGGCCAGGAGATACTTTGAACATAACGCAGACAATACGCAACTTAAACGACAAGCCGGCTTCTCGTGTTGAGCTCCGCTTGATGTCTCCTGACAAGTATGTGGTCCACACAGAAAGCAGAGACTTGTTCCTTGGTGCGGGCCAACAAGCCGATATCTCGTTCTCTCATACAGCCCCGTCATTCTTAGGCATATACTATCTAGATTACGTTCTATTTGATGCCGAAGGAAACGAAGTGCAACCTCAGGGTGAAGGCGAGCGCTTCGCTGTCAGCAACTACGCTGCGGGTCCCAGCGGTTATATAAGGCAAGGCGCGGGAGTTTCCGCAAACATTACTTCTCAAGACTTCAGACTGGCCAAAGGAAGTGACGCTGTATTTACCGTTCATCTTTACAACAGGGAAGCTTCTGATAAAAACGTAACTTGTAAGATTGGGGATGAATCAAGAACAGTCACCGTTCCCGCAAACGGCGAAGAAAGTTTCATCCATACGATCTCTTCGATTCAGAAAAGCGGACGCCTGACGGTCAAGCTCTTTGATGAAAACGAAACTCCTCTTGGCGCGGTTTCCAAGGGATACTGGGTCTTTGAGCCGTCCGTTAGTATGAAGCCGGCGCTTGACAAAACCTGGTATAAGCGTGGAGATCAGCTGTCTCTTAGCCTCAATATCCTAAACAATAAGCCGATCAGTTTACCAGGAACCCATATAACTGCCGACGTAGTCGATCCAACAGGTCGCGTGATTTTAAGCCGACAGTTTGATATCGACTTGTCACCCGATCAGAGCGTCGAACAACCAGTGTCGTTCGATATCCCTTCCGACTGTGAGTTCGGTACATCTAACATCTTGTTGAAGGCTCAGAATGGCCAGAGTGTAGTCGGGACGGCCGCAACGTCTTTTTGTGTGCCGGCACCTGAGCTTGTAGTAAGAAGTCTTCCTGTTACATATAGTGGGGGTTCGTTTGTGGCACCATTTGAGGTATCGAACACGGGACTTACCGACGTCTCAAACGGAGTGTTCAGCTTCAAACTGGAAGACCCGAGCCAGGGACTTGTCTCTCAGCAGACCCAGCAGGTTACACTGTCAGCCGGAGCAACCACACAACTGGTATTTGAGTCGAGCGTACTAGAATTGATGTACGGAACATATAAGATGAGCTATCTGCTTCAATACGACGGGAGGCCTAGACAGGCGGATATATCGATACCGGTCTCGCTTGATATCAAACCGTCATTTAACAAACCCTCGTATCGTATTCGAGAAGACTTGGGCTTCAACGTGGACATGACGAACACGGGTGAGTTAAGGCAAGATCTGGCTATCGACGTTAACATCCCGGATATAGGGTTCAGTGAAACAAGAACCTTATCACTTATGCCTGCACAGAATATAAGTCTTCCATATGCTGTTTCCCTGCCGTCGACGCTACCTGCTGGTGTTCATCCGGTATATATTAAAGCAAGACTCGGCTTGTCGGAGCAGTCAGAAACTACGAGCTTTGTCTTGTCCAACTCTAAACTCGGGTTTTCAACTGAGAGAACCGACTACTCTGCCGGAGAAACGGCCACATTTAGGCTCGAGAACACAGGCGGCGTCGATACGGGCTACTCACTTCAGGCGAGCCTCAAGGACGCCTTCGGAACGTCCTTTTTCGAGCAATCCGAGAACGGCTCGATCCTTTCAGGGGAAAGAAAAGATTTCGCGATAAACCTGCCGCCTCAGCTCAAGTCAGGTCTATATGTGTTGTTCTTGGAATGCGATGACACTGGATGTAACCAAAGGACATCTAAAACCGCAGTCCTCTCGATAAGCGGGGTAAGCGCAGCCTTGGATACACAAACGGATAGGCAGACTTACCTACAGGGTGATGCGGTAAACACTCAAACGACCGTAACGAACCAGGAAAGACCGATTACGGATGGGGATCTGGACGTTAAAGTTCTATCAGGCCCGATGCCCAAAGGGATATCGTTTGAGAGAAAGTGGGGACAAAGAGCTGTCAAGGACTCTATTTACGGAATCGCGGTAGACAGAGACGGATACACATATGTAGCAGATGCGAGTAATCCGAGGATCGAGAAATTCGATCCGGATGGAAACGCCGTCTTGACATGGGGCAGCTCTGGCTCACAGCCCGGTCAGTTCGTGTTGCCCCGGGATGTCGGCGTGGACAGTGAAGGAAACGTCTACGTGCTTGACTCTTCTTTGAATCGCATTACCAAGTTTACATCGAACGGCGCGTTTATAAAATCATGGGGCAGCTACGGAACCACCCCGGGTTATTTCAAAACCCCGATGAACATTGCTTTCGATATCTACGACAACCTGTATGTGACCGACTACTACAACAACAGGATCCAGAAGTTCACATCGGATGGTGTCTTTTTAATGACATGGGGAGTCTATGGATCGGGCAACGGGCAGTTCGTATCCCCCCAGGGGCTCGCGGTAGACAACTTAGGTTTCGTCTATGTTGGCGACAGGCAAAGTTCTCCGAGGATTCAGAAGTTTGATCTCTACGGAAACTACGTCAAGAGCTGGGCTACAACATACAAAGCATACAGTATATCAACAGATAACCAGCAAGCGGTCTATGCGGCGGTCAGCCCGGGAATCACAAAGTTCGACAACGAGGGAAATTTGATCAGAAGCTGGGGGAGTCCCGGTGACGGAGACGGCCAGTTCCAATATCTGATCGACATCACGTGTGATCAGTTCGGAAAGGTGCTAACATCCGACTACCAGCTTTTACGCATCCAAGAGTTCAGCCCCGACGGCGATTTCCTAAGAAAGTGGAATAGCATCGGAATAAGAGATGGTGACTTCCTGAACCCGCATCGCGTTGCGACAGACAGAGACGGGTTCGTCTATACGACTGACTACAACAACCTCATCCAGAAGTTCGATTCCCAAGGCAATTTCGTCCTCAAATGGGGCGGGTCCGGATCTACGAACGGGAAGTTCAACTTTCCTTTCGGAATCGCCTGTGACGAAGAAAGAAACGTCTATGTGACCGACTACAACAATCGAAGAATCCAGAAGTTTGACTCACAAGGTAACTTCATTCTTTCCTGGGGATCTTCCGGAAGCGGGCAAGGGCAGTTCTTGGAACCATACGACATAGATATAGATCAAGCGGGATTTGTTTACATCGCGGATACCGGAAATGCCCGCATCCAGAAGTTCGACTCGCAGGGCAATTTCATAAAAACGTGGGGAAGTTACGGAACAGGTCCGGGAAGTTTCATGTATCCTATGGGGGTAGCGGCAGACAGCGAAGGATTTATCTACGTCGCAGACGTCGACAACTGGTCCGCGTCATACAACAACATCCAGAAGTTCGACTCCGAAGGCAACTTCGTCACCATGTGGTATACCGGTCAGAATCAAGGTCCCTACGACATCTCGGCAGACAACCAAGGCCAGCTCTTCGTCGCCTTCGGAGACAACGGCTCTGCGATCAAAGTATATGACAAGAACGGAAGTTTGAAATCGTCTTTCGGTGGCACAGGAAGCGGGGACGGTCAGTTCAACAAACCATGGGGAGTCCACGTCGACAACAACGGCAATATATATGTAGCCGATACTTGGAACAACAGGATTCAGAAGTTCAGGTCGGGATCCGGTGGACGAAGTACCCTCTGGGAAAGCGCTTCGGTTTTAAATATGGCAACCGGAGAGTCCCAGAGTATTAGCGATACAGTCTCTAGTCTGTCGAGTACAGGGAAGCTGTATCTACAGGCGACACTCACCTCAAACACAGGACAGACCATCTCTCAAGACGAATACCCGTTCTACATCTTCCAGGCGGGAACACTTATGACGATGAGCATGAACAAGAAAGTGTACCGTCCTTCAGAGTCTATCGTAGTCTCCGGGGAGATCACGAACACGTCCGACCAGCCTTTGATAGGAAAGACCATATCGATCAATCTTAATAACAACCTGGTCTTCAGCCAATCGGTCGACATTCTAAACTCTGGTGAGACAAGATCTTACGTTGCCACATCAGTTGCGCCGTCGAGCGATTTCACGATCGACGGCTACTTCTCCGGCGTTCACCTAGCGGATTTGGGGCAGGTATCGGCACCGATTGTCGAGGCGACTCTCGACTGTCCGTCGGTTGTCGGCCGGGGTCCGTTCGATGTGACGTTGACTCTAAAGAATACGGGAAAGAGCGATGCAGAAGTCAGTTCTTACTGCTTGTTCTTGGATCTTGACGAGACACTTGTTATTCCGCCTGGTGAAACACGCATCATCCAAAAACAGGCGTCGACAAACAGCGGCACTTCTTTCACCGTGTGTCTGTCGGGTGACCTGAATCTCGATCTTACAAAACAGGTCGAATTGGGTGAATCAGTCGGGATCGACATTAGCGCGAACCCCGAATACGAGGAGGGCCAGGTTTCTGTTCCGTTCTCAGTTAGAAATACTGGCTCACTCGACACGGAATTTGATATTTCTTTCAACCTAAACGGAACTCAACTGACAAGCAAACCCTGTTCTGTCGGAGTGGGCGGTCTCGTCACGGATCAAATCGATCTCGGTTTCCTAGCCAAGGGCGAGTATACACTTACCTACGATTCGCCTTTCGGTGGCGGAGAGAAACATTTCTCCGTTGGAAAAAAGGATGACATATCCTTGATATACAGTATAAGTTCAGGCGATCAAGACGACCTGCTTGTTGACGTTGTCACAAAGAACATGGGAATCAATGATTTCAACGGGAACGTACGAGTCTCATCCTTGTTCGACGTTCAGGAAGCCTCGGTGCAGCTTGCGCGAGGGGGAAGCTCTGCCGACCAGTTTCGGTTGAATCTGTCCGGCGTGAGCCCCGGATTATATGACATAAGTGTTGGTGTATATGCCTCGAGTGGTCTTCTTATCAAGGAAGAAGTTCAGCAGATAGAGGTTAAGGCGCCGACGTTTGAGATTGGATCCTCACCCCAAGGCTCGACGTATACACTAGGGCAGACGGCCACAATGTCTTTCGATATCCAAAACACCGGAATGCAGTTCGGGACCGCGACTCTCGTTTTGGATGTGCCGGGTGTCTGGACGGAGGAACAATCAAAGAGCCTTCTGCCGAACGAGACAGGCAGCGTGACCTTTAACGTCCCGATTCCGGATGACTTGGAAGAAAAAGACTATCCCGCATGCCTCAAGATCAACGGAGTTCCTTATGACTTCAGCTTCCACGTCCAAGGCATAAAACTGTCAGTCGATGCATCTTTAGACGGGCAGTCATATAACACGGGAGAGACTGCAACCTTAACGATGATCGTAAACAACGACAGCGGGATAGAACCCTTGGATGTCTTTGCCAAGGTTCAATATGGTGAGACCGAACAGACCCAGAGCTTCTCCTTGTCGAGCAGGACGGTTACCTTTGACGTTCCTGTCGAGACCGGCCGAAAGCTCTTGTCATACGGCGTCTATACAAAGAGCGGACGTGCGATGTATCTGAATACGACTTATATCACAGGGCGAGGAGACGGCATCTCTCTTGTTCCAGACAAGCCGGTCTACGCCGGTGGTGAAACGGTCAACGTGTCGGTTGACGCAGGCGGACAGACCGGGACACTCGAAGTCGACGCACCTGGATACACAGCCAGTTTTGATCTAAGCACTACAGATTACTTCAGTTTTGTCGCACCCGATGACCTTCCAAGCGGCACATACACGGTCGACTACAGACTGGGAGATTCGTCGGGCAGCATACCTATAGACATCAAAGGACTAACCGTCAAGGTTGTTGATGCCGAGCTCGATAGGGATTCATACAACAGCTCGGACACGGTAGAACTGAACCTGAAGCTGGAGTCTGATAAGCAATTTGATGGACGTGTTTCATGCTGGCTTTGCGACGAAGACGGAAACTACCAAAAGATTATGGATCGAGAGCAGATCATAAACATCGGAGAAAACGCGTTGGCATTGAGCGGGCAGTTTAGTACCGATAAACCCGGAATCCATAGGCTGGTATATGGAGTATACAAGGCGGGTTCAAAATCCGCTTTGACGTCTGGACGAGAAATAATAGATGTTAACATCCCGTTATTAGTCGATCTTTCTACTAACAAAGTGGACTATGCTACGCCGGACGAGCCGGTTACGGCTGACCTTGATGCCTACGGTTACGGAATATCCCAACTTCAACTCCTGATTGACAGTACAGTCGTTAGCGATGAACAGGTAGAACTTGCGGGGTATACAAAGATATCAAAGTCTGTGCTGGGAGTCGTACCGGGTAGCCATAAACTTACGGCTAGGTTAGTTTCCGGAGGATTGTTATCTGAGAAACAGACGGAGTTCGTGTACGGAAGCAGTCTTCCCGATCTTTACCTTACATACACAGACATCGATCTAGATACAGCTAACGCGCCAGATGCATCAGCCGTGCCTCTCAATGCAACCATCCATAATTCTGGGAAGACCGATGCCCATAACGTGGTTGTAAGGTTCTTCGACGGTGATCCAGCTCAAGGTGCTCAGCAAGTAGGGGGAGATGTTGTCCTGCCGCAAGTAATAGCTAACGGTGAAGCGCAAGCCCAAGTCCTTGTCGACACAAATACGTTCTACGGGCAGCATACAATCTATGTTGTGGTAGATTCTGGTAACGCGATCCAGGAGTTTAACGAGAGTAACAACCAAACGTCTCTTTTGATTCCCATATACAAATCTGATGCATCTCTCACTCCAACCAACCCAGACGGTGAAAACGGCTGGTACAGATCTCCCGTTACAGTTACAATGTCTGCCAACGGACAGTCGGAAGACATAGATCGGATCGAATACAGCATCGACAACAATACCACCTGGAACACATATGCGAATCCGATAACAATCTCTAAAGAAGGAGAGACTACGGTATTTTATCGCTCGGTCGACACAACCGGAAGAGTTGAGACAACAAAGACTATAAACTTTAGAATAGATAGCATAAAACCGCAGACAGAAGCCTCTTTGAGCACATCTCCCGATGGCCAAAACAACTGGTATAAAACGATTCCCACACTTACTCTCACTGCAAATGACAATCAGGGTGGATCGGGTTTGGATACAATCTACTTTAAGTGGGACCAAGCACCTGAGAATCAATATACAGGGTCAATATCGCCACCGGAAGGCATCCATACGCTCTATTACTATTCTATAGACAAAGCCGGAAATAAAGAGGATGAAAGGAACCTGGAGCTAAAAGTCGATACGGTTCCACCAGAACCTCCAGTGATCTCTTCACCTTCTGATCAGTCGGTATGTACGAATCCTGTTTCAGTTTCTGGAATTGCGGAGCCGAATTCTTCAGTTGAGGTATCGTTGGACGGCATGGTTGTTTCAACTGCTCAATCCGATCTACTGGGAAGTTGGCAGACGGATATTACTATACCGGAAGGATATCACACTCTATCTGCAACCTCCCAGGATCAAGCCGGAAACAGAACTTCGTCGACTGCTTCTGTCCATGTGTTTGTCAGGTATTCAACAACTGTATCTTTCGATACCTCGTGTCAGACAACTGGTCAGTATTCGGATACCGTTTCTGTAAGTGCTTATATTACATATGCACAAGGGCCTGTGAGCGGGAAAGCAGTTGTCTTTAGTCTTGGTAACCAAAGCACATCTGCCCAGACGGATACGACCGGCAAGGCCACCGCTACAATTCTTCTTTCTCAACCAGCAGGGACATATAATCTGACAGCATCCTTTGCAGGGGATACACAATACAGAGAAAGCAGTACATCTCAAGGTTTTGAGATCACAAAGGAAGATACGGATATAACATACTTAGGAGATCATCTTTCATCTCTTGTCGGGACACCTCTTTTAAGTGCCAAGCTAACAGACAAAGACAACGGAAACCCGATCTCTGGTAAGTCTGTCATCTTCAATTTGGGTTCACAATCCGTATCGGCAGTCACAGACACGGAAGGAATTGCCAACGCCTTCCTTGCGATCAGTCAACCGCAGGGTATATACTCGCTGTCGGCCACATTTGTAGAAGATGATTCATATCTTGCTTCCACATCTCTTCCGTCCTGGTTCGTCGTCTATGACCCGTTTGCCGGTGAGAAGGTAACTGGAGGAGGTTATATCATACGTAACACTGACAAGTGCAACTTCGGGTTTAATGCACAATACAAGTATGGAGAAACCGTTCCGTCAGGAGAGTTCCAGTTTAATGACCACGGAACAGGCACGAATATCCATTCCACCTCTTTCTCGTGGCTGGTCTTCTCCGGTCAGTCTGCTACTTTGTCAGGGCTTTGCACAGTAGATGGCATAGGCGGTTCAAGTTTCAAAATGGAAGTATCAGATGTTGCAGAGCCGGGTAAAGAGCATGATCTGTTCAAACTCACTATCTATGATCCGACCGGACAGCAATTCTATTTAGCAGAAGGAACATTAAGCCAGGGGAATATTAAGGTTCATTAGTTGACCATTTTTGCTTTTCTTTACTCCTCACTCCTCACTCCTCACTCCTGCTATAATATTACTGTGGTCGTGCTAGGCGGGGAACCAGCGGTGCCCTTTAACTCGCAATCCGCTACAGCGAGGCTGAATTCCCATGTTGAGGCCTTCCGGTTTGGTGGTTCGCCTCTTTGGCGAAGGGTGTCGATCTTCAGGTCCCGCGCAATGGAAATTTGTGAACCCCGTCAGGTCCGGGAGGAAGCAGCGGTAAACAAGACCTTCCATGTGCCGCGGAGCAGCTTGGAGGGAGTCCTTCATCTTTGAGAAGCACATCTTGAGCCGGTGGTCGATCATGGGGCACGACCGCTAAGAACAGTGAGTAGTGAGTAGTGAGTAGTGAGTAGTCACACAGTAGGGAAAAAGTGATAGAGACGATACCGGTGAAGACGCGGACGATCATGGAAGATGATGATCTGGCGGAAGTCATTAAGGAATACACAAAAGATGTCGCCGGGCCTGGCGATGTTATCGCTATTGCTCAAAAGCTTGCCTCCATCGTTCAGCACAGGACGGTTCACGCGCCATCGATGAAAGTAAGCCGGACGGCCAGGTTCTTAAGCCGGTTCGTCGGCCCCGCTTCCAGCCAGCACAGCCCTGAAGGGATGCAGGCAGCGATAGACGAAGCCGGGTATATCAGAGTCGTCATGGGCGCTTTCATCGGGGGTTTGACCAGGCTGGTCGGACGTAAGGGGGATTTCTACCGGATAACCGGGCAGAAGGTCGCGGTCATCGATGATGCCGGAGATGGCACCGGCACGATACCGCCGTGGAACGAATATGTCATTCTGGCTCCTCTCGACGTTGATGCGATGGCCGAAGATATCAAACGAAAAGTCGGTGTGGATATTGCCATAATGGACTGCAGCTACGTGGCGTCTACTACTCTCGGGGCTTCCGATGGTGTTGATAAAGATAAAGTGGCCGAACTCTTAAAGGCCAATCCGTTCGGTAATTTCGACGAGATGACTCCTATAGTCGTGATAAAGGGAGCGCCGGAAGCGCTGAAATCCTGATTTGACAAAATCCCTGTTCAACTGATATTATTTTGAGTTTAGCCGGTAAAATATCAAAGGAGTGATTTTTTTGGACGACCGCGAACTCTTGGAGTTGGAGAAGGAGTATTGTTCTTTCGGTGATACTGTCCATTATAGTGATCCGCCGAAGATCTTCCGTCGGTCGGAGGGACAATATCTTTACGATTCTCAAGGGACGCCCTATTTCGATCTTCAGATGTGGTACTCGGCTTCAAGCTTCGGGTACAAGAATGAGAATCTGAACAACGCGCTTAAGAAGCAACTGGACACCCTACCCCAACTGGCCTGCCAGTATCTTCACGAGGAAAAGGTCCTTTTAGCTGCAAAGATCGGCAAGCTCGCCAAGGATAGATTCGGCGAAAAAGGACGCGTTCATTTCAACGTCGGCGGAGCCCAAGCGGTCGATGACGCGATCAAACTTATCCGGAATCATGTCGGCAAGAACCTGGTCTTCGCGTTCATGGGCGGCTATCACGGGAGGACTCTCGGCGCATCGGCTATAACATCAAGCTACAGGTACCGCCGACGCTACGGGCATTTCGGAGACAGGGGTCTTTTTATCCCTTATCCCTACTGTTACCGTTGCTACTACGGCAAGAACCTGGACGACTGCGGCATGTACTGCATCAAGCAGTTCGAGAAGTTGTTCGAGACGGAATATTATGGTGTCTGGGATGCCAAAGCCAAGAAAAGCGAATTCTTCGCTTTCTTCATCGAAGCCGTTCAGGGCACCGGTGGATATGTGATACCACCGAAGAACTACTTTAAAGAACTTAAGAAAGTATGCGATAAATATAACATCCTGATAGTCGATGACGAGATCCAGATGGCCTGGTTCAGGACGGGCAAGATGTTCGCCATTGAGAACTTCGGCATATCGCCGGACGTCATGGTCTTCGGGAAGGCATTGACCAACGGTCTCAATCCTTTAAGCGGTATCTGGGCGCGCGAGGAACTCATCACGCCCGAGAAGTTCCCGCCCGGTTCGACTCATTCGACATTCTCGTCGAACACATTGGGTACGGCGGTCGCTCTTGCCAACCTGGAAGCGATGGAAAAGGAAGATCTCGAGACCAAGGTGAACGAGAAAGGCGAGTACATGCTCGGCCTTCTAAGAGAGATGGCTAAGAAGTATCCGCAGATCGGCGATGTCGACGGGCTTGGACTGACGTTGAGGATCGAGATATGCAAGGAAGACGGTTTCACTCCCGACCGGGAACTCTGTGATGAGATATTCGAGGAAGGCCTGCAGGGAAATCTGAACTATAAAGGTAAGAAATACGGTCTCATCCTGGATGTCGGCGGCTACTATAAGAACGTGTTCACACTGGCGCCGATATTCGATATCACTAAGGACGAGATGGAGATGTCCGTCGATCTGTTCGAGCAGACGTTGATAAACGCTCTGAAGAAGCAGGGAGCCCTGGTTAGTGGATGATGTAGTCGTCCTTTGTGATTTCGACGGTACGATATCGGTCAAGGACGTCACAGACTCGCTGCTTGAAAGGTTCGCCAACCCGGAGTGGGAACAACTCGAAGAAAACTGGCAGGAAGGCCTGATATCTTCACATGAGTGCATGGCAGGGCAGTATGCCCTCATCAAGGCGGATCAAGAGGAAGTCGAGACATTCTTAGACAGGGTCGAGATAGACCCTTATTTCTCACAGTTTGTCGGGCACTGCAAAAGCAAGGGATTCACCCTGTCCATCATAAGCGATGGTTTTGACTTCTATATCGAGCGCATCCTAAAGAATAACGGCATCGAGAGCATCGAGGTGTTCGCGAACCATCTTGAATGGCAAGAGGGTTCTATCAAGACGTTTTTCCCTCATATAAACAACGACTGCCGGACCTGCGGCAATTGCAAGACCTCGATATTCCATAAGTTCAAGAAGCCGGGTAATAAGGTCATATATGTCGGTGACGGTTGGTCGGATAGGTGTATCGCCCAGCAAAGCGATATCATCTTTGCCAAAGGTAAGCTGACCAAATTCTGCCACGAGAACGGTGTTTCATACATACCGTACTTAAGCTTTCTTGATATTATAAAGGAGACATCGGAACTCATTTAGGAGACTTAAATTGGGCTACGTCACACTGTACAGAAAATGGAGACCGCAAGATTTTGATCAGGTCTTTGGACAAGACCACATCGTCCGTACGCTCAAGAACGCGCTAGATCAGAACCGTGTCGCCCACGCGTATCTCTTCACAGGGCCGCGGGGTACAGGTAAAACGTCTGTCGCAAAGATCCTTGCCAAGGCTTTGAACTGTGAAAAGGGTCCAACGACCACACCCTGTAACGAGTGCAGCCATTGCATCGAGATATCTAACGGCACATCCCTGGATACCATAGAGATCGACGCGGCCAGCAACCGAGGGATCGACGAGATCAGGGACTTGCGGGAGAAGGTCAAATATATGCCTTCCGGCAGCCGGACTAAGATCTATATCGTCGACGAAGTCCACATGCTAACCCCGGAAGCGTTCAACGCTTTGCTCAAGATGCTTGAAGAACCGCCGGCTCATGTCGTATTCGTCCTGGCGACCACCGAACCGCATCGCGTCCTTCCAACGATCGTTTCCCGCTGTCAGCGTTTTGATTTTCACAGGATAAAGACATCCGATCTCATCCACAGGTTGAATGAGATCGCCGCCGCGGAGAGCATAGATATAGAAGATGAGACACTTGCCTTGATTGCCAAGCATGCTCAAGGTGCGATGCGCGACGCGATTTCAACGCTCGACCAGCTGGCTTCATTCACTTCAAACAAAGTTGCCAAGGATGATGTGACGTCGTTGCTGGGGCTGACAGAAAGCGGCTTGCTCTTCAGGATGGTCGAGCTTATCGCTGATGGTGATACGGGTGGTATCTTCGAGTTCGTTGACGAAATAATGGACGGCGGTGTAAACCTGCAGCAGTTCGCCAGGGATTTGATGGAGAGCTTCCGCAATATGTTCGTCATCCGGAACACGAAGAACGCGAGGGACATAGTGGATCTTGGTAATGAGGACTTGAACAGACTGGAGGAAATGGCCGGCAGGTTCCGGACAACGGAGATGCTGGAATCCATCGATAGGTTGAGCGGTCTTATAAACGAGATGCGGTTCACGCAGGATCCTCGTTTAGTTCTGGAGATCGCACTGGTCACACTAGCCAAGAAACGAGGGCAAGGGAAAGAAGACGCTATCGCACCTGTTTTGACTAAGGATCCGGTAAAAAAGCCGGACGAAAAACTCGTTGTGCCGAAACGGACTGTAGTGAAAGGTGATCCGGATCAGCTTGACCGGACATGGAAAGCCGTCCTAAAACAGGTACGAGAGAATAAGATCTCAACATATGCGCTGATCCTTGAGTGCAAGCCTATCGAGTTATGTGCGGGTACGCTCGTGCTTGAATTCAAGACCAGATCGAGCTTCCATAAAAACGAAGTCGAAAAAGAGCAGAACCGGGAGCTTATAGAGGAAGTCCTGAAAAGCGTCACCGGAAAAGATATACGCATCAAGTGTGTGATCGCGGAACAGCCAAACGGTGAGCCGCCGGTGGAAGAACCCGTAAAAGAGGCTTCCGAAAAGGCCGAGCCGGCTAAAGAGGAGCCGGATGACAAACAAGATATGTTGGAACTTCTAAAGGAAAGTTTTGACGCTAAAGTAATCAATGAAGGAGAGAGATATGAAGATCAACTATAACCAGATGATGAAACAGGCACAGAAGATGCAACAGGATATGCTGAAGGCGCAGGAAGAACTGAAAAACGAGACGATCGAGGCGACAGCAGGCGGAGGTGTGGTCAAGGTGATAGCCAACGGCCATGGTGAGATAAACTCGATCGAGATCAAGCCGGAGGTAGTCGATCCGGACGACACGGAGATGCTGCAGGATCTGGTGCTTGTAGCGGTCAATGAGGCGATTGAAAAAGCCAAAGCCATGCAGGAAGAACGACTTAAATCGGCGACCGGCGGTATGGCGATCCCGGGAATGATGTAATGTATGCGACGCCGGTAAGTAACTTAATAGATGAGCTTTCGAAGATGCCGGGGATCGGGCCGAAGTCGGCCCAGCGGTTGGCGTTTTATCTGCTAAAAGCGAGCCAAGAGGATGCGCAAAAGCTGGCGGAGGCGATCGTCCATCTGAAAGAGACAGTCAAGTTCTGTCCCGTTTGTTATAACGTGACTGACGAACCTGAATGTGAGTTCTGCGCGGATACACACAGGGACGATACGATCATCTGCGTGGTCGAGGAGGCAAATGATATCGTCTCTATGGAGAAGACAGGCGAGTATAGGGGACGTTATCACGTTTTGGGCGGAGCGATATCACCAATAGACGGCATAGGCCCCGACGATCTGCGGATCAAGGAACTCTTGAAGCGTCTTGAAGGCGATGAGGTAGCGGAGATCATCGTTGCCACCAATCCCAACATCGAGGGTGAAGCGACCGGTATGTATCTGGCAAAACTTATCAAACCGCTGGGTGTCACAGTAACGAGGTTGGCCAGCGGGTTACCTATCGGCGGAGATCTCGAGTATGCAGATGAAGTGACGCTCGGTTCGGCATTAAAAGGAAGGCGTGAGATCTAAGCCTTTTGATATAATCACAGAAAGGAGTCTAAAAAGATGGAGGGAATGGTAGAGATAAGGTGGCACGGCCGCGGGGGACAGGGAGTCGTCACGGCCGCTCAATTACTAGCCCAATCGGCTCTCAAGGAAGATAAATACTTTCAATCGTTTCCCGAATTCGGGCCGGAAAGGATGGGCGCGCCGATCAGAGCGTTCAGCCGGGTGAGCCCAGAACCGATCAACCTTTACTGTAATGTCGACGATCCGGATGTCGTCGTGGTGCTCGATCCGACATTGATAGGCGTCGTAAACCTCGGCGAAGGGTTGAAGGAAAACGGGATCGTCATCGTGAATACATCTGAAGATGCCGCGTCCGTCAAGGCAAAGCTGGGAATCGACAAGGGAAAAGTCTATACGGTGAACGCGTCCGACATAGCGAAGCAGGAGATAGGCAGGGCCATCCCGAACACGCCGATGCTTGGCGCTCTCATCAAAGTAAGTGAAGTGCTGAAGCTGGATACGGTCGTCAAGCATCTTAAGGAATCGTTCGGGAAGAAGTTCTCCGACGCGGTAGTCCAGGGGAACATAAAGGCTCTTGAGAGGGCATATGAAGAGGTGAAGGCGGCATGACTAAATGGAATTATAAAGGCATAAAAGCGAAAGACCTGCCTAAGGGAGCTGTGATCCCCGAGGGGGGGACAGCGGCCGATTACGAGACAGGCGGATGGCGGACCAAACACCCTGTCTTAGATAAAGAGAAGTGCATCAACTGTCTTTTTTGTTACGCGTTTTGTCCGGACTCGTCGGTGATCGTTGAGAACGGTAAAGTCGTCGGTTTCGATCTAAAGCACTGTAAAGGTTGCGGAATATGCGCTTTTGAGTGTCCAAAAGACGCGATTAATATGGAAGACGAGTAGGGGGCGTCATGGCTAGAGTAGAAGCAATCACCGGAAACGTGGCCGTTGCCGAGGCCATGCGGGCAGTCGAGCCCGATGTAATCGGCGTCTATCCGATCACTCCGCAGACGATCATCGTCGAAGCGTACGCGGAATATGTCGCTCAAGGAGAAGTCGGAACGGAGTTTGTGGCAGCCGAGAGCGAACACTCGGCGATGAGCATATGTGTCGGCGCTGCCGCCGCGGGAGCGCGGACAATGACCTGTACTAGCTCGCAAGGGCTGGCGCTTATGTGGGAAGAGCTGTATATCGCGGCAGGCTTAAGACTCCCGATCGTGATGTTCGATGTCAACCGGTCTTTGAGCGCTCCGATCAATATCCACTGTGACCATTCGGACACGATGGGTGCCCGCGATTCGGGATGGATACAGATCTTCTCCGAGAACGCGCAGGAAGCGTACGATAACTTCATACAGGCCGTCCGCATAGCCGAACATCCGGACGTCATGCTGCCGGTGATGGTCATGATGGACGGCTTTGTCATAAGTCACTCTATCCAGCGGGTGGAACTTCTGGATGAGGATAAGGTCAAGAAGTTCGTCGGCGAATGGAAGCCGGACTATCCTCTTCTTGATGCCGACCACCCCGTGACGTGGGGTTCATTCGACGGTCTGGGCGGTTTCTATTTCGAGTACAAGAAAGAGCAATATGACGCGTTGCAGAGGGCAAAAGACGTATCTCAAGAAGTCGCAAAGGAATACGCGAAGCTCTCGGGACGCGAGTACGGTCTGTTCGAGAAATATAAGATGGACGATGCAGAAGTAGCGATCGTGGCTGCGGGTTCGACAGCGGGAACCGCTAAAACAGTGGTCGATACATACAGGCAGAACGGTATAAAAGCGGGTCTTATAAAAATAAGACTGTACAGACCATTTCCTGCCGAGGAGATGGTGGAGGCGTTATCCGGCCTAAAGGCGGCCGCCGTGCTCGACCGTTCACCGGGATATGATGTCCTGGGCGGCCCGATCTTCCAGGATATCCAGTCCGCGCTCTACCAGTCAGGGACTTCGGTACCGCTTGTCAATTATATCTATGGTCTCGGAGGACGAGATGTACTGGTAAGCCATATCGAAAAGGCATATGAGGATATACTCAACGTAGCCAAGACAGGCAAGGTCGATAAAAAAGTCGATTATCTCGGGTTAAAGGAGTGATGATAAATTGGTCGCGACTCTAAAGGAACTCGCTGCAAAAGAAGACAAGTTATCTCCGGGCCATAGGTTGTGTGCCGGATGCGGCGCATCCGTTGTTGCCAGGATGATACTGAACGCGTCTACCCTTCCGGTAGTCGTAGCATCCGCGACCGGTTGCATGGAGGTATCGACGACGATCTTCCCGTATACGTCATGGAGATCCTCGTTCATCCATAACGCGTTCGAGAACTCGGGTGCGACTATGAGCGGCGTTGAAGCTGCGTACCGGGCGCTGAAGAGAAAAGGAAAAATGAAAGACGAATTCAATTTCGTTGCCTTCGGAGGCGACGGCGGGACGTTTGATATCGGTCTACAGTCATTGTCCGGCGCATTCGAGCGGGGACACCGTATGCTGTATGTCTGTTATGACAACGAGGCATATATGAATACAGGTATCCAGAGGTCCGGAGCGACGCCGATGGGTGCGTGGACGACCACATCTGAGGTCGGCAAGAAACAAGCAGGGAAGATACAGCACAGGAAGGACTTAACGGGCATCATGGCGGCGCATGGCGGGTATGTAGCGCAGGCGTCACCGAGCAACTGGCGGGACCTCGTCAAAAAAGCCGAGAAAGCATTCGCATTTGACGGTCCATCGTTCATCAATGTCCTCGCGCCATGCCCCAGAGGATGGCGCTTCCCGTCGGAGCAGACGATAGAGTTTGCCCGGCTGGCGGTCGAGACCTGTTACTGGCCGCTTTTCGAGGTCGAAGGCGGAAAATACAAAATAAACGTAAAACCGAAGACAAAGAAGCCGGTAACCGAATGGCTGAAGCCGCAAGGTAGGTTCAAACACCTGTTCAAAGACGTAAATGCGGATAAACTGGACGAGCTCCAGAAGTTCGTCGATGACCAGTGGGACCGGCTCTTGGCGCTCGAGTCAGCCTGCAGATTAGACTAAAAAGCCGATCGAATAAGGAGCGGGGATGTTTTTACGGGATACACCATGGCGTACTGGTTTGAGGTTCCAATTCCTCCTTGTCGTAGTCGCTGTCTTGATCGTCCTGGTAACGATCTTTATCGCCGTTGAGACATATATCGGATACTTCTTCACCCGGCAGGTCGACGAGAACAACATGCTGATAAGCCAGAGCGTTGCTCTGCGGATAGACCATCAGCTCGAGGATATCGCCGCACACGTCGAAGGCATTGCTGTCCGTCCTGAGATCCAGTCCATGGACCCCGGGACGCAAGACCCTATCATAGTATTAGGCAAAGAGCTCAATCCCGTTTTCGAACGTCTCTTTGTACTGGACAAGGAAGGAAACGTAATAACCGCCTTACCGGCAGACCCGAACTTCACCAGCCGTAACTATGGTAATGCTATCTATTTCCGGAAACCGATCGAGACGAAAAGGACTTACTTTTCAGACGTGTTCGTCGAAAACAACCAGCTGCTTACCGTTATCGCCACACCCATAAGAGCGGCTGACGGCCAGGTCATCGGTACGGTGAACGCGACGGCATCGCTCTCGACGGGCGAGATCCCGGAGTTCGTAACCGGTCTGAACATCGGCAATAACGGCTATTCTATTCTGGTCGACAGAGTCGGCACGATCATCATGCATCCTGATCAGAAGCGTGTTCTAAGACAGGAAAGCCTGCGGGACTTTCCAGCCGTTAAGAACGTCATGCGGGGCGAGACGGGAGCGATCGAATGCCCGCTCGGCGGCGAGGATAAACTATGCAGTTACTCCCCAGTCAAACTGACCGGCTGGGGCGTGGTCATAGTAAGGCCGATCGGAGAGGTCTATCCATACCTTGTTTGGATAAGGCTCGGTCTGGCATTCCTGTTCATACTGGGATTGGGCATGCTGGTCGCCTTCTTTATCCATGGAAGGAAGATGATAATCGACCCGATCGCGACGATGACGAAAGGTGTAGAAAAGGTAAGCGCAGGCGAGTTCGACTATCATCTAAGGATCAAAGAGCCTGAAGAGATGGTCGAGCTTGCGCACGCGTTCAATACGATGACAAAGATGTTGTCCACATTCAGGGGTGTCACAAGTACGTTAAACTCGATGGCCGGTCTAGGCGAGATAGAAGACTTTGTACTTGAACAGATCGGTAGCATCTTACAGACGGATATGGTGTCGATACTCTTGTTCGGAGAGGACGACATACTCAAGATAGGCGCCAGCCGGGGCATCTCCGATGAAGCGATAATGCAGATGAACGCTACGCATACCGACCGGAAAAGATTTGAGAAGACACTTGGTGCGGATGTTGTAGACCGACTAAGGAACGGCCAGAGCGTTTTAGTATCCGCTGAAGAAGCGCCAGCATTACATCGGGTGATGCGCATGGAGGGTGTCAGGTATCTCTACTTCTTCCCGTTGTTGGTCGAAAAGAGATTGCACGGCTTGATCATGGCGATGAGCTTCTCGGAAAAACCGTTTACACAAGAAAGGGTACACATAATATCATCGATCGGCGACCATATTGCTGTGGCCATCCAGAGAAGCGATCTATATGACCGCCTTTATAAGAGTTATGCGCAGACGACGAGGGCGATCGCGCGGGCCATTGATGCTAAAGACATATACAATAAGGGCCACTCGGAAGGTGTCGCCAATACAGCTGTCAAGATCGCCGGGCAGATGGGGCTGTCCGAGGAGCAGATACGAGGTGTAGAGATCGCCGCGTATCTTCACGATGTCGGAAAGATCGGTATCAGCGAGGAGATATTGAGGAAGCCGGCGCAACTCAGCCTGGAGGAAGAAGAGATCATCAATCAACATCCGTCGATCGGGGCCGATATCCTGGAACCGATCGAATTCCCATGGCCGGTCCTCGAAGCCGTTAGGCATCATCATGAACGATATGACGGTAAGGGATATCCCGGGCGTGTAGCCGGCAAGGACATTGTCATGGAAGGTAGGATCCTTGCCGTTGCGGACGCTTTCGAGTCGATGGTCTCGGACAGGCCTTACAGATCGGCAATGACGCAATCGGAAATAATCGAACAGCTTAAGCAGGGATTAAGTCAACAGTTCGATCCGGATGTGGCCAACGCGCTACTTGCTCTTATCGAGGATGAAGGAGCGTACAAACTGGCTGAAAACGGGGAGATAGACGCGTACATCAGAGAGGCCGACGAGGATCTCGAAGAATCAGATTTCCTGTGGCCGGGTCATGAAGAAATGGAACCCACGGAACAGATCATTGCAGAGGAACCGGAGGAAGTCGAAGAAGCCATGCAACAGGAACTGTTTGACGAACGAGATAAAGAAGAGGGTTGATGGCGGGTGGCCACGATCGTGCAGAAGTACGGAGGTACATCCGTCGCGAATATAGACCGGCTCAAGAAGGTAGCAGAGCGCGTAGTCAAAACAAAGCAGAAAGGTTATAACGTTGTAGTCGTTGTCTCGGCGTTGGGAGATACGACAGATGAACTTGTGAAGAAAGCGCATGCTATCACCCCGAATCCTCCGGAACGCGAGATGGATGTCTTACTCGCCACAGGAGAACATGTCTCGATATCGTTACTGGCTATGGCGATCGAGGCACTGGGTCAAAGCGCCATTTCATTTTCGGGGCCTCAAGCCGGCATTGTGACTGACACCGCTCATACAAAAGCCAAGATAATGGATATCAGAGCAGACCGGCTGGTTGATGAACTCAAAGAAGACAAGATCGTCATCGTCGCTGGTTTTCAGGGAGAAAGCTTCGAGCAGAACATAACGACTTTGGGACGCGGCGGATCGGATCTTACAGCGATCGCGCTGGCCGCTAAGCTTGGCGCTGAAAGATGCGAGATATATACGGACGTCGATGGCGTCTATACGACTAACCCGCGGGTGGTCAAAGAGGCACGGAAGATACCGGTTATATCGTATGCCGAGATGCTTGAGATGGCGGCAACAGGCGCTGAGGTCATGCAGCTTAGAGCCGTTGAATACGGACGTAACTACGATGTCGAGATACATGTCCGGTCCAGCTTCAATGAAGAAGAAGGGACAGTTATCAAGGGGGAAGATGAGATGACCGAACAACCCATAATAAGCGCGGTGACTTTCGATACAAGCCAGGCGAAGGTAACGATACAAAGAGTCCCGGATAGGCCAGGCATTGCTGCAAGTGTCTTTGGTTCTTTAGCGGAAGCGAACGTCAATGTCGATATGATCCTCCAGAACGTAAGCGAGAAGGGATTCACGGACATCTCGTTTACAGTGGATGAGAACGATCTTGTTAAAGCGAAAGAGGTTGTTCAACAGGTTACAGATGACTTAGACGCTGCCGGATCGAGCTATGACAACGGTATAGCAAGCGTCTCGCTGGTAGGCGCAGGCATGAGGACTCATCCGGGAGTAGCAGCCAGGATGTTCTCGACGCTAGCCGAGAATAAAATAAACATCGAGATGATCAGCACCTCACCGATCAAGATATCATGTGTGATCCGGAGGGAACGCATGGAAGACGCGGTGAGAGCCCTCCATCAAGCCTTCTCACTCGAAAAAAACCCTACCTAAAAGAGGTCAAAGACGTCAAGGAAATCAACGACATCAAGGATATCTAAGACGTTTTTATCTCATCGACTTCTTTGACATCATTGACTTCCTCGACATCCCTTTTGTCTGTTATTATGTAATAACTAAGTAAATGGAGGTTTTGTAAAGAAAATGAAGGGCTACAATGTGGCAGTCGTCGGGGCGACCGGAGCTGTCGGCCAGAAGATGAGGGAGATCCTCGAGGAGAGGGATTTTCCGATCAAGAAGCTGAAGTTACTGGCGTCTGAGCGGTCGGCCGGAAAGATGCTGCCATTCAAGAATGAATCAATAAAAGTAGAAGTCCTTAAGGCTTCGTCATTCAAGGGTGTAGATATCGCGTTATTCTCAGCCGGAGGGGCGCGGAGCAAGGAGTTTGCGCCGCATGCCGCGAAAAGCGGTGCGGTCGTGATCGACAACAGCAGCGCCTGGCGGATGGACAAGAAGGTGCCGCTAGTGGTTCCTGAAGTGAACCCGGAGGATGTCAAATGGCACAAAGGTATCATCGCCAACCCGAACTGCTCGACAATACAGATGGTGGTAGTCCTGAAACCGATCCATGACTTTGCGCGGATAAAAAGGATCGTAGTCGCGACATACCAGTCCGTATCCGGCACAGGTCGTGATGCGATGACGGAACTCTACGAACAGACAAAGGCGTTGGTCTCCGGCGAAGAGGCGATAGCGTCGGTATACCCGCATCAGATCGCGTTTAACGTGTTGCCGCAGATCGACTACTTCCATGGTAATGACTATACAAACGAGGAGATCAAGATGGTCAACGAGACTAGGAAGATCCTGCATGACGACTCTATCCGGATCTCGGCGACCTGTGTCCGCGTACCTGTTTTCGTGGGACACAGCGAAGCTGTCAATATCGAGACGGGTAGGAAACTGTCACCGGCAAAAGCAAGGACACTTCTAAGCAGGATGCCGGGAGTCATCGTCATAGACGACCCGTCCGAATCCGCGTACCCGATGCCGGTTATGGCGGCCGGCGATGACGCGACTTATGTCGGGCGCATCCGCAAAGACGAGTCGATCAAGAACGGCCTCGACATGTGGATCGTCTCGGACAACCTGCGCAAAGGCGCCGCTCTCAACGCCATTCAGATCGCCGAACTCCTCTAAAAGTGAGTGCCGAACCCTCTTGTGTCGTTGATTGTATGAAAAAGCTGCAGCACCGCACCCTGGTAAAATGGGTGCAATAAAAGCCCTTATAACTTTTGGAGGTGCTGCAGCGCATGAAACAGTGTATCGGATGTGACGCACACAAGAAATACTCTGTGTTTGCAGAAGTAGGTGAGAACGGAGAAAGAAACGGTGTGATAAGGGTAGACCACAACGACGGATGCCTGACTCGATATCTTAAAACGCTACCTGAAGGATCGGATATCGCTGTCGAGACAACCGGAAGCTGGTACTGGATGATAGACGAGATGGAAAGACTGGGACTCAATCCGTGCCTTGCCCACGCCGGAAAGGCAAAGAAGATGTTCGGACAGACAAACAAGACAGACAAGTTGGATGCATACGGGCTGGCAACGCTCTTAAAGAGCGGGACATTGCCCAAGGTGTGGATACCGCCTCAAGACGTCCGGGACAGACGAGAGCTTCCAAGGACACGTATGGCTTTGACTCAGGTCCGCACAAAGATCAAAAACCGCGTCCATGCCACCCTGTCCAAATACAACATAAAGATCGAAGAGGCATCCGACCTGTTTGGAAAGAGAGGAAGATCCAACCTTAACGAGAGACTTAAAGAACTGCCGGAAGAGACAGAAAGGTCGACAAGAGAAGAGCTTCTTTTCTTGGACCAGGTGGAAGAGCACATCCAGACTCTAGAGACGCGCATAAGAGAGATAGTTAAAGAGACAGAAGAGATCAAGCTTCTTACGACGAGTCCAGGTATGGGTCCCATTCTGTCTGTTGTGGTTGATTTCGAGATCGGGGATGTAAGTAGGTTTCCGGACTCATCCCGTCTGGCAAGCTATTCAGGCACTGTCCCCCGAATACACTCAAGCGGGGGCAAGACCTACTTCGGGCGGGTAAATTCTGACGTCAACCATTATCTTAAGTGGGCTTTCATAGAAGCGGCAAGTTGCATTGTGCTGCACAAAGACAGAATGGGCGACTGTCATGTGACAAGACTATACAACAGAGTGAAAGCAACTAAGAACCACCCTAAAGCAGTAGTCGCTGTAGCCCGTCATCTGGCGGAGGCAAGCTTCTATATTTTGAAAAACAAGGAGCCGTACAAAGAACCAAGAAACAACCGTTCTATCCACCCGGGAGTAAGCGCGACCCTCGCATGAGTTACTATTAAACTCGATCGTTGAATGCGAAACTCCCGGGGAGACATGCTCATGCCTTTACTAAGGGCGGATACATGCATTTAAAAAAGGATCTTAACTGAGCTAAACGGATAGATACAAACATATATATCGGAGGATCTATACGAACAGTCGGTTTAAGTGTTGTTGACAGTTGCAGTTTTTTCATACATGCGAGGGAGCGAAGCGACCGAAGCAATCTCATGAATAAGTGTGTGCCCGGGCTAGGTTGAAGTAAATCTTCTCGCTCGAAGAATTCTTCAACCTCCCCGAACACAGTATGTATAAGTAAACGCTGTCATCCTGAACGAAGTGAAGGATCTACGGAAAAATCACATCTCCCTACTTCCCTATTTCGCTACTTTACTACTTCATACCTGCTTTCTAATAGCGCTATAATCGACTTATGTACATCGCAGTAGTCGGTGCGGGGAAATGCGATATGGATACCGAAAAGCTTGCGCATCAAGTAGGAAAGCTGATCGCGCAGAACAAGGCGATCCTGGTATGCGGCGGGCTTGGCGGAGTGATGAACGCTGCAGCACGGGGAGCCAAAGAAGCGGGAGGAGTTGCAGTGGGGATCCTGCCGTCAGATACGCGAGCTGGTGCCAGTCGGTACCTGGAAGTCGCCATAGCGACCGGACTGGGTGAAGCACGCAACGCTATTATTACAAGGTGCGCCGATGCTGTGATCGCGGTCGGTGGCGAGCATGGAACATTATCAGAGATCGGTCTCGCGCTAAAGATGGGCAAGCCGGTCATTGGCCTTAACACATGGCAACTAGCCCGTGAGGGAAAAGAAGATCTGACAGTCAAGCAAGCAAAGACTCCTGAAGAAGCCGTGAATCTGGCGATCAATACAATATATGATGATCCTTATTGCCCCCGATAAGTTCAAAGGCAGCCTGACGGCGCTGGAAGCAGCGCGGGCGATAGGGCGCGGCATTAAGAGATCCGATCCTGAAGCTGAAACCATCCTTTTACCTCTCGCGGATGGTGGCGAGGGTACTGTGGACGCTGTCATCCACGCGACCGGCGGCATAAAGAAAGAAATCATAGTCAGCGGTCCCCTCGGCACTCCTATCAAAACCTATTTCGGCATCATAGACTCGACTCACGGCCCACGGACTATTCACCCGACTCACGACTCACAACTCATGACTCACGGATCAACTGCAATCATCGAGATGGCTCTCGCATCCGGCCTCCAGCTGATACCTGAAGAAAAAAGAAACCCACTGCTGACAACCACATACGGCACAGGTGAACTGATAACAGCCGCTCTTGATGCACGCTGCAAGCGGATCATCGTCGGGATCGGCGGAAGCGCGACTAATGATGCGGGGATGGGTATGGTGCAGGCGCTTGGAGTGAAGTTCTATGATAAAGATAACAGGGAACAGATAACGGGGAACGGGAAAGATCTTAAGAACATAAGGCGAATAGATAAAAGCGGTTTGGATCCGCGGATCAAAGATACGGAGTTTGTAGTCGCGTCGGATGTCAAGAATCCGCTGTACGGTCCGGAAGGTGCGGCTCATATATATGCGCCGCAGAAGGGCGCGACACCGGAAGCCGTCGAGGAATTGGATAAAGGCCTCAGGAATTTTGCTATGGTCGTGAAGGATGACCTGGATCTGGATGTTGCCAGTATCCCGGGAAGTGGTGCTGCGGGTGGATTAGGTGCTGGGTTGATCGTCTTTACCGGAGCAAAGATCGTTTACGGCATAGATCTGATAATGGAGCTTGTGGGTTTCTTTGAAAAAGCCAGAGATGCCGACCTGGTGATCACCGGTGAGGGCAAGATAGATGAACAGAGCTTTTTCGGAAAAGTCATATCCGGGGTCTCGGGATCGGCGAAGAAAGCCGGGGTCCCGGTTGTCGCGGTCGGCGGACAAGTTACTGTTGAAGAACAAGATCTTAAGAAACATGATATAGATCTTGTGTACTCGTTAGTTGATGGTGTGGTTGCTCCGGACTACGCGATGCAGAATGCGGCGAAATTACTGGAAGACAAAACCACCCAAATGTATTATAGACTCAAACAGATAATGGATAAGACTTAAACAGGGGGATTAAAGATGAATACCGAGACTCAAACACCACCGACGGCAACGAAGCCGAAGAAGAGCCGGAAATGGATCATCCTGATCCTGATCGCCACAGTATTAGTCCTATTATTATGCTGTTGCGTGAGCGGTCTCGGGTACGCGATGTACAATCGGAACAAAACACTGAAGAACCTCGATAAGAAGATCTCCCAGGTCACGAAGGACTTCAACGACCCGTATACAGGATCATCAGGTGTAAGTGGCAGAGATACGAAGGTCAAGAGTAGTATGGATGACAACGATAAGAAGGATTCGGAGCTGGATACATGGCGAGCAGGTGTCAACCAGAAACAGAGCGAGTTTCTCGCTCATAACGAAGCTTTCAACGCAAGATCGGGCTCTTCGACTGATACGGGTCTTGTGGATCAGGTAAATGCGTTGGTCAATGAAGAAAACGCTCTCTATAACGAAATTGTAGGGATTGTAAGTCAATATGACGGTCTTGATGTGGCCGGTCAATCTTTAGAGAGACAGACGAGCACACAGTATGATGATGCTAACGGCATCAAAGAGGGCATGGAAGCCAAGCGAAGCGAGTACCAGAAAGAACTGGATACAATAAAAGACAAACGCAAGAAGCTATCGATCATCTCACTGAACTTCTCAAAGGATGTCGATTTCATCGAAAAAGGGCTGAAGACGATCGATCTGTCATCGCTTGACGACACCTATAACACGTTAGGATCGAAAATGGATGCGGTCGAGGGAACGATAAAGGATTATGGAAAGAACATCGCAGACCGCGACGCCCTAAAACAGCAGATACAGGCGAAGATCGACCGGATCACGCAGATCAACCAGCAGCTCGACCAGTTGTGGCCCGCCTAGGTATGAAGGCAAGCGGGTATACCATCTCGAGCGACTAGTTCACTGTCCTGGTATTTTCTGCGCTATTTTCGCAGGTCGCTGCGGAACTCGCTCGGGATTAATTTAGACAAACATAGAATACGTCGCTCAAACAGTCCTCACGACCTGGGAAATACCTCGCAAATCCACAGGTCAGCTCACAATGTCGCCTCAATAGTATACCCGCTTGCCTGTCTTGTATCATAAAAGAAAAGAACACCACCATTATTTGCTGCTACATTGACAACCGAACATGTGTTTGTTACGTTGTCAAAAAGACAGACTAAAGACAGGGAGAGTAGATAGAGAACATGGTTTTTGAAACATGGGAATATGAGGAACAGACAAAAATGAAACACTCAGTCGTGTCTAAATACTTAGACTTGTACTTTACGATAGTCGGAAAGTGGAACAACCTGAATTATGTTGATGGGTTTAGTGGTATTGGAGCATATACTGATGAGAACAGAGACATCCATTATGGATCACCAGTTCGAGCGGTCTTAAACTTTGAACAGAACCATAAACCAAAAAGGCGATCAATAGCCTTTATGTTTATTGATCGTGATCCTTCAAATCTTAGGAACATACAACAGATCTTAGCTAGTCTTAAATGCGAAACTAAACCACTGTACATAGAGGGTGATTTTGATAGCGTCATCAATACTGTGCTAGACAAGCTTGGGAATTTATCCCCAACCTTTATGCTTATTGATCCGTTTGGTTTCAAAGGAGTGCGCATAGATACAGTTAGGCGGATTATGGAACAAGATAAAACCGAAATCGTACTGAACTTCATGTTTACTAGGATTAATGAGTTTCTTTCTGATCCAAAGCTAACGGCGGTTTTTGACGACTATTTTGGAAAATGCCCTTGGCAGGAGTTGAATAAACTTCATGGATTTGAAAGGGAGAAAAGTTTGGTGTCACTATATAGGAATCAACTCAAAGAATGCGCTAATGTTCGCTATGTTTACCCATATCCTATAGAGTTTCCTGGGAGAAAGAGGACGTTCTACTATCTTTTTCATCTAACTAATTCTTCTTTAGGGTGTGCTATTATGAAATCGGTCTTCGCAGAGCTAAACTACAATCGTTTAGCATATCTGGGTAATAGAAGTAATCAGATGTCTTTGTCAGATCTTTCATCATACAAAGAAAAAGATATCAAGAAGTATCTTGTTGATAGATATTGCAGTAAGTTAATCTCATTTCAAGATTTAATTGATGAGGTTATTGATGAAATTCCCTATACAGAGGGGGAAATACGAAAAACACTGCAAAAGATGGAGGGAACAAACATAAGAATTACTAGAATTACCAGTAAAACAAGAAAAGGACTACGCGGTAATGATCGAATCATGTTTAATGAATTGTGCAAAGAGAGAATGCGATGAGTGAGCAAGACCTTTTATTTCGGAAAACACTTCTGTACAAAAGCGAAGTCGAATATGCTGACTATGGATTAAACCATGTTGAGGGTTGTTCACATGGTTGTACATATCCATGCTACGCCATGATGCTTAAAAAGCGGTGTGGTCGAATTGGCGGATACCAAGATTGGATTAAACCGAGAATTGTAAGCAATGCTCTGGAGCTCTTAGATAAGGAAATACCGAGATTGAAGCATAAGATCGACTATGTGTTTATGTGTTTCAGTACGGATCCATTCATGTACAAGAATGAAGAAATCGAAAAGCTAAGTCTGCAAATCCTTGCTCGTCTTAATCAGAATGACGTAAAAGTGGTTCTGATCTCAAAAGGAATATACCCGGCTAAGCTCGCAGATCACGACCTATATCGAAATAACGAATATGGGTCCACAATAGTATCACTCGCCGAGTCATTTCGGAGACACTATGAGCCGTTTGCAGCACCGATACAAGAAAGAATCGAGGCACTAAAGAAGCTTCATCTAGCAGGGTGTAGAACATGGGTAAGCATGGAACCATATCCGACACCTAATATAAAAGAGCAGAATATTGATGCGATACTTGATGAGATATCTTTTGTCGACAAGATCGTTTTCGGCAAATGGAATTACAGCAAGCATGCTAATAGCTATCGAGAATACACAGACTTCTATGAGTCAGAAGCAGAGAAAGTGATAAGTTTCTGCGAGAGAAACGGCATAGATTATCACATTAAGAACGGAACGATTCTTAGTCGAACAAAACCCAAGAACGACAGCACGCAGTTAGCTTTAGTCAGCTAACAATAAAAGGCTCTCGAGAATCTGAATCAGCCCACCTAAAGAGATATCAAAGAGTAGTTCATTTATATGATTGGATCATTATGTCAAGCAACATTAGAGAAGCCCGGATATTTGTTAAGCATAAAAACATTCTGAAAAAACTATGTAAATTTGCATTTAGCGGAAGAGATGCAAGCTTATACATATTCCCATATGGAGTAAAAGGTGAATTCTTTTATGGAACCCGTTTTTTCATGGAAGAAGAACTTAAGCAAACATTCAACTTCAAACAGCAACATAGGTCAAACAAAGTGCCGAAAATCTCTATCCATCAGTCTGGTCAAGTTCATGTTTCGTGCGATAGAGAGAATGTTGCTGGACCTCTTAGCATAAAGCCACTAAGTGAGTTTCAAGGTGAGCATCTTGCAACAATCCAAGTAGTACATTTTGATGAACTATTAAAGTTTAGTAGTATTCCGAAAGAGAAGGCATCTGAGAAAAATATTTCTATCTCTGTTGATAATGCTTTACAGAGTGGGAAATTAGTCGTTTACTGCAATAGTAAAGAAGGTTCATTCAAAGTGAATTGTAGTTTAACGTTTACTCTCAAACGCCCAGGTCTTGCTGATCCCATCTATTTTGGAATAGACGTTAAAGGTCAGGAACCATTAGCAGGGGTTGAGAATCAATTTGGAGTAGTTATACTCGCAGGATTTGACAGCCGTAGATATAACAATCAATCATTAAGTTTCTTATATGTTTGTGCATAATAGACATGGCTTAAGGGTTCTATCATTATAAAATCGTGAGAAAAAGTCCTTAAATCTCGAAAGTACTCACTTTTTATTCGAGGAAGAGGGAGACGGCTTCGGACCAGCCGAGGGTCTTTTCGTTTTCCGTAACGAAGGCGTTGTCGTAAGCTTTTATGCCGTCAGCCAGTGTGGGGTCTTCTTTTACACCGTTAGCGACCAGAAAAAAGGCGCCGACTTCCTCTGCCAGTGGCAAGTCTGCCCATGAGTCTCCGATTGCGATCGTCTGCTCGATCTTTATGTTCCTTTCGATCTGGTCACGCTGAACCGCTTTAGCTTTACTGACTGATTTCGGCAAAAGGTGGTAAGCATGTACTTCTTCGAGTGGCATATCGCCCCGCCGGCCGATCCGGCCGTTGTCGACAAGCTTTAGATCCGATGAGCCGTTGGCTGCTAAAAAGGAGTTTACCTCGTTGACGCTTACGAACCCTCTAAAAAGATGTGAATGGAAACGTCTTTCATCCGACCAAGGAGTATGATATTCAAGCCGCCCACTGAAATGCTGCAACAGCTTTTGCGTTATACTACGATCCTTGATCGTTTCGTAGACAGTCTTACCGTGCGTCTCGATCTCTTCAGCCGTATGTATGATCCGTTCTCCCTGGTTATAGATGATCTCCGCGCCTAGTTCGGCGATAAAGTTCTGAAGTCCGAGAACGCGAACGTTTTCTCTCAGCTGATCCTGGTTACGTCCACTGACCGGTACTATGTCTATACCTGATGTGATCGCTTTTACGATGATATTCGCGGCTTCCATGGTCAGACTACCATCAGCGGCCCGGAAGATGGAACCACCCGGACCTACCATCGTACCGTCAACATCCGTATATATTATCTTAAGGTCACTTACCAGTTGTTTTGCTTTATTTATGCTCTCTTGCTGCAACTTATGTTTTGGCCTTCCATTTCTCGTGATAGTCCTTGATAGTGTTCATGGGTGGTCTTTCGATCTCTCGAATGGTCTTCCTCATCATATAGTATTCGTCCTCTTTGCGCTTTATTATCTGCATCGTCCGGTTAAGATCGGTTTTCAACACGATCTTCCCGTCTTCCTCCAAACGTTGGAAGGCTGCCTGCATGATCCCGAATGACATGCGTCCCAGGGCCTTAGTCGTCTGGTTGGCGTGGATGCGCTTCTCAAGATTCACCTGGGCGATAGCATCAAGGCCGAACTTATTCAAGATGTCGATCAAAAGGCCGGTCTCAACACCGTAACCAGTAAAGAAAGGGACGCTCTCCAGTACTTCTCGCCGTCCGGCATATTCCCCGCTGAGCGGTTGGATCACACCGGCAAGTTCCGGATAGAAAAGATTCAGAAACGGCCGCGCCATGATCTCCGTCACCCTTCCGCCGCCGCTTTCTCTGATCACCCCACCTTGTTTGATCGGTCTTGAATAGAAGCCCTTGACATAGCCTACTTTCTTCTCGTTCAAAAGTACTCCGATAGGTCCGTAAGCGAACCGCGGATGTATGTTCTTTATATCCGAATCGATCCAGCATATGATGTCGCCCTTCAAGAAGTAGAGACTTTTCCAGAGAGCTTCGCCCTTGCCGGATGCTTTTGGCAGGTGCTTTAAGTACCGGTCGTCATAGAAGACGGAAACACCTAACTTCTCGGCGATATCGACTGTATTGTCAGTGGAATGAGAATCGACTATAGCAAGCTCATCGATCAGCGGGTATTCATCGACCAGGATCTCTTTGAGGACTCGCAGGATAAGACCGAGTGTTTTCCCTGAATTGAGAGTCGGGAGACAGACACTTATGACCACACCCTGGTCGTTCTTCTTTTCGACCAGTTGACGCAGATTGGCGTAATCAAGATGGCTGTAAGTCCTTTTCTTGAACCAGCGGCCCACATCCATAAACCACTCCTATTCAAAACCGGGAGACTGACGTATATAATGATAGCACATGAGAGCAGGTAGCAAGTAGCAAGTAGCGAGAGGCAAGAAGCAAGAAGTAGGTATAGTTGGATTCGACAGAACAAATAAATCGGTTTTTCTTCTGGCCTCTTGCTTCTCGCTTCTTGCTTGCACAGGAGGAACTTTGTCAGAGCTGAGGAAAGACCCTACAACCAGGCGATGGGCGATCATTGCAACAGACCGGTGGAAGAGGCCGGGCGACTTAAGAGGCGGCGCCGGGAAGAAGGTCAAACGGGCGTGTCCGTTCGATCCCGGTAGCGAAGAGATCAAAAAAGCGGCTGTATATTTGCACTGGGAACATCCTGAAAAATGGTTTGTGTCGGTGTTGCCGAACAAGTTTCCTGCTTTATCTTACGAAGGCCTGCCGAAGATGAAGGTCAAGGGTATGTATACGACGATCGATGCTGTAGGAGGGCACGAACTCTTCGTCGACACGCCGCGACATCGTGCTTCCGTGGCGACGATGAGTCTGGGAGAACTGGAAGCCGTTCTTAACGCTTACCGCGAACGCTATAAGTTCTGGATGCAGGATGACCGGGTGAAGTATGTTTTGATCTTCAAGAACCAGGGCAAAGGGTCCGGAGCTTCTCTCGTCCACCCGCACACGCAACTGGCTGCCACACCTGTGGTCCCCCCGCGGGTGCTTGAAGAACTGGAAAAGGGCGAACGCTATTTCAAAGTGAACCACGAATGCATTTATTGCGATATGATCAAGGATGAGATAAACGGGAAACAGCGGCTCGTTCGTGAAAGCCGGTACTTTATAGCCATGTGTCCGTTCGCCTCAAGGTTTCCATTCGAACTGATGATCTTGCCAAAAAGGCATTCGTCGAATTTCATAGACATGGATTTCGACGAGCTCAAAGATCTGGCCCAGGTAATCAGTTGGCTGTTCAAACGTGTAAAAGAAGTACTAAGCAATCCGCCTTTCAACTCTTTGATCCACGTAGGTCCGCAATACGCCCCTAATCTAAGGTTCTTCCACTGGCACATAGAGATCATTCCGCGCCTTACGGAAGTAGCGGGCTTCGAATGGGGCGCTGGTGTCTATATCAACCCGACTCCTCCGGAAGCGGCAGCCCAGATTCTGAAATCGGGATAAATATTCTTTGCTAACTTGCGTTTCTTATGATATATTTTTGATTTAATCAGTTTGTAACTCTAGCAACTATCTTTTTTCCATTCCCTAATCAAGCGAGGAAGGGTAGTAAGTTGGGCTTAGTTGAGAAATATAACACAAACAATATAGTTTTTACTAACGCCGACAAGCTGATCCACTGGGCGCAGAAGTCATCATTATGGCCACTGACCTTTGGCCTTGCTTGCTGCGCTATTGAGATGATGTCGACTTACGCACCTCACTACGATGCGAATCGTTTCGGTGTTCTTCCCCTGCCCGCGTCTCCCCGTCAATCGGATCTCATGATAATCTCCGGTACTGTTACAAAGAAGATGGCGCCTGTAGTGCTAAGACTTTACGAACAGATGGCGGATCCTAAGTGGGTGTTAGCTATGGGATCTTGTGCAATAGGTGGCGGTCCGTACGCGGATTCTTATTCAGTCGTACAAGGTGTTGATAAGATCATACCGGTGGACGTATATGTCCCCGGTTGTCCACCGCGCCCGGAAGCGTTGATAGACGGGATCATAATGCTAAGAGAGAAGATAGCAGGTCATGAACACTGATAATGATCACAAACAAGCAAAAATAAAACAGGACGTCCACCTGGGAGAGATCGAACGCACTCTCAAAGGCGCCTTCGGACGCTTCATCAAGTCAAGCGATATCGCAGACGGAGAGCTTATGCTCCTCGTCGATAAAGACGGCTTGCTATCGATCGCGGAATATTTAAAGAAAGAACTCGGATTCGATTATCCCATGTGCACAAGCGGAGTCGACTATGGCAAAGAACTTGAAGTGGTGCATCACATATACTCGATAGATCATAAGTGCAGATTGACATTGAAAACGCGTATTAAAAGGGAAGCGCCGGTCTTGCCGTCCGTGACGAGTGTATGGATGGGCGTCGACTGGCATGAACGCGAAACTGCCGAGCTGTTCGGTATTACTTTTGAAGGACACCCTGACCCAAGGAGACTTCTCTTGACCGACGACTTCGAAGGTTATCCGTTACGGAAGGACTTTAAACTGGAGTATAAGAAAGACTGATGGAAGAGATCAAACACGACGAGCAGCTCTTACAAACAGACACGATGGACCTCAACATCGGCCCTCATCACCCGGCGACTCACGGTGTTCTCAGGATCGTCGCGACTCTTGACGGTGAAAGGATCATAAAGGCAGTCCCGTATATAGGATATCTGCACAGAGGCGTTGAAAAACTGTGCGAAGACTTGACCTATATGCAGATCACGCCCCACTTTGACAGGACGGATTATGTCTCGAACATAAACAACGAACTGTCTTATGTGATGGCTGTCGAGAAGCTCGCGGAGATCAAGGTACCGGAAAGAGCCGAATTTCTCCGGGTCATCATGCTTGAACTCAACAGGATCCTGAATCACCTGATATGGGTTGGGTCGTTCGCAAACGATGTAGGTCTATTCGGCACGGCATTCATGTATTCTTTTCGCGACCGGGACTTGATCCAGCGTGTGATGGAAAGAGTCACAGGCGCCCGGGTCCATTATCACTATCTTACGTATGGCGGTGTAAGAGAAGAAGTCCACGATGATTTCGAGGCCGATGTGAAGAAACTGGCTGATTGGATACCGGGCAGAGTCGATGAATACGAGATGCTCCTGGAAGACAATGAAGTCTTCAGAGCCAGGACCATCGGCGTCGGTGTCCTCGATAAGGAAGAAGCTATCAACTACGGCTGCAGCGGACCGTTCTTGAGGTCGACCGGCGTTCCCATCGATCTCCGGAAACTCGAGCCCTATTCCGTCTACCCGTTGTTTGATTTCGATATCCCGGTCGGCAAGAACGGAGATGCCTTCGACCGCTTTAAAGTGCGGATGAACGAGATGAGGGAATCGGCGAAGATCATAAAACAAGCAATCGAGGGACTGCCGGGGGGTCCGATCAGGGCTAAAGTACCCAGGAAGATCAGACTTCCAAAAGGTGAAGTCTATATAAGGACAGAGAATACAAAAGGTGAGTTCGGAGTATATCTGGTTTCTGACGGCGGTGAGAAACCATATAGACTGAAACTGCGTTCGCCTTCTTATACAAACCTTATGTACGGCAGCCGCGTAGTCGAAGGGATGGTACTTCCCGATGTGGTCGCCGTACTGGCAAGTGTAGACATCGTACTCGGTTGTATCGACAGATGAGCTGGAGATAATGGAAACAAAAACGAAAGTGCAGACCAACGGTTCTATCCCTATATACGGTTTGGGTCTTCTGAAAAGCATGTATGTCACGATGAGGACCTTGCTTAAGAGAAGTGTCACCGTACAGTATCCGCGTGAGCGTTTGCCGATCCCGGCCCTGTCTCGCGGCCGCCTTATCATGAAAGGCGCGATAGACGAGGCCGTGCCTGACGTCCTTGTTTCGGATGTCATGCCGCCCTGCCAGGTGGCTTGCCCGGCAAATGTGGACGCAAGAGGTTACATAGGCCTGGTAGCCGCGGGTAGATATGATGACGCCTTTGAGCTACATCTGGAGAAAAACCCGATACCCGCGATCATCGGCCGCGTATGTCCTCACCCTTGCGAAGATGCCTGCCGGCGCGGCGAGGAAGACGAACCAGTCACGATCTGCTGGATAAAGCGCTTTATGGCAGATAACGTAAGCGCCGAGAGGCTTAATAAAGTCTATACGCCGCCAAAGATAAGAAAAGGTAAGAAGGTCGCAGTCATAGGTGCCGGTCCCGCGGGCATGAGCGCTGCGTTCTATCTGGCCAAATGCGGATATGATGTGACGGTCTTCGACCGTTTTCCAAAAGTGGGAGGTATGCTGACAGTCGGCATACCCGAATACCGTCTGCCTGAATCCATCGTCGAGAAAGAAGTCGAGAACTTGAAGAGACTCGGCGTCAAGATACAGCTCAATACACCTTTCGGCCCAGGCGGCCTTACCCTTGATGATCTGAAAAAACAAGACTTCGCGGCTGTTTTTCTTGGTATAGGCGCGCATGAACCGATGGAACTGGAGATCGAAGGCGAACACCTTATAGGCGTGATACCGGGCGAGGTATTTCTGGCGCGAGACCGTCTGGGACAAGATATAGGTATGGGTAAAAAGGTCGCTATCGTAGGCGGCGGAAATACCGCGATAGATTGCGCGAGAGTCGCGCTCCGGATGGGCGCCGATAAAGTCACTATATTATATAGAAGGACGCGCAAAGAGATGCCGGCTTTAGACGCGGAGGTCGAAGACGCTCTGGAAGAAGGCGTAAAGGTAGAGTTCCTGGTAGCTCCTGTCCGTGTCCTTGGTCGTGACTATGTCAAGCAACTGGAGCTTTTAAGAATGGAACTCGGGCCTCCTGACGAAAGCGGTAGGAGGCGTCCGGTACAGATCAAAGGAAGCGAATATACGATCGATGTCGACACGGTGATACCCGCCATAAGCCGGACTCCGGAAACGGACTGGCTCAAAGAGGCGGGTTTGGACTGTAATAAACGCGATGCGATAGTGGTCGATCCTGAAACCGGCAGAACTAACCGGGAAAATATCTTTGCTGCCGGTGATGCTGTTACAGGGCCGTCTATAGCAATCGATGCGATCGGCACAGCCCGGAAAGCAGCTATGGGTATCGACCGTCACTTGAACGGTGGTCAGCTTAGTGAATACTGGTCGAACGCGTTTAACCGGGAAGATACTATGAAGAATCGTTATGAAGATCTCCCGAACAGGGAGCATCCCGAAAAACTCGATCCCAAGGAAAGGATAACCAACTTCGACGAGGTCGAAAAGACCTATCCGCGGACTATTGCGATCAAACAAGCGGAGAGGTGTCTTTCATGCATGACGCAAAGATGCATCGCCTGTCACATTTGTGAGAAGAACTGTCCGACGAGGGCCATAACCGTCAGGGATTCTCAGAACGGTGAGAGGATGGTCGACGTGTATGAACTCGATTACGGAAGATGCCAGTTCTGCAAGATATGTGTCGAGATGTGTCCGACGACTACTTTATCTCACACTCCGGACTTTGGACTCGGGACATATACGAGAAAAGGCGCCGTCTATGGGAAAAACAGGATGTTAGGAGTCGACCAGTGAGTGAATACCTGAGCGCGTATCTTAATGTGGCGATGTTCGCAGTGGTGGCGTTCTGTTTTGTTGCTATACTGTTGGGCGTATCGGCGGTCGTCAGACCGAAAAAGGAGAACCCGGTCAAGCTCGAACCATATGAATGCGGAATGGTGCCGTTCGGTGGCGCCTGGTCTCAATTCAATGTCCGCTTCTATGTGTTCGCCTTACTCTTTTTGATCTTCGACGTTGAAATCGCGTTTTTATATCCATGGGCTACCGTATTCAGAGAACTCGGGATCACGTCTCTTATAGAGATGCTGGTCTTTATATTCATTCTTCTTCTCGGGCTGGTCTATGCCTGGAAGAAAGGCGTGTTGAAATGGGTTTGATATGGGTTTACTGATAGGTATAGGACTCGCGTTACTGGTCATAGTACTTGTTCTGACTCATATCATAGTGTTCATCTGGTGCGAGCTTAAGATATTCGCTCATATCATGGACCGGTATGGCCCTATAGAGACCGGAAAGTTCCATGGTGTCCTTCAGCCGTTCGCGGATGTCCTCAAGCTGATGAACAAAGAGGATACCGTCCCCGGTGCGTCGGACAGGTTGATCTTCAAAGTCGCGCCTTTTGTTGTATTCGTTCCGGCTTTCATGGCGATCGGCGCCATTCCGCTAAGCGCGACGCTAGTGGTAATCAATCTTGATATAGGAGCGTTCTATATCATCGCCCTGTCGGCTTTCACATTCGTCGGTATGATAATGGCCGGTTGGTCGTCGTTTAACAAGTACTCATTACTAGGGGCGTTCCGTGCGGCTGGCCAGTTGCTTTCTTACGAACTGCCCTTTGGCCTGACGATCGCGGGTGTAGCGATGATGGCAAGTTCGCTGAACCTGATAACGATCGTGAACAAGCAGGTAGTTCCGAATGCTTTTATCCAACCGATCGGATTTCTGGTTTTTGTCATAGCGGCGGAAGCCGAGCTTTCCAGATCGCCTTTCGATATCCCTCACGCGGAGTCCGAGATCATTGCCGGTTATCATATAGAATATAGCGGCATGAGATGGGCGCTGTTCTATCTGGCTGAATATGTGAGTCTGATCATCTTATGTTCGATGACGGCTTTACTGTTCTTAGGTGGGTTTAAGGGACCGATCCTTCCGCCACCGGTCTGGTTTCTACTGAAGGTCTACGTCCTTTTCTTTATCCTGGCGTGGATCCGGATCACATTTCCGCGCGTCAGACCTGACCAGCTTATGGATCTCGGATGGAAAGTACTGTTGCCGGCGTCTTTACTTAATATTGTATTGACGGCCAGCATCATCATATTACTGCCGGATATATGGCCGGTTGCCTTGGCGGTCACGGAGTTTACCATCGTTATCGCCACGCTTATATACCTGGGGAGGACGCGCAGATGACCGTCAATGGTCCGACCATAGCATTTCTGATCCTGGCTTCTCTTATCCTGTCGGCTGCCGTATATATCGTGACCACCAGGAACATAATGCATGCCGTGTTCGTCCATCTGCTTGCCCTATCCAGTGTCAGCGGTATCTATATACTTTTATACGCGCAGTTTATCGCGGCAATGCAGGTCCTCATATATGCGGGAGCTGTAACGACGATGGTATTGTTCGCGCTTATGCTGGTAAAACCGAAGGCAGGCATGGAGATTGCTCTGGATAACCAGCAGAAGGGGATGGCATTCGCGACGGCGGGTGTTTTCTTATCCGTCCTTCTAGTCGTCCTGGTGCCCAAGGTGTGGGCGACTTCTCAAGAGAAATTGACGCCCCTAACGGTGGCCAAGTTCGGAAAGATACTCTTTACCAAGTATGTATTGCCGTTCGAGATGATATCCGTGCTCCTTCTCGTTGCGCTGATCGGCGTCCTCGTTCTGGCAAGCAAGGAGGAAGAATGATACCGCTCAATTATTTCGTCATATTCTCCGCGATCCTGTTCTCAATAGGCATGTACGGCGTACTTGCCCGGCGGAACGCGATATTATTACTGTTGTCGGTAGAGTTGATGCTTAACGCTGTCAATGTAAACTTCGTTGCATTCTCGAGATATATCACTCCGCACACGATCGTCGGATTGATGTACACCATATTCGCCATGGCTTCAGGCGCGGCGGAGATCGGCGTAGGACTAGCTATCATCGTGACAATATATAGAGGAAAACAGACGCTTAATGTCGACGAGATAGACATGCTCAAGTGGTAGGAAGGCATGTTTAATAATAGAAGGAGGGTTTCATGAAGGGGATTCTTACGGCCATAGTCTTTACACCACTTATCGGATCTTTGCTGATCCTGTTTGTAAAGAAAGAAAACGCAAAGTTGATGAAGCAGATCGGACTGGTCGCCACGTTGATCTCGCTCGCTTTGAGCACGTACGTAGTCGTTAGTTTCAAGCCGGGCGGAGGCATGCAGTTCATCGACAAGCTCATCTGGAGCAAGACAGTAGGCGCCTCCTACTACATGGGCGTAGACGGCCTAAGCCTCCCGATGGTGTTCCTGGCGTCGCTTCTATCAGTGCTTGCCCTTGTCGCTTCATGGAATATATCGTTAAAACCAAAGGGTTATTTCGCTCTCCTTCTGCTTCTTGAAGTCGGCATGCTCGGCGTATTCGTCGCTTTGGATTACGTCCTTTTCTATGTGTTCTGGGAACTCGTCCTGCTTCCGATGTATTTCCTGATAGGCATATGGGGTGGCGAGCGGCGTGAATACGCGGCCATCAAATTCTTTATATATACACTGGCAGGGAGCGTGTTTATGCTCCTGGGTATCCTGGCTTTGTACTTCAAAGGCGGCGCCAATACGTTCGACATGGTCGTTCTGGCCAAACACGGATATCCTGTCGCGTTCCAGTACCTTGTCTTCTGGGGTTTCTTCGCCGGGTTTGCGGTAAAGGTCCCGATCTTCCCGTTCCATACATGGCTTCCGGACGCGCACGTAGAAGCACCGACGGCGGTCAGTGTGCTACTGGCTGGTATCCTCCTTAAGATGGGCGCATACGGATTTATACGGGTCATACTACCCACTCTGCCTCACGCGTCGCGCAAGTTCGCTCTAGTGCTCGCTATCTTAGGTGTTATCAATATCATCTACGGAGCTCTGAACGCGATGATCCAGACCGATTTGAAAAAGATGGTCGCTTATTCGTCCGTCAGCCATATGGGATATGTGATGCTCGGCATCGGATCGCTGACAGCGATGGGACTTAACGGCGCGGTCATGCAGATGTTCAGCCACGGATGCATAACGGCGATGCTCTTCCTGATCGTAGGTTATATTTATGAAAGATCGCATACCAGACAGATCCCTGAACTCGGCGGGCTTCTAAACAAGATACCGGTACTGGCGGCCATATTGTGTTTTGCCTCTTTCGCTTCGCTCGGTCTCCCGGGCATGAGCGGATTCGTCGCTGAGTTCCTGGTGCTTGTCGGGGCGATGGGAACGAATTTTGTCGTTCACTCCGGATCGACCTGGTCTGTGATCTTATCATATCTTGGAAGTGTCAAAGTCTGGGCGATGGTCGGCTCGACCGGCGTCGTCATTACGGCGGCATATCTTTTGTGGATGCTGCAACGCGTTGCTATGGGAGTGTATCCGGAACGGCTGGGCGATTTGAAGGACGCGACACCCAGAGAGATCTTTACGTTCATCCCATTGATGGCCCTTACTTTGATAGTCGGTATATATCCCGAATCACTATTGATGTTTGTAAACCAATCCGTGAACACATTGATAAAAACGGTGACTTAAGATAACGGAGGGTTTGTAAAGACGATGCTTTCATATGCCTGGTTGATTCCCGTACTACCGCTAATAGCGTTCATACTGATCGTCTTCTTCGGGAAGAGACTCCCGGGGAGAGGCTCGTACGTTGGTATCGGATCCATCCTGTTTACCTTTATCTACTCAATCATGATCCTGATAACGGTGATGGGTGGGAAGACCCTTGAGATAAGCAGGGACTGGTTCATAACCGGAAACGTCCATGTAGGCGTCGGCTTGCTGATAGATCCATTGGCGGCCGTCATGCTGATAGTCATCTCCACGGTGGCGTTGATGGTCCAGATCTACTCCCTGGGCTACATGCACGGAGAGAAGAGGTTCTCCTGGTATTACGCCGCCTTATGCCTGTTTACAGCGGCCATGTTCTCCCTGGTGATAGCCAACAACTACCTCCAGCTGTATG
>JAGVPG010000003.1 GCA_020052375.1 Actinomycetota bacterium | reverse complement strand
GGTTGTTCATGCCTGTGTTGTTCGGCAGCTTTTTGATCTCCCTCGCCATGTCGCCGTTCTCAGGCGCGGTCTCGTTGTATACGTAGACTCCGGAGATCGTATATATTATTACATAGACATTGCCACCTATAGTCACCACGTCGATCTTTAATACCGCAGTAATATGTATGCGATGAGGTGGTTTCTTTATCTCAGAAGTTGCTCCGGTTGCCGGATTAACCTCATAAACCCCCATCACATTCCACATGATCAGATTCCCGTTGGGTTTTTTCACCGTATTCGGTTCCGGATCCCGCGGTCTAACGGGCGTGCCAGGCGGAGGTGGTGGGGGCGGCGGTTTCTTGGGCGGTTTACCACCAGTAGGATTCCTTGGTGGCGGATCATCTGTCGGAGGTTTCATTGGATGATCCATGATGAAGAAATCCGCATCCGGGATCTGGTCTATAGACACCAGATCAACTCCCGTTTGAGCGATGCCGGAGGGATAACGTTTGCTCCAGACCAGGTTACCGTTCGCTGCCGTAAAACTATCAATTCCTTGTACACTGCAAACATAAACGGTGTTCTGATCCGGAGAAAGCGTGAAGTCTACTCCTTGCTGGGTAAGACCTGTGCCACCCTGAAGTGTTGACAACCAATCTAAAGCTCCACTTGAGATATCAAAACGGTTCACTCCAGCAACGGTGACCGCATATAGTTTTGTGTTATCGGAAGATATCTTGACATCGATCTCAGCGTTTGCAAAACCTGTCGTTGCCCCGTAAGAGGTGGACCATAAAGGATTTCCGCCGTTGACCACGTCATAGCAGTCAACGCTGACGGTTGTCGGGACAAGAAGACGATCACCGACCAAGACCGGATCGACTGCCCACATCAGTACGTTTGAAGACGTCTGGTTCCAAATAACATTTCCGTTTGCGGTGTCAATGCAGTCTATTGATTTGGCGAGCGGTACAACCCATACTTGACCCGGCCATCTCGTACACATATATATCCGTGAACCGTCAGTATTAAGTATCGGATCCACGTCAAACTCCGGCTGACCGTATGAAAACGGCGTTACCCATGGAACACTGCCATTACCGGTGTCGAAACATATTATTTCAGCTTCTGTCGGGACGTAGATCCTGGAGTTGTCGGGGGACAGTAAAGCATCCACACCCATTCTAGTCCCAAGTCCCGATCCTCCGGCTGCAGCATAAGATGACGTCCATACGATCGCGCCCGTGGTTGTGTTGAAGCAATCGATTCCGAAGTCCAAAGGAATAAAGATCCTCGTGCCATCGCTCTTCAGGAGAGGATCGACATCAAGCTGCGGGATAAAACCGCCGCCATACGGAGTCCTTATCACGTTGCCGTTGGATGTGCTTATAAAACACATGTCACTTGTCGTCGGAACATACAAGCGGGATCCGTCACTCGACAATAGTGGGTCCACCCCGGCAAGAGTCGGTGTGTTTTGAACCGTCCAAACGACGCTTCCGTTAGCGGTGTTAAAACAATATGTCCGACTAGTAGTAGCTATATACATTCTAGAACCATCAGGAGAAAGAAGAGGATCTAGATCTATTTGCGCACGCTCACCCCCGGGATAGGCTGTCGACCATTCGCGCCTGCCGTCGAGCGCTCTGAAACAAACGACACCCTGGCCTGTCGGCATGTATATAAACTCGTTATCAGACGATATAAGGTGATCTACTCCGCTGAGAGCCGTCCAACCCTGTGGATAGGTACTCGACCATGTCAAGCTTCCGTCCGATGATTTGAACGAATTGATAGCGTTGGTCGTAGGCATGTGAAGGGCTTCGGATACAGGTACGGGAGCGGGTTGCCAGACAGAAAAGCTGAGGACTAGACGACTGTAGTTGTCTCCCATGTAAGTACAGTTGTTGAGATTGTCGCCCAGCGCGTTTGTCTCTAAACCTACAACCGGATAGACGCCGTATATCGTTGATACGACTCCTGACGCCCAGACTCCTTGCGTATAACCTGTAACTCCATCGAGCCTTACACCGTCTATATTATTGCCGCTCGCCCAGGGACTTGTTTCGTTTGTCGAGTTGCGCCAGCTTGAATTCCTGTAACACTCTATTATCAGATTTGTCTGCGTTATGTCAGTCGAGATCGTGAAGATCTCTCCGGCGACCGTCCTGAAAGTCACGCCATTCTGAATTTGCGTTGGTGTGAAATTGTAACTCTGAAGACCTCCGGTTCGCTCTGCAATATAGACGCTGTTAGCACTGGATACCGGAATAGAGATGTTTGCGGCAGCTGCAACTGAACTTGTGAAAGAGAAGAAAGCAATCGCAAGGAGAAAAACCAGTATAAATCTAACTAAATATCTCGCGTTAGTATCGACCTGTGGGTCCACAAACTTACCCCAAAATAAACAGCCATCGCCAAAAGGTGAGTGAACTATACCACAAGTAACAATTGCAACGCAATAGGTCTAAGCTGCTGCGTTAATGAAGTGATAGGGATTCTTTGGAGGTATCTGCCCCCCTCCCCTCCAAGGGAGGGGGAAACGAGAAAAGCCGACCTGAAGGTCGGCGGCTACATTTTCACTTGTTCCCTGTTCACCGTTCACTGTTCACTTTTTCTTAGGTTTTTTGGTTTTGCTTTTCATGGTGCCTTTGCCGCGTTTTTCTTCCTTTATACTATACTGTTCGACAAAGAGCTCATGGTCCATACTTTCGATACCCAGTTTCTGCGCCACAATGTGAGTATCGTCCTGTTCGGACAGGATACGCGGTTTCTTCCATCCTTTGCGCGCCCGGGCAAAGATCGTCGCCAGTTCGTGGTTCAGCCCTTGATTCTCCTCCATGCTCTTGATCGACGTCTCGTCGATCTTGATCGGCCGCATGACATCCGCTATCTCAAGATCGCCTTCAACATATCCTTTTAGTGATTCATACGTCTCCGGAGCTACAAAGACCTTCCGAACCTTGTTGGACAACTGAATGAGTTGTTGGTTGTCGATGATCTGTTCCATGAACTCGTTGCAGGCATATATCCGCCGCCTACGCATGAACAGCCAGAGCAGCAACATGATCGGCGGTATCGCCAGGGCTCCCGCAGCAATGCCGCGCCTTACCGGGACCGATACACCACCTGTGATCGGCCATCCCCAGACCTGAACACGGTCGTTTTCGCGGTCCGTAACATAGATGCGCCTTTCAGCTTTATCCAACCCCATACCGTTCGGATACTGGAACTGCCCGAAATCCACACCCTGTTCTCCGAAGATACAGATGGCTACGCCCTTTCTATCTGTCTTTCTGATGACGCTGACATCGTGCCCCAATGCGTCGACAGCATAAAGCCGGTTGTGACTGTCGACGGCTATGCCTCTCGGGTTTCCGCCGCTCTCCACTATATATATAAGCTTGCCTTGCGGTGAGAAGACCTGTACCCTCCGGTTGTTCGAGTCCGCTATAAACATCCTGCCGTCCCGGTCTACGACTATGCCATTAGGGAAATAGAAATCACCTTTATACTGGCCTTTAGCAAGCGTATACCGTCTTTTGCCGAACCGGAACTTAAGCTTCCCGTTGGCGTCGAAGACGACTATCTCATGATCCATATACGTATTGCTTGCGTATAGATAACCTTTCTTGTCAAAAGTCAGAGCCAACGGGTTCCATTCAAAATCCGGATCTCCGTTCGGTACGAATTTCTTGATGAACTTCCCTTCGGGTGAAAATATATATACATTTTTAAGACGCGTATCCGATACATACACGTTGCCTTGTGCGTTTATGGCCAGATATACCGGATTCCTTAACGTCTGTCCACCGCCGATGTCTTCGAAAGAATACAGATAGGCCCCATCCGGCGTAAACACCTCGACTCTTCCCTTGCCGTATTTCTGATAACGAGTCGTCACATATACTCTTCCGTTCTTGGGACTGATCTTTACATCCAGGGGTTTCTTTAATTGCAGTTCACCTGGACCGCCGGTGATAACAAACAGGAACTGTGGCGGCTGGATCTTTCCTTTTTCGACCTTCTCCGAACTCGGCAGGGGTTCTTCTCGCGTAAAGAAATAACTTATGAACAGCAATGCGACTGTTATGAGACTCAATAATAGAAGGATCAAAGCCAACAACCGGTTCCGCCGCTTCTTCGCATAATAGCTTGGTAGAGCCATCGTCGGTCTTATTACTGATGCTTTAGTCCTTTGCATTGCCAATATCTCACATCCCGGTAGGTCTATTATCTAAAGGTATACCTTATATTAAGAATTACTTCTTTTCCAACTCGCCTAGAGCATCCTTTGCCATCTGGAAATCAGGTTTTACAGCTATGGCATTCTTGTATTGTTTTTTCGCTTCTTCCTTGTCACCTTTTTGTTCATAAGCCAGGCCGAGCCCAAAGTAGGCATCGGCGTACTTGGGATCGAACTCCAACGCCTTGTAGAACTGACCTATAGCCTCATCTGGTTTCTTCATATCAAGGTAGACGCGTCCCAAGACCAGATATGTATCTGAATTGCTGCCTTTGATCCCAAGCGCATCCTGCAGATACTCAACGGCTTTTTCATATCTCTTCTTCTTCCAGTGCGACACACCACCGTAGTAATATGCCTGCTCCAACCACTGATTGGTCTTCGCATACACAGTAACCTCGTAGTACTGTATCTCCTTGTCAAAGTATTTTAATGCTTCATTATAGTTTTCTTTCTTCATATACGCCACACCGCAATAAAGCAGCGCTTCCTGGTGATCTCTCTGGATCTTCTGTGCCTCTTTTAATTGCTCAATAGCGTCGTCGTAGCGTCCGACCTGAAGATACAGTACACCGAGCCGTACACGCGCGTCGGCGTTTCTAGGTTGCGCCCTGATAGTGCTTTTCGCTTCCTGGATGGCTTTTGACTCGAATGAGATCTGCTGCTGCATATAGTAGTTATAACCATAGAAAACGCTAAAAGCGATCGCTATAACGATGAAGAGAAAAACTACTATTTTGATTGTGGTGTTTATCCTGCGGAGAGACCGTTGCTCTTGCTGAAGCTCTTCGTCTATTGTTTCCTGGTGTGGCACCGATAGCACAACTCTTGTCCTCCCCATTTGGCAATTAGCGAGCCGCCGCGTTCGCGTCCGTGACATGTATAACATAGTTCAAAGCTAAAACAGCCTTTGGCAGTCACATATTCTCGTTGATGGCATTCCTCGCACGCAAACGGCTGTGTATTAGTCATCTGGAAGTGAGCTTTATGGACTATTATACCTTTACTTCTAGACGGTTTTTGGTCGACCCATATAAGCTCAAATAACTGTCTCTTGTAATCCTCGTGACACGCTGTACACGTATCCTGGTTAAGCATAGTCGTCGGTTTGAATTGATGATGGCAATCCGAACATTCCTGTCTGCTCTGGTGACATATCTTACAATCATATTTGGTCGCCCTCGCCGTTTCCTTATGGCTTCCCAACCATTGTGCCGGATGAGGCATGGGCGTTATATGGCATCTGACGCAGAACTCGGATTCTTTATGGCAGACTTCGCAGCCTCCTTTGTCGCGCTTCGTTCCATGAAGCTTCCGCCACTTTGCCGCGTCGCCATGGTTCTTCGGCTTGACCAGCCGCGCCGTGTGACAATCCGCACAGAAGTCCGTCTTATGACACGTCTCGCACGGAAACGGGTCTTTACCGGCCTCTGCCTTATGCCCGCTGTTCCTGAAATCCGGAGTATGTGTAGCGGGCACCCCATATCCTGTGGGGTGACAGAAAGAGCATTCACCTGACGCTACAGGCCCCTGTCCTGAATGGCCCAGCCCGTGGCAGTTATAACACACTGTCATACTCGGCCGGTTTATACCTCCTGGTGCATGCGGGAACTCCGAATGACATGCCGCGCATCTGATGCCGCGGATAAGATGCGGATCGTGTTTAAAATACAAGATCGGATTCTTGAAATTGTCATAATTGCTGCCATGGCAAGGAACGCACTGCGAAGCAGTTACGGGACCGGCTGCCACTGGTACTTGCACATTCGGAACAGCCGCCTGGGGCGCTTGAGGCGCTTGAGGCGGGGCGTTGGTGGTGGTGTTCTTGGCATCACCCAGCGCAAGACCGGCCAGACCAAGCCCGACGACTGCCGCTATGCACACTATTATTATAACGCGGCGCATATGGTGCTTCCTCTTCATCTTTTTTATCTCCCTGGCCACATGCCGTGGAGTCATCTTAACGCCCGGCCCAGGCCGTCACGTTTTTGACTACATTGGAATTAAACCATGCCATGACCTTGTTCTTCATCTTGATCAAAGCGTTCTTGTCTTGGGCTTGCGCGCGCCCGTGGATCATCGGGGCAAACGACACCAGTCCTTTCGAGGCATCTACGTGACATTTAGCGCACGTCTTTGGCAAACGCTCCTTCGATACCATCGAAACCGCGTTCCCCGCTGAAGCCACATCATGCGCTCCGTGGCAATCCCAGCAAGCCGGGGCGTCGACGGCGTTCGCTTTATAGGCGCGGCCGTGATAGTAGTCGTCGTATGATTCATAGTATTTCATGTGGCACTTTCCGCAGACCTCTTTACCTTTCAGATGGAATTCGGCCTTGTATGCTTTGTCTTTCTTGAAACTCTTTATGTTATGAGAACCATGGCAATCCCCGCAGCTGGCTCCGCCTTTCGGATCTCCGCTTAAGGAAAGGCGGCCGTGGATGCTCTTGCTGTACACCTTCAACATACCCGAATGCTGGTGGCAGTTCTTGCATGCCAGGCTGGCGGTCTTTTTGAAGTCTCCGGCCACTGCGGTATGCGCCTGTGACGTGGATGCCTGGCTGAAATCGACATGACATTTGGTGCACGCGACATCCTTATGGGCCGACTGGAGTATGTCTTCCTGGCTTACATATAGGGATACTTTGGTTTTGTTCTGCTGTATCTTCGGGTCGCCATGGCAGACCAGACACCCGGATCTTCCCGGTATGCCCACGGTGAAACTCGGCAGATCCTCCGCATATGCATACGTCCCGAACGCCAATATGCTTATCGCTATGGCCACTATTAGCGACGTTCTGACCATAGACCTAATGCGCTTTGGCTGCGGCGACTTGTGGTGTTGCAGGCTCTTCGTGCCCATGCTCCTCATGCACCTCCTGACGTGCTAACCCGAAAAACATCAATAAAGCCGGGTAATCTTCTATAAACGACAGACACATATGTATCAGAGTCATCATAATGAGGAACATGCACACCATGAAGTGTACGATCCGCGCCCATGCAGCGGCGGCGGCTACGCCACCGGCAAACTGGCCGGCCCATCCTAAAAGGATCTTCGGCCACATGAGAGAAAAGCCGGTATACGCCTGAACCACCATGAAGATCGGGAAGATAAGGCCGTATGTCATCTTCTGCATGACGTTGTATTTGGAAAGATGGGGATAGCTCTTGCCGATGAACATATAGTACATGAGCACGCGCGGCATGTTCAAGATATCCTTCAAGGTCATAATGAAATTACGGCCGTCCATCATGAAGGCGTAGTAGATGCGCATAAGAAGGATTATGCATACCAGGTACATCGCTACGAAGTGAACATTCTTCATGATCTCACGTCCGCCCACGAAGATCGGGAACCTCGTGTACAGGCCTGAAACCGCCAGCGTTATCATGCTGGCCACATGTACGCCATGCATGATCTTGGGAGCTATGGGCACTATCTCATCATGATGAGGCCATTGCTTCTCTACGAACTTCTTTCTGAACCTGCCGGTGACGGTGTTCCCGACGATCTGAAAGACCCAGAAACCCAACCCGATCGCCACCATGATTACAGCAATAATGTCCACCCAGATATTAACCTGTGCAAGCATTTCCCCTCCCGCATAAGTTTGTTCTACTTGTTACAATCTAATAATCTAAGTTTAACAGAGAATATATGCAAAAACAAGATGAGATTACCACAATATATGGGCATAAGACAAGGGTTGAACTACTCGCTTTCCGCTTTCTCTTCCGGGTAACCTTCGTCGTAATACTCCTCGTCCTCGTAGTAGTAATCTTCCTGATCCCTCTGCCGGCGAAGGCCGAAAAACACAAGCAGTCCGGGTAGATCCTCAACGAATGATAGACATATATGTATGAGTGTCAGCATGACGAGCACCATGCACGCGATAAAATGCGTCAACCGGGCCCAAGATGCCGCCGCGGCCGTTCCGCCGGCCAGTCCTTTGAAAACGATTAGAAGGATGTTCGGCCACATCAAAGCGAATCCCGTATATATCTGGATGACCAGAAGCGCCGGAAACAAGATGCTGTATGTCATCTTCTGCATGACGTTGTATTTGGAAAGATGTTCGTAGCTTCTTTTGATAAACATATAATAGAGGATGACGCTGGGGATGTTCTTCAGATCCGCCCTGGTTATCTTGAACTTTTCCGAATCCCTCATTTTTGCGTAGACGATCCGTACGATAAAGACCACGGGGACGACATACATGGCTACGAAATGGATCTGCTTCATCAGTTCCCGGCCGTCCGCAAAGAAAGGATATCGCAGGTAGATGCCGGATATGCCGAGGGCTATCATGCTTAGGACATGGACTATATGCACGACGCGCGGGAATACCTTGACTTTCTCTTCCGCCTCCGCGTGGTATCTGTATTCCTTGCGGATCCTGCCGGTGACTATATTCCCCAGTATCTCAAAGGCCCAGAATAGAGCAGCGACCGTCACCATGATGACGGCGATGGCATCGACCCATACATTTAGTGAAGCGATCATATTACTCCTTTAAGTCAATAAAATAGTCTATTTTGCACATAAATGTCAAAAACAGAGTAGTAGAAGTGAGTGCTGCAACACACAAGATTATAGATATACCCGCTGCGCCTAACCTATCATGTCGTTGCGAGGAGGCCACCAATCACTTGCTGTGTCGTTGCGATAAGAAGCGCTGCCTTTCCCTTTTCGTCATTGCGAGGAGCAGTGGTCGTAAAGCACGACGAAGCAAACTCATGACCCCATGATGCGGCATGTAAAGGTAATGATGAAGAAGGATGATGCTATAATTAATCCCCATGGAAAAGCGCTACTATGTCTACATCCTTACCAGTAAATATGGATCGACACTCTATACAGGAGTGACCAATGACATCGCGCGAAGGCTTAACGAGCACAAGAGATCAATCAACAACGGATTCACAAAAAGATATAACGTAAACAAGCTTGTATTTGTAGAAGCACATCCTACTGCTGAAAGCGCTATCACCCGGGAAAAACAAATCAAAGGTGGTTCCAGAAAGAAGAAGGTCGATCTTATTGAGCATCTAAACCCGGGGTGGGATGACCTGACGGAAGACGTTCTGCGGTCACTCTAGCATGGGGTTGCATGAGTTTGCTTCAGTCGGTCACCTTTGGTGACCTCCTTCGCAATGACGAATCGGGGGAAGTGCTGTAATAACGATTAGGGGAAAGGCTTCTCGCAACGACACAGGTGGGGCTTCTCGCAACGACAAATCTAATATTGAAAGTCCTCACTTTTTAGTATTCGATGCCTTTGCGGGCTTTTACACCGACTTTGAAGGGGTGCCTTATCTCTTTCATCTCGGTCACCAGGTCGGCGCGTTCGATCAGTTCTTCCGGCATGAACCGGCCGGTCAAGACGATCTCCATAGTCTTCGGTTTGTGGTCGATCAATTTCATGACGTCGTCGACGTCCACCAGTCCATGGCCGATGGCCTCGCCGATCTCATCAAGTATCAATACATCAACCTCATGTTTAGCTATAACTTCTGCTGCACGAGCGATTCCTATCCTGATCCTTTCCTGAACGGATTTGAACTTCTTTTGCGTATAACCGTCCAGGAAGTTGCCTCCGAAGCGTTTTATGCTGATCAGCGGATCGTGCATCTCGACCGAGATAAGCTCTCCGCAACAAAGATCGGTCTCCTTCATGAACTGTATCATAAGTGTCTTCAGGTCATGACCGGCCGCGCGAAATGCAAGCCCTAAGGCGGCTGTCGTCTTTCCCTTCCCTTTTCCTGTGTATACCTGGACCAGTCCTTGTTCCAACATTCTCATCATCCTCTGATAATTCTATATCGGTTATATTTTTACACTTCCTAGTATGCTTACACCCAATAATACTATTATCTCGCTTGTCTCGACCATAGCTCCTAAAATATCACCGGTGATCCCGCCAAACCGTCTAACAATCGATTTACCCATCAGGTAAACAAATAATATTGTCACTAATAGCGTCACCAGGCCTCTAATATGCCAGGTAAATGCCACGAACAAGGTCGCCAGCGTAGCAGCAATAACGAGAGTCTTAATGTCTTTTTGCTCCATATATGTCTTTGCTTTACCCTCTTTCCGCGCGTAAGGAAACAAATGCATTGCCATGACAAGTGATGTCCTACTTATTGTGCACATAAGGACCAATGCCGGCATCATTATCGAAGGTCTGAGCGATGAGATAAGGACTACCTTTAACATTAGAGCAAGTATGATCGCAACCGCACCCATGGCGCCGATATGCGGGTCCCGCATGATATCCAGCATCTCGTCCTTGCTCTTTCGGCTAAGAAGCGCATCACTTGTATCCGACAATCCGTCCAGATGTATTGATCCTGTTGTCACCGCAAGAACGGCTACGATGATCACGCTTGCTGTCAAGGTATTGAAATTGAGAAACACCAGTCCTTTAGCCACAACGACGAGTATCAGCCCCAACAAGAATCCTATCACCGGGAAATAGACTGCCGACCGCGCCAGATCAATATCTTTAAAGACCTTGATCTTAACAGGTATGACGGTCAAGAACTGAAGAGCGAGTAGCGGTGATGATAAAAAAGTCATGTATCTATTCCTTGGTCGAGACGTCCGCGTCTTCGAATGTAGCCATCCGCGTCAGGATCTTTGTGGACGCTTCCAGTAAACTAAAAGCCAAAACGGCTCCGGTGCCTTCTCCCAATCTCATCTTAAGATCCAGAACCGGATCCAGGCCTATATGGTCAAGGATAACGCGATGTCCCTTCTCCGCGGAACAATGGCCGGCGATCATATAGTTCTTTACCGTCGGTTCAAGATAATACGCTATCAATGAAGCTGCCCCCGATATGAAACCATCGATAACAACAGGGATCCGGTTGGACGCGGCCGCCAGAATAATCCCTGCTAATCCACCGATCTCAAAACCGCCGACCTTTGCCAGGACATCGATCGGATCATCCGGATCCGGGCTATTTACAGCAATGGCCTTCTTTATGGCTTTTATCTTGTTGCTTAACCCTTTTTCGTCAATCCCGGTCCCTCGTCCCACGACATCTTCCACTGATGCCGTAGTAAAAACCGCCGTGATAGCGCTCGCAGAAGTCGTATTGCCGATCCCCATCTCCCCCGTACCTACGACATCGATCCTGTTCTTAAGGTCTTCTTCAAACATCTTGATCCCGGCATCGACCGACCTTAGCGCATCGGCTCGCGTCATCGCCGGACCGACCGCCATGTTTGCCGTACCATATCCGATCTTGTTTACTAGCAGATCCTGATGATGTTCTAAGTCACCGGCTATACCAACGTCAGCGACTACGATCCTGGCGCCAACGTGCTTGGCAAGAACATTTATCGCAGCGCCCCCTTTCAGAAAGTTATAGACCATCTGCTTTGTGACTTCCTGCGGGAAAGCGCTGACCTCCTCTTCTACAACACCATGATCGGCAGCTAGAGTGAAAATGACTTTCTCCTTGAGGGTTGGGTTGATATTTCCGGTTATGGCTACGATCTTTTTAGCCAGGTCTTCAAGCATCCCTAGACTTCCTTGCGGTTTGGTCAGAATGTCCAGCCTTTCTTGTGCTTGCTGAACAATATCCGGTTCTATCGACGTGATGTTTCTTATAACGTCTAGTGATTCGACCATTTTTTCCCATCCTCCTGGTAATTTGTGTCATTTATCATTCTGACAATAGCGTTACTGTCTTTATAATCGACAATGCTTACACCAGCCGTGTCTATTTTTATCGGTCCTATATCATCCGCCCTGGTCAGATTGGCTAGAATGACTCTGATCGGGCCGGCGTGCGTGACAAAAGCAATCGTTCTATCGCAGTGTAGGACTTTTTCGTAGAATCCGATCACTCTGGATTTAAACGCTAGCATGGTTTCACCGCCAGGGATGTCTGTCTTGCCGGGATCATCTACCCACCGCATATATGATTCGCGATGGTCTTTCATAATTTCTTCGTGTGTCAAGCCCTCAAATATACCGAAATGCATCTCTCTTATCTCTGTGCTGGTTTCTATTACCGACGTATTAAATATCAGGCCCGCGAAATCCCGAGCCCGTATAAGATCGCTGGCATAGACCTTATTGACAACAATATTTCTTAACTTCTTTTTTAGGTCTTCCCCTTGGGCGACTCCTTCCCTGTTTAGGCAAGGATCGGAATGCCCACAGTAGATTCTTTTTTTCGTAGCGTCCGTTTCACCGTGTCTTATAAGCAACACGCGCACGTGTATCGTCTCACTTCACCTTCACCGGTATGCCGGACACCATAAATACGACTTCGTGTGCACGCGCGGCCAGTTCTTTGTTGGCTATGCCTACCATATCCCTGAATAACCGACCCGACGGATACGGTGGGACAACTCCCAGCCCGACCTCGTTCGAGACGACTACCACATAGTCTTTCAATCCGCAGATCGCATCGATCAGCTCTTTGACTTTGAGCCGGATAGATTCTTCGTAAGAGCTATCTACCAGCTTACAGTCTCCGGTATCCTCACTCATAAACCCGCTGATAGCCATAGTCAGACAGTCTAAGATGATGGTTCCGCCGGTACTGCCTGCTTCCTTGAGCGCCTCGAATATTCTCCCGTTAGCCTCGATGGTCACCCACTCTTTAGATCTCGACCGCTTATGTTCATCTACACGCCTTCGCATTTCGTCATCGTCTATCGCAGCAGACGCTATGTATGTCACAATGTTACCGGTTGTACCCGCGATCGAGACCGCGTACGAACTCTTACCGCTTCTCGCTCCGCCTAACACCAAAATAAGCTTATTCATCCTCTGCTCCTATGCGAGTAGGCAGTGGTCAGGTGCTTTATTCAAATACGACTGTAAATCTTCTTTTGAATCTCTCAAATACCCTTAGTAATGGTTTCCCTAAAAAGACTATTAAAAGGAAGTTGACAAGAGCTCTTCCTGTATCCCATAAGAAAGATGTCGACATGTAGAATACGACATATTTTTGTACGATGTTTGCCGCGCCAGTTCCTGTACCGCCTAAATAAGGCCAGAACCACAGGTTCATTATCGCACCGAAGAGATAACCCCAGAATATGCCGTAAAGGGCAAGTAATGATATCTCGACTATATCGCGTGCCTTTCCGGTCAATCTTTTTATAACATACGGCAATAAAGCAGATGACATGCCGACCCATCCGGCCGCTATCATCTGGAACGGCACCCAAGGACCGAACCCTCCCGCCCACATGGCGCTCACCAGCACCGTCAGACTACCTAGAAGAAACCCGAACGCCGATCCCCAGATGTAACCGCCGAGGATGATAAGTAAGAACATCGCCGAGCCGCCGAGCGGCAAAGGGATGAAGCGCATGATCACATTTACCGCTATAAGCAGTCCGAGTACGGCGATCTCCTTGGAGCTACGCTTCTTGATCAGCATGCTGCTTGCTAATACTACGATAATAAGAGGTATCAGTACCGCCGCCACCAGTGGCGCGTCTGATGAGTGTTCGAAGCCGGCGCCGTTTATAGCAGTAGGTGGAAGTAGGACCGGATACAGAAAGGCTGCTACGCCGAGTATGGTTATGACAATTAATGAAATGGTAGTTATGGCTACCCTCCCCCTGACCCCCTCCCTTTAAGGGAGGGGGAAAACCTATTTAGCCGACCTAAAGGTCGGCGGCTACAAAGACCTTCAATTCCCTATTTCCTATTCCCTTTACTGCTACTACTCATTACGTCGTCGACTGTCATCACGTTGCCGCCGAAGAGCTTGTTCACCTGTGGTGAAAACAGCATCGACTCCGACAACACTTCCCTCGCGGGCGCGTCGATGACGATCGTCCCCTCGGCCAGCAGGACCACCCTATCGGCGCATTGCGCGGCAAGTTCGACATCGTGCGTAGCCAGGATGACTCCTTTCCCCCGGCCGGCGAGTTCTTTCAGCAAGGCGACAAGCAACTCTTTATTGTGATAGTCGAGACCATGAGTCGGCTCGTCCATAATAAGGAGCTCCGGTTTTAAGACCATCACCGATCCGATGGCAACTCTCTGTTGCTCCCCAAGACTAAGGTCTCTGGGATAGATGTCGGCCTTACCGGTCAGGTGGATATCGTCCAACATGTCGTCGACCGGTGAGGTGTCTCTTTTATGCAGTTCAAGGCTGGCTTTTAATTCATCTTTGACCGTCTCGGCAAACAAAAGGGATGACGGCCGCTGCGGCACGTATCCTATCAACGCATGCTTATCAGTGTCGCCGGCAGCGTTCCTGTCTATGCTGCCCGAGTCCGGATCTAAAAGTCCACATAGGTTCCTTAATAGTGTCGTCTTTCCCGTACCGTTCCTACCCATCAGCGCTACTATCTCTCCTGCTCGTAGCGTTATATCAAGCCCTTTCAGCACCTCGTTGCCATTGTAGGAAAAACGGAGGCCGCGAGCGTCCAGTATCACCGGGCCAGCTTGCCGGTCGTCGAATTGAATATCGTGCCTCATTTCCATGTTTTTCGAGAAACGCCGGCCGTCTTTGACCGACAACGGCATCGGGTCCCAACCGAAGCTTTTAGCCAACGTCACCAGCGGTGGTGTCAGATCGATATCCTTCAAGATATCCCTGATGGACCCATGGACAGCCATTCCCTCTTCCAGATAGATAGCGCTGTCCGCATACTGGACGACTCTCTCCAAGCGGTGTTCTGATATTATGATCGTAAGCCCGAGATCGTGGTTGAGTTTTTGGAGAACGCTTAAGATCTCCTCGGCGCTGTTCGGATCCAGCTCGCTTGTCGGCTCATCCAAAACAAGGGTGTCCGGCTGCATGGCCAGGGCGCATCCGATCGCTATCTTCTGTCGCTCGCCGCCCGACAGCATCGTGATGTCCCTGTTCCTCAACGAAGAAATACCCAGTTGATCGAGGATTTCTTCGATACGTTTGCGTATCGTCACCGGTGGAAGCCCGAGGTTCTCCAAACCGAATGCGAGCTCGTCTTCCACTTTTTTGTTTACCGCTTGGGATGTCGCGTCCTGAAATACAAATCCTGTCTTGCGGCTTAATCCGGCGACCGTTTCATGCTTTGTGTTTGAACCAACCACAGTCACATCACCGATAAAGCGTCCCCCGTAAAAGTGCGGTATCAGACCGTTGACGCATCTTAATAACGTCGACTTTCCGGAACCCGAATCGCCTATTACCAGAACAAACGCGCCATCATCTATTTTCAGATCGATGTCCTTAATGGCTAGGCTCCTAGTATCCGGATAGGAGTAAGTCACCCGTTCGAACCTGATCATAGGCTCATCACCACGGGAACCAGCATCAAAAGAAATGCCATGCCGGTCAACGGATCGAATCCTGGGGCTGCAAGCTGCGGATATGGTGAGTACGCAAAAACCGACGGATGGGACACTTTGATGTAGATAAAGACCATGGCAAAGATCAAAGATGAAGCGACCGTTAGGATATCCCGCAACGTCCAGTCGAGTGGTCTTCTTATAACCGTTGCTTTGGCGGTAGAACCGTACGCTCTTGATTCCATCGACTCGGCAAGCGTACATGATTTCTCGAGACCCGTGATAATCAACGGCACAAACAATGATGCCGTGCCGGCGATGTCTCTTAGACTACTCTTCATCGTATACCCGCGCATCTTCTGCGCTTCTTTTATCTCCGTAGCCGCATAGAGCGTCTGCGGTATGAAGTTGAATGTGATCGACATGAGGATAGCCGACTGCCGCATAAAACCGGGGACGAGCCGGAGGACCGATGATAGATCGATGACTGTGTTGAAGACCGCGAAAACCGAAACCATACTTATGAATACCAGTCCGTAAGCAAGCCCGTATGCAACCGCTTCGGCTGTGATGCTGCCGCCTATCACCGGAAAAGATACGGGTATCCTAAAAATCACCGTTCGGCCGTAATGCGCGGTCATGGCATTGAATACTATAGATATGGCCATAAAACCGACACCTAAGCGGATGAAGCTCGACCAGATGCCGTCTGTCGCTGATCGCCCTTCGAATGTCTTGAAAACAGCCCACAGTATAAGTAGTAAGATGACAAGATACAACGGGTTGCGCGTCATGACGGCGATAAAAGCCGCCACCGCACAATAGATCAACCAAGTGACTGCGTTCATATCCTTTTTGTTATTTACCATATCTACGCCTGAACCCTATGTAACCGATCAATGACGATAAGCCACCTGTTATAAAGCCGAAAGCGAGATAAGCCATAAGCCCGCTGTTTTTCTTTTTACCGTCTCCGGAAGTATTACGGCCGGCTCCCTGGTTCACCTTTTCATCTTGTGTTTTCTTCCCGGGTTTCTTTGACGTGCTCGAACCTGTTTCCGTCTTCCCGGAAGTATCGCCGGCGGAACCGGTATGTGCCTGATCTGTATCCGTCGACCCTTGTTGACCAGTTCCGCTCGCTTGATCCTGTGCCGTACCCTGAGACTGTCCTCCCCCATCTTGGGCCGGACTACTTCCATAAGCCGACTGATAGATCTCATCGAAACCGATCGCCGGTAATGTCACTGTCCTGCTCCCGTTCTGCGACATCCATTGCCATCCGTCCACACTACCGTTATATACACGGCTACCGCCCGCTCCGACCGGAGAATAAGACCAGCTACCGTCATTCAAATGCCAGAAGGACCAGTAAAATGTCTGATTGTTCCAGTCAGACGCATTACCCTCGCCATCTATGCCATATACAACAGTGCCAAACGAGGAATCGCTTAATTCCAGCCCCAGTCCGGAGCGGTCGAGCAACTCCACGGAAGATATGCTGGACTCATCAAAAGCCACGCACCTTGTTACCACATCCCCGCTGCCATGCTTGACTACCAGCCCCGCGTAGTTCTTCGCGTAGACATGCGGGGCCGACAATATATAAATGGCGATCGAAAGAAGGATCAGTCTTCTTTTAACCATCGGTTCCAACCATACCTGATTCCTATCATAGTCCCGAAGAACGCCGATGATCCGGCCAGGAAACCCCCCGCAAGATATATGAACCTTAAGAACGGACTTGTCTCCGGCACCTCCGGTTCCGGTTTTTTCACATCTTTGTTCCTTGCCGGTTCTTCGTTTTCCTTATCGTCAGCCGATAACTCATTATCGTTTTGATTTTGCGCGTTTGTGTTGGACGCTACAACCGGCGAACTTGATGACGCAACGGAGGCGTTGGAGCCGGTAGCCGCCTGGTTCGCGCTCGATCCCTCTCCATTGTCCGCCGCGCCGGAATCACCGGCCGGTTGTTGTGCCGGTTGAGCCGCGGGAGGCGGTGTGGTCGCCGGCGGCGCAGGCGGCTCAGGTGGAGGCGGCGGAGGTAAAGGGTCTTGTGTATATGGTATAGGAAACGCCTGGCCGCATAGAGCCGGTATGCCTTGATATGTGCTCATCAGATCATCGACCGACCAGCTTTTCATGAAACCCAGTGCGCCGCTCGCGTTCTGCATGCCTGTCAAGAAAGAGTAAGGATCGTTTCCGTTCTTCGTCCAAACATCTCCGGTCGGGTCTTCGCCGGCCGCTATCAACGCTTGTACGACCCAGGAGGTCGAGCATGAATCGGAATCAGTGCCCCAGTCGGAAGGATTCGCCCATGGAAAACCGCCATCCTCGTTCTGTTGCGTATGCAGATAAGCAAGCGCTTTTGTGACCGTATCGGATGACTGCGGCTCACCTGCCGCTATCAGGGCTTCGACACATAACGATGTGGCATTCGTGTCCGCTCCCGTGCCTTTTCCGTTGAAGGCGAATGCTCCGTTTGATTCCTGGCTGTCCCTAAGATAAGCGATCGCTGTGTCGGGGACACTTTCGCCTGCCGCCTTAAGAGCCAGCACAGCCCATGGGTGGTGGATGAAGAAGGTGCCGTATCTGCTTGTGGACGGTTCATACGCTTTGTTCAGCATGATTATCCAATCAACGCCGGCGAATGCGTGCGGATCTTTTCCGGATGCGACTAAGGCCAGGATCAACTGTGATATCTTGGCCGCATTCATACCGACGGTCGCCTCGTCTGATAGAAGACCCGCCTGTGATATAAGGTAGTCGAAGGGAGAGTTCCCGCTCGACGTCCACAACGCCGGGTCCTGGCCCGCCGCCGCTATCGCGAGAGTCGATCCCAGTGTCGCGTTGATAGCGCCGTCGAAATTAACCCAGCTTCCATCCGCTTGCTGCTGGGTTTTCAAGTAGTTCAACGCATTACCGACTACGGCATCCGTCGAACTATCCGCTGCAAGACACTTCGCTCCGTTCATTACTATGAATAAAACAACTATTAAGAAGATAACGAGCCTCATAATTCTTTTATTCATTTGTGATAAAACCCCCTCCTTTGTTTCCTCCCCCTTAGAGGGGGAGGAAAACTCTTGGTTGTTTCCCCCTCCCTTCCAGGGAGGGGGTTAGGGGGAGGGTGGATTACCACCCCCACCTAGTAAAAAAGCCTCCAGCTACTGCTAGAGGCTAATAAAAAAAGCCCGCTCTTAATGCGCGAAGAGTAGCTGCCAAAACCGTCGGGCAGGTCTCCTGACTCCCAAGTCTCTGACGCTCGC
>JAGVPG010000025.1 GCA_020052375.1 Actinomycetota bacterium | reverse complement strand
TTATCCGACCATCGAAATTAACCCAGCTTCCATCCGCTTGCTGCTGGCTTTTCAAGTAGTTCAACGCATTACCGACCGCGGCATCCGTCGAACTATCCGCCAGAACAACTTTCCCTGCGAACATAAACAAACAAATGCATGCTAGCGAAACAACCAAGATCTTTCTGATTCTCATTTCTTTTCCTTTCTTATCAATCTTATTCCCACTCCCTTCCAGGGAGGGGGTTAGGGGGAGGGTGGATTACCACCCCCTCCTTTTATTCCTCCCCCGTCAAGGGGGAGGAAAACAATATAACAAAAAAGCCTCCAGCTACTGCTAGAGGCTAATAAAAAAAGCCTGCTCTTAATGCGCGAAGAGTAGCTGCCAAAACCGCCGGGCAGGTCTCCTGACTCCCAAGTCTCTGACGCTCGCTTCGCTCCCTTCCCAATCCGAAGTGGACCAGTGGTTTTTCATTGCGAGGCGGGCTCCTTGGTCACAGTGGCGCGACCGTGCCTGATTCTCACAGGCTTCCCTTTTAATCCGTAAATGAACCCGGACGGCAAATATTCGATTTGTTCCTTTATACAACGAGGATATCGAAGATGTCAACACAAAAGTGAGGGCTTTCAATTTTAATGTAGCCGCCGACCCGACGACTTTGTCGTCGTTGCGAGCACCCGAAGGGTGCGAAGCAATCCCATGGCTCCCCCTTTAAAGGGGGAGGAATCAAAGGTGGGGGTGGTAATCTACCCTCCCCCTAACCCCCTCCCTTAAAGGGAGGGGGTAATAATATTGAAAGTAATCACTGTTAGATAGTGATCGAGCAGGTTATTGTGAAATCGTGAAGTCATGTGATAGTATTAGTTCAAATCCACGGAATTACTAAAGGATTTGATCCGATCAGTCGAAATCTGTTAATGATGAAAAAACATATATCAAGGTTCTCTAAGACAATCACTATAGTGCTGGTCGCCACATCCATGATCTTCTGCTTTACAGGATTGTCTGTTCTGGCTGAAGAGACGTCAGAAACACCGCCATTTGCAAAAGGTGTTCCAGAACGTTTTGGATGTCTCGTCTGCCATGCGGATCCAAAGCTAAAGAACGATCCTCTGCAACAGAGTCTTTATATGAACAAAGAACTGATCATGGACTCCGCACATAAGGAACTCGCCTGTACCGATTGCCATAAGAACTATAAGACCAAACCTACCGAAGAACACGAAGCCGAATCCGCGCGTTCCGCCAAAACGTTCGGCAAAGTAGCTAGAGCATCCTGCAGCGACTGTCACGATCACGAAAAGCCGGACAAGCAGATCAGAGATAGCGTACACGCACCTAAGATGACTGCCAATAAAACGGATAAATTGCCGGATTGTGTCGACTGCCACGGTCCGCATGACATGCGGAACCCCAAGAAAGACAAGGTATGGGCCAAGAAATTCAACTTGTCAGGTAAGGATATATGCGGCCAGTGCCATGCTACAGAGTATCAGAATTATGACGACTACTATCACGGGCGGGCGTACAAGATGAAGGCAGAAGACGCACCGTCCTGCTGGGATTGTCACGGCTGGCATGATACGACCGCAGTCAAAGATAGAGACTCGATGGTCTCAGAATCCGGTCTTGTCAAAACGTGCGGCAAGTGCCATAAAGACTCCAGCGAAAGTTTTACCGCTTACGCTTCTTTGATCCACGGGAGACAGAAACTGGCAGACAGCAATCCTCTATGGAGGCTTATCGATCAGGTGATGGGCATCTTCGGTAAAGAAAAGGCATCAGCAGGCTCAGACGACCTAGGACTGTAAAAAGCGACTGCACGTTCGCACGTCGCAGTCGTTGCGAGGAGCAACGTCCGCCAGCGCGACGTGGCAATCTCATGTCTTAGAAAAAAGTGAGTGCTGCGCGCTGCATAAAATGTTTGCTTCATATGACCTCACTAAGGCTTGCTAAGTCACACTCAGTAAAAGTTTATTTAAGCACGCCAGCACAGATGTGTAATATCATTGTTCGCGGCTTCTGCTCCGACAATGCACATTATTTAATCAACGTAGAACAAGAAAATGAAGCAGCCGACCCGTATTCCAACTCAACGGTGACGAAAAACAGTGATTGCTTTCAATATTATTCCCCCTCCCTTAAAGGGAGGGGGTCAGGGGGAGGGTAGATTACCACCCCCTCCTTTAATTCCTCCCCCTTGGAGGGGGAGCCATGGGATTGCTTCGCACCCTTCGGGTGCTCGCAACGACGACAAAGTCGTCGGGTCGTCTGCTACAAAACTACTTTTGAGATCTTACCAATTTTTAATGCGGGACCTTTGAAATTGACTCTTATGTAGTTGTCGGTCAGGCCGGTGAGCATGTTGTTGGTTTTTCTTTCGACGAGGACGTCCAGTGTCTCCCCGGCTTGACTCTCTTTAAATGCTTGTTCCAGGCGACTGCCGATGTCTCGTAATATCGAACTGCGCCGGTTCGATTCTTCATTCGTAAGCCGGCCGGAGAGGGACGCAGCCTGAGTATCCGGTCGGGGCGAATATTTGAATACGTGCAATCTGGCGAGTCCCAGTTCTTTGACAAGCCGACACGTATTATCGAACTGCTCGACCGTCTCCCCCGGGAAACCGACGATCACATCGGTAGTGATAGCTATGCCGGGTACCGACTTCCCTATCTTTGAGATCAACCTCGCATAGTCTTTTGATGTATAGGTCCTGGCCATAGCCTTTAGTATCGTATCATCCCCGCTCTGCAGCGGTATATGAAGATGCCGGCATATATATGCTTTATCCCTGATACCGTTGGCCATGACGTCCAGCAGGTCATCATCGATATCTTCGGGTTCGATCGAGCTTAAGCGGACTCTTCCGAGACCCGGTATATCCATAATCCTCTTGAGCAGACCGACAAGTCCTAATCCGTCATCGCTATACTTGCCGAGGTTGATTCCTGTAAGTATAACTTCTCCGTAGATTGCTTCGTCGCGATGTCGAGCATTGCTCCTCGCAACGACACGATGTGTCGGGTCGGCGGCTACATTAAAACTCACGTTTTTCACTAACTTTTCGATCTCGCTGATCACCCGGTCAGCCGGTCTGCTCCTTGATGCGCCTCGAGCCCTGGGGACTATGCAATACGTGCAGGCGTTGTCGCACCCGTCCTGTACTTTTATAAAATCCCTTATTCTTTGCCGCACAGAACCTTCACCGGCTTCGGTTTCATGGTTTAAACCATGAAACCCGGTGTCTGCTTTCATGTCAATAAGCTTCATGATCAAAGTGTCTTTATCGCGATCCGTGTTGACCATATAGACGCCCGGAATGGATTTGATAGCACCTGCTGTTACTCGCGCGTAACATCCGGTCACGATGACTTTTGCACCGCTTTTGCGGCTCTTGATCACATGACGGATCGCTTTTCTGGATTTATGGTCCGCTTCCCCGGTCACAGTACACGTGTTTACAACGATGAAATCCGGTTCATCGTCAGATATGTCTATTCCTTCTCTGACCAGTGAACGTATCATTTCTTGTGTTTCAGCCTGGTTTACCTTACAGCCAAGTGTCTTGAAGGAGACCTTCATAGCAGACCCATCTGATGCATCACCAAAGCGGAAGCTACGACCGCGGCTGTTTCTGTCCGCAGAATATTCCGGCCGAGAGAGACTGTCTTTGCACCAAGTGCCTTGAGGTCCGATATCTCACTGTCATCAAACCCGCCTTCCGGACCGATGACCAAGCCTACTTTATCCGCATCGCGTATCTCGACTTCTCCTATACCGGTCTTCGATTCGCTCTCCCAGGGGACTATCACAGCATCCTGCCCGGCCATTCTATCCAGAGCATCATGCCACGCGGTTATATCCGACACGATGGGAAGATACGCGCGATGCGATTGCTTCGACGCTTCTATCGCCAGCTTCCGCCAGCGGATAAGACGTGATGCTTCCTGTCCGCGCTTGAAATCGGGGACAGACCTCTTCATGACTACCGGTATTATCTCATCCACCCCGATCTCCGTTAGTTTTTCTACGATCAGATCCATCTTTTTCGCCTTAGGGACTGCTTGAAAGACAGACAGGACACGCGAAGTCCGGGGAATACGCGTCTCTTTAAGGATGGAACAGACTACAGAACCTTTCTTGACTTCTGCTATGACCGCGTCTAGTTCTCGTCCCTGTCCGTCACATAGGACCAACTTGTCTTGGGGTTTCAACCTGAGAACGCGCGAGATGTGTGTAGCGTCTTGACCTGTTATTTCAACGGTCTTATCTGCAGAGATGATCTTTAAGTCTATGAAAAAACGGTGACCGCTCATGCCTTTTCATCGACACCGTAGTATCCTCGCCAAAACTCCCTGACCGTACGGCGCGCGAAACCCCGGAAGTATCCCTTGATGGGCTCGCTGTTGTTGACCATAAAATCATACTTGGCTCTCATGTCCGGATTGCTTAGTACTTTGTATGCATCGAGCGCCTCTTTGAACTTGGCTTCAAACTCGGCGTCATTCAAGTTGGCATCGGGGTGATATTTACGGGCCAACAGACGGAAAGCCTTTTTTATACCTTCCTGGGATGTGTCTCTGTTCACTCCTAAGATCTTGTAAAAGTCTGGTGGCAGTCTCATAAGATTTAGTCGCTGATGCCGCTCATCATGCGGCTTAGCCTGCGCGCAGTAAACCCGACCATGGGGATCGCGTTTTCGTAGTCCATCCTTGTCGGTCCCAGGATACCGATCGTCCCGAGAGGTTCGTTATCGTCCGCATATTGAGCCATCACGAGACTCATGCCGTTCAGTTCCCGGTGTTTATTCTCCGACCCGATCCTGACGTGGACCTGCATATCTCCGATGTCTTCCATTAACAGTTCGCTAAGCCTGTATTCATGCTCCAGCAGCTCAAGTAGATATTCGACCTTATGGACGTCCCCGAATTCCGGTTGATGCAGGAGTTGATGCAATCCCCAGAAATACGCATGCCGTTTCGCCGGTGGGCCCAGAACAAGACTTACATAGCATGTCAGGTATGACAACATGGGTAGGATGCCTCTAATTATATCCTCGATCTCTTTCTTTCGGATATTGGCCAGGGCTTCCATGACACGTTTCTGTTCCTCTTCGGACAGCTCGATAGCGTCTTGAAACGAGTCTACATAGAATCTATATCCTTTGTCTGTTGGGATACGGCCGGCGCTGGTATGCGGTTGACCGATATAACCGAGCTCTTCGAGCACAGCCATCTCGTTCCTTATAGTCGCCGGACTGACACCAAGGCCTTCTCGCTCGGCGATCGCCTTAGAGCCGATAGGTTCAGCCGTTCTTATATACTCTCCGACGATACTCTTGAGTATCGCTTCTTTTCTATGATCGAGTGTTCTTGTCGCCATCTTTTTCTCCGTGTCTTGTTGGCACTCCTTATGCTCGAGTGCCAGTTCACTATAAAATATCACTTCTGACCTGCCCTGTCAACAAAAACAAAAGCAGATGTCGACCTTCATACCAATCCCTTAATAATGAGTGCTGCGACGCACATCAATAATAGTGTAGCCGCCGACCTTTAGGTCGGCTCCCATATTTTTTATGCTGTGCGTTGCCGCACACACTTTTAAGAAGGCCGACCTAAAGGTCGGCGGCTACATTCACTTAATGCTTACTTATTCTACTTTTAGGAGGCTTAGGAACGCTTCCTGGGGTATTTCGACTTTCCCTATCGTCTTCATCCTCTTCTTCCCTTTTTTCTGTTTCTCAAGAAGCTTTCTCTTACGGGTCACATCGCCGCCATAAAGTTTGGCGATTACATCTTTTCTTAATGGTGAGATGTTCTCCCTGGCTATGATCTTGCCGCCTATGGATGCCTGCAGGGCGACTTCAAAAAGCTGTTTTGAGATCGTCTCCTTCAATTTTTCGACCAACCGCCGGCCTTCTGATTGCGCACTGTCCCTATATGTTATCATGGAGAGCGCGTCCACTTGTTTCCCCGCGACCATTATATCCACTCTCACCAGATCGGACTGTTCATATCCGAGGAATTCATAATCATAAGTCGCGTAACCCTTGGAAACAGACTTGAGGGCATTGAAGAAATCCCGTATGATCTCCGACAAGGCGAACTCATAGACGATCTCCGCCGTCCTCTGGCTAAGGTACCGGAGATCCTTCATGCGCCCTCGTTTCTTCTGGCACAACTCCATTACAGGCCCGACATACTCCGACGGAGTAAGTAGTGTCGCAACGACATAAGGTTCCTCGATCCGCTCGACTATGTCCCGGCCGACAGGGAATCCGGCGGGATTGTTGACCATGAAATCCTGACCGTTCCTTAAATAGACGTGGTAATTGACATGCGGTGATGTTATCAGAAGGCTTACGTCGTATTCCCTCTCCAGCCGCTCCTGGACGATCTCCATATGTAGTAGACCTAAGAATCCGCAGCGGAACCCAAAACCCAGTGCAGCCGAGTTTTCGGGTTCGTATACCAGGGATGCGTCATTAAGCTTCAGCTTGTCCAGCGCGTCTCTTAAGGAACCGTATTCCTCGCCCTCTATCGGATACAATCCGGCATAGACCATGGGTTTCGGATCCTTATAGCCGGGCAACGGCTTTTTCGCCCCGTGCTTATCGTTCGTCACAGTGTCCCCGACTTTCATCTGGCCTACATCTTTAACGCCCGTCATGATATATCCCACTTCACCCGCGGACAACCTTTCGACTCCGGTCATGTCCGGTGCCAGGACTCCTACTTCCTCCACTTCCACGCTTAGCTTGGCAGCCATCATCTTTATCTTCATCCCGGTCTCTAAATATCCGTCGATCACCCTTATAAAGGCGACCACCCCACGATACGGGTCATATGTGGAATCGAAGATCAACGCCCTCAATGTAGCTTTTGGATCTCCGACCGGCGGCTGGACCTTTTCGACTATCGTCTCCAGAAGTACCTCGACACCCTCGCCGGTCCTGGCGCTGATACTCTTCGCATCCGTGACATCTATGTCGAGCGCCTGTTCCATCTCCGACTTGACGACGTCCGGTTGGGCATTCGGCATGTCTATCTTGTTTATAACCGGGATGATGGACAGGCCGGCTTCCACAGCCAGATGAGTATTGGCTACCGTCTGTGCCTGCACTCCCTGACAAGCGTCGACGAGTAGTACCGCGCCTTCGCAAGCCGCGAGACTCCTGGATACTTCGTATGTGAAATCTACGTGGCCCGGGGTGTCGATCAGATTCAAAGCGTATGCTTCGCCGTCCTTCGCCTTGTATTCCAGGCGAACGGACTGCGCCTTGATCGTAATCCCTCTCTCCTTCTCTAGATCCATCTTGTCCAGGTAAAGTTCAAGATGTTTCCCTCCGGGGAT
>JAGVPG010000035.1 GCA_020052375.1 Actinomycetota bacterium | reverse complement strand
CTCGGCCTTACAATAAGAGCCCTGGTCGGACAGTATTCAACGCACCGCTGACAGCCGACACACTTCATCTCGTCTTCTGTCATCCGGTCGTCCATCTCGTTATAGCCGTGGACTTCGAACGAGCACTGTCGCTCGCACACCCGGCAACGGATGCACTTGAAGTCGTCTCTCTCGACTATGAACTCGGGTTTTATCAGACTTTTATACATACCGGCTTTGCCTCGCCTTTATCCTTTTCAGGTTTTAATCTACCGATGACCGGCTCGCCCGCCGTCGGCATCCAGACTCTGTCCGGTGACGCGATCTCACGGATGCCCGCCTCCTCGTTGGCTACATAAAGCATATCGCCCTTCTCGGCAGCTACGAGCGGCCTTAGCTTTATCCGGTCGTTCAGACCGACCATGCCGTCTTTGTGTCCGAGGATGAAAGCAAACGGCCCGTTCATCATGATAGGCCCGTAGACCTGGCGTAGTGCCGTTAACATCTCACGCTGTTCTTCCGGCATGTTGTCTATCATCACCCAGAAAGGAGACGCCAGCGCCTGCACCGCGATCTCGATCGGCAGACGGTGCCGCCTAAGCAGCAGGTCAAAAGCATACGCGACGACCTCGGTGTCCGTCATCAACGTGCAGTGATAACCGAACATCTCAAGGTATCGTTTGTTTATCCCGTAGGAAGAGATCTCACCGTTATGGACTATGGACCAGTCAAGAAGGGTGAACGGGTGAGCGCCGCCCCACCAGCCCGGCGTGTTTGTCGGGAACCGCCCGTGGGCGATCCACGTCCAGGCTTTGTAGTCCTCCAAACGGTAGAAATAACTGACGTCTTCGGGAAAACCGACCGCTTTGAACGCGCCCATATTCTTGCCGGAACTCATGACAAATCCGCCCTTGACCTCGCGGTTCAGCCTCATGACTATATCGACGACATAGTCTTCCTCACCGCATATATCAAGCTGCATCTTGCTTTCGTCAACATCCAAGAAATAACGCCAGATGATCGGCGCGTCGACGATCTTGGTGGTCTTGCGCGTGGGCATCTCTTCTTCCAGTTTCACATTGAAGTACTGGTTCAAGATATGCTCGGCGTGTTCCTTGGCGTCCATGTCCAGATACAACATATGAAAAGCGTATTGGTCCTTGTGTTCAGGATAGATGCCGTAGGCGGCATATCCCGCTCCAAGACCGTTACACCGGTCGTTCATATTGCAGATCGACGCCGTGATGTCGGTGCCGCTCATGCGGTTCCTGTTCCGGCTGATAAAGCCGGACAACGAACACCCGCTTATATCCTTCTCATATCTGAACCAGCTATCGTTACGTAGTTTTTCCACTTTCTTCTTCCTTACTTTTACTGTTTTCCCTTCAGCTCTTCAGCCTTCAGATCTTATAACACCGGCAGGTACTTCTCCAGTTCATACTGTGTGACCTGTACCCGGTAATCCTCCCATTCCTTCTTTTTAAGCTCGATAAAGCGCGAGAACACGTGGTCACCCAGCGTCTTCTTTACCAGAGCGCTTTTTTCGGTGATGTCGACCGCTTCGCCCAAGCTGTCCGGCAGAGATTCGATGCCCAGCTTATCCCTTTCCGCTTCCGAAAGATGATAAAGGTTCTTCTCCATCTGCTTCGGCAGTTTATATTTCTTCTCTATGCCTTCGAGTCCGGCCGCCAGCAGTACGGCGAACGTAAGGTACGGGTTGCAGGCCGGGTCCGGTGAACGGAACTCCGCCCTGGTCGCGTTCTCTTTACCCGGATGGTACTCGGGTACTCTTATTAAAGCGGACCTGTTGCGGCGCGACCACGCTACATAGACCGGCGCTTCATAACCGGGGACAAGTCTCTTATACGAGTTCACCCATTGTGCGAACACACTCGATATCTCGCGCGCGTGTTTTAGCTGCCCGGCGATGAAGTATTTGGCGACATCGCTCAGATTGTCATCGTCTTTCGGGTCGAAGAACGCGTTCTTCTTGCCCGTAAACAATGACTGGTGGGTGTGCATACCGCTGCCGTTCTGACCGAATATCGGCTTCGGCATGAAGGTGGCATAGACGCCCGCTTTCTGTGCGATCTCTTTCACAACAAGGCGGTAAGTCACTGCCGCATCGGCCATTGAGATCGCGTCGTTGTAGCGCATGTCGATCTCGTGCTGGCTTTCACCGACTTCATGATGACTATACTCGATATTGATGCCCATCTGCTCAAGAGCCAGGACCGTATCGCGCCTCAAGTCCGACGCTATATCCAGCGGTGTCAGGTCGAAATATCCGCCTTTATCAAGTACTTCCGTGCCGCTGGATGTTCTGAAATAGAAGAACTCGAGTTCCGGGCCGATGTAGAAATGGTCGAACCCCATCTTCTTCATGCGCTCCAGAGTCCGCTTTAAGACATAACGCGGATCGCCTTCGTACGGCCCTCCGGTCGGGTTCATAACGTCGCATATCATGCGAGCGACGCCCTGTTCCTTCGGCCTCCACGGAAGGATCCTGAAAGTCGACGGGTCCGGCATGGCTATCATGTCGCTTTCCTCGATGTCCTGATAGCCGGTGATGCTGGAACCGTCGAAGCCCATCCCGCGCTCCAACGCCAGTTCAAGCTCGCTATCGGTAATAGCGAAACTCTTTAGCTGCCCTACGATGTCCGTAAACCACAGCCGGATGAATTTGACATCCTTGTCTTTGACGGTCTTAAGAACTCGTTCTTTGTCTTTGTCAGACATACTTTCTTCCTCCTCTTTTGCTCTCGTTTGCAATACGGAGGGACTCCGGTGTCCCGGTCATGAAAGACGCTTATTAAGGATAACAAAAAAAGCGCCTTCTCACAAAGACGCCCTTGTCTTACCAATACAACAGTGTATTGTCCAGCTATTTAATTGTAACATACGTGATAGCGATGTCAATGATGTCGTATCAACCATACCGGGCCTACTGAGAACGAAGTGCGATCACCCATGGTATGAAGGTGTGTCCTTTCCTTATTGTAGCCGCTGACTACTACCGTCGCAGTATAAACACCCGGCATCAATCCTTTGACGGTCCAGCTGAAGTTTTTTGTGCTGTGTGATCTTAAAGTCCTGAGATCTTTTGTCTGAGTCATTTCATAGCCGTTGTTGCTCCGAACGGTCAGATCCGCGGTGCTGTCGAGGATGTCTTCATTTCCGCCGTTGTATACAGAGCAGTCAAACTTATAGGATGATCTTCCCGCGGCATTTACACGCATTCTGACCTGCAAAGGGGACCTTAAGACCGTGACTGATACACCAGCATCACTGCCGAGACAGATCCCTGAAACCAGGAAACCGGATATGACAAAGCAAGCTATCAACCGCTTTAACATAACACTACCTATGTATTTGTTTGGTCTTTGCGTTCCAGTTTTACGCTGAATCGCCCCCTAAAGAAACTCACCACAAAGACTATGAGACTCACAATAAGAACAGCCGCCGAGATCTGTTTGACCGGGACGACATAGAATGTCTGCTCCCTCGTCCAAAGCCCGCCGTCTCTCGTCCGCAGCCGCATAGTCGCCCGGAACTTCCCGGCAAGAGGGAGGTTCTTGAAGCTGCCGTTGACCGCGGTGGTCGATTCCGGCAGGCTTGGCCTCTCCTCTATCTTCCGGTTTTGCCTCGGCTGATCTATCGTGACCGATCCTATTACGTCCCTGTGAACGTTGCCTTTGTTCCTGAACCGGATACTGAACGGAACGGTCTGACTGACATTGAATCTGTTTACGGTGAAAGTGACATCGCTCTTTCTGACTGTTTTGCCCTTGACCGTTACCAGAACAAGGCATCCGATCCTGGCTATACCTATTACGTAAGATCTCTTAACCGCCTCCGATTCGAAGACCGGTTCCGCTGAGACGAAGCACATGGCATAGTGGGTTCCCACCTCAGCGTTTTTTGGTACTTCGATAGTCAATGGAATATTGACTTTACCGCCGGGGTCGAGCATTTCTTTCCCGTTAGGCAGCCGGATCCAGTTAGCCGCGGAGAAAGTGGCGGATCTGCTTCCGGGCGCGTAGAACCTATATCCTCCGTCATCTGTCTTGCTGAAATCCTTAACTGAAAACGATAGCCGCGCTTTTTGCTTGGCCATGTTAACGATCCGGATCTCTGCGGTATAAGTTGATCCTTTATCCAGAACCGGCTCTATCTTGACGGGTGATACGCTTATGCTGGCTTTGATCTCATCTTTGCCAAAGACACTCTGCGGAAGCAGACTCGCAAGACAAAGAGTCAATCCCGCGATAATAAAAGTTTTTGTCAAATGTGACATATCTTATAGGTCTTATAACGCAGGCATGAGAGTGTACGTCACCACAGCTGTCATTGGCTGACCGTATGCTGCTTCCGGCAGATCCCAGGGGATCTTAAGCTCCCAATCAATATCCGGTTGCATGTCTTCTCCGGGTCCGCCGCCCGCGATATTCGCCGGAACCCCTATGGTCACTGGATTTCCGCTCATCTGCAAGTTCGAGACGGGGAAGCCGTAAAGACCGTCGGCTGTCCCAAAATCCGTATTACCATGTATAGACAGCACCCAAGCATCAGTCGAGGACACCCTTGCGGGCTTACCAGTTCCGGCATGAGTCCCCGCATTATGTTCACCGAAATTCCACGATTCACATTCCATCCATTGACCCTTTTCCGGAGTGACGCCCACATCCTTTATTTGACTGAATGGGTCGAACACGGCTCCTGCAGAGGTGGATAATACGAGAATAAACAGCGCAAGCAAAGCGGTCGTAAGAAGGACCTTTTTCATAGTTTTTCACCTCCTTAATTTAAAGGAGTTGAAATGAGTAGAGTGTCCCGATTATATTCAAATAATTAACGACCTGTCAATACAAGCAGAGCAAACGCCCAGTTCATAAGATTTTATAGGTTCAATGAAGCCCGCCGGTTACTCTATGAGAAAAACGTCTCTTAAGATCGAGCGGGCATGGTGTCAATAACATTTGCTTTTACTTAGATCCTTCGTCGGTCGCCTTCGGCGACCTCCTCAAGGATGACAGCGTTTACCTTTATACATACTGTGCTTGGGGAGGTTGAAGAATTCTTCGAGCGCGATTTCTTTAGCGAGAAGATTTCCTTCAACCTAACCCGGGCACTCACTTTTGCTTTTAACTCTTAGAACAAAGTGTCCGGAATCCTCGCCCCGAAGACTTTTTATACATCACGTGCCTGGGGGGTTGAAGTCTTCTTCGAGCGAGAATCTTTAGCGAGAAGAAGTATCTTCAACTCTCCAGGCACACACTGTTAGGGTTTGATTTCGGAGGCGAGGATGACGGCGTCGGCGATCTCTTTCATGGTGCGCCGCGTATTCATACTCTGCTTCTGTATGATCCTAAAAGCTTCTTCCTCGCTTATACCGTGCCGCTTCATCAGGACTCCTTTGGCGCGTTCGACCGACTTTCTGGTATCCAGCGCCTCTTCCATGGCGATCGTCTTGTTTAAGAGCTTCGTATTTTCGATGGCGATCGCCGCCTGATGTGCGACTATTTGCAGCAGTTTTATCTCTTCGTCCGTGAACTTGTGTTCTTTGGAAGTATAGCTGTTCACAACGCCTATTACCCGGTCTTTCAGCATCATGGGCACGGAGAGCAGCGACTTGACGCCTTCCCTTCTGGCTATATCGGGATACATGTACAGCGGTTCTTTCGTGACATCGACGACTGTGATGGGCCTCTTCTCTTTGACTGCCAGACCGCTGATGCTCTGTCCTACTTTAAGATTCGGTTTACTGCGGTATTCCTGGCTCAAAGCTTGCGTTGCTTTGATCTCGAGTTCCATCCCGGTATCATCTAAAAGCATTATCGAGCAGATCTTCGAGTTCATCATATCGGCCGTCAGGCCTGTGATCAGGTTGAGGATCTCCTCAATATAGCGGCTGGAGGTTATCACCGCGCCCATCTTAAGGAGTGTTTCGATTCTTGCGGAACTTTCGGGTGTCTTCTTCTTATCTTTTGGCTTTTGTTTCTTTGGCGCAGTCTTTGACATCTTAAGTTAGAATTATAGAGTAACGGAGGCCTCATGACAAAAAACGAGCAGCTAAAACTGATTATCATCGAGCGTATAATGAGCGAGGGCCGGATCACATTCCGGGATTTCATGGATATGGCATTATACCATCCGGACCTGGGATACTATATGACCGGCGAGACCAGAACGGGCAAAGCCGGGGATTTCGTTACCAGCCCCACGACATCAAAGATGTTCGGCAAGTTCATCGGCAGATTTCTAAAGAACTCTTGGGAAGCCCTAGGTAAAGGCAAATTCACGATCATCGAGATGGGCGCCGAACGCGGCCTGCTGGCCGCCGACATCAAAGAGTATCTGGCGGAGAAAGAACCCGAGATGTTCGTTGATGCCGAATATTTCACGTTCGAACACGGAGACACCCTGCCCGATGTGGACTCCGGGTGCTTCTTTTCAAACGAGCTTGTCGACGCCTTCCCGGTCCACCGCGTACAGGCAGGTCGCGCCGGCCATCTAAAAGAAGTCTATGTCGGATATAAGAATGGCAGGTTCGAGGAGGTACTAGACAAGCCGTCGACGCCCGGACTTGACACATACCTGAAGGAACTTGAAGTCAAGCTTCCCGCAGGATTCAAAACGGAAATCAACCTCGATGCCGTAGATTGGATCGACAGGATCGGCGGTCATCTCAAACGTGGTTCATTGCTGACTATCGACTACGGTTATGAATCGAAAGAACTGTACCAGCCTTATCGTGCCCGGGGAACGCTACTCGGATATAAGAACCACCAGATCATTGATGATCCTTACGCGGATATCGGCGACCAGGATCTCACATCTCACGTCAACTTCTCCGCGCTCATGCACTGGGGCGAAAAAGCGGGATTCAAAACCACTTTGTTTACCGACCAATCTCATTTTCTTATAGCACAGGGATTCGAGGATGTCGCTCTTTCACTTCGCGCGGAGGTCAAGGACGATGCCGAATACTACGACAAGTATCTTGCATTGAAGATGCTGGTCATGCCGGAAGCGATGGGAGAAACGTTTAAGGTGTTGGTACAGGAGAAGAGCTGAAGGATGAAGGCTGAAGTAGAGCTGAAGGAGTAATATGAATACTATCGAAGAAGTGATGAGAGAGCTGGAAAGCAAGGGGCAGCCGGGGCAGATCGAGGGGATGGCGAGGTTCGGTATAACCGGCGATAAACGCCTGGGAGTCAAGGTGCCCGATATGCGGGCGCTGGCCAAGAAGATCAAAAAGGACCACGAACTGGCGCTCGATTTGTGGAAGACGGGCATACCTGATGCCATGATCGTCGCCTCGATGATCGACGACCCGCAGCTAGTAACAGAAGCTCAGATGGAAGAATGGGTGAAAGACTTCCAGTCCTGGGATGTATGCGATCAGGTATGCATGAACCTATTCGATAAAACACCTTTTGCGGTAAAAAAGATCAAAGAATGGTCGCACCGCGACGAAGAATTCGTAAAGCGCGGTGCGTTCGCCCTCATCGCTTGCGTCGCATGGCATGACAAGACAGCCTCCGACGATGTCTTCATCGACCTACTACCTATCATCAAAAGGGAATCCACGGACGACAGGAATTTCGTTAAAAAGGCCGTCAACTGGGCTTTAAGACATATCGGAAAGCGTAACAAAGCCCTTAACAAAGCCGCTCTTAAGGCCGCGTATGAGATCAAAGGTATCGATTCTAAAGCTGCCCGATGGATAGCCGCCGACGCCATAAGAGAACTGGAAAGCGCCGCCATCCAAACGCGTCTTAAGAAGTGAGTGCCTGGTAAAGGTTGAAGTAAATCTTCTCGCTAAAGATATCCCGCTTGAAGAATTCTTTAACCTTTACCAGCCACATGATGTGTAGAAGAACCCTTATGTGCGCACTGGATTTAGTGAACGTATGTTTCGCGCTGACTGCTCCCACAATGCACATTTTTTATGAAGGGTTAGAAAGAGTGGGGGTTGTTTGGGTCAACTCCACTTCACGGAGTTGCTAGATATCTATCCCCTTTTTGAGAAAAGCCTTTTCTGGTTTGACCGGAGGCACTATTTCGGGGTCACCCATTAAAAGTCAGTTCTGTAACACGGGAAACGACGTCCTTGTGAGGTCACCGTTAGGTGACCGAATCAATCCAGGAAAAAGACAAGAGAGCGCTTTCGTTTCTCTGGGTTCTTCAGCGACCTGACGGTCGCTTCCGAGTTACTTCTTAAGCTACAGCTAGAAAGATACATGCTGCAAAAGACTCACCAAAAAAGTAATCACATAGTTTCATGGTTTAAACCATGAAACCTGTTTTGTCTGGGATTCTTATAGGTGAATGTGATGGTAGGTGGTCGCAATTTGCGACCACCTCCTCCTTCTCTTCATTAGTTAATTGAAACATAAAATCAAGTGGGAAACGTTGCAAGTTGCGTTTTACCTGCTCGTTAAGACGCTTTGTCGGAACACCATATAACTTTGCCAGATCGGTGTCGATCATAACCTTCTGACCGCGAACCAATAGAATACTACGTTCTATGATCTCAATAGATAATAAGTTCGGCTTGTTATTCATATCCCTTTTGTTAGTACTAGTAGAAAATATATTATAGATTAAGCAATATTACTGAATAATAGCATTACTATAGCATGATACAAATAGTGCGTATAGAGTTTCGCAACCTCAAGCACGTCAGGAGGCCGACCTAAGGGTCGGCAGCTACAAAACCATTTTAAAACAGTTTTTCTGGTTTGACCGGAGGCATTTTAATATTTGTTGCGAGCAGGTTCGTGGAATACACATCTGTGCCCTAAATAGGCGGAATAAACTTTAAATGAATCAGAATGAGAGCATTAGAGCAGTCGACCGCATGAGAGCTTGCCCTTCTTCGCCGGCACTAGCCTCCGCTAACGCTCCGGCTTAAACGGCTACGCAGGGCATCCTTCGCTTATTCTTAAAACCAAAGATGGCCTGCCATCCGTAGCAACTATAAAGACGGAGGCTTTTAAGCCGGAGTCTCACCGCGAAGGATGGTGCCGAGGGCGGGATTTGAACCCGCACGAGGTTGCCCCCACCGGTTTTTGAGACCGGCGCGTATACCAGTTCCGCCACCTCGGCGCGCGATAAATCAGCACTACTCAATCTATCGTGTGCTTTTAATGATGTCAAACACTGGTTCCTCTTATACTTTGCCGACCTGAAGGTCGGCGGCTACATTAGTTTATTGTCGTTAGAGCACCCACATTTACTTTTACTTAGGTTGCTTCGAATCGACTAACGTCGATTCTCGCAATGACACCTTTTGCTTTTATACATACTTTGCCCGGGCTAGGTTGAAGAATTCTTCGAGCGAGAATCTTTAGCGAGAAGATTTACTTCAACCTAGCCCGGGCACACTCTTATTACTAGGAAGTGGCTGCGGTGTTCGGTGCCATCTGGGACATCTCGCGTTGGAGGAAGAAGTTGAGGACTACCCGGATGGCGATCGTAGCGCCCAGGATGGAGATCTCGTGAAGCGTCGGGGTTATGATCGTCTTCAGTATATCGGCGGCGACCAGGAACTCCAGACTGAATGAAAGGGCTTTGGCGAGCTTCAGACGTATATCGTCGGTCGACATGGGGTCTACGATCGACTTCCATATCCGCGATACATATAAGAAAGCACAATAGGCGGCAGATATGATGATCACTATGCCGCCGAACACCTCAAGGACTATGGCGATGTCCTGAAAGATCTGCTTGATCTGGTGTTCCATGTTATTCTTGGGTTGTCTTTTGCGCCCTTGCTCTGGGTGCCCTCACGGGCTCGACTTCGGCAAGCTGGTTCTCTATGGCGACAAGAAAACCCTTGGCCAACGAGTTCTGCGAATCCGCATCTATGACCGTCTGGAAATGTTTCTGCGCCGATTCGTAGTTTGATTGGGCGAAGTCCATGACGGCCCTTCCCGCCTCCAGTTCCGCCTGATTCTGCCCGGCCGCCTTATAGAACTTATCCAGATACTGTTGTGAACTGTTAAGGTCTCCCTCAGCGTTCAGATGGACAGATAGGTACGCCCAGGATATGGCATCGTTCGGATCCGCGAGCAGCGCCATCTCGAAACAGTAGGCAGCCATCGAGCTTAGGGATTTCTCATACAAAAGATGTTTTCTGATCTCGCATACAGCACCTTTATATCTCCACGCGTCGCAATCTTTGACGTTCCCCATGATGCATCCGTTGAACTCCTTGATAGCCTCATCCCAATTGCCTTCGGTAAACAACTCTATCCCGTTATCTAACGACTTCATGAACCCTCCTCGTATACTCCTATCTTTCTCAGCCTTTCATACCTCTGATCTAGTAATTCGCTTATCTCGATATCTCTTAACTCTTCCATGCTCTTTATCAGGACTTTCTTCAAGTTGTCGGCTGTCTCCTGGTCTCCTCTATGAGCGCCGCCGAGCGGCTCCGGGATGATGCCGTCGATTATACCGAATCTGAGAAGCGAATCCGCCGTCATCTTAAGGCTTTCAGCGGCTTCTTCGGCCCTTCCCGGGTCCTTATATAGTATGGAAGCGCAGCCCTCCGGGGTGATGACTGAAAAATATGCATTCTCAAGCATATATATACGGTCTCCGACTCCCATGGCCAGCGCTCCGCCGCTCGCGCCCTCGCCTATATCAACGCATATTATAGGCGTCTTAAGCGCGCTCATCTCCCTTAGGTTTTCGGCGATCGCCCATGCCTGGCCGCGCTCTTCCGCACCTATCCCCGGATAAGCGCCCTGGGTATCTATAAGCGATATGACAGGGAGTGAGAACTTCTCCGCCATCTTCATCAATCGAAGAGCTTTTCTATATCCTTCCGGATGAGGCATGCCGAAATTACACTTGACACGCTCTTTCGTTCCGCGGCCTTTCTGCTCGCCGATGACCATGACCGGTTGTTTCTTAAGGTTAGCGGGGCCACCGATGACGGCCGGATCGTCGCTGAAAAGCCTGTCTCCATGGACTTCTATGAAACCGGTAAACATCATCTCTATGAAGTCGCGGGCAAGCGGCCTGTCCGGATGCCTAGCGATCTGCACCTTCTGCCATGCGGAGAGATCCCTGAAGGTCTTCTCCTTCAACTCTGCCACGTTCTTTTCAAGAAGCTTTATCTCGGAATCGAACATGTCCGGTCTGTCCTTTGCCAGTCGTTTCAGATCTTCAAGCCGCTTTTCCAACTCGACGATGGGCCTTTCAATATCCAGCATGTATTCTGCCAACTTCTAATCACCTTTTACTTTTTCCTGGATCTTGCTTATGCCCTTCTGGATGCGTTTATTTATATTGTTCACATCGTCTAATAGCGGCCTGTTCATAATATCTTTGATGGCCTCTTTTGTATCCTTCTTCTTCGATACAGGCAGGACCATGTCCAGATAATCGGAGATGGTGTTCTTGATCTTCGGCCGCTCGATGACCATATCAATCATTCCGTGCTCGAGCATGAACTCAGCGGTCTGGAATCCTTCCGGCAGCCGCTGTTTGATCGTCTGCTCGATGACGCGCGGTCCGGTGAACCCGATCATCGCGCCCGGTTCGCCGATGATGACATCGGCAAGAGACGCGAAACTTGCTGTGACACCGCCGGTCGTCGGATGCGTAAGGACGGTTATGTATGGCATCCTATTCTTGCCGAGCCGTGCTATCGCGGCGCTTGTCTTGGCCATCTGCATCAACGAGAACATTCCCTCCTGCATCCGGGCACCGCCTGATGCCGCGACTATGATCAATGGCGTCTCGGCCTCGGTCGCGTTTTCAACCGCTCGCGTGATCTTCTCGCCGACCACTGAACCCATCGTCCCGCCGATGAAATGGAAATCCATAACGCCTAACATGACAAGGCGTCCGTTTATCTTACTCCAACCGGTCACCACGGCTTCAGGTAAAGCGGTCTTTTCTTTTGACTGGTCGAGACTTTCCCTATATGTCTTGTTCGCCTTGAACTTTAACGGATCATCGGCCAATAGAACGCTATTCGTCTCCTCGAAGGTGCCGGGATCCACTAAAGAGTCTAAGCGTTCCCGGGCGCTCAGCTGATAATGGAATCCGCATTCGGGACAGACCTTGAGGTTCTTTAAGAAATCTTTTTGATAGATGGTCTTATTGCAGGCGGCGCACTTGCTCCATATACCTTTGGGAACGCCTTTCTTCTTCGGAGGCTCTTCCGCCTTTGTCTGCTTAAGATCGAGTATATCCTTTATCCCCACTATCGTTTCCTTAAGCGCTCATGGCGGCCTTGATGCCTTCGATGTATTCTAGGGCCGCTTTGATCTGCTTGTTTGCCGTACGTGCTTCAGCGATTTTGTTTAGGAATGCACTACCTATTATGACACCGTCGGCCATTTTTGCAAGGGTGGCCGCCTGCCCGCCTGTGGATATGCCGAACCCGACGGCTAGAGGTTTATCCGTAGTCTTTCGAACACGCTTAAGAAAACCCGTCAGATCGGACGGCAGTATCTCTCTGGCTCCGGTCACACCGGTCAATGAAACACAGTAGACGAATCCGGTGGACGCAGCGGCTATCTTCTTCAATCTGTCGTCACTGCTTGTCGGAGCAGCCAGAAATATCGTGTCGATTCCGTTTTTCCGGGCCGTATGTTTCCATCCGCTCGCTTCTTCTACGGAGAGGTCAGGCGTTATTACACCGTCGCATCCGGCGCTCGCCGCCCTCGATGCGAAACGATTCAGCCCATACGATTGCAGAATATTATAATAGGTCATTATGACGACCGGTATGTCCGTCTTTTTGCGTATTTCTTCTATCATCTTGAAGGCCTTATCAGTGTTCATACCTGTAGCCAGTGCCTGTTCCGACGCTTTCTGGATAGTAGCGCCGTCGGCTAGCGGATCCGACCATGGGATCCCGACCTCCACCAGGTCGGCTCCCGCATTTTTTAGGCCATCGATGATGTCCGCGCAGGTCTTTTCGTCAGGATAACCGGCCATCATATACGGAATGAGCGCCGCCCTCCCTTCCTTCTTGAGTTCTTTGAATACCCTTGTAATTCTACTCACGACTCACTACTCACGACTTCATAGACGTCTTTGTCACCGCGACCGGAGAGATTCACGATTATTATCGAATCCTTCTTAAGCTTTGGTTTCAGTATTTCGAGATACGCCAGAGCGTGTGACGATTCCAACGCCGGGACGATCCCTTCCACTTCGGACAGGATATGGAACGCTTTCAGCGCTTGCTTGTCAGTGACCGACACATATTCAACCAGGCCGGCATCCTTGAAATAGGCATGTTCGGGCCCTACTCCTGGATAATCGAGGCCGGCCGATATGGAATGAGCCGGTTTGATCTGGCCGTATGCATCCTGAAGGACATAGCTCAACGAACCATGGAGAACGCCTTTCTTACCCTTAGCGAGCGGCGCGCCATGCTTTCCGGTGCTTAGGCCGTAGCCTGCCGCCTCTACGCCGATCAGTTTTATGCCGGTCTTCAAGAACGAATAGAATATGCCTATGGAGTTACTGCCTCCGCCGACACAAGCGATCACATAATCCGGCATCCGGCCTTCTTTCCCTTCGATCTGCCTTTTTGTCTCCCGTCCGATAATAGTCTGAAAGTCGCGGACGATCATAGGATACGGATACGGCCCGACAACCGACCCTATGCAGTAGAAAGTCGTTTTGACGTTCGTCACCCAGTCCCGCATCGCCTCATTGATGGCGTCTTTCAAAGTCTTGCTACCGCTGGTGACGGATATCACCTCAGCGCCGAGCAAGCGCATCCGGATGACATTCAACTCCTGGCGACGGACATCTTCCTCGCCCATGTATACGACGCACTCAAGCCCGAACAAAGCGGCTGCCGTAGCCGTCGCCACGCCATGCTGCCCCGCGCCGGTCTCCGCGATCACACGCTCCTTGCCCATCTTTTTAGCCAGGAGCACCTGACCGATCGTGTTGTTTATCTTGTGCGAGCCTGTGTGGCAAAGGTCTTCACGTTTCAGATAGATCTTACCTTTTCCGATATGCCTGGAGAGGTTCTCCGCATGATATAAAGGAGTTGGCCTACCGGCAAAGTCTTTCAGATATAACGACAACCGGTCCGTGAAATCCTTATCTTTCTTTATCGTAAGATACGCGGATTCCAACTCTTCCAGCGCGGCCATCAGAGTCTCGGGAACGAACTGCCCTCCGAACTCGCCGAAGTGTGTTTTTTTATTCATCCTTACCCACACATTTTGCCTGTTTTATGAATTCCTTCAGCTTCTTCTCGTCCTTCTTTCCCGGTTTTTCCTCTATACCGCTGGAAACATCCACGGCATATGGTTTTACGGCCTCGACCGCTTCCCGTACATTTTCCGGCGTCAGCCCCCCGGAAAGAATCACCAGCCCGTGTTTTTTCGCTTTCTTAGCTAACGACCAGTCGAAAGTCCGGCCTGTCCCACCTCTTAGAGCATCATCGTATGTGTCCAGAAGATACGCCGATGCATGGTAAGACTGCATGGCTTTAAGACTCGCATCATCCTTGATTCTGATCGACTTTATTACCGCCGGCTTCAGGCTGCCCGCGTATTCCGGTGATTCCTCGCCGTGAAGTTGCACCGTATCGAGGCCGCACATCTCACATATGTCATGGACGATCGAGCGTAGTTCATCGACGAATACGCCCACCTTGCTGACAAAAGGCGGCAGTTGTTTCGTTATGGATGCCGCCGCCTGCGGCGTGATCCGGCGCGGGCTTTCGGCGAAGACAAAGCCGATCGCGTCCGCTCCATACCTCACCGCGAGCAGCGCATCCTCAATATTTGTGATACCACAGATCTTTACTCTTACCATACCTACACTTGTGGTAACTTTGCTAAAGCCTCCTCTTCGGCTCTTTCGGAATACTCGTCGTCTTCCAGTTTTCCCGACATGTACTGCTCGTAAGCCCCTAAGTCGAAATAGCCGTGCCCGGTCAAAAGAAAGAAGATGTTCTTTTCTTCACCGGTTTCCTTGCACTTCAGGGCGTCATCGATCGCCGCGCGGATCGCGTGTGCCGATTCCGGCGCGGGGATTATGCTTTCGGTGCGGGCAAACTGAAGAGCAGCGTCGAAGACGCTCAGCTGCTTATACGAGATCGCGTCTATTATGCCTTCATGATGCAGGAGCGAAACGAGCGGCGAATCTCCATGATATCTCAACCCGCCCGCGTGGATCGGCGCCGGCACAAAATCATGGCCCAATGTGTACATCTTGGCGATCGGCGCCGTTTTGGCGGTATCGCCATAGTCGTAAGCGTAGACTCCCTTGGTAAGCGTAGGACATGAGCTCGGTTCGACAGCTACAAGTTGTAAGTCCTTGCCGTTCATCTTATCGACAACAAACGGGAACGCAACGCCACCGAAGCTTGAACCTCCTCCTACACAGCCATACATAACGTCCGGGTATTCGTTTATCTTTTCGAACTGTTTCTTCGTCTCTAGACCGATCACGGTCTGGTGCATCAGGACATGACCGAGAACGCTGCCCAGCGAGTAGTTCGTGCCTTCGTGAGTCGCCGCGTCTTCGACAGCCTCGCTGATGGCCGCGCCGAGACTACCTGGATGGCCAGGATTCTCCGCCAGCATCTGCTGTCCGGCGTGAGTCTGATTGCTCGGCGAAGGGATCACATTCGCGCCCCACGTCTCCATCATTATGTGTCGGTACGGCTTCTGGTCGTAACTGGACTTCACCATATAGACGGTACATTCCAGGCCCATAAGATTGCAGGCCATCGCCAGAGCGCTGCCCCACTGCCCGGCTCCCGTCTCTGTTGCGATCCTCTTTATGCCGGCTTTCTTGTTGTAATAAGCCTGCGCGATGGCGGTATTCGGCTTATGGCTTCCAGCCGGTGAAACACCTTCATACTTATAGTAGATCTTCGCAGGTGTGCCGAGCGCCTTCTCAAGACGCTTCGCTCTGAACATCGGCGTCGGACGGTACATCGAGTATATCTCGAGTATTTCATCCGGTATGTCGATGTATCTGTCCTGGCTCACCTCCTGAAGGATAAGATCCATCGGGAAGATCACGTTTAACTCATCCGGCGTTGCCGGCTTCATGGTCTGCGGACTCAAGTACGGGTCCATAGGCTTCGGGAGATCCGGGTTTATGTTGTACCACTGCCGCGGCATCTCCTTCTCGTCCAGGATTATCTTGGTCTCTTCCATGTTTTCAGTCTCCTTTCTTTTATCCGCTCAATTCTTCCAGAGTCTTTGCGACATTTCCGCTACGCATCATGGCCTCTCCGACCAGGATCGCATCAATATCAAACTGTTTCAGGCGCACCACATCCTTTCCTTCCTTTATACCACTCATCGAAACAACGATCTTCTCTTTAGGGATCAAAGGAGCGATCCTTTCCGTGACCTTAAGGTCGACCTCAAAGGTTTCCAGATCCCTATTGTTTATACCGATCATAGAAGCCCCTGTTTCCAGAGCTTTGTGGAGATCGTAATCCGTATGCACTTCGACCAGAGCGTCCAGGCCGACTTCTTCACACGCGCTCATCAGGTCGTCAAGTTCCCGGCTGTCAAGGATCGTTGAGATCAAGAGGACCGCATCCGCACCCATGGCGCGGGACTCGTATACCTGCCGGACATCGATCAGAAAATCCTTTCTAAGAAGCGGTACCGAACACATCTCCCTGATCGCCACTAGATGTTCCAGACTACCGCCGAAGTATTGTGTGTCCGTTAAAACGGAAATGGCGTCCGCTCCGGCTGCTTCGTAACTCAAGGCGATCTCGACTGGATCGAAATCATCTTTCAATACACCAGCGCTGGGAGAGACCTTTTTGACCTCTGTTATGAGACTAAGGCCCTTTTTTGATAAGACTCTTCTTAGACTCCTCGCGCGCGGCGCGGTATCGAGCCGTTCTCTAAGTCGAGGGAGCGTGAAGTCAGTCCCCTTGGTTTTCAATTCCGCCCTCTTGCTCTCGACCATCCTTGTCAGGAACAAGATCTAGCTCCTCTCCTCAAGATATCGCCTCTACCGCTTGCAGGCTTTGGTATAGCTGATCAGCTCGTCCAGTCTCCGCATAGCGTTTCCGCCGTCGATCGACCGGACCGCTTTCTCTATGCCTTCGGCCCATCCGCTTGCTTGATCCGCCGCTATCAATGCAGCAGCCGTGTTCAGAAGGACGATATCCCTCTTGGCGCCGTTCTTACCCTTAAGAACGTCTTTCAGGATACGGGCGTTCTCTTCCGCCGACCCGCCTTTGATCTCATACAACTGCGCTTTTCGCATGCCGAGATCTTCCGGCGAGACGGAATAGGTCTTGAGCTCTTTCTGCGTCACTTCCGATATGATGCTGCGACCGGTGTTCGAAACCTCATCAAGGCCGTTCGCACCGTGTACGACCAGGGCGTGTTCTGTTCCCAGATTAACCAGCACCTCCGCGATGATCATAGTGAGCTCATCACTGTAAACCCCGACCACCTGAGCACTCGCACCGGCCGGATTCGTCAGCGGCCCGAGTATGTTAAAGACCGTCCTTATGCCTGTCTCCTTGCGGACGGGCATCACATGCTTCATTGCGAGATGAAGCTGCGGCGCGAACAAAAATCCTATTCCTACCTGGTCGATACAGTTAGCGACCATATCCGGACCGAGGTCGATACTGATCCCCAGGGCTTCGAGTACGTCAGCGCTGCCGCAATGTGAAGAAACAGACCTGTTGCCGTGCTTCGCCACCTTGACGCCCGCTCCCGCTACGACAAATGCAGTCGTTGTGGAGATGTTGAACGTATCAGCCCCATCTCCGCCGGTACCGCATGTGTCGACCAGAAATTCGGCCTTCGGCTTGACGGCGATCGCCTTGCTCCTCATGCATCGCGCAAACCCGGTGATCTCGTCGATCGTCTCGCCTTTGAGCCGCAATGCCGTGAGCAGCGCCGCTATCTGCGCGTCTGTGGCGTTGCCCTCCATGATCAGGTCCATCACTTCCTGTGCCTCTTCCGTCGTCAGGTCATCGCCTTCGACGACTTTTTTAATGGCAGTTTTGATCATCTTCTTTTCGCACCTCCTCTCCAATAAAGGTCAGACCCTTATAGGTCCAGAAAATTCTTTAATATCTGTTTACCCGGGGCCGTCAATATGGACTCCGGGTGAAATTGTACGCCTTCGACTATATATTCCTTATGCCTGACGCCCATCACTACGCCTTCCTCGGTCTTAGCCGATACCTCCAGGCAATCCGGCATCGTCTTCTCCTCGCCAACCAGTGAGTGATACCTGGTGGCGGTAAACGGGTTCTCTACACCTTTGAAGATAGTCTTCCCGTCATGAAATACCGAAGAGGTCTTCCCGTGTACCGGAAACTCGCCGCGGACCACGCGGCCACCGAGCGCTTGAATGATCGCCTGATGTCCCAGGCATACGCCCAGGATCGGCACCTTGCCCATGAACGCTTTTATCGTCTCCATCGACACACCGGCTTCATCAGGTGTACACGGCCCTGGCGATATAACAATGTGGGACGGCGTCTTTTGTCCTATCTCCTCAATCGTGATCTTGTCATTCCGGTAGACCTCGATCTCCTGTCCGAGTTCTCCCAGATACTGTACCAGGTTATATACGAACGAATCGTAGTTATCTATTACCAGTACCACTGTATGACCCTTCCGCCATCGATAAAGCCGATAGCAATGCACGTGCCTTATGACCGGTCTCGGCGAACTCTTTCTCCGGCACCGAATCATAGACGATCCCGGCGCCTGCCTGGACGTAGGCTTTATCGCCTTTGCACAAGATGGTCCTTATCGTTATGCACGTGTCGAGGTCGCCCGCATATCCGATGTATCCGACGACACCGGCATATGGGCCTCTCCGCGTAGGCTCCAGTTCGTCGATGATCTCCATCGCCCTTATCTTGGGAGCGCCGGAAACAGTGCCAGCCGGAAAACAAGCCCGCAAGGCGTCAAAAGCGTCCTTCCCGGGTTTGAGCTTACCCGTCACCGTCGATACTATATGCATAACATGAGAATAGTTCTCAATATACATGAGTTCGTCCACATTGACACTCCCGGAGACGCATACCCTGCCGAGATCGTTACGTCCAAGATCGACAAGCATTATATGCTCCGCTCTTTCCTTTTCATCCGAGAGAAGTTCCGCCTTTAGTTCCGCATCTTGCTTTTCGTCGCGGCCGCGCGGCCGCGTTCCAGCGATCGGGCAGGTAAGAACCGCGTCTCCCTGCACTTTGACCAGCGGCTCAGGCGAACTCCCGGCCAGTTCAAACCCATCCAGCTTCAGATAATACATATAAGGAGCCGGGTTCACGGAACGCAGAGCTCTATATACGTCGAACGATCCTGTAGACAGGGTTGTCGAGAACCTTTGCGACAGCACTACCTGTAGGATATCGCCCGCCTTGATGTATTCCTTTGCCCGTATTACAGCATCTTTGAACTGCTTTTCTGTCATATTCGACTTCAAAGAAGGAGGAGATACGGCAGCTTCTGACAAAGGCAGCCGCTTAAGCGATGATCCGTTTACGGACAGACACTTGATGATAGACTCGATCTTGACGACCGCTCGCTCGTAAGATGACTCCGGATCCCCTTCGATATGCGCGTTGGCAACGACCTTAACCCTGTGTTTCAAATGATCGAATATAAGGATGGTATCCGTCAGCATGAAGACCATCTCCGGAACATCAAGGTCATCGTCGGATGAATCCGGGACATCCTCGAAGTGACGGACGATGTCATAGCTTAAATAACCGACGGCACCTCCGAAGAACGAGGGTAGTCCTTCCGTTTTCGCCGGACTGAATCCGGCCATCGCCTTCTTGACCTCGTTAAAAGGATCTTTCTGCCCAGGTTTTGAGGTTATTACGGCTCTTGCTTCGCCGCCCAGGAATGAATACCGCCCGAGCCGCTCGCCGCCTTCCGCGCTTTCCAGAAGGAACGAGTATTTCCCGAACGATAGTGTCTGATAGGCGGATACAGGCGTCAGGTCGTCCGCGATTATCTCCCTGTACACGGGTATCAGATTGTGCGTTTCCGCCAGTCTTAGGAACTCTTCTTTGTCCGGCTTATACATCTTTATAACATCTCCTTATATAAAACAAAAAACCCCTCATCCCTATGGGACGAGAGGCTTCTCCCGTGGTGCCACCCAACTTTACCGGTGTATTACCTTAATACCGGCCTTTCACATCATGTCTCCGGGGTCCATTCGCCTGCCGTATCGGCGCTCCGCTTTCACCATCCGGAGCTCGCTTATCACCTAACCTGCAGTTTACTAGTCCCTTTCACAGACATCAGCATTATTCGATTATTATTAAATTTACCACACATGTTCACAAAGTGTCAAGAAGAGACACTAGTCTGGTTTTCGGTTAATCTCAATATATGTATTTGTATCTTGTATTTGTCAGCTTCCTAAATTGTAATCACTGAAAATTCTTGAAGCTATAAATCCTCATCCTTATTCTCTAAATCAGATATGATTGATCTAAGTTTGGTATTTTCATTATACAAGGATGCTGTTTGCTGTTCTATTTCCTTATCTTTCTCTTGCTGTTCCTTTTCACTAAAATACTCAACAATCCACGCGACTATACCCCACAAAACAAGCGCTACTAAGATACCCAATATCGAACGATATACCCACACGACATAATCCATAATATGACTGTTCTTTCCAGGTATTGGTATATCAGAAAAAATAAGAGCAATAAGTAATAATGTTTTTGTCAACCGAAAAGTTTACCACCGCGCTAACCGAAAAGTTGACCACCCCTCCTTATGTCTTCTTAGCCGTTGATGCCTGACGGTTTCTACT
>JAGVPG010000001.1 GCA_020052375.1 Actinomycetota bacterium | reverse complement strand
CGAGATGGACGACCGGATGACAGAAGACGAGATGAAGTGTGTCGGCTGTCAGCGGTGCGTTGAATACTGTCCGACCAGGGCTCTTATTGTAAGGCCGAGCCCTTCCACCATCAGGCCGCACGCCAACTGGACTTACAGGATGATAAAGGACATCGACAAGCAGGCGGAAACGGGCGGCATGTTGCTGACCGGGGCCGGCGCGGAGACCGGACAGAGGATCTATTGGGACCATATGATCCTGAACGCGTCTCAGGTCACAAACCCGTCGATAGACCCGCTTAGAGAGCCGATGGAACTGCGCACGTTCATCGGGCGGAAGCCGGACGAACTTAAGTTTGAGCAGAAGAACGGCAAGTTGAGCCTGAAAACGAAGATCGGTCCGCAGCTTCAACTGGAACTGCCTATTATGTTCGGCGCCATGTCATACGGTGCCATCAGCTACAATGTATGTGAATCGCTGGCCCGGGCGGCGACAGAGTCAGGGACATACTACAACACAGGCGAAGGCGGGCTTCACAAAGACTTTTATAAATACGGTCCTAATACGATCGTCCAGTGCGCGTCAGGCAGGTTCGGTGTGAACCCGGACTACCTGAGAGCCGGGGCGGCCGTAGAGATAAAAATAGGCCAGGGCGCCAAGCCGGGTATCGGCGGTCATCTGCCGGGCGAGCAGGTGACGGAGGACATCTCTGTGACCAGGATGATCCCTGTCGGTACGGATGCCTTGAGTCCGGCGCCGCACCACGACATCTATTCGATCGAGGATCTAAGGCAGCTTATCTACGCTTTAAAGGAAGCCGTCGCATACGAGAAGCCGGTTGGTGTAAAGATAGCCGCGGTCCATAATGCGGCGGCCATTGCCAGCGGCATGGTCCGCGCGGGCGCCGATTTTATAACGCTTGACGGACTCCGCGGCGGAACTGGAGCCGCGCCGACCAGGACGCGCGATAATGTGGGCGTCCCGATCGAGCTGGCGCTGGCCTCGGTCGATCAGAGACTGCGCGAGGAAGGCATCAGGAACCAGGCGTCAGTCCTGGTCTCCGGTGGCTTAAGGAACAGCGGCGACATCATCAAAGCGATAGCGCTGGGCGCGGACGCTGTATACATCGGAACAAGCGCATTAATAGCCTTAGGATGTACGGTCTGTCAGAAATGTTATACGGGCAAATGCCCGTGGGGTCTAACCACACAGGATCCATATCTCACAAAAAGAGTAAATCCGGAGATCGGGACCAAGAGATTAGTGAACCTCCTCAGAGCCTGGGATCTTGAGATCAAGGAGATGCTCGGCGGGATGGGTATCAACGCGCTGGAATCGTTGAGAGGAAACCGGCTGCACCTCCGCGGAGTGAACTTAAGCGAACGAGAGCTTGAGATCCTGGGTATCATGCATGCGGGAGAGTGAGCAAGATGATAGCAAAGACCAAACCGAAACGTAAAAGAATACAGGTCAAGGAGGAGAATTGCATCGGGTGCAAACTGTGCGAGGTATATTGCGTAGCGTCGCATTCGGAAAGCAAGGATCTTATCCGGGCGTTTAAGAAGGAGTTCCCCAGGGCTTTGTCGCGAGTCATCGTCGAGGAAAACAAGCCGGTGACATTCGCGCTTCAGTGCCGGCACTGTGAAGAACCCGTATGCGTTTCGGCGTGCATTACCGGCGCGATGAGCAAGGATGAGAAGACAGGCGCCGTGAATCATGACGCCGAGAAATGCGTAGGCTGCTGGATGTGCATCATGGTATGTCCGTACGGCGGTATCAAGAGAGATAAGAGGGACAAGAAGATCGCGTCGAAATGTGATCTCTGTATAGAAACGGGCGAAGCGGCATGCGTTATAAAGTGCCCGAACGATGCTCTGGAGATAAAGGAAGACTAGTGACTGCAAAGAAAGCTTTGAAGTTCGACTACGTCATAATAGGTAACTCGGCTGCCGGGATAGGCGCCGTCGAAGGCATCAGAAACGTCGACGCCAAAGGTTCGATCGCTATCATATCCGACGAGCGGTATCATACATATTCGAGGCCGCTGATCTCGTACTATCTAGGAAAAAAAGTCACTTCAGACAGTAACATGTATTACCGTCCGAAGGGGTTCTACAAACATCATGGTGTAGAGGCTTTACTAGGTCGTAAAGTCGTTTCGATAGACAAGAGGATCAAAGAACTTGTACTGGCAGACGGCACAAAGATCGCTTTCAAAAAGCTGATGGTCGCGACCGGTGGCGCGCCTTTCGTCCCGCCGATCAAGGATCTCGAAGGTGAAGACGTCTATACGTTTACCACCTGGGATGAGGCGAAGAAGGTCGCAAAGGCAGCCGGACCGGATACGACGGCGGTCGTCATCGGCGGTGGATTGATCGGGTTGAAAGCAGCGGAAGGTCTGATCGAGATCGGTGTAAAGGTGACGATCGTAGAGCTCGCGGACAGGATCTTCTCGACCATTCTGGATGTCAAGGGTTCGAAGATGTTTGAAACTCACCTGAAGAACCTTGGTTCGAAAGTCATTACAGGGGATACGGTGACCGCGATAAAGCGGAAAGCGGAAAGCGGAAAGCGTGAAAAGGGAAAAGGGAAAGAAGATCGCGTTACGGGGGTCGTGCTGAAGAGCGGGAAAGAGATCGCATGCGATATGGTGATCGTTGCGATCGGAGTGGTGCCGAATACGGCTCTCGCCAAGACGGCTGGCATAAAGATGGAACGCGGCATAATCGTAGACGGTCATCTTAGGACCTCGGAAAAAGATATCTACGCGGCAGGCGATGTCGTCGAGACATTCGACGTCCTGCGTAAGGTAAGACGTCCGCAACCGATCTGGCCGAATGCGTATACTCAAGGCTACGCCGCCGGGTTGAATATGGCGGGATTCATATTCGAATATGAAGGCAGCTTCGGTATGAACTCGGTCGAGGTGTGCGGTCTGCCGACGATTACCGTCGGTATGTACGACGCGGCAGGCAAAGGGTTCGAAGAGATCGTAAAGAGCGGTCCGGAGAAGGACTCATATAAAAAGATCATCCTTAAAGATGACCGCATAGTAGGCGCCGTTTTCGTAGGAGATATCGACCGCGCCGGTATCGTCACAGGTCTTATAAAGGACCGCGTTAAAGTGAGTGATTTTAAGAAATACCTGCTTACAGACGAATTCGGTTATGCCGTATTTCCAAAGGAACTAAGAAAGGAACGCTTGTACAAATGATGACGATAGACGCCAAAGGTGTATATTACCGCAGATTAAACGCTATGATCCGTGACGCCATCAAGAACGGCGAGACATCTTTCCATTTAAAGAACGTCAACGGTCAGAGATACATCGGCGATGGCGTCAAGGGTGCTATACGATTTACCATAGAAGGTGTACCGGGAAACGATCTCGCGGCCTTCATGGACGGGCCGACGATCCTGGTCAAGAACAACGCGGAAGATGCGGTCGGCAATACGATGAACGACGGTAAAGTCGTCGTGCATGGAGATGCCGGCGACGTGATAGGTTACGGCATGCGCGGCGGTAAGATCCACATCCTCGGTAACGTCGGTTATCGCGTCGGCATTCATATGAAAGAATATGAAGACAAGGTACCTATTATCATCTCCGGAGGCAAAGCCCAT
>JAGVPG010000004.1 GCA_020052375.1 Actinomycetota bacterium | reverse complement strand
GCCTGCCATTCGTAGCCGGATAGACGAACATCGTTAGATGTGAGTCAGTGGCGGCGAAGAATGGTGGGCGCTAGAGGATTTGAACCTCCGACCTCTTCCGTGTGAAGGAAGCGCTCTCCCCCTGAGCTAAGCGCCCTTATTAGTGAGTAGCTAGTAGCTTGTAGCTGTGGCCACTATGTTAGACATGAATAATGAGGTGCTCCGGCTTGGAACACCTCATTATTCTATCTCACAAGACTTAGACGTGCAAAAAGTTATGGGACGAAGGTCGAGTTTATGGTCAAGCCGGGTTTCGGGTGGCATGCCTTGCAGCCGGCGATCGCCGGATCGAAGAGTCGATGGCATTCTTCACAGGTATCCATCGATGCCCGTGAAGGCCCTCCGAGAAGCTCGCCGTGTGAAACACTGTCATGGCATTCCATACAGGATATCCCTTCTTTTTCATGCGCGTCGTGTCCCGGGTCGTGCGCCTTGAAACTTACTTTGATCTCTTTAAGATCATGGCACGACATACACGTCTCATCTCCCACCTCGGCCTTTAAGACATCACGAGTCCTCGTATTGGTGATGATCGACCAGAGATACCGCGCTCCTCCCGCATGCCCTTTTATGCCGCCCCATAATCCGGGCTCGGAATGGCATTGAAAACACGTCGCGTTATTCGCGTGCGTCGAACGGTGCCATCCGGCATACCTTGTACTCATCGGGTGGCATACATTGCAGAAGCCCGGTGTGGACATCCAGTTGTACAGTCCGCTTATAACAAGCACAGCCGCAATCAGCACCGCGGCAAGTATCATCCGGGAGACCTGAGTCATCCCTCTTTCTCTTTTTAGAGCCATACTAGACCACCTCACGGCCTGGAAGACCTGAAAGGCATCCTCTCCGCAAAATCGGCTTGCAGCGCGTCGACCGGAGCGCCCGCGTGGCAGACACTACAGCTGTTCGGCTGGTTCTTGACATCGCCGCCTCCAAGGTTGATAGTCGCGATAGGAGCGATAAACCTGAATGTATGAGTGTGCTCGTCTCCCACTTCAGCGCTCTTGCCCACCGCTGACATATGGCAGCCGACACAGTCGGAGTGTTGTCTTAGAGTGCCACCTACGGGTGCATGCCCGCGTTCCGCGTCAGTCGAAATCTGCGGATGGCATCCCAAGCACAAGTTGTTCTGCGATGTCTTGGTCTGGAACTTGTTCCTCGTTACATGCGCGTCGTGGCAGACCGAGCAATTCACACCCGCCTTGGCGTGCTTCGTCACGCGCCATTCGATATACTGCTGCCGGTGCTGCTTGACTGTCTTATTGGGCCACCATGCTTTGGTGTCGGTATAAGGAACCGGTGTAAAATTCTTAGCCGACAGGACGTCGCCTGGTCTGTAGTCAACGGGGAACGGAAACACCCCGTCCGGCGAGGTGCCTCTCGTATGACACTGGCCGCAGACCATCGCCGCCTGGTCAGAAGTAAGCGACGCCGGGTTTACGATGTCCGGCGGTTCACCAAGCGCGATCTCAGTTTTCTCCTCTTTGTTCTCGACGTGTTTACTTCCCGGCCCATGGCACGCCTCGCACCCGACGTTCAGCTCTTTCCAGGCAAGTTTCTTGGAATCGTACCCTGTAGTATGGCAATATCCGCAGAAAGACCGCCAGTCTTCTTCCTTCCACTTGTCCACGTTGTAGGGAGCCCATTTCTGTGTCTCATAATTCCATTGCGCCGGCAGGATCTTCCAGTCCTTTGTTATATACCTTTGTTTCCAGATAAGACCGCTTGTCATCACGACTTCGTTCTTCTTGAAGGTCCTTGCGGTATCCGGCGTCTTGAAATCGCCTTTGATCGCGTCGGGGTTCTTTTTTACTTCCTGTATCACATTGGCATGCGGCGTCTGCCGCCATTTGGCAAAGATCTGATCATGGCAGTCTTTACATTTCTCCGATCCGACATACGTCTTATCCGAAGCTGCGCTGCCGACTACGCCGATAGTCCACACTAGAGACATTGAGATCAACAGCGAAGTCATACCTATGATTATGGCGATCCTGATCGTACGTCGATTCAACAAATCCACCTCCTCTTTAGATAAAATAAAAAAGCCTGATAAGCCTTGCTTATCAGACCTTGTCTAAGTCTTTTTTGAAAGCCACCCCCCTTCTTTCTACGTAAGGTAAGCCGGCTATATGTTCAGACTTTCATGTTGTTCCGGTCATTATATCACTAATGCACAAGCGCTACCCGAACTTGAATGAGACCCCGTAACCCCCTCTCGGGTACTTCCAGTCGATGTTGTCGTGCTCCCTGCAGACTATCCGGCAGGTGCCGCACTCAAGACAATCCGCGTACGCAACAGTGATCTGCTTGCCGTCCCATGTATAAACGCCTGCCGGGCATGCGTACAGGCATTGCTTCTTCTCGCACTTCTGACACAGCTCCGGGTCTTTTATCTTCAGATGAGGATTGTCCTCGTCGACGACATATCTGTCCAGAAAAAGCTTCTCTTCCAGCTTCACCTTATCGACCTCCATCCATGCCATGCTTCCTTCATCAGTTGCCAGTAAGACTTTTTCTCTTTAAGCATGGCTTTCGCCCTTTCTATCTTCTCGCTTCTGGGAAGCCCGTCGGTCGCGATCACCTGTTTGACGATACCGTTTAAGAGTGACGGGTAAAGGTTAAGGATATCCCTGTTTGAATGGAAATATCCTGCAAAGTCTTTGAACTGCTTGAGATCTTTGATGACATAGCTTTCATCCATCGCTTCTTTGTAGGAAGAGAGGCCGTTCGCTGAAAAATCACCATTTTCTTTGGCTTTCACCGCTGCCTCGCCGGCCAGACGTCCCGACGTTACAGCTAGGTTGGCGCCCTCACCCGTAATAAGGATCGTCAGCATGGCCGCGTCTCCGACGATCATAAGTCCGTCATGCACCAGTTCCGGTATGGATCTGAACCCCGCCTCAGGTATCATATGCGCCGAATATTCCTTGGTCGATCCGCCGGCGATCAAGGGCTTGACCATCGGATGGTTCTTCAAGTCATCGATCAGATCGTTCGGGCATACACACTCGTTCGATACATCCTCCACCATACACGCCACACCTATGGATACGGAGGCCTTGTTCGTATATAGAAAAGCGCCGCCTGTCATCCCGCGCGTCGTGCCCAGGATCCGCATAGCGATGCCTTCATTGCCTTCCAGATTGAACCTCTCCTGGATCGTCTCCTTAGGCAGGGATATAAGCTCTTTAACGCCGACGCCGACTTCGTTGCCGCGCCACTCTTCGTGGATTCCGAGTTCTTTTGTAAGCAGCGAGTTGACGCCTTCGGCCACGATGACTACGTCTCCGTAGACATCGCCGTCTTCCCGTCCGGTCTGCACACCGATCGTCTTGCCGTCCTTCTGGATCAACTTCTCCACCAGCGTCTCGTTGACCAGCAAAGCGCCCGCCTCGACTGCCTTTCCGGCGAACCAGCGGTCGAACTTAGCCCTAAGCACACTGAAACCGTTATACGGCGGCTGCCCGAATGACTTGGTCTTGAAAGAGAATGTCGTCGCGGAATCTTCTGACAATAACCAGTAACGCTCCTCGACCAGCGCTCTTTCCAACGGGGCTTCTTCCCAGAAATCCGGAAACATCTCGGAAAGAGAATGTGCGAACAAAACGCCTCCGAACATGTTCTTGCTGCCGGGGAACTCCCCTCTCTCGAAGATGATGGTCTTGAGTCCCGCTTTGGCCGTCGTATAAGCCGCAGCCAGGCCCGCAGGCCCTGCCCCGACCACGATCACATCGAAGCGCTCTTTCACCCGCTCTCTCCTTTCATCTTCCTGAAAGCTTCGGTCAAAGCCGGAACGATCTCCAAAGCATCTCCCACGATCCCGTAGTCGGCGATCTTGAAGATCGATGCGTCCGGGTCCTTGTTTATCGCAATGATCATATCTGAACCTTCCATACCTACCTGATGCTGGATGGCGCCCGATATGCCCGCGGATATATATAACCGCGGACGGACCGTATGCCCCGTCTGCCCGACTTGATGTGACCAGTCCAGCCAGCCGGCGTCGACCGCAGCCCTACTGGCTCCGACGACTCCGCCAAGTACATCCGCCAGTTCCTTCAGCAGTTTGAAGTTGGCTCCGTCTCCTATGCCGCGCCCGCCGGCAACGATCACCTGCGCGTCTTCGATACGGAAAGACGTCGACGGGTCACAGACGAACTCTACGCGCCTGGTGCTGATGTCCGTTTCCTTAAGACCTAGCTTCGCCTCGATGATCTGGCCTTTTCTTGACGCATCCCGATCGGGCATGCTCATCACTCGAGGCCTGACCGTAGCCATTTGCGGACGGGCACTGGCACAATATATCGTCGCCATGATGTTTCCACCGAAAGCCGGCCGCGTCTGGTGCAGCAGTTTCGTCTCCTCGTCGATATTCAAAACCGTGCAGTCGGCGGTTAGACCCGTCTTTAGATGCGTGGCCACCGCGCCTGATAGATCGCGTCCCAGATAGGTCGCGCCCATCAGGAACACTTCCGGTTTATACTCTTTAACCAGTGCTACAAGACCGTGCGCATAAGGCTGTGTCCGATAGTATTCAAGCAGGGGGTCGTCTATGACAAAGACTTTATCGGCTCCGTAGTATACCGGCTCTTCGGCCATCTCTATCACTTTATGGCCAAGCAGAACACCGCACAATTCGGCGTCAAGCGCCGTTGCAAGCTCCCGGCCTTTTCCCAACAGTTCCCACGATACATCGTTGAACTTGCCGTCGGTCTGTTCTATGAATATCCATACGCTTTTTTTCATTTAGAGTATCCCCGCCTTGGAGACGGCTTCTGCGACCGTATTCGCTATCTCATCAAGCCCGGTCTCGCCGGTGTTCATGATCTCAGGTGTCACGTCTTTGGGCGGCGGGGGGAATATCTTCTTGACCTGTGTGGGGCTTCCCTTAAGGCCGCATTGCGGAATATCGAGCTCGAAAAATTCCTTGTTCCAGACCGTCACATCGCTCCTGATCGATTTGATGAGATCAGGAAGTGACGCGTATCTGACTTCGTTCGCTTCTTTAACAACGGTTATGAGAACCGGTAGGTCAGCCTCGACGACCTCGCATCCGCCTTCCAACTGTCGTCGCGCTTTGATAACAGACCTGCCGGTATCTATGCCGTCGATCCCCAAACAGTAAGTCACCAGTGAATATCCTAAACGTGTCGCTATCCCGGGACCTACTTGAGCGGTGTCTCCGTCGATGGCCATCTTGCCCGCGAAGACTATGTCGACCGGGTCTGTCTTTTCGATCTCCTTGATGGCCTGCGATAGTATATAAGATGTCGCGAGCGTATCAGAACCGGCGAACGCTACATCACAAAGAAGCCTTCCATCGTCGGCGCCAATCGAGATAGATCTTTTTATAACATCAGTCGCTTGCGGCGGACCCATGCTGAGGACCGTGATCTTGGCTCCATGTTCGTCCTTTAGCTGAAGGGCCATCTCGAGCGCGTGCATGTCGTATGGATTGGCGATAGATGGGACACCTTGCCTGACGAGAGTACCCTTGACCGGATCGACCTTGACTTCAGTGGCGTCGGGTACCTGTTTTACACAAACGACCAGATGCAAAATATTTCTCCTTCAAGTGATTTTAGGTGAGCATTCAAATAAAGATTTTATCGTGGTTTTAGTCTCTTAACAAGTTCACAAACAAAGCTATGACTTGTTAAGTAGTTCGAGAGTTACCTTGACCTTGGTATTGACATACTCAAGATTGATAAAGACCTGCCGCTCACCGTTGCTTTTATAAAAGCCGATAGCGTTCTCGCTGGAAACGTATACGGCCCATTCTTTCTTCGCCATCTCGGTCTCATAGAACGCCCTTGCGGTCGTTATCGATCCCAGAGGAAGCTTGTACTGATAGATGGATTTGTCGTCCTGTCTTTTAAAATCGATGAGGACAGCACCGTTATATACAGGCACATCATCCGGCAGTTTGTCGGCCTGAATCGTTTTAGTCTTGATAGTCCGCTGGCTTGGGAACAGCTTTAGCGCATACATAGCGCTTATAAAGATCGCACCCATCCCGATGATCAGAAAGATCGCCAGGACGAGGTTGCGAAAACTCCTGAAACCGTGGATTCCGTGCATTCTGCTCCTATAAAACCCCTATTTCTTGACCCGGTTATATATAATAACAGATTTCTAAATCATTTTCTTGGCTTTCGCTAAGGTAAGGCCTTATAAAACAAACTCGCGATTGGATTTGCTATCTACCCATAGTATTTATACAATATATCCGTACCCAAACAAGATTCTATTCACTGTTCACTATTCACTGTTCACTAGCACGGGCCCATAGCTCAGTTGGTCAGAGCAGCGGACTCATAATCCGCGTGTCGCAGGTTCGAGTCCTGCTGGGCCCACCACTCTCAAAGAATCTCTATTGCCAATGTTGCTGAGATTCTTTGAGAGTGTTTGTTTTTAGTAGGCGAGAACCTGCGACACAGGGGGGTCATTTTCTGTGGGGGGAGTATCCCCCCGCAGTCTAGGTTAGGATGGGGTGTAGCCCATCGAAGCTTTAGCGAAGATGGGCGGCTCTCAGGGGAAACCTGGGTTTCCCCTGAGAAACGCGAGACGCCAAAAAGATCGCGTTGTCGTAGTGTTCGAGTCCTGCTGGGCCCACCATTCTTCGCCGCCACTGACTCACATCTAACGATGTTCGTCTATCCGGCTACGAATGGCAGGCCACCTCTATTAGTAGAATAGGCGAAGAATGCCCTCCGTAGCCGTAGAAGCCGAAACGAAGTGAGGCTGGTGCAGGCGAAGGAGGGCAACAATAGACCTATCTGCTATACTCGATATATGCACTTCGTATACATCCTTAAGCTTACCGATGAAACCTATTATGTAGGTCAGACTAAAGACATTGACGCGAGAACCGAGAAACACGTTAAGGGTAAAGTCAAATCTACTTCAAGATATGAATCTAAAGATCTAGTCTGGTACGGCGCATTCAATGACAAGATAACGGCTATAAAGTTTGAAAAATATCTGAAGACCTCATCAGGTAAATCATTCCGGAATAGACATCTGATATAGCATAAGATCGCGTTGTCGTAGCGTTCGAGTCCTACTGGACCCGCCAGAGCATGTGAGAATGCTGGAAGCCCCTCCATCAGCCGCCGCTATGTCAAGCGAACGTGTCAACAAAAGGGGCAACTCCAAATTCAAACTCTTGAATTTCCTAAATAGCTAGCATATGATAAGCATTATTTATCATTCAACAAGAAGTTACGACAGCAAAGGTGCACATGCAGTCTACCAGTAGACGTAAGTGGTCGATACTAGCCCTTTTTGTAACAGGAATTATTCTATTGATTGTGGTCCTCGGGGACTTCTTCTATGTTAGACCACGCTTGGAACTTCGCCGGTATGTGACAAACATCGATCATACTTACCAATCAGTTGCTAGTATTGTGAAATCGAGTAACCAGCTAAAGCCAGAGGAACAATTGGGAGTCGTTTCTTCAAGCGATCAGGAAAGCATTAATAAGTCTCGAGTTGCTTTTACTAGTTATAGGAAAAGAAATGCAGTTATGCGGACTGACACGATCAAAGCTCAGGCAGACATTAAACGTATGAAACCACCATCTACTGCTGGTAAAACACTACGTAAATCGTTACTTGACCTGACCGATTATGAAATCAAGACTCTTGATGAGTCAGAGGTCATGGTAGATTATGTTCTCGCTTGTCTACCTGTCTTAGTTGAGTGGAATGAGGCTGTTAGGCCTTTTACAGGTCAGGACCTTGAAACATTATTATCTGAAGCTCGGGACCGAAAGTGGCATGTAGATAAAGCCATAGAACTTCTATCTGCGTCGAAACCACCACCATTACTGGTTACTTATCATGCTGACTTCATGAGACTACTGAAGACTGCGTCAGGTGCTCATAGCCTTGCCATTGAGGGATTACAGACCCAAGACAAAGATAAAATAGATCAAAGTAATGAACAACTTAAGAGCGCAAACGAAATTTTGCCTATTCTAAAGGAAGACCTAGAAAGACTCAGAACATTGGGTAACAAGTTAACAACTGATGGAAACAAGAGACTTTCCGATATAAATAAAGAACTGACTAAAGTAAAAAAGGCATGTGCGCCCTTCTAAAACTAATAAACTGCCGGCTAGTAGCAAGTCATTAAAGGAGATCGAGCATTGAAAGCATCAAGATTCTGTATTCTAATATTGGTGCTTTGCAGCTTTGTCGCGGTTGCGGCCTTCTCACAAGGTTGCTCTAAAAAAGAAGAAACCGCGAAGCCGAAAAGTTTCAAACCTTTGCCGGCACTTACGGCAGAGATCAGACTGGACAAACCTACCGCCACCGCCAACGAAGAACTTAAATATACAGTGCTAATAAAGAACAACAGCAAGAAGCCGCTGGCAGGAGTCAAGATCAAGTTTCAACATCCCAACGGTGTCACCGGCGAGATGAGACAAGAAGGCGGATCGAAACCGGCGTTTGACGAATCAACGAAGATCTGGACATGGGAAGTAGGAACGATCAACGCGGGTGACCTTTTCTGGTTCGATTTCAAACTAGTGACCGCGCCCGATGCACCGTCCGGAGCTACCGTACCCGTCAAGGTCGATGTCGAGAGCACCAGTCTATCCAAGCCGGTCAGTTCGAACACCGTTACAACAACCATCAAGTAATTTTTCTTTAACCCGATCTTAACCTATTCGTAAAGACCATTTAACACAGAGATATTAGTATGCTTTACAGATAATGTCTGTCGTTTCAGATCGGTGGTCGAAAATGCGATTCTTATCAAGAAGTATCACAGGATTCCTCATTGTAATAGTCTCGATGACCGGGTGTGTTCAAGAAAGTGCGCAAAATCCCGTAAGCCAGGACAATAATCAGAAATATGAGAGCTCTCCGTTCGGTTTTCATCCGGCCATCCCTTACGATGACGCGAGATATGCCGGCATAAAATGGACACGCGGAACTACCGAGCCTTATATCTTCTGGTCGCTTGTCGATCCATATATGAACGGTGACCCGAACCGGTTTATCTGGCGATTGCGAGGGCCCGGTCAAACAGGCCGCGCTCGCGGATTCGATTATGACAACATAGGGATAGCGAGCGACTCGGGCTTGAATATCCTTCTGAATATCGACGTCCAGCCACGCGAAGGAGGATACACGCGCCCGGGTTCCTGGATGCCTTTGGATCCCGACGCATATCGCGCGTTCGTCATCGCAACCGTCAAGCGTTATCCTTACGTCCGCTACTGGCAGATAGGCAACGAACCTACGGCCAACCTGTCTGATTACGGAGAGTTCATGCGTCTTTCTTACGATGCGGTCAAGGAAGGCAATCCGAACGCTTCAGTATTGATCGGAGGAGTATCCGGGATGGGGATGCCCGAGACCTTCGAAGATTATCAAGCCACTTTTGACAGCGCGTATCTACCCCTGCTTCAAGATATCGCCCGCGAAAAGACAAGATGTTTCGACATCTTCGACTTCCACTGGTACGGAAACGCATCCGGAGACTACCAGCTTACAAAGGAGATCCACCAATACATTATAAAGAAGCTTGAGTCCCTCAAGATACCCGACCCGAAATCATTCTGGATAACGGAGATGGGGACGTATAGCGGAGACCCTCAACTCCGGCTCAGCAGGTTCAGACAACCGCGGGATTTTCCATACCAATCGGAGCGGCAACAAGCAGCGGATCTAGTAAAACGGAACGTCTATCCTCTTTCACATGGTATCGGCAAGATCTTTATGGCCTTCGGCCTGCAGGAGGGATTCAAGCACGACCAGGGCTACTTCGATTTCACAGGTCTGATATACAACGGTGAATTTGCCTACGACCAGGGTAAGGGCGCTAAAAAGATCGGTTATTTCACATATAAGAAGATGACGGAGGTTCTCGAAGGAGCCGACTTCAAGCATGTAGAGACTATCAAAGCCGAAACAAATAACATATTCGGCCTGTATCTCTTCAGATTCTCAAAGAACGGAAAGCATATATACGTCGGGTGGATCGATGTCTACGATCATCAATCGTTTGCTACAGAAAAGATCGATACGACCGTTACGGTTGAAACCGATAAAGGAGAACAAAAAGTAGAGATCATAGACGCGCTTCCCCGCTACCAGAGCGGAACGGAAGTGACTGATTATATAGCAGCTTTCGACTCGGAGGAAAAACGGACCGAACACGGTAAGGTTACAATCACCCTCACTGAGATCCCAAGGTATGTCTACTGATCATTCCTTGATCTTTGTAACCCGGTATACACGGCCGCTTTTATCATCCGAGATATATAACGCTCCATCGCTGCCGACTGCCAACCCGACCGGGCGTCCAAGCGCCCCATCAGACACCAGCCAACCGGTTATGAAATCTTGTATGGATTCGACTTTGTCTTTGTTTTTTCCTGTCAGATGGATCCTCACAACCTTATAGCCGGTCGGAACGCTGCGGTTCCATGATCCGTGAAAAGCGATGAACAGATCGTTCTTATAGTCCTTGCCGAATGCGTCGGAGTCAAAGAAAGCCAGGCCTAACGGAGCCGAGTGAGCCTGTAGTTCAATATATGCCGGTATCGTCCTTGATGCGTGATCACTATCATCGAACGCCGGGTCTGTTATCTTATTGCCATAGGCATACGGCCAACCGTAGTCGCCACCTTTTCTTATGATATTGACTTCATCCGGCGGGATATCATCACCCAGCAGGTCTCTACCGTTTTCAGTCGCCCACAGTTCATGAGTGACAGGGTGCCATGCAAGACCTACCGAATTCCGTAATCCGTACGCAAAAAGCTCGAAACCCGAACCGTTCGGATCATACCGCGATATCGCCGCCCTTCGCTCATCCTCTTCGACATCCACATTAACGGACGAGCCCATCGACATGTACATCTTCCCATCAGGACCGAATGTCAACGTCCGCGTGAAATGCATACCGCTCTCCGGTAGGTCCGGTACGACCGTCTGTGGCTCTATCAATTGGATATTGTCAGGACCGGAATAGACATACGTATATTTTCGGACTCTGTTTATCTCGGCTATGTAAAGATCCTCGTCTTGAAACGCTATGCCGTGCGGCAGGTTCAAGCCCTCGATCAGTGTCATGACTTTATCCGCCCGCCCATCCTTGTTCGCATCAGGAAGTGCTACGACCTTGCCGTCTTGAGTTATGCTAGCCAGAAGAACGCCGTGCGAGTCGAATGTCATGATCCTGGCAGGTCCGAGACCCTCCGCGAATGTCTCGATCTGAAATCCTCTCGGTATGATCAAGGGAAGTGACGTCAAGTTCTTACTGCCCGGGGTCGGCTTGAGCTTCTCAGTTATAGGGATCGGCCCGATGGCGGGCTTCAGTTGCGGCCACACCCTAAAATAAGCCAGTGCGACCAGCAAAACCAGCAAAACAAATAATGCGGCTAGGAGTCCTAAACCGATTTTTTTCCACATGTCTTAGAGTATACTCAAAGCATGGAGAACAAGCCACGGATGCGCAGGGAAGCAAAGACTGTCGAGGTAATGATCAGCATCTTCTGCCATGGACACCATGACACTACAGACAGATTATGCGAAGATTGTCAGGCGCTTCTTGACTATGCTATAGTCCGCTTGCACAGATGCCCGTTTCAAGAAGGCAAGACGACCTGCGCCAACTGTCCGGTGCACTGTTATAAGCCGGAAATGAGAGAGAATATCCGGACTGTGATGAGATACTCCGGACCTCGCATGCTGCAAGGACATCCTGTACTTACTATTTATCATTTCATTGATGGAAGAAGAAAAGTGCCAGTTCAGACCAGATCCGGAAAATCGACATAGTGATATAATATACATGTCGACCGGGGGTGCCAGAAATGACGGTCACAACCACGGAACAAGAAGAGTCCACAATCGAACAGAGAGCCCGCGCGGTCTCAAGCGTAGGTATCTCGGATGCAATAAAGAATCTAAAACCGCACGATCACCTCTGCCTTATATATGAGTCACGCAGAGAGTGGCATAACATAATCGTACCGTTCCTCATCGATGGCCTGAACGACGGTGAAAAGTGCATCTATATCGTAGATGCCCATACCGCAGACCAGGTCCGTTCTTATCTTAAGAACGAAGGGATAGATACAACGAGTGTTGAAAAGAGCGGGCAGCTTGTCATCCTGCATGAGACCGAGTCGTATACACGCGAGGGTTCATTCGATCCTGATAGAATGATCCGCCTGCTCATTTCGGAAACAAAAAAGGCCTTAAAAGAAGGATATCGCGTACTCCGCGCTAGTGGCGAGATGAGCTGGGCTTTGCGAGGACACCCCGGATCGGAGAAACTCATTGAATACGAAGCGAAACTGAACAGGGATTTCTTTCCCAATTATCCATGTCTTGCCATCTGTCAGTACGACCGGAGTAAATTCGATTCCGGACTCATCAAAAGCATCATCATGACGCACCCTCTTATCGCAAGAAAGAAACAGATCCTCTTCAACCACTATTACATTCCGCCTGAAGACATGTTAAGCCGTAATTTCAATGGCCGTGAGATCGATATCTGGCTTGAGAATCTCGAGAAAGAACATACATACTTGCGGATGCTGTATGAGAACGAGCAGAAGCAACGTGATGTCGAAGAAGCGCTACGAAAAAGGGAGTTACAGCTGAACGAAGCACAGCATTTAGCGCATATCGGCAGCTGGGAGCTGGACTTGATCAGTAATCACCTCACATGGTCCGATGAGATCTACCGCATATTCGAGATATCACCAAAAGCCTTCGAGGCTTCTTATGAAGCCTTTCTTCAAGCGGTACATCCTGACGACCGGACTATGGTTGATAAGGCTTATACTGATTCGGTCAAGAACAAGACCCCTTATGAAATCGACCACCGGCTCCTAATGCGTGACGGACGGATAAAGTTCGTTCACGAACAGTGTGAGACTTTCTATAACGGGAAAGGCGATCCGGTTCGTTCTATCGGTACCGTACAGGATATTACCGAACAGAATAAGAGAGAAGAACAAATGGAACAAAGCTACATGCAATTGAAAAAGGCGTTAAATGGAACGATCAGCGCCGTAGCTGCTATGACAGAGTTGAGGGATCCTTATACGGCAGGCCATGAGAAGCGTGTAACTCAGCTGGCTTGCGCGATAGCTGCGGAGATGGGTCTTAAAGAGGATGAGATAGAAGCTATTATGATCGCTTGCTCGTTGCACGATATCGGTAAGATCTCCATCCCGTCGGAGATACTTAGCAAACCGACGAAACTGACCGATCTGGAGTATGAGATCATTAAAGACCATAGTCGAGTAAGCCATGATATTATTTCGAAATCTCAGCTGCCGGATCCGATTTCCGCAATAGTACTGCAGCATCATGAAAGGATGGACGGCTCCGGATATCCCGCAGGTACTCGAGGCAAGAAGATCTGTTTAGGAGCTCGGATCCTGGCGGTTGCGGATGTAGTCGAGGCCATGTCTTCCCACCGCCCGTACCGGCCGGCCCTGGGTATTGCGAAAGCCCTGGAGGAGATCCAAAAGAACAAAGATGTCCTCTACGATCCTACGGTAGTCGATGTCTGTCTGCTCCTATTCAGAAAGAAACACTTTACATTATCTTGATGTTACCTTTTTGGAGTGTTTCCTGTGCCGAGTAGAACAGAGACCCGTCAGGACCTGTGATCGTGATACCCAGGCCGTCAGTTCCTTGTCCTGCTTCAGTCACGTCCGTCACCGCCAACTCAAAACCGTAACCACTCATACCGTTCACCGTACAGTCTCCGTAGAGTATTGCCTTGTTGCCGATAAAAACAAGATACGTCAGTAAACCGCTATGGACGTTGAGACCGTTCAGATGATCGACATACTGGACCTGACCGGCGGGTATCGACGCGCCGCTCTTATACTCGGCATTGAAGCCGAAATTGCATTTTCCGGAACCGTTCAGGATCCAGCCGCCGCCGGTGACTTTTTGCCCTGAGAACGGATCATATATCACGACGAACTGACCTTGACTGCCGGATGGCTTATAATTTGCCTCCCCGTTAAAAGACGCATATGCCATATAGATACCTTGCTGTTGCGTTACCGGTATGTAAGCTTCCGCTAGTCCCGTGCCATCCGTGACTATATTCATCGTTTGCGCACCCAATGTAACGGTCACGGTCCTTCCGTCGACGCCGATGCCGCTGCTTAGACAAGTCAACCGGCCAGATACATGAACCATCCCGCCTACTGGTTTTAGCGTGTCGCACGTGAAACTCAAAGCGGTCGCGTATCTGACCATAACGTCCGCCGGTTCGCTCTCCGCGCTCCGGTTCCCCGCTTCATCCGTAGCCGTAGCCACGATGCTGTGAGGCCCTTCCTCAAACGCCCACACGCCGGCGTTCCACGAACCATCGGGTCCGGCCGAGCAAGTCGTTATCTTATCTCCGTTATCGAATATGTCAACAGAAGATAAAGTTTCCGCTGTTCCGGATATCGCTACGGGGTCGTCGGTCGAAGTACCGTCTTGTGGAGACAGGATGACCGGAGGATCCGGGGGTGTGGTATCGGTCATACCGACTGTAAACGAGTAGGTCGTGATGCCGCCTGTAAACATGCTGTTCGAAATGTTGCCGTCGGAACTGCAGATCGTGCCGCTGGTAGCGTCCAACGCCGCGACATTGATCGTGTGCGGTCCGGGCTCGAGTTGTTTCAAGGCCGTCGCCTGCCATGTCACGGACGGCGATGACGCGCCGCCTGTGATCGCCGCGCTCACCCATTCCCCGTCCTCACTGTCGATCTGGTAAACGACCTTTGTCACATTGGAGTTTATCGGAGCTCGCTGATTGACCGCCGTTCCCGTAAACATCGGAGTAAGCTCGGGTGTCGTGTCTCCCGGGAAGGGATCGATGGTCGTTGTCAGAGGCGAGTCGTTTCCGGGAGACGGATCTATGACCGTGATGTCATTGCTCACCCAGTTCGCGACGTAGACCTTCGGGTTTTTGAACAAAAGATCGATACCGAGCGATATCGGGTAAACACCTACTCCGAGCGAAGCCATGACGGTATCATCGGGATCGATGATCGTCACGGTGCTGGGATCATCGGAACCGGAATTTGCGTTCGCCACATATGCGTTCCCGGCCAGTCGGTTCACGACCGCGATCGCTCGCGGATTGGGTCCGGAGTTCACTGTAGCTCTGACTATATTTGTCGCACCGTCGATGATCGTGACATTACCGCTGCCGTAGTTGGCAACGTATATCTTGTTTGTGATCGTGTTGATGTCTATCGCGCGGGGATTGGTTCCGACAGATATTGTTGCCTCTACGGTGTTAGTCAATCCGTTGAGCACAGTGACATTGTTGCCTGTGATATTGGCAACGTATACTTTGCCGTTGTCCGGATTGATCGTGATGGCCCGCGGTCCGGCGCCGGTCGTTATATCCGCTATCTTCTTGTTATAGTTCGCGCTGGCCGGATCCACATCGATCACGACTAGGTTGTTGCCGTACCCGTTAGCCGCGTACACCCTCTTCAGCGTTGGGTTCACGGCGATCACTCTTGTCTGCGGCTGGTACACGCCTTTTGTATTTACATTTATAGTGGCGACTATCGTGTTGTAAGTCGGGCTGACCGGATCTCCGTCTATGACATAAACATCACCCCACCCGTAGTTCGCCACATAGACTTTGTTCGTCGTCGGGTCGACTACGACAGCCCGAGGTGGCCTGTGGAAACTTCCTACGGGAATCGACGCCTCGACGGTGTTATTGTTCCCGTTCATGACGACAAGATCGGCTTTTGCCCAGTTTACGACATAGACCTTGTCCGTGTTCGGGTTGACCGCCACCGACAACGGAAACGGATAAGGATCTATTGCCGGATCCGACACCGGGACCTGGGCTTTAAGGGTATCACTTGCCGTGTTGATCACCGAGACCCGGTAGTCCCAGTAATTGGCCACGAACGCCTTGTGATGTGTCGGATTGACCGCTATCGCGTATGGCCCGTCTCCGACCGGTATCGTGTCAGTCACGACATCGTCTCCAAAGACTGTAAAGGGTTGTATCATGACTACTGCGAGCAGGGATAAGACAATGAGAGACAACAGGACAGAGGTTCTGGATATCTTCATCGATACCATCTCCTTATATAAGAGGGCCGCCACTTAAAGGAGCTGTTCTTGACTAAGTGGAAAAATACTAGCAGATTTGACATGATTTGTACAGATGCCATAATGAAATGAGAGGTGAACGGTTTGAAGGTCAAACGGAATATCGTTGAGATAGACGAATCTTTATGCAACGGGTGCGGATTGTGCGTGACGCCGTGCGCCGAAGGCGCAATCGAGATAGTCGACGGGAAGGCGAAGGTCATCAAGGATGAGTTATGCGACGGCGCCGGGTTCTGCCTGGCGGTCTGCCCTACCGGTGCGCTGAAGATAGTCGAACGGGAAGCGGAAGAGTTCAGTGAGGAAGCCGCCGAGGAAAAACAGAAAGAACGCCGGGAGAAAGGTGAGAACTACATCGCGCAGACATGTTTCATCTGTGGGAATTCAGAGAAAATAGTCACCCTCGTACCTTGTCGCAAAGACGGCGAGAGTCTATGGGTCTGCACTCGCTGCTTACCTGGATTGATACACGGCTAACGTTTCTCGTGCCATCTTTTCCCAGCTGAACTTCCTGGCGTGTTCGAAACCTTTCTTTATCAGATCTTGTCTTAGTTCATCATCAGACAGAACAGTTCTGATACCGTCGGCGATCGCTTCAGGATCGTAAGGATCGATCAGCATGCCGGCGTCACCGACGGCTTCCGGTAAAGCCGCCGCATTCGACACGACGACCGGTGTTCCGCAAGCTTGTGCCTCAAGAACGGGGATGCCGAATCCCTCGTAAAGCGAAGGAAAGACGAGCAGATCGGCTGCGTTATACAACGTCCGGAGGTCTTCTATCGGGATGTAGTCGAGATCTATTACGTCACCCGTCAGGCCCGCTTCCTTGATTATTTTATTAATTTTCAGACCCCAGACTTCCCTACCGACCAGCACTAGTTTATGGGGGATGCGGTCGACCAGCTTTAGAATGCCGAACGCTTCAATAAGCCGTGGCACATTCCGCCATTCCGCCAGCGCCCCCACATGTAGCACGAATTCCCTACCGATCTTATACTTCTCCTTGATATCCTCGACTTCCTTGACATCCTTGACCTCTTTAAAGAATTCGTCTTTCCCCGGATAGATCACCGTGATCTTCTCCGGCTGCACCCCGTAGTATTTTACAAGGTCACTCTTGGTATTTTCAGAGATAGCGATTATATGATCGCTTTTAAGCGCGGCGAACTTATACAAACGTGACAACCGGTTCTTGATCTTGGGCGGCGTCCATTGCGGATTCGCCTCGTGGAAAAGATCGCAGAAGGTGACAATGGTCTTCCGCGGACGGATGGCAGGGATCGTCGACGTTGGAGAATGAAAAACATCCGCCTTGTGCAGGACAAGGTCCAGAGGCAGGAATATCTGTTTCCATAAAGCCCCCTTGGAACGCAGGACAGCGTTCTTGAAGTTCGGCTGCTTTACCAGGTTGCCCTCACCGACTTCTGTGTCGCGATATGAATCCAGGTAGATCGTATAGTCGTTCTTATCATCGACGGCGGCCAATCCTTTGACCAGATTCACCGTATATGTGACGATACCCGTCTGCTTTCTTAATATATCCCGCGCGTCGATAGCGATTTTCATATATTTGACACCTCATAACGATTATAAGACAATTCATTAAGAAAAGTTTATGCACTGCCGATAGTAACTTAGTACAAACTACCTTTAAGGGGGATGCTATGGATTATAAAGGATTCCAGCGGTTTGTGCTTATCGCGGGAACAGCCCTTGTTATCGTCAGTGCAACCCTGGTCGCGCTTGTCATGCCTAAGACGGCCGAAGGTCTTAAAGAGGTCGTCGGCCAGCTTTTATTCTTTCTATTGCTTATCGGAGCGGTCTATGACGGCTGGCGAGGCGGTGTCGTCACCGCGATCCTAGCGAGTACGATATATGCCGCGATACAGTTCCCGACCATCCTTTCCTTAAAGATAGAACCGGTACTCCCGCTGATCCTTGTCAGAGCCGCGATATATCTGGTAACAGGGCCCCTCGGCGGCGGGATAATGTCAAACGTGAAAAAGCTGATGATCGAGGCCAGCCACAATGAATTCGTCGACACCGAGACAAAGATATTCAACAAACTGTATTTCGCCAAACTAGCCTCTGTCGAACTGGCCCGGTTCGAACGGTATAATACCGTCTCGTCGATCGTGATGATAAACCTCGAACCTCGAGCTCTTGCCATGTACCTTGAAACACCTAAGAGCCCGGGGATGATGGAGGTCGCCAAGACGATCGTCAATCACGTCCGGTTGGTCGACGAGGTCGGGCGCCTATCGAACGATATCTTCGGTGTCATCTTGCCGTTCACTGCAAACGACGGCGCACAGATCGTCGCCTCCCGTCTGGCTGCTGTCACTTCCGACCTGATCGGATACGAAGACTGCGTAGAGTGCGAAGTGATATCGCTACCCAATGACAAAGGAAAGATGGAAGCGATCATCCACAACCTTGCCCCTTGATCAAAAGGTAGGTCTTAGATGACATACGATGATTTCAAACGTTTAGTCCTGCTGTTCGGTGGCGGGATCATCCTGACCACGACGGTTCTTGTAGCAACTGTCTACAAGAACCCTGAGGAAGCAGTCGGCCAGCTGTTGTTTATCGTCATCCTCCTATCGATCGTATATTACGGACGCCGCGGAGGATGGTTGAGCGCTATCATCACATCCCTCGTCTACTCCATCGTCATCATCCCGGTATTTATGGAGAACGGTGTGATCAACACCCTACCATTGCTCACTTTAAGGATATTGATATACTTCGTCACCGCCATCATGGGCGGCGAGATATGTGTTCGCATAAGACATATGCTGACAGCACTGGAAGGCCGCGGGATCACGGACGCCGAGACCAGACTCTACAAACCAGCTCATTTCGCCTATATGATCAACTCGCAGATCCAGATGTATGAACGCTATGAGAGTATATTCTCTCTCATCAATATCAAGATCGAGCAGCGTGTTTTGGATAATATGAACCATGACAAGAAAAAGCGACTACTTAGAAAACTCGGCGCCACCGTCAGGCAAGACCTCCGGATGACGGATGAAGCCGGACGGCTCGACAACCATACGATCAGCGCTCTCTTGCCTCACACCCCTAAAGACGGCGGCGAAGCTTGTGCCAGACGGTTGTTCGCGAAGGCCTGCCGGATCATGGGCAACGAAGAAGACTTGAAGTACGAGGTCGTCGCCTATCCGGATGACAAAGCAAAGGTGGAAGAACTCGTCGGCAAGCACCCTGAAAGCGTTCCCGCCGGCGCTTAACGCGTTGTTACAGCCCTCTTTTTCTGCTAAACTTAGTGTTTGTGCTACTCGTAAATCACTTAGGAGAAACCCATGAGAAATGTTGTCATTGTCTTTCACCTGATCGCCAGCTTCGGTCTTATATTCTTTGTGCTGCTTCATAGCGGGAAAAGCGGTGGCCTTGCCGACGTCTTCGGAGGCGGGATCTCATCTACGTTTTCAAGCACGAGCATCATCCAGAAGAACCTCGACAGGATAACGATCGCGCTTGCGATCACATTCGCGATAACGACCCTCTTGCTTATCAGGCTGTAAACCAGCTAGTAGCTGGTAGCTAGTAGCATTAAATCCTTATTCTGGCTACGAGCTACAAGCCACGAGCTATAAGCTCAATATTGTCGGCGTGGCGGAATTGGTAGACGCGCAAGGTTGAGGGCCTTGTGGGTGAATAACCTGTGGGGGTTCGAGTCCCCCCGCCGACACCACTCAATTGAGTCCTCACGGGAGAATATTGTTTTAAGAAGCTCCAGGATAACTGTCCTTGCCTTATGCTGCACACTTTTCAAAGGTCGCTGCGGAACTCGCTCGGGTTTAATCTAGTTAAATATAGAATACGTCGCTCAAACAGTCCTCGCGTCCTTGAAAAGTGCTAGCAAAGCCTAAGGTCAGTTATATGTCGCTCTTAAAACAATATTCTCCCGCTCGCACAGGCACTTTCGTCAAAACGTCTGCGCTTTTGGGAAATCTGGGTTCCCCCTAAGAAAGATGCTCCCTTATGGAGCATGACTCAAAACATATCCCCCCGCTCCAACAATGCACATTTTTGCTAGCAGTAAGCTCTTACATGTTTTTTCTTAATCAACTAGACTACTTAGAAGTTGGTGTCTTTTATACGAGGAGGATAGGATGCCGGCAAAAAGTGTTGATGAATACTTGGCAACCGTACCGGAAGAGGCGCGAGCTACGCTCGAGAAACTTCGACAGACGATAAAGTCGATCTTACCGGATGCTATCGAGACCATTAGCTACGGGATGCCATCCTATAAGTACAAAGGTAAGCTGGTCGCGGGCTTTGCGGCTTTCAAAGAACACTGCTCATACTTCCCGATGAGCGCGGTGGTTATTGAAGTGCTCAAAGACGACTTGAGATCCTACAGCACTTCCAAGGGCACCATCCGCTTCCCAACCGACAAACCCCTCCCCGCAACGCTTATAAAGAAGCTGATCAAGACGCGCATCGCCGAAACTCAACAAAAGTGAGTCCTCGTGGGAGGATATATTATAAGTCATCCTCCTGGTCGCCGTCCTTAATTTATACTCTCATTTCCAGCACGTCGTTCGTAAGACTCTTTTTTACAGAAGGTCTTCCTCACAGACCTGGGAAATGCTCACAATATCTAAGGTCAGCTCCCTTATGGAGCATGACTTATAACATATTCCCCCGCTCCGACAATGCACATTTTATGCACAGGAAACCATAGGTGTGGTATAAGATGGGTCTGTGCTGTGGTTCGAGTCCTACCCGGGGACCCTGGAGTGGTTTCACCTGGCCAAACGGCCAGGTGAAAAACTGCCCGCATGCCTGATGTGCAGCAGGAATCAATACTTCAGACTGAGAATATCGACGGAGGAGGACCTAAAGTGACAAAGAATAACAACAATTCACCCGGCCTGACCGCTAGTTCCATTCTTGTGGCCTACGCAACCCGCTACGGGTCAACGCAGGAGGTTGCTGAGGCGGTCGCGGCGACTCTGCGTAAACAGGGGCTAGGGGTAGATACCCAGGCTGTGAGGAAAGTGCGTTCGCTCGCGGGATACCGCGCGATCGTGTTGGGGGTGCCACTCTACATGGGGTCTATGCCAAAGGATGCCCAGAAGTTCTTACAGCTACACCAAACGACGCTCGAGCAGATGCCGGTCGCCATCTTCGCGCTTGGCCCCACTCTTGACCCACCGGATGAGAGGGAGTGGCAGGAAACGCGCGCACAGCTCGATAAAGCGCTGGCAAAGTTCGCCTGGCTAAGACCAGTCACGATTGAAATGTTTGGCGGCAAGTTCGACCCCGCGAAGTTCAACATTCCTCATAGGCTGATAAGTGCTTTGCCAGCAAGTCCTCTACACAACCTGCCAGCGAGTGACATACGGGACTGGGACGCAATCCACGCGTGGGCAAGCGACCTGGCTGAAAAGCTTTTGCTCAGGAGCTGATATGAAAAACGCGACGCGAGTATTGGTTTCAACGCTAGGCACGATTATGGGCGTGGCGGGCATAGAACACGGTGTCGGTGAAGTTCTTCAGGGCAATGTAACTCCCAGCGGAGTAATGATTTTGTCCTGGCCGGACGCAGCATTTTTCCGCGCAGTGGAAGGGGAACCGGCCATGACGATTGTTCCCAATCTGCTCGTAACCGGAATCCTGGCCATCCTCTTTTCCTCGGTTTTCCTAGTGTGGGTTACTATTTTTATTCAGAGGAAGAACGGCGGTCTGATTTTGGCTCTTATATCGATTCCAATGCTTTTGTTCGGAGGGGGCATTTTCCCACCGATCCTCGGGATAATCCTTGGCATTCTCGGGATATGGATACACGCACCACTGACATGGTGGCGCGCGCACCTCTCAAGTAGACTAGTGGAGTACCTTTCCAAAATGTGGATATGGTTATTCGCTGCTAACTTGATAGCATGGCTGTTATTGTTTCCCGGCCTAAGCATCATCGGATATTTCTCCGGTGCGAGTAACCCTACTGTGACCATAGCAATCATTCTCTTTGCATTCGTATCGCTATTGGTCACCATTATTTCAGGTTTTGCTTATAACATCAGAAGGCAGACTGCTTAACTCGTTTTATACAGATCCTGAATGTGCGAAAATCGTACAATCCGGGGAGCCAAATTATAATGCCTGTACAGAGGCATTATTTTCTGTTCCCGGATAGGTCTTCGATCTAGTCTTGCTAATCTGTAAAAACGCGCGTATTATCTAGGGACTAATTAATGAAGCCTGGTGAGAAATAATGAAGAAACCAAAATTTTCAGTTACACACAAAGACGAGTCGATTGTAGAGCTTGTGAGAAAAACTGACCATAAAACATTAGCCATCTGGGCAATTGATTGTGTCGAGCGTGTCCTGCCATACTTTGAGGAAAAATACCCGGAAGACCATCGCCCTCGAAACGCTATCGAAGCATGCCGGGCATGGATAAATACAGACGTGTTTAAGATGGCTGATATACGCAAAGCTTCGCTCGCATCCCATGCCGCCGCTCGTGAAGTAGGAGAAGATAATTCAGCTCGCTCTGCTGCCCGCGCCGCAGGCCAAGCGGTGGCGACTGCGCATGTTCCCACTCATTCTGTTGGTGCCGCAAATTATGCCGTACAGGCTGTTTATAGAGCCACTAACTCCTCTGATGCCGATGCTGTCATAGCCAAAGAACGTGATTGGCAATACCATCACTTGCTTGAATTAGTAAAGAACAAATGATTGCAAACCAGAGGTCAGACTTGACCTCTGCCTATAGAGGAAGGCAGATTGTAAAAAAGTTATGAATTCCATTATTAAAAAGCCCAGCGCTTGGCTACCAATAGCAATGTCGCTCGCCGTATTTGCTCCCGTTCTCTATTTCAAGTTATAGACCTCGTTTGTACTTCTGAAGTCACGTTCGAAGAAGTCTTCAACCTCACCGAACACAAAATGTATAAGGTCTATGTTTCGCGCTTATTGCTCCGACAATGCACATTATTTGAACACCGTTGACTAAGGGGAATAAAATCGAAGGTAAAAAAACGATCTAGGTTTCCTCTGAGAAAGCGGCTCCTAATGTGTCTGCGCTGCGGTTCGAGTCCTCCACCGTTGAGTCCCCGGGTTGTACGTTTCTCGCACATTCCATGTTTTGCATAAAACGAGCTGATATAGCTGCTGCTTATCTACAAAGACACAGATCCTGATAATACCGCTCCCTGTTCGTGAATAACTGATAGTTCAAGCCCAAGTCCATTAAATCTACTTTTTGAATAGAAGATAAAACTCATGTTTTTGACTTATACTAGTATCTGCAAACCATATCTCATCAATGTTCCCACTCGGTGCCCCTGATTCGATAGCCGTTTTTAACGCTGATCTCACTTTTGGAACATCTAGAAGAGCAATATCATCTGATTCAATAAGCAGAAGTGTATAATTGCCAGCATTTTTATACACCCCAAGTTTCCCGTTCTTCGATTCTAGCGCCCGCCTTATAATCTTGGCCATCTGGTCTTCCAGGTTTTCGGGGGCAAATCTTGACACAAATAATCCAGGACTGGTGCATTTTGACTTAGAAATTTGTATCGGAAATGGGACATCTTCAATCCACCGTTCTTGATTACCAAAAGGCAACCTTGGCACATTCTCGATAAGCCATACACGAATGTTAATCTTGATGATATCCCAGTCTATTCCGGTTTGTATCGAGTCAATGGCAATGGTAAGAGTAATACGATCCTGGAATTTGTCCTTAAGCTCTTTCTCTAGACTGCCAACAGCTCGTATAAACCTATCGTTGTCTGCTCTGTGGTTCAAGAAAGAATCAATCGTCGTATGTTCAATTGCAAGTGTTAGGTAATTAGATTCAGCGAGAGCATCACATGCTGGCTTATTTCGTTCTTTTTTGTCAGGCCATTCTGTAATGGTGAGGTTGGTTTTATGCAACTGATTATAGTGCTTCACGAATTCATTAATTAGATTGTCGGCTGAAATGGTTTTTGGATGATTCACTTTAGTAATCAACCTCGCTTTGCTAAAAACGTCTGTAAGATCTACGCAATTGAATTAAGTCTTAGGAGAATGAGGATAACCGACTATTTATATCCCGCTCCACGCCAGGTAAGACCAATAGACATTATGAGATAATGCTCACTGCTCTTTTTCTTTCATAAGTACAGATGGATCTAATTCTTGGCCTGTATCCTTCCTAGGTTAATCTTTCTTGCATAATCGCTCGAGTTTATTGCGTCTACTACTCCAGATTTGATTGAAGCAACATTGGAGCCGGCATTAAGCTCTTTGACGATCGAAGCTATGCAGTCATAAAACATTTTGTCGCGTTCGCGAATTGTTGCTCCACTATCTCCAGCTGCATTCCACGCATTTTTGTTCTCCGTAACAAGGTTCAAGTTTTGTTTTTGTTGCGCAACATATTTGCTCTTCAGTGATACATATTTATTATTGTTTAACCATGCGGTAATACTGATTGCCACAATCGCCATTATTAAGACCAAACATATTAAAGACCAAATAATACTTGATTTGCGAATACTTAAGTGTAATTCCATTTGCTCTCTCCTTTTCTAGTCCTCGTATCACATCTTTATTCAAGCACTATACCTAGTAGTTGTCAGCTATCCAGTCGCGTTTCTCTTAGAATAAAAGAGACTGTTCAACCATAACTGAATCCAATACGCACAAACGAAGCGCTTATTATTTTGAGAGTGTGCAATGTGCTCACTTATTGCGTAGATTGCTTCGGTCGCTTCGCTCCCTCGCAGCGACACGTTGGGGGTGGGCCGACCTGAAGGTCGGCTGCTACATTTCTCGTTTCGCGGTTCTCGTTTCTCGGACGATGAGAGACTTTCCGGTCATTTCTTGTGGTTTCTTGATGCGGAGGATATCTAAGACTGTTGGGGCGATGTCGGCAAGAATGCCGTGTTTCTTTAGCTTTTTATGGCCGCCCGCCGCCAGGATGAACGGCACTTCGTTCATCGAGTGAGCTGTGAACGGCTTCCATGTCTCCCGGTCCAGTTCCTGATCCGCGTTCCCGTGATCGGCTGTGACTATGAACGCGGCACCTGCTTCTCTTGCCGTTTTATATACCCGCCCGATGCATTTATCGACCGTTTCGATCGCTTTGATGGCAGCTTTGAGATCCGCGGTGTGGCCGACCATGTCCGCGTTGGCATAGTTCATTATAACGACGTCATACTTATCCTTCTTTATCTCCTTTACGACTGCGTCTGTCACTTTCAGCGCGCTCATCTCCGGTTTTTTATCGTATGTACTTACTTTCGGGGATGGGATCAGGACTCTATCCTCCCCCGGCTCGGGCGTCTCTACGCCACCGTTCAAGAAGAACGTGACATGCGCGTATTTCTCCGTCTCGGCGATATGAAGCTGCTTCAAACCGTTTTCTGAAAGGACATGCGCCAGTGTGTTCTTTATATCTTCCTGCGAGAACGCGACAGGCGTTTTGAATGTCGCGTCATATTCCGTCATAGTGACAAAGACCGTCTTCGGTGGACACGCTCCCCTGTCGAACTCCTTGAAATCTGATTGAATGAAAGCCCTTGTCAGCTGCCTGGCCCGATCCGGCCGGAAATTGAAAAAGATGACAGAATCGTTGGGACGGACATTCTGTGAGTCGTGAGTCGTGAGTCGTGAGTCGGGTGAGTCGCTGATGATAGTCGGAAGGACGAATTCGTCGACGACACCTTTATCATAGGATTGTTGTACAGCTTGCTCGGCTGTCGGAGCAGTTTCGCCGATGCCGTAGACGATTGCGTCGTAAGCTTTCTTAGTCCTGTCCCAACGGCGGTCGCGGTCCATCGCGTAGTATCTTCCACTGACCGTTGCTATACTGCCTACACGCTTCTCTTCGATCTTCTTTTCCAGCTTCTTGATATATGTGATCGCGCTTTGCGGCGGTACGTCGCGACCATCGAGGAATATATGGATACGGACATCTTTGACATCCATGCGGACTGCCAGATCCAGAAGTGCGTATAGGTGTGTCTGATGACTGTGGACTCCGCCGTCTGAAAGCAATCCGAACAGGTGGAGCCGTCTGCCCGTTTTGGAAGCATTGTCATATGCTTTTATGAGCGCCGGGTTCTTAAAAAAACTGCCGTCCTTGATACCCTGGTTGATACGTGTATAGTCCTGATACACGACACGCCCGGCTCCGATATTCAGGTGTCCGACTTCGGAGTTTCCCATCTGACCTTTTGGCAAACCAACAGCTCCGGCAGACGCATCAAGCCATGAGTAAGCATAGTAGTATCGTTTTTTTAAGGAATCGAAGTTCGGAGTGCGCGCCTCGAATATGGCATTACCTTTACGTTTCAGGGTAGCGCCCCAGCCATCGAGGATAACGAGACACAAACGTAGTCTAGCTCTTGAACTTGACGATCCGGGCGAAGCTTTGGGGATCGAGGCTAGCACCTCCCACAAGAGCGCCGTCGATATCAGGTTCGGCCATCAGAGTATCGATGTTGTCGGGCTTGACACTGCCGCCGTATAGGATGCGTATCGTATCAGCTTGATCTTGTGTATACATATTCGCCAGCAAGTCGCGGATCGACTTAACGGTCTCCTGTGCCGTTTCGGGTGTCGCCGTTTTTCCGGTACCTATCGCCCATACCGGTTCATATGCAATGACCAGCTTTTCTATATGCTCGGAGCCGATATCCTTCAACCCTCCGGTAAGTTGAGTCTCGATGACTTTACCGGTATTACCGCTTTCCCGCTCCTCAAGCAGCTCGCCGATACATAGGATAGGTGTCAGCCCGGTCTTCAACGCCGCATGGACCTTCTTGTTTATCATATCGTCCGTCTCTAGGAAGATATGGCGCCTTTCCGAATGTCCGAGGATGACGAACTCCACATCCAGGTCTTTTAGCATCGTCGGCGAGACCTCTCCGGTGAACGCCCCCTCGTCTTCCCAGTGCATGTTCTGCGCGCCCAGGGCGATGTTCGGGTGGTCCTGCTCCTTGACGACCGATAGGCCTCGTAAAGCGATGAACGGCGGGCAGACGACGATCTCTCTGTCTTGCACCTCCGCCATCAGGTCCTCCATGCGTTGAAATAAAAAGACAGCCGAAGCCGCCGTTTCGTACATCTTCCAGTTACCTGCTATTATCGGTCTTCTCACTATTCCTCCATCTTCACTGCTATTTGTTCTTTATCCAGTAAGGCATCTACTCCCGGAAGGTTCTTGCCCTCCAGGATTTTCATCGAGGCTCCACCACCGGTAGAAACATGGTCTATCTGACCCATCACACCATATTTCTTGAGCGCCGCATCGGAGTCTCCGCCGCCGACGATCGTCAAGGCAGGAGAGATCGCCAGGGCCTCGGCTATACTTTTTGTTCCTTTCTGGAAGTTGTCCCATTCAAAGACTCCCATCGGGCCGTTCCAGAATATCGTCTTCGCCTCCTCGATGATCTCTTTATAGAGCATGATCGTTTCCGGACCGATATCAAGTCCCCGCCACCCGGGTTCGATATCATCAGCCGCTACTATCTTAATATTTGCGTCAGGAGAAAAACTATCCGCGACGACAAAGTCGTCCGGTAAATATAGAGGGATCCCTTCCTGTTCCGTCTTGCATAATATCTCGGTGGCCGCTTCCATCTGGTCCTCTTCGAAAATGCTGTCGCCGATCTCCATTCCCTGACTTTTCAGGAAAGTGAAACACATGCCGCCGCCGATCAGAATGCCGTCCACTATCTCAAGAAAGCTGTGGATGACGCCGAGCTTGTCGGATATCTTGTTTCCTCCGAGTATGGCGATGAAGGGCTTGGTCGGCTTCTCGATCAGTGCCGTCAGGGCATTGACTTCCTTCTCAAGCAGAAAGCCTCCGACCGACGGCAGATAATTGGTGACTCCGACGGTGCTGGCGTGAGCCCTATGCGCCGTACCGAAGGCGTCGTTTACAAATACGTCAGCCAGTTCGGCCAGCTTTTTGGCGAAGGCGGGATCGTTCTTTTTCTCTTCCGGATTGAACCGCACGTTCTCGAGAAGGATGACTTCGTTGCCGTTATCCATCGAGTCGACCGCTTTCTTGACATTGTCGCCGATGCATTCGTCGAGCTTGATCACTTTCTTCTTTAAGAGTCCTTCAAGCCGTTTGGCGACCGGGTCCATCCTGAGACTATCGTCAGGCGCGTCTTTCGGACGTCCGAGGTGCGAGATCAGGATTATCCTGGCTTTGTGTTCCAGTAAGTATTTAATGGTCGGAAGAGCGGCTTTTATCCGCTCGTCGTCCACGACTTCCCTCTTATCATTCAAGGGTACATTGAAATCGACGCGAACCAGGACGCGCTTTCTGTCTACATCGATGTCCTGAAGTGTCTTCTTATCCACCTGGCCTGCTCTTTCATTCCGCTTTCCGCTTTACTCCGTTTTCGCTCCTGCCATCTCTTCTGCATTAACGTATTTGACCAGATCCATCACCCGGTTGGAATAACCCCATTCGTTGTCATACCATGATACGACTTTGACCAGGTTACCCATTGCCATGGTCGACTTGGCATCGAATACCGAAGAATAGCTGTTACCGACGACATCGATCGAGACGATCGGGTCTTCCGTATAGTAAAGGATGCCTTTCATGCGCCCTGTATCCGCTGCGCCGTCAATAGCGTTGTTTATCTCGTCAACAGTCGCTTCCTTTTTTAGCTCACAGACAAGGTCTACTACCGAACCATCAGGCGTCGGTACTCGCATCGCCATACCGTCCATCTTACCTTTCAGTTCCGGAATGACCTCGCCGATAGCCTTCGCGGCACCTGTCGAGGTCGGGATAATTGACACAGCGGCAGCTCGCGCTCTTCTTAGATCTTTGTGTATAAAATCCAACACCGGCTGATCGTTCGTATAGGCATGGATCGTCGTCATAAAGGCGCGTTCTATGCCGAAATTGTCGACCAGCACCTTGGCCATCGGCGCCAGACAGTTCGTCGTGCAAGACGCGTTGGAGATGATGTGGTGATTGGCCGAATCGTAAGTATCCTCATTGACGCCCATGACTATGGTAACATCCGCATTCTTACCCGGAGCGGAAAGGATGACCTTTTTGGCGCCCGCTTGGATGTGCTTGCTGGCGCCTTCCCTGTCTGTGAAATGACCTGTCGATTCGATGACTATGGTGGCGCCCAGTTCCTTCCACGGCAAGGCTGCCGGATCCTTTTCCGAAAGCACCTTGATCTCTTTGCCGTTTATATTCAAAGCGTTCTCCTTGGCAGATATCTGATCCGGTAAGACACCGTGAACCGAGTCATACTTCAAGAGATGCGCAAGCGCCTTCGGGTCTGAGAGGTCGTTGACGGCTACGACTTCTATCTCGGAATCCCGCATCGCAAGCCTGAAGAGAAGCCTGCCGATCCTTCCAAAACCATTGATACCGATCTTAATAGCCATACTCTTTTCTCCCCCTTGTTTGAATGGACGTGGAATGTGTCAAAACAAGTGGATTATATACCAAATCAAACGGTCAACGCAATCTTAAACCTTCGGCCATCGCGTGGATGCGGCGCAGACGGTGATATACCGCGGACTTGCTCAAGGGCGGCTCGATCGCCTCCCCGAGTTCTTCTATACCGGCCGTCGGGAAGTTCAAACGGGCCATCGATATCTCCCGCAGTGCTTTAGACATCGCCGACAATCCGAGACTCTCCACAATCACCTGGATATCCTCGATCTGTTGTACGGACGCGCCCGCGGACTTCTTGAGATTTGCCGCTTCGAAGTTCACCAACCTGTTGACTTCACTTTTTAAAGCCCTTATTATTCGCATGTTCTCAAGCTTTAAAACGGTATTGTGAGCGCCAATCCTGGCTAGAAAGCCCTCGATCTCGTCGGCTTCTTTTATATATACCGCATGATCTTTTTTCCTGTTATGGATGCGCGCGTGAAATCCCTGTGAGACAAGCAGTTCATGAAGTTCCTCCGCCATCCTGCTATTCGACGTCGCTATCTCCATATGATAACCGTGGTTCGGCTCACTTATCGACCCCCCGCCAAGGAATGCGCCTCTAAGATAAGCCGCCTCGCAGTTCTGGTCTTTTATCAGATCCGCGGGAAGACTCTGCTTCAGTTTAAGCTCGTTATCCAGGATGCCGAGTTTCTTGAGCGCATATTTTAATACAGGTTGCGAGGAGATGAATATTATGTGCTTTAGCTGCTTCTTCAGTGTACGTTCCTTGACTGTGACCAGCTCAGTCTGGAGATCGAACTGGTCTTTTAATAAAAGCAGTATCTTCCGCGCCACCGCCGGGCTATAGCTCTCCGTGCTTAACGAGATCTCACCCTTGCTGATATGGATGGAGCCGTCCATCCTGATCAAAGCCGACAACTCCGCCAACCGGCAGCACTTTTTACGCGGCTTAAGATGCGCCAGCTCTTCCCTGGCAGATGAAGATAAAGGCACGATACCTCCAGTGATAATAGTATAGATACTAGTATACATACTGTGCCGGGGTAGGTTGAAGAATTCTTCGAGCGAGATATCTTTAGCGAGAAGATTTACTTCAATCTCACCGGGCACTCACTTGTTTAGGGGAAGCCGACCTGAAGGTCGGCGGCTACATTTAATCCGTCTGGGTCCAGCCGCTAGCTAGGCCGAGTTCTGTCATCTTGGCGGTCGCTTTTTCATATTCTTTCCGTGTTATCTTGCGGTCGAGTGGTGCGAAATCGTGTGCCCTGAATGCCGGGAAGTACTGGCTCATCAGGCTTATGTATGTGTTCTTCGATATCTCTTTGGCTATGAACTCAAGTATTCTATCGGTGCCGCTGATGTTCTCCGGTAGAACAAGATGTCTTATGAGAAGGCCTTTTACGGCTATCCCTTCGTTGTCGAGGACCAAGTCGCCGACCTGTCGATGCATCTCCTTTATGGCCGCGCGGTTTATCTCCGGATAGTCGTAAGCGTCCGAGAACTTCTTCGCGTGTGCTTTGTCGGCATATCGCATGTCCGGCAGATAGATATCCACCACTCCGTCCAGAAGCTTAAGCGTATCAAGAGATTCATAGCCCGATGTGTTGTAGACAATAGGTATTGTAAGACCTTGGTCCGAGGCGATCACCAGGGCTTCCAGGATCTGCGGTACATAATGAGTCGGGGTGACGAAGTTGATGTTATGACAGCCCTGGCTCTGGAGTTTTAGCATCATCCCCGCCAGTTCATCCGCGCTTTTGTCATTACCGTGACCTAACTGGCTGATCGGATAGTTCTGGCAATAGACGCATCGCATCGTACAGTGAGTCAAGAATATAGTCCCCGAACCGCGGGTGCCTGAAAGCGGGGGTTCTTCTCCATGATGAGCGTTATAGCTTGAGACTTCCAAAACGGCGGTCGCTTTGCAGTAGCCTTTTCGACCGGCAAGCCGGTCTACCTTACAGTTTCTGGGACAAAGCGTGCAGTTCGAGAGGATATTATGAGCCTTCTTGGCTCGATCAGCCAGTGATCTCCCTGATAATCGCATCAGCCATCTCCGATGTGCCGGCGGTTCCGCCGAGGTCGTATGTGACGTCTTTGCCGGCTTCGATCACTCTGGCAGTTCCCTGAAGGACTTTGGATGCCGCTTCCGTTTCACCGATATACTTAAGCATGAGATACGCAGAAAGGATGGTCGCCGTCGGATTCACCTTGTTCTTACCCGCGTATTTGGGAGCGCTCCCGTGGACGGGTTCGAACACACAGCATTCTTCGCCTATGTTGGCGCCCGGCGCTATCCCAAGACCGCCGATCAAACCGGCGCACAGGTCGGATAGTATGTCGCCATAAAGGTTGCTCATCACCATTACGTCATAGTTCCACGGATTCTGCACCAGCTGCATGCACATGTTGTCGACCAGCCGGTCCTCGAACTCGATATCCGGGTAGCTTTCAGCGACATGCCGTGCGGCCTCAAGGAACAATCCATCCGTGAACTTCATGATGTTGGCTTTATGGACAGCGGTCACTTTTTTTCTGCCTTCTTTTTGCGCGTATTTAAAGGCGAAGTCGACGATCCTTTCCGAAGCCCCGCGGGTTATCCTTTTTATGGTCTCCGCGGTGTCGTCGTCGATCATCCTCTCGATCCCCGCGTAAAGGTCTTCCGTGTTCTCCCGGACTATGACCAGATCGATGTCTTTATATAAAGACTTGACGCCCTTGAGCGAGAAAGATGGTCGCAAGCACGCGTACAGATTGAGTTCTTTTCTTAGCGCTACGTTTACGCTGCGGAAACCCGAGCCGATAGGTGTCGTGATCGGGCCCTTGATGGCGATCTTGTTCCTGCGGATCGACTCAAGGACATGGTCGGGAAGCGGCGTCCCGTACTTGTCCATAACACCGGCGCCCGCGTCCAAAGTCTCCCATTCTATATCGATCCCTGTCGCTTCGACGACGCGTCTCATCGCCTCCGTAAGCTCCGGTCCCGTTCCATCTCCTCTGATCAGCGTAATCTTATGCAAGCTTGAATCCTCCGTGTTTCTTAAAATGTTCTATCAGACCGCCGTCTTTCAATATGCCGAGCATCGCCGGCGGCAGCGGACTCGTCGTCAGAGTCTCTCCCGTCGTGACATTCTTTATCTCGCCTTTCTCGACATCTACCTCAAGCTCGTCGCCGTCCTTTATCTTCGACGTGTCGCAGATCAATGCCGGTAGACCCTGGTTGATGGCATTTCTGAAGAATATCCTGGCGAATCCCTGCGCCAAAACTGCGCCTGTACCCGCGAGTTTTATTACGATAGCCGCATGTTCGCGGCTGGAGCCGAGGCCGAAGTTCCTGCCCGCAACGACGAAGTCGCCGGGTCTCATCTTGTTCATGAAATCCGCGTCGGCATCTTCTAGCGTGTGCTTCGCCAGCTCCGGCAGGTTTGTACGCAAGTGAAAGTAGCGGCCCGGCGTGATAAGGTCGGTGCTTATATCGTCACCGAACTTATGGACCTTACCCTTAAGGATCATCGCGCCTCCCTGGGATCGGCGATACAGCCCTTGAGTGCGGATGCCGCGACCGTTGCCGGTGAGGCGAGATATATAAATGCGTCCGGATTACCCAGACGCCCTTTGAAGTTTCTGTTCTGGCTGGAGATGCATACCTCTCCGTCTCCAAGGATGCCTTCATGAACGCCGACACAAGCGCCGCATCCGGGATTCATGATCGTCGCTCCCGCTTCGACAAGGGTTTTAAGCAGGCCTTCTCTTAAAGCTTGAAGATATATCTCGCGTGACGCCGGGGCCACCAGGAACCTTACTTTCGGATCGACCTTCTTACCTTTGACGATCCTCGCCGCTATCCTTAGGTCTTCTATCCGGCCATTCGTGCAAGTCCCTAAGAAGGCCTGGTCTATCTTTGTCCCTTTTACTTCACTGACCGTCTTCACATTATCGACTGTGTGAGGCACCGATACCACGGGTTCGAGAGCCGAAGCGTCGATCCTTAGGACTTTCTCGTATTGCGCACCGTCGTCGGCCGATATCTCTTTCCATCTAGCTTCCCGGCCTCGCACTTTCATAAATTCCTTTGTCGTTTTATCCGAAGCGAACAGTCCTGCTTTAGCTCCGGCTTCGACGGCGAGACTCGACATAGTAAGGCGGCTCGACATGTCCATATCCTTAACAGTATCGCCGGAGAACTCCAGCGCCTTATATGTTGCTCCATCCGCTCCCAGCATTCCTATGATATGGAGCATGAGGTCCTTTGCATATACACCTTTCGGGAACCAACCATCGACCATGATGAGAAATGTCTCCGGAACTCGAAGCCATATCTTACCGGCCGACATGGCGACAGCGATATCCGTCGATCCCATGCCGGTCGCAAAGGCGCCCATAGCTCCTGAAGTGCAAGTATGAGAATCTGCTCCAACAACGACGTTTCCCGGTTCAGTATAGTCTTCGGCCAACCTTTGATGGCTTATGCCGGAAGAGACATCCGAAACCAAGACGCCGGTCTTTTCGCCGAACGCGCGGATCGTCCTATGAGCATTTGAAAGTTCGCGCCTTGGCGAAGGCGCCGCGTGGTCGATGAAGAATATCGTCTTGCCGGGATTTGCGACGATGCCGGTATCCAGTTTCTCCCACTGTGATATGACAAGAGGGCCTGTTCCGTCTTGCGCGATTACGAGATCTACATCCGCGATGACGATGTCGCCGGCTTTGGCGTCGGTTCCGCTCTTTTCGCTAAGGATCTTTTCCGCGATAGTCAGGGAACTGGGCAAACTATTTCATCTCGCAGTAAGTCTTGTACAGTTGGACCAGTTCTTTGTCGAAGAGCGCTCGCTTGACTTCAACAGCTTTCTTGCGGACATGTTCAAGTATGCAATCCGCCTGCTCTTGCGTAAGCTGGATATCATACTGGAGAAACTTGTTTATGATGGCTCGCGAGCCCGAATGCTTGCCGATGATCATCTGACGCTCGAGGCCGACTTCTTCCGGAGTGAACGCTTCATAGTTCATCGGGTTCTTGATGACGCCGTCGGCATGGATGCCAGACTCGTGCGCAAAACAGTTCGTTCCGACGATCGATTTCCACGCAGGCACGGTACGCGAAGAGGCTTCGGCAACATACATAGATAGCTTTCTGAAAAGTTCCGTCTTCATCTTCAGGTCTATCTGCGCGGTATATTTAAGAGCCATGACGACTTCTTCGAGCGCCGCATTCCCCGCTCTTTCACCAAGCCCGTTGACGGTCGTATTGACATACGTCGCGCCGGCCCTTATGCCGGCCATGGCGTTTGCCGTCGCCATTCCGAAGTCGTCGTGTGTGTGCATCTCGACTTCGATATCCGCATGGTCGATGATGAACTTGATGACACGGTAGGTCTCGAACGGATCGAGGATACCCAGCGTATCACAGAAGCGCAACCGGTCGGCTCCGACCTCTTTAGCCGATTTAGCGAATTCGATCAGATAATCGAGGCTGCTACGGGACGCGTCTTCAGCATTGACTGAAACATAAAGCTTCTTGGTCTTGGCGAAGTCAACCGCTTGTTTAACGCTCTCAAGCACCCATGTGCGGCTCTTCTTAAGCTTGTGTTCTATGTGGATATCGGATGTCGGCACCGAGACTGCTACCGCATCGACTCCGCATTCGATGGACTTTTCAATATCCGAGATGACCGTCCGGTTCCACCCGAGGATGCTGCAGGGTAGTCCAAGCTTGGCGATCTTCTTGATCGTCTCCAGCTCATCGCCGCCCATAGCCGGTATACCGGCCTCGATCTGATGCACACCGACCTCGCATAGCTTCTTTGCTATCTCGATCTTTTCATGGTTCGAGAAGACAACACCGGCCGTCTGTTCACCGTCTCGTAATGTCGTATCATCTATCTTTATGTGGCGTTCGGTCAAAGGACCGCTGAACGTTGTGTCACTGTCGCTTTGTATATGCTTCTGAACCAACGATCTACCTCCTTAAAGGGTAAAAGATATTGCAGAAGTGATTATTCTCACAAGAGTGTGTCTATATATTTTAGTGGATGCGGGGATGAATGACAAGATTAGAGCTGAAGGATGAAGGATGAAGGATGAAGCAGCAGTAAGTTTGCAAGTCGTAAGTTACAAGTAGACAAAGTCTATAAACTGGCGGCGTTATATAATAAGGATATATCGATGGAGGTGTATTTATGGAATGCTGTCAAGATGAGAACCTTAGGAACTGCAATTGCTCATATCCCGGTTGCGAAAGAAAAGGCAAGTGCTGTGAATGCGTGACCTACCATAAGAAACGCGGCGAATTGCCCGCCTGCTTCTTCAGCGAATCCGCCGAGAAGACCTACGACAGATCGATAAGTAAATTCATCGCAGATAACTAGTTCGCCACTTATAGTCCTAAGTTGATACGCGCCGAAGCGCTGCTTGTCAAATCGATATCTCTGACTCGTAACTCCAGACCCTTGGCCTTTTCACTGACATCGAATGCGACCCAACCCCTGACGGTTTCACCGCCGCGGATGCGACCCTTAAGGATGCTTTCCCTCCCGACCGCCTCTAATATCGAGTTATGTTCTTTAGAATCATACGTGCGTAGCGCGTCTTTGGTATCGAGCATTTCTACTTCTATCCCGGTCAGGACGATGTCTTGATTACTGTTATTCTTGAGTTCAAGCTCTACGAAAACGAACTGCCCGTCCGCCTTGACACCAGTATCAGTCGTTTTTGTTTTCTCTGCGGATAAAGCTGTCCAAGTGCAATTATCTAAGACGATCTTTTCCCGCAAGGCAAAACCTTCTTCGCTCTTGCCGCAATTGCGGAATCCCGGCACGCTCTGCAGATCAAAACCACCACCCGTGCCGCTGTTCATGAACGCGCAGCCATGACTTAGGATCGCTAACGCGCATATCAAGATCAGTTTCTTCCTCATCCCCACCCCTTCGTTACGCATATTCTAGTATATAAGCTATATTAATATCTTGTGCGAGCTGTGGTTATAAATATTATGAAGCCCGCAGGTTGTTCTGCGAGAAAAGCGTCGAAGGCCGAGCGGGCATGGTGTCGGTAGCGAGGTGTGTCTAACACCGAGCTAGCGACGAGCGAGGCCTGAGCCCCGAGCGATAAATCCTCGCTGGGGATTTATCGCGTCTTTTCGGGTAGAATCAACCTGCGGGCTTTTTCTTATTTTGAGGTGCGAGCACTCACTTTTTACGTTTGCTTAGATTGCTTCGGTCGCTTCGCTCCCTCGCAACGACACGAGAGAAACCGGTACTCACTTGTTGTTTAGCTTAGATTTCAATAGACGGTTGACGGCGTCCGGGCTGGCTTTGCCTTGGGTGAGGCGCATGACCTGGCCGACCAGGAAACCGACGACTCTCTCCTGTCCGCCTTTATAGTCCTCGATGGCTTTGGGATTTTCCGCCAGCACTTGCTCGACGATCTTGCCGATAGCGTCTTCGTCGGTCAACTGGACTAGCCCTTTATCTTCGACTATCACGCTCGACAGCTTTCCTGTGTCGAAGCTTTCCTTGAATATATCCTTGGCCATCTTGCCGCTGATCGTTCCCTTGTCCATCAACTTCAAGAGGTCGATCAGATGCCTGGGTGTAACGGCGCACTCGTCGATCTCCAAGTTTGCCTGGTTCAAGAGCGCGCCGAGTTCGACAAGTATCCAGTTAGAGACCTTCCTCGCATCTTCATACGTTTCCATGACTTCCTCGAAGAAGTCACCTGTCGCTTTGGAAAGAGATATCACATTGGCGTCATGCTTCGGCAAGCCGTATTGCTCCATCAACCGGACGCGTCTTGCATCGGGTAGTTCCGGCAATGCTTTCTTCATGCGCTCGACTTTCGGCTTGTCGCTGATCAACGGGACAAGGTCCGGCTCAGGGAAATAACGGTAGTCGTGGGCTTCTTCTTTGCTTCTTAAAGATGTCGTCACCCCTCCGGCGTCATCCCAGTGGCGCGTCTCCTGTACCACCCTGTCTCCGGAATCGATGGTGTCTATATGCCGGTCCAGTTCATGCTGCAACGCCCGTTGTACCGACCTGAACGAGTTGATGTTCTTGACCTCGGTCTTCGTACCGAATTCCTTCTGTCCGACAGGTCTGATGGATACGTTGGCATCGCAGCGCATCGAACCTTCTTCCATATTACAGTCGGAGACTCCCAACGTCAGGATGATACTCCGCAGCTTCTGCATGAACATCCGGGCTTCCTCGGGCGAGCGGATGTCGGGTTCGCTGACGATCTCGATCAACGGCACACCTGCCCTATTGAAGTCGACTAAGCTGTAATCGGCACCGTGTATGCGGCCACTGCCTCCTATGTGTATGAGCTTCCCGGTGTCCTCTTCCATGTGGACACGGGTGATCCTGATCCGGCTCACTCCCTTTTCTTCACCGACTTCGAGATATCCTTCGACGCACAAAGGCAGATCATACTGCGATATCTGGTAGTCCTTGGGCATGTCCGGATAAAAATAGTTCTTTCGGTGGAACTGGCAGAACTCTGTGACCTCGCAGTTCAATGAAAGACCGATCAACGTCGCGTACTCGACCGCTTTGCCGTTAAGGACCGGTAGCACACCGGGATGCCCGAGACATACCGGGCATACTTGAGTGTTCGGCTTCTCCCCGAAACTTACCGGACAAGCGCAGAACATCTTGCTCTCGGTATTCAGTTCTACATGGATCTCGAGTCCGATTACGGCTTCATAAGATTCTTTAGGGATGTAATCCACCCTCCCCCTTAATCCCCCTTCCCTCAAGGGAGGGGGAAATATCATCAGTCCAGTTTCGGCCTTTCTTTGAAACCGTATGCTTGTTCGAAAGCGTATGCGGTTCTTAAGACTGTCATCTCGTCGAAAGGTTTCCCTATTATCTGCAACCCGATAGGCAATCCATCGGATAGACCGCAGGGTATCGATATGCCCGGCAATCCGGCCAGATTGACCGGTATCGTACATATGTCCGACAGATACATCTGAAGCGGGTTTTCGAATTTCTCGCCGATCTTGAAAGCGGTCGTCGGCGATGTCGGCGACAAGATGGCGTCTACCTTATCGAACGCCTTTTCAAAATCCTGGACGATCAGGGTCCTGATCTTCTGCGCCTGGCCGTAATAGGCCTCATAGTAGCCGGCGCTCAAAGCATACGTACCGAGCATGATGCGCCGTTTGACCTCATTGCCGAAACCCTCCGCCCTTGTCTTCATATACATATCGATCATGTCTTTCACTTTCTCCGAAGTCCTGTGGCCGTAGCGTACGCCGTCATAGCGAGCCAGATTGGAACTCGCCTCGGCCGGCGCGATCAAGTAGTATGCCGACAGAGCGTATTCAGCATGCGGTAATGAGACCTCTATGATCTCGGCGCCCATCTTCGAGAACACATCGACGGCGTTCTTGATCGCAGTCTTGACTTCATCCTGGATGCCTTCACCCATCATCTCTTTTAGAAGTCCTATTTTCATCCCCTTTACGTCAGCGACCAGCGCTTTGTTATAGTCCGGGATGTTTATGTCTACAGAAGTCGAATCACGTTCGTCTTGTCCGGCTATTGCTTGCAGAAGTAGAGCGCAATCGGTCACATCCTTGGTTATCGGCCCTATCTGGTCCAGTGAGGAGGCAAACGCGACAAGGCCGTATCTTGAGACAAGCCCGTATGTCGGTTTCAATCCGACTACTCCGCACAAAGCCGCCGGCTGGCGGATCGAGCCGCCCGTATCCGATCCCAACGCCATGATGGCTTCACCCGCCGCTACCGCAGCCGCCGAGCCTCCGCTTGAACCGCCCGGGACCGTTTCCAGATCCCACGGATTCCTGGTAGTCCCGAAAAACGATGTCTCGGTCGACGACCCCATAGCGAATTCATCAAGGTTGGTCTTGCCTGTCATGATCAAACCGGCATCCGACACTTTTCGGACAACGGTCCCGTCGTATACGGGAATGAAATTCTTTAGAATGCCGGATGAGCACGTGGTCAGAACGCCTTTCGTGCACATGTTGTCTTTGATCGCCAGCGGTATGCCGAACAGAGACCCACGGCCTTCTCCCTTTTTGATCTTCGCGTCGGCCTCTTTTGCTTGCGCTGCGGCTTGCCCTTCGGTCAATGTCACGTACGCTTCGACCTTCGGTTCGACCATCTCTATACGTTTGAACACGGATTTGGCGATCTCAAACGCCGAGATCTCCCCCGTGTCCATCATTCTCTTTAGTTCATGTGCTGGTTGATTAAAAAGTTCCAAAATGACCACCCTCTCCTTTTATTCCTCCCCCTATAAGGGGGAGGATTTAGGTGGGGGTACTTCCTCCTTAGACGATCTTCGGCACCAGAAAGGCGCCTTCTTCTTTTTCCGGTGCGTTGGAAAGCGCTTCTTCCTGGGATAAGCACTCCCCGGCTTTGTCTTCTCTGAACACATTATCGAGTGGTACGATGTGAGACGTCGGTGGCACCTTGCTTGTGTCTATCTCCTTTATCTTACCTGCATGCTCGAGTATCTTGCCCAGCTGTTTCGTAAACCGTTCTTTCTCCTCTTCGGTCAATGCCAGTCTCGCCAAGAGCGCCACATGCTCGACATCTTTTTTCGTTATCGCTTTCTCAGAAACCATTTTGCGATCCTTTTTTTATCTTAGAGATTCATCTGCTAAAATCTAGTAGCCTGTGACCTGTTGCTTTTTAGAACCCCCTCCTTTTATTCCTCCCCCTTTAAGGGGGAGGATTTAGGTGGGGGTACCAGCTACTTGCTACAGGCTACTAGCTATTTGCCGCCATACATAACGTACACAATGATAATGGATACCACGTTATTAAGCGAGTGCAAAACGAACGGATATCCGAGCGACCCGCCCTTCTCATATAGATAAGCGAGCGCCGCGCCTATAAGGGCAGTCGGGAAAATCAACCAGGGGCTTGTGTGGAAGAACCCGAAGATCAAAGAGGATAGGATAATAGCTCCCGGCACTCCGAGTGTGTGCTTGAAAGCCGTATATAGGAAACCCCTGAAAAACAACTCTTCGATGAACGGCCCTATGATGACTCCGATCAAGATAGCCATCGTAAATCCGAAATAACCGCGTCCGAAAAGGTCGGGTATCTTAGTATTGACCTGTTCCGGCGGGCAGACCTTGAGCAGATAGCACGCCCATGTCGCGAGGCGACCGTACGCCTGGATGACGATCTGCAACCCCACGAACCAGACTATCGACAGAAACAACGCTCTTCCGGCTTTGAACCTCTTTATCCCCAAGTCCGCGATGGTGGTCTTATACTTGAAAACAGTGAAGTAAAGGATGATCCCGACTATGACCGCATAGGTCATCAGGACAAAAATGGATACCTCGATGGCTCCGGGTAGAACCTTGGTTACGTTCAGTTGCTCTTCGACCAGGCGGAATACGATGATGACGACAACAAGGATAAGGATCGCCATAAAAGCGTCGCGGCTTTTCCAGGGTTTATTCTCCAATAAGTTCAGCGAAACCCCTTTCATCCAGGACCTTCACGCCCAGTGAAAGCGCCTTGTCATGTTTGCTGCCGGGATCGGCGCCGACGACCACATAATCCGTTTTAGAACTGACGCTTGAGGATACCCTTCCGCCTCTCTTTTCGATCTCCGCGGTCGCCGATTCTCGGGTAAAATCCGTAAGTGCTCCGGTCAGGACAAATGTCAGACCGGCTAGCGTTTGCAGCTCCGTTTTTACCTGTTCCGTCATATTGACTCCGGCCGCCCGCAGCTTCTCGATCACCTTAAGGTTTTGATCCTGTTTGAAGAAATTGATGATGCTTTCACCGATACGCGGCCCGATCTCAGGGATCTCCGTAAGCTCCTCCGTGCCCGCTTCTTTCAATCCATCGAGAGACCCGAACGTCCCTGCTAGCACATCAGCGACATGCGATCCGACATGCCTAATGCCGAGACCAAAAAGCAACCTTGAAAGTGGTCGTCTCCTGGAACCCTCGATCGCCGCCAGCAGGTTGCCGGCAGCCTTGTCTTTAAAATGCTCGAGTCTAAGGATGTCGTCTCTTTTCAGATAGTATATATCGGCAATGTCTTTGACGAGGCCTTTTTCTCTCAATTCACCGGCTACTACATCGCCAAGGCCTTCGATGTCCATCGCTCCGCGCGACGCGAAATGAATAAGATGTTCGTATGCTTGTGCGGGACACGCTATTCCCGTGCAACGAGCCACAGCTTCACCCTCGGGTTTTACTATGTCCGATCCGCAGACCGGACATTTATCCGGCATCACGAATTCCCTCTCATCGCCAGTCCGCCTGCTGGGAACCGGGGCAACGATCTCTGGAATCACGTCTCCCGCCTTTTGCACGACCACATAGTCGCCTATCAATACGCCTTTTCGTTTTACCTCGTCTTCGTTGTGCAGCGTCGCCCGGCTCACCGTCGAACCCGCGACTCTGACCGGTTCCAGTACCGCAAACGGTGTGACTGCGCCCGTCCGTCCCACACTCACCTGTATGTCCAGCAGTCTTGTCGTCTTCTGTTCCGCCGGAAACTTATACGCTACGGCCCAACGGGGTGACTTACTGGTATAGCCCAACCGCTCTTGTTGCTTAAGGTCGTTGACCTTTATGACTACACCGTCTATCTCAAAACCCAGGCTGTCCCTTTTCTCCCGCCATTTCTCCAGGAATGAAAAGACCTCCTCCTGCGTTTTGAAAAGGACGGATTCGCGTCCGACTCTGAAACCTACGTTCTTCAAGTACTGCAAGCTGTCCCACTGAGTGCGTATGTCTTCCCCGCTTCCGTAACCGATGGCGTAAAATACGGCCTCCAGGGAGCGTTCGGCAGTGATCTTCGGATCTAGCTGCCGCAAAGTACCGGCGGCGGCGTTCCGGGGGTTGGCAAAAAGGTTTTGCCCGGTATCTCCGCGGTCGCGATTCAACTTCTCGAACTGGTCTTTTGTCAGATAGGCTTCTCCTCTAACCTCAAGCGCCGGCGGTGATTCCGTTGGCTGCATATGCAACGGTATGGATCGTATTGTCTTCAGGTTCAGAGTGATGTCTTCGCCGACTTCTCCATCGCCGCGCGTCGCGCCCTGAGCGTAGATACCGTCATTGTAAGTCAGCGAGATCGCCGCGCCATCCATCTTTAACTCGCATACATATTCGACTGCCTCTCCGGACAGTGCCTTGGATACGCGTTCGAAAAAAGCCGTCACTTCCTCAAAACCGAAAGCATCCGCCAGAGAATACATCCGTGTTCGGTGGGTTACCGGCTTGAATCCCTTGTCAGGCGGGGCGCCGATCCGCTGTGTCGGTGAATCCGCGGTGACGAGTCCAGGGTGCGCTTCTTCCAACGCCATCAGTTCACGCATCATCTCATCGTATTCGGCGTCCGACACCTCCGGATCATCCAACACGTAGTAGCGATAGTTATGCCGCTCGATCTGTTTCTTTAGCTCTGCTATTCTCTGTTTGTATTCGATTTTGCTTGTCATTCTTCCCCGTTCCTTTTTATTTTTCCTCCCCCTTAAAGGGAGGGGAAATCATTTTAATTCACTATTCACTTTTCACTAGCTCTATATTGCCCCACACGCCCATTTTATCACCTTTGATCAGCACGACTCCATCGATTCCATCCGCTGTTTTAGAGCTCTTTATGACCGGATCGATGTCCTGTGCAGATTGTATTCTGTTGCCTAGGGCGGTCGCGTAAGCGTCGGCTAAGGCCGTATTCCTGGATACTACGACGACGGCATCCGCCTTGCCGAAACTCAACGAATGACCGACGGTCCCAGAAGACGTACACACCCCCAGAGGCGTGTCTTCAGGCTGGATGAGAAGACAAAGTCTTTCACTCAGGGGCGAATCACCGGCATAGACCAACATCTTCCTTACAGATTCTGTAGTAATGAATATATCCCCACCGTTTTCAACGATGACTTCTTCGCTCTTTTTCATAAGCTCGCGGCCAACGAACTCGGAAATAGCTCCGGCTACGGCAGCCATGGGCCCCACACCGGCGCGAGCGGCCGCGTCAGCCATCGCTTTAATGATGGGAGGACTGGTTTCCGGAACATCATGGGGGACCAATGTCTTTTTGAATACGGGATCAGCTGCGATGAACGATTCGATATCGGCCCTGAACCTCTCGACGCAACGTAATGCTAAAGAACTCAGGTCTTTGCGGGCGCTTACGTGGAGATCCGTCTGTAAAACCGTCACCTCGAAAGAGACAAGTCCCTTCGCGCTCATAAGGTCACGGTACCATCTTGGTTCATATGTCATAATACTACCTTTACCCCCAGGACGAATCCGAAGATAATCAGTAGTATACCGCAAGACGCCATGATGAGCTTATAAAGCCGCGTACTCAAGAACTGTCTTCCTTTTCCGGCGATCAACAGGACCAGCACACCGCTGGCCGCCGCACCGCACCAGAATCCCGTCGCGTATATCAACGCACCCGGCAGACCGGCGGATGTATACGACTTAAATATCATATAAGTACCTGCCGTCGCCCAGAAACCATACGCAAACGGGCTTAGGAGATGGGCGGTGAGCGCTTTCTTGAACGAGGAAAAAGGAGAAAGCTTATGCGATAATACTTCATCTACATCGGTTCCGACAGATTCCGGCCCTGTCGCAAAGATCACCGTCTTAAACCCCAAGAAGATGATGAACGCCGCGCCTGCCAGGCCAACGGGTATCTGAAAAGCTTTGAGCTTCAGAAGGTTCTGCAGTAGTAACGCAAGAGGGATCATGACACTAGCGTCTACCAGGATAGGAGCAATAAGGACGGCTGTTCCGGCTCTATATCCGTATCGGATAGTCTCGGCGATCATCAAGACCATGATCGGTCCGGGAATAAGAGCGGTCGCGAAACCGGTGATGACGGCTATGTAGAAGATCTGCTGGATATTATCCAGCATAGTCCTTCTCGGTGACGATCTTCCTTATCTTCCAACCCGTCGATTGTTCGGCGACATTATGACCGCAGTACGGGCACCGCCATACGTGTTCCGTCGGCAAGGCGGCAAAGCATTTCGGGCATGTCCCGTTCCAGTCCGCCGCGGACCTATCGGTGAAACGCTCATAATGCGGGCGGGTGAAGGACATATATTCGATGACACTCCTGGCCTTGCCTCTGACAGATAGACGCTCACTGACGAACTTCACATCGATTATGTCGTTTTCTCCATCCGAACTGATGTTTACGATCTGCAGGCCCTGCACGTCAAGAGGTCTGTCAATAAAGTTACTGCGGTGGTCGTCAGCCTTTTTTCTGAAGACCGAGAAAAACTCATCTGTCATACTGTCTCTTACAAACTCGGCGTCGTGCTTGCGCCTGGCGTAGTCGGCATCTTCATACGTCTGCTTGGACCAGCTCAAAAACACCTCATCGGACCAACGAGGATGGTTTATTCTTAATGTATCAAGTTCCCATTCCAGGGTCTCGGGGATCCCCCAGATAACCGCGTGTCCGATCATGTAAGTTCTCCTCTTCTTAAAAATTGTCGCTAATATAATATTCGTCAGATATGCCCTGTTTGATAATATAAATATTTATACATTTTCACCAGTCGCGTAAGCATGAAAAGCCAACGCGTTCTTGACCGCGTACGCATTTGCGTCGTTGTTGAAATACGCATAGACGTCTAGTCCCGTCGCCGCCCATCGCTTTGCCTTCAAACCCCATTTTACGAGCTGCTCATCCGGGTAGTCCGACCTGTATGCCTCCCGGCCGTGAAAACGGAGATAGACGTGATCCGCGGTCACCTTTTTCTTTGACGGCCATCGGGATGAATCGGCGATACAAAGCGACGCGTTTCTTTCCTTCAGTATCTTATAGACGTCATCCGTGAACCAGCTACTGTGACGGAACTCAAAGGAATGCCGGACGCCACCTGTCTCGCAAGCGCCAAGTACATCCAGAAAAGAAGCAAGCCTGCCCGGATCTGCGTGGAAGGTCTGCGGTAATTGCCAGAGGATAACGTCCAGCTTTTTTCCCAGCCCCGACGCACTGTCGAATAACTTCCTGACCGCTTCTTCGCAGTCCAGTAACTTCTTGACATGAGTTATATACCGGCTTCCTTTGATGGAGAAGGCGAAATCCTTGGGGGTGTATTTCCGCCAGTTCTCGAATGTGATGAACGACGGTAACCGGTAGAAAGACATGTTTATCTCGACAGTCTTGAATTTGATAGCATAGAACTCGAGCCACTGGTCGCTATGCAGTTCATGAGGATAGAAGACGCCGTCCGCCCAGTGGGCGTAACTGAACCCGCTTGTCCCTACCAAGACCTTCCCGTTCATTCGAACAGGGCGGTGCTGACGTATCTTTCAGCTCTATCAGGAAGGACCACTACGAGTGTGCCTTCGCCCAGATGTTTAGCCTGCCTGGCGGCTTCGGCGATAGCCGCGCCTGAGGAGATACCGGCCGAAACGCCTTCCTCTTTCATCAAACGCCTGGCCATCGCAAAGGCTTCATCGTCCCTTACGATCTGTGTCTCGGTGACAACAGATTCGTCGTAGATTGGTGGGATATACCCTTCATCCAGGCTCTTTAAACCCTGTATCTTGGATTTCGGGAAAGGTTGCACTGCTATGACCTTGATGTTCGGATTGTGTTCTCTCAGCCTTCTTCCGACTCCCATAAGCGTCCCGCTCGTACCGAGCCCGGCTACGAACACGTCGACATGACCTATCTGTTCGAGTATCTCCACGCCCGTACCTTCATAATGCGCCCTCACATTATCCGGGTTCGCGAACTGGTTTGGCATAAAATAGCATGCCCTCTTGGCAAGTTCATCCGACCGGGCTATGGCGCCGTTCATACCCTCATCGCCGGGTGTCAAAATGATCTCGGCGCCCATGGAAGCTATGATCTTCCGGCGTTCGATACTCATCGTCTCAGGCATTATGATCTCCAGCTTATACCCTTTAGCCGCGCAGATCATCGCCAGTCCGATGCCCGTATTCCCGCTCGACGGCTCCATTATCGTCATCTTATGATCGAGCCGGCCGTCTTTCTCCGCGCCCTCGATCATGAACTTAGCGATCCGGTCCTTTACCGAGCCACCCGGATTATAACCCTCGAGTTTGGCATAGACCTCAACACCTGGTACGTCGATGACCTTGGTTATCTTTACAACAGGGGTATTCCCGACCGCTTCGATGATGTCCTTGAACTTACATCCTTTGCAGAGCATTGACTACCTCTTCTCCGAAATCTCTGGCCGCTTCCGGGCCTCTTGCTGTTATGAGCTTACCATCGACCTGGACGTCTTTATCCGTATATATGGCGCCTTTTTCTTTCAAAGCGCCTATCTCCGATTCGTACGTCGTCGCCTTTTTACCTTTCAACACGTCTGCGTTTGCCAGGATATGAGGCGCTATACATATAGCAGCCAATACTTTCCCTTCATCGTCCGCATCCCTGGCCAGTCCTAACGCAGACGGATCATTGAAGTACTCCCTTGACCCTCCGCCGCCCACGAACACTACCGCGTCATAGTCGGAGACTTCTGCGTCTTTGACCAGTATATCAGGATGAACGGTGAGGCCGAACCTTCCTTTTGCCTCGCTAAGGCCCGATGACGCGACGACGACCTCGACCCCGGCCCTCTCAAGAACCTCGCGAGGTTCCGCATATTCTTCGTCCCTGAACACATCATGCGCTATGACGATCAGTGCCTTTTTGCCTTCAAGCATGACAGGATATCACATATCCTTTCCGCAGAACCTATCCCGACTGAAGACATACCGCAGCTCGGTGTAAAAAGGGAAGCTATGTGCGCGTCTTCCGTTGATACTCCGAGATCGGCTATCCTGTGGATCAAGCCCTCATATCTGAAATGAAGACTCTCCGCGCTTTCGCCATGCATCCTCTCCTCGTCCGTCGGCACTATACCCCACGCGATCGTCCCTCCGCTCCTAAGAAAAACAGCCAGCTCTTCGGGATACAAGAACAACGAATCTCCATAATCAAAAGCGTCGAAACTGAGTATGTCGACATCAGTCTTAAATATAATAGACCAGTCGGTGTTACCGCAACAATGGACGCCGGCGATACCACCGATCTGATGGATGGCGCTTATCACCTCGTTCAAGGCGCTTATCACATGTTCCCCGGATACGCTTATCATAGCCGACGAGCCGAAGGAAGCGAGAGTCGGTTCGTCGATGAAGATGATGACCGGCTTCTCATATTCTTTAAGATGGGCTATCTGCCATTTCGCCTTAAGCGCCACGGTCTTGACGACCACATCACGCATTTGATCGCTGTAGTATACCGGTTTGCCCGTCTGGTCAGGCAGCCCAAGACCAAGAGTGATCGGTCCTGTGACATGTCCCTTTACGTATTTGATACCCGCGACTCGGGTTGCGCGCTTGTTCAAGTGTTCTTTGAACTTGTAGAAGCCGGCCGCGTATTCCCGGCTGATCTGAAAATAATCCAGTACTTCCGGGTGGTTGGTCTCCGAAGTCTGTAAAAACCTCTCGTAGAAACGGACGACCTCTTCATCAAAGTCACGTGATTCCATGTTCACGAAGAGATGTCCGCTCGATCGCGCCCAGACCACCCCGGGAAATCCCTGCAGATACTGGACGATCATGCCTTCTTCCGGAGCTCTGTTCGGAAGTTGGGGCCAGACCGGGATCTCCGGTATCGTTTTGAATATAAGATCCACCGCGGCCTCCGCATCATCATGCGGGAAGCTGCCGATGGCCGTTGCCAGGCCTTGCGCCTCTACCTTTTTCCTGATCTTAGAAATGCACCTCCATCGCGCCTACCGGACATGCCGGAACGCATAACTCGCAAGCAATGCACTTCTCGTCGGAGAAGATGATCTTGCTTGTATCCTTATCCACGACCAGAGCCGAAGCCGGGCATAAAACGACGCACGCGCCGCAATGTGTGCAACGGTCCTCGTTTCTCTTGACATCCTTGCTTAGCGGTTCGACTAAGACACCCTTGTCTTTCAGATACCGGATGCCCTCTTCGAACTTATCCGCATCGCCCTGAAGCTCCATGACCAGCAATCCTTCTTCGTTCGGTGTGACATATGCTTTAAGTATGTTCATGACCAGGTCGAAGTCCTTGATCAGCCGGTATACGATCGGTTCTTCCACCAAGCGCTTCGGAAAACGAATCACTATCCGTTTGGTGACTCCCGTTTTTGCCATTATTCTACCGCCCTTTCTTTCAACGGTTTGAACGACAGTCCGCTCTCGGGTCCCGGGATCAGTTCTACGGGTTCGCCAAGCTCGAACTTACCTTCCTTTATCCAGCTTTTCAGTTCCAGGGCGATCTCTCGAGCCTTCGAATAGCTGGACAGGCTGGCCGTCGGGACTTTCTTGCCGTTGACTTCGATCTCGCCGCTTCTCAACTGCGCGTAACTGATCTCTCCCAATGACCGGACGATACCGTTCGGATAATCCTCACTGTAGTCGATGACCTGTGTGAATATCTCTTTATCGGTAACGCTGACATATTCCAGTATCTCTTCGGAAAGAAGCGGTATCGGTATGCCAAGCCCTACTGTCAGAGTCGCACCGTAGCCTACAAAGGATGCCCCTACCAGCCATTCCGGCTTCATCTGCTTGAGATCCCCGACTACGGACAGAGTGCCTGCTCCGCCTTTCGGGACACCGTTTTCTCCTCTTTTCGCAGTCGGATTGTGCTGGGTACCGTTCCAGACGACATATCCGACTCCTCCACCCAGGAAGATCCTTGTCCCGATGCCGATCGTCTTATACAGAGGATCGTTCAGCAGCGGGGAAAGTTGTCCCGATGTCGAGTAGTTGGCGTTGCCGAGATGCGGCTTGATGACACCCATGTACGTATAGATCACCCGGTTGGACAGGTTCACCGCACAATTATAGTTCTGGTACGCGTTCCTCGGATTGAACAGGAACGCCTCGTTCAGATCCTTCAAGTTGATCAACGTCTCCAGCTTGCGCCGCGGATAGCAGTCCGTCCCGTACGAGATCGCCCGCAGTTTAACGTCCTTCCCGGCGACCAGGTCCTCGATGACATGCCCTCCGCCATAGCGGAACGCGCCCGGATGCACCTTGTTCAACGGATCGTCGTCCGGGACCTCGGTGACTCCGATATACAGATCGACCGCGGCAAGTCCTGCGTACGCATTCACATCGTTAAGCCATGCTTTTTGGATCTTTATCTTCGGATTCGAGTGTCCGATGTTTAGAATCGCTCCGGACGAGCACATCGGCCCGAATGTACCGGTGGTCACGACATCGACATCTTTGAGGGTCTGTTTGACACCCTTTTCCTTGACGATATCGATGATCTCTTCGGCTGTGACCACGACGGCCTCGCCCTTTTTGATCTTTTGATTTATCTCTTCATATGTCTTGGTAGCCATAGCTATCCTCCTTGTATTCTCTAAGCTTAAAGCATATTAGTAACACTTACCTATGTCGAGTATATATCGACATTCGTATGATCCCGCCCGCTTTATTTTTTATAATAAAAAACCTCCCGTCTCGACTAAGTGCCGGGACGAGAGGGATCTCTCGCGGTACCACCCAACTTCATCAGCACATTTCTGTACCGATCTCATCGCCCACTCCAGACCTTTTCTTTTTATGGGCTGGCTCTGTAACGGGAACTCCCGTCCGGGCTTACTTGCCTTACGGTCTTACAAGGTTTCTGCCCGGCGGCTCCGAGAACATGTTCAGCTGCTTTTCGAGTACCGCCTTCCACCAACGCGGCTCGCTAAAACCCTACTAAAGGCCAGCTTACTCCTTCTCTTCATCGCCTTTGGTCTATATTCTATTATTTTCATTCAATCACGTATTCACAAAGTTGTCAAATCTGGTAAACCGGCGCTTGCGTGGATTCTCTCTTTTGTTTCTTCTTGATCACACTTTCCAGAGTGACGGCGGATAGCGACTTTATGACCGACCTCTGGACGTCACACCAGATATCACGAATGACGCAGACACTGATCTGGTCGCATAGGCCTTTGTCTTTTTCGTTTATACACTCCATCACAGTGATAGGCCCTTCGACCGCTTGTATAACGTCGGCCAGGTTTATGTCCTTGGCCGACTTTTTAAGGCGGTATCCGCCATGCGCACCGCGGTAGCTTTCGACAAGCCCCGCTTGCTTCAGTGATGTCATGACCTGTTCCAGGAATCTTATCGGGATCGCTTGCCGCCTGGCGATCTCCTTGACTCTCACCGGCCCGCTCTCACCATAAAGAGCTATGTCGAGTATAGCCCTTACGCCATACTCCCCCTTAGCTGAAAACCTCAATATGCCCCCTCATTAAAGAAATCAAAGAAGTCGAGGATGTCAAAGAGATCAAGGATAGTTCTTTGTTTTTCCTTGACTTCATCGATCTCCTTGACCTCTTCGATCTCTTGTCCTAGACCATGCTCAAATAGCGTTCGCCGGTGTCCGGAAGTATTGTCACTACCGTCTTGCCTTCACCAAGCCTTTCAGCCACTTTACCGGCCGCTACCACCGCGGCTCCTGAGGATATGCCGACCAGCAGTCCTTCCTCGTTTATCAAGCGTTCCCGCATCGCGAAGGCGTCTTCCTGCCCTACAGTCAATATCTCGTCCAGGATCGCCGTGTTCAAGACCTTAGGGACAAAACCCGCTCCGATCCCCTGTATCTTGTGCGGACCCGGTGCGCCTCCCGAAAGGACGGGAGATTCAGCCGGCTCTACCGCAACTATCTTGACAGCCGGGTTTAAGCCCTTCAGGACTTCACCGACTCCGGTGATCGTCCCTCCCGTTCCGACTCCGGCTACAAAAGCGTCGATCTTTATGTTCCCCACACCGTCCAGTATCTCGACAGCCGTCTTGGTCCTATGGATATCGGGATTTGCCGGGTTGTTGAACTGCTGCGGCATGAAAAAGTCGGAGTTTCCCGCGACCAGTTTCTCCGCCCTCTTCACGGCTCCGGTCATACCTTCGGTCGCGGGTGTCAGGACTAGTGCCGCTCCGAAAGAACTCAATAACGCGCGTCTTTCAACGCTCATGGACTCGGGCATCGTAAGGATGCACTGGTATCCCTTGACCGCTGCGACCAGAGCCAGAGCGATCCCTGTATTCCCACTCGTCGGTTCGACTATCGTCGAACCAGGTTTGAGGGTCCCATCTCTCTCTCCAGCCTCGATCATCGACAGACCTATCCGGTCTTTTACGCTCCCGCCCGGATTACGGGATTCTATCTTTGCGTAGACTGTGGCTGACCCGGGTGATAAGACTTTATTCAGTTTTATCAAAGCCGTGTCCCCTATCAGCGCCGTTGCATCCTTAAACATCATATACCTCCAATTCCTATCGATATTATGTAATATACACTACAAGACAGGTCTTCGGTTGTCAAGCGTTTTAAGATATAACAGCTCCTCCGATCACAATATCGTCGTCGTAAAACACGATGCTCTGTCCCGGGGCTACCGCCCTCTGCGGTATCTTGAAGCCGGCAAGGATGGTTCCGTTCTTTAGAGGTCTTATTATGGCTGTCGATCCCGGACTGTTGTATCTGATACGAGCGGTCACCTCCGACTCCGGTGCAAGCTGATCACCTGAGATGATATTTGATCGATCACATTCGATCTCGCTCCTATACAGGTCTTCATCGGTTCCGGTGATAACCGCATTTTGCTGTATGTCTATAGCCGTCACATACAGCGGATGGCCGGCCGCGATGCCGAGCCCTTTACGCTGGCCGACGGTATAATCGATTATGCCTTTGTGCCTGCCGATCTCGGTTCCGTCCGGACTGATGATCGATCCGGGTTCAATGAATCGTTTACCGCTTTTCCTTAGTAGTGCCCGGTAATCGTCATCGGGAACAAAGCATATCTCCTGGCTCTCCGGCCTATCGGCCACCGGCAATCCCCGCTCCCTTGCCATCTCCCTTACCTGATGTTTTGTATAGGCGCCAAGGGGAAAAAGAATATGAACCAGCTGCTGTTGGTCCAGCATCCACAAGAAATACGATTGGTCTTTCGAACCGTCGATCCCTTTCTTTAGAGTGAACCGTGAGTCGTGAGTCGTGAGTCGGGTGAGCTCGATGCGGGCGTAGTGACCTGTTGCAAGGAAGTCTGCTCCGTTCTCGAGCGCATAATCAAGCAGCATGCCGAACTTTATCTTCTTATTGCATAAGACACATGGATTGGGAGTCCGCCCGTTGTTGTACTCATCGACAAAATAGGTGATTATCTCCTTCTTGAACAGATCTTTAAGATCGATGGTCTTATGCAGGATATTCAAGTATCGCGCGACGGTTTTTGCGGTCTCGTCTGAAGCGGCATCATGCAATAACATAGTGACACCGGTTACTTCATGTCCTTGTTCTTTAAGAAGAGCGGCCGTTGTCGAGCTGTCTACCCCGCCGCTCATAGCGACAAAGACTTTCATGTCCTGACACTTATCATCCTGTCGATTGCTTTTTTTGCTCTCCTTGCGATGTCCTCCGGTACGTGTATCTCATATTGAAGGTCTTCCAGCGACCAAAGGATCTTCTCCAGGTTAGTAAGTTTCATGTTCGGACATATAGCCAGTTCCGTGGCCGCATAGAAATGTTTCTTCGGGTTTTCTTGCTCAAGACGGTGGATCAGCCCGACCTCCGTCCCTATTATTATTTCTTTATAATCGGATTCGCGGGCGAACTTTACCATACCGCCGGTCGATAAGACCTCGTCCGCTAGCGCGACGACCTCCGAAACACATTCGGGATGCACGATCACCGCCGCTTTCGGATGTTCCTTCTTGCGCTGGACGATGTCTTCAGGCCTGATCCTGACGTGCGTCGGGCAATAACCGTTCCAGATGGTAAAGTGTTTATTCGACTTTGACGCTATATACGAACCCAGATACTTGTCCGGTACAAACAGGATCTCGTCATTTTCGACATGTTCCGCTATCTGCAGGGCATTCGCAGACGTGCAACACCAGTCACATTCAGCTTTTACTGAAGCGGACGTATTGACGTAACACATGGCCGTGGCTTCCGGATGCTCCGCTTTGAACTCCTTCATCTGATGTCCGCTTATCATATTAGCCATCGGACACCCGGCGTGTTCGGCTGCCAGCAAAACCTTCTTGTCCGGAGAAAGGATCGCCGCCGTCTCCGCCATGAAATGGACTCCGCAAAAGACGATGATCTCCGCATCTGTCTCGGCGGCTTTTATAGACAGATCCAGCGAATCGCCTACAAAATCGGCGATATCCTGGACCTCCGGCAGCTGGTAGTTGTGCGCCAGAATGACCGCTTTACGCTCTTCTTTGAGACATCCTATTCTTTCCAGTAATGGCAGGTTCTCTCTTACACAATACGACACATATACTCCTATGACTTAGTGAACGGTGAACAATGAACAGTGAACAGATGTGTCCTGCTCTTATTCACTGTTCACTGCTCACTGTTTACTCTTTCATTATGGTTATACACTCTCATCTTGCCGCCCCGGACGAACCCGATCAGCGTGACACCCAGTTTTCCGGCTAACCTTACAGCCAGTGCTGTCGGCGATGTCCGGGATACAAGTACCGGTATGCCTTTCTTAGCCGTTTTTAGTAACACTTCTGAAGATATCCTGCCCGACGTCAACATCACTTTGTCTTTAAGCGCAGTACCCGACATAAAGCATTCGCCGAGTATCTTGTCGATCGCGTTGTGCCGCCCGATGTCTTCCCTGAAGGTCAGTATCTCATCCGGTGTACAAAGAGCCGCGCTATGGACGCCATGCGTTTCCTTGTATAGATGCGATGTTTCCTGGAACTTCGACATCAGGTCAAGTACTTGTTCCGGAGTTACCTTAATATCCGAAACCACCGGCTGCGCGGACACTTTGTCGACGACGCTATAGAAAGTCGTCCCTTTGCCGCATCCGGATGTGATCAGGCGCTTGAACATCATCTCCTTGATGAACTCCCGGTCTATCGCGGCATCCACCCAGACGGCTCCTTTTTCCTCGTCGACGACGATCTTTTTGACCTCGTCAGGTGTATTGATGACGCCTTCGCTCCATAAGAAACCGAGAGCCAGGTAGTCCATGCGTTCGGGCGTGCAGAGCAGTGTTACAAGTTCTTCTTTATCTACATAAATAGTAAGAGGCATCTCGACGACGACTTCACCTGTCGCCTCTTTGACGCCTTCTCTCGAATACTCCTTATAATCCACTTTTTCAGTAATATCGATCATCAACCGCTCCAGACGGGGCTCATCGCCCGTAAGTTAGATATCACTTTGGGCAGGACTTCCAATATATAGTCGACTTCTTCCTTTGTTGTGCCTTTGCCGAGCGTCAACCTGAGCGAACCGAACGCGATCTCCGGAGCCAACCCGATCGCCGTTAATACGTGTGAAGGTTCCGAAGCTCCCGAACTGCAAGCCGAACCACTGGACGCCTCGACACCATTGCCATCCAAAGCCAGGAGGAGTGATTCTCCTTCCACCGCTTCGAAGCATATGTTTACGTTGTTCGGCAACCTTTTTTCCCGGTCACCATTTACATGTACTTTCTCGATGGTCCCGATGATACCGTCGATCATCCGGTCACGCAACGATGTAAGCCGTGTGATCTCCTCGTCAAGGCCCACCTTCGCCAGCTCGACCGCTTTAGCCAGGCCGATGATGCCGGCTACGTTTTCGGTGCTGGCGCGCCGGTGCCTTTCCTGACCGCCGCCATGCATGAACTGCGTCATCTTGGTGCCCTTGCGTACATACAGAGCACCGACTCCCTTCGGCCCGTATAGTTTATGAGCGGAGACCGCGAGCATATCGATATTCAGATCGTCCACGTTTATCGGCAGATGCCCGAATGTCTGAACGGCGTCCGTATGGAAGTAAACGCCCTTCTCTTGAGCGATCCTGCCGATCTCCTCCACCGGCTGGACGGTTCCGATCTCGTTGTTGGCGTGCATGATCGAGACCAAAGCCGTTCTATCCGTTATCGCTTTTTCCACGTCGCCCGGATCGACGAGGCCGTTCGAGTCGACCGGGAGGACGGTCACCTTGAATCCCAGGTTTTCCAGGAATATTGCCGTCTCAAGGACCGCATGGTGCTCGATCGAACATGTGATGAAATGGTCTTTTTTGTCCCGCAATGCGAAAAGGACACCTTTTATGGCCGTGTTATCGGCTTCCGTCCCGCCGCTTAAGAAAATGATCTCCTCCGGCTCCGCGCCCAGAAACGCGGCCACTTCAGCCCTTGCTTGCTCGATGTCCTTCTTTATCTCCCGGCCGATCGAGTATAAGCTGGACGGGTTGCCGAACTTGTCCTTCAGATAAGGCGCCATCGCTTCGAATACACATCTGTGCACTGGCGTCGTCGCCGCGTGGTCCATGTATATCATCTTCATTTTAGATCCCTGCCCCATCCATAAAACACCTCAACATCTCTTCCGACTCTTTCATCTCCTTGATATCGTCGACATCCTTGACCTCTTTGACTTCTTTTATCTTATTCACTCTCTCTTCCAGGCGGTGTATCCTATCAACAAGTATCTTCACGATCTCCACTTCAGGATCGGGGAGCTGGCCGTGATCAAGAACATCCAGCGGTGTCACGCGTTTCCCTTGCTCGAATACGGCCCTGGCCGGTACGCCGACTACAGTCGTGTTATCCGGTACATCCCTTACGACTACGGAACCCGCTCCTATCCTGACATTATCGCCTATCGTAATAGCTCCCAGCACCTTCGCGCCCGCGCCCACTACAACGTTGTTTCTGATCGTAGGGTGCCTTTTGCCTTTCTCTATTCCCGTGCCGCCGAGCGTCACACCCTGGTAGAGAAGGACGTCATCCCCGATCTCTGATGTCTCGCCGATGACCACGCCCATTCCGTGGTCTATAAAGAACCTCTCGCCTATCATCGCTCCCGGATGGATCTCTATCCCGGTCATGAACCTTCCGAAATGCGATATCAACCTGGCTATCAAGACCAGCTTATGATGATAGAACCAGTGCGATACACGATGAAAAAGGATCGCATGTAGACCCGGGTAGGCCAGCAGGACTTCGATCCTGCTCCGCGCCGCCGGATCCTTCTCGAATACTGTATTGAATTCACTTCTCAGCTTCTTGAACATGTTAATTCCTACTATTTTGGTGTGATTAATATAATTTAATTATATGAGCCGTTGTGAAACGTGTCAAGATGTCGCTTCATCCTTGCCATCTACATCCAATAACTCTTCAGGTATTTCCCGTAAGAATCTCGACTGCGTAGCGTAGTTCATACCGCCGAATATCGTGCGAGTCCACGCTGAGACAAGGTATAGGTGTTCCTTTGCCCGTGTCATGCCGACATAACACAGGCGCCTTTCTTCCTCGAGTTCGGCCGTGTCCGTCATCGATCTATAATGCGGAAACAGCCCTTCTTCCATGCCGACCATAAACACACCCGGAAATTCAAGCCCTTTAGCGTTATGTACGGTCATCAACGTGACCGCGTCATCATCTTGGTCATATGAGTCTAAGTCAGTGATCAGGGCGACCTTTTCTAGGAAATCATCAAGACTTGCCCCTTGATAAGCAGTCTCGAACTCTTTCATCGCTCCGACCAGCTCTTTTACGTTCTCTATCCTGTTTGCCGCCTCTGTCGTCTGTTCTTTTTCCAGTGCCCGGATATAACCGGTCTTCTCAACGACCTCCTGCCCCAGAATAAGCAGGCCGTCGGCGCTCTTCACCTGGAAGCCCTTGATCATGTCGCAAAAGTCTTTGATCTTTGATACCGCGGCCGCTCCGATGCCTGGAATGTCTTGAACGACCTCCAGGGCATCCATCAAGCTCATGCCCATAGTATTCGCGTAAGCGGAGATCCGTTCGATCGTCGTCTTTCCGATCCCCCGACGCGGGACGTTGACGATCCTCTTTAAGCTTACGTTATCGTCCGCGTTATTGACCACCCTCAAATAGGCCAGCATGTCCTTGACCTCCATCCGGTCATAGAACCTCAAGCTGCCGACAACTCGATACGGGACCTCCCAGTTCATGAAGACTTCTTCAAAGACACGTGATTGAGCGTTGGTCCGGTAGAAGACCGCGAAGTCTCTAAAGCTGCGACTATTGCGACGGCACTGGTTCTCGATCTCCGTCAGGACATAGACCGCCTCGTCGCGTTCATTCTCGGCCTGATACCAGAGTATGCCCGTTCCAGCTTCTTTGTCCGTCCACAGGTTCTTCGGTTTCCGGCCCCGGTTGTTCTCTATAAGCGCGTTGGCGGCATCCAGGATCGTCTGTGTCGACCTGTAGTTCTGTTCCAGGTTTATTATCTTGGGGTCAGGGAAGTCCCTTTCGAACTCGAGGATGTTCCTTATATCCGCCCCTCTGAACTTATATATGCTTTGGTCCGGGTCGCCTACCACGCAGATGTTCTTGTATTTGCTCGCCAGCAGACTGACCAGACGGAACTGGGCGTGGTTCGTATCCTGATACTCGTCGATCAATATATATCTGAATTTTTCCTGCCATTTGTCCAGTATCTTGGGATACAGTTCCAGCATGTTTACCGCTAACATGATAAGATCGTCGAAATCTACGCAATTACTGGTGAACAAGCGATGCTGGTAGAGTTTATATACCTCGGCTGTCACCTGTTCGAAATAAGATGAAGCCCCGGCAGCGTAGGTGTCCTGGTCGATCAGTTCGCTTTTGGCATGAGAGATCACGCTCAAGACCGCGCGCGGCGCGAACTTCTTGGGGTCGAGCTGTAACTCGATCAAGCAATCCCTGATGAGCCTCTCGGAATCGCTGTCGTCATATATCGTGAATGTGTTCTTATATCCCAGCGATCCGATGTCGCTTCTTAAGATACGGGCGCATGCCGAATGAAAGGTCATCACCCACATCCCTTTGCTCACGTTCTTGCCGAGGAGAGCATCCACACGATTCCGCATCTCGCTGGCGGCTTTGTTGGTGAACGTTATGGCAAGGATGTTCAACGGATTCACGCGACGGCCTTTTATCATATACGCGATCCGGCAGGTCAATGCCCTCGTTTTTCCGCTGCCCGCACCTGCGAGGATAAGGAGGGGTCCTTCCTCGTGGATGACGGCTTCCTTTTGCTGGGGATTAAGGTCTTTCAGAAGATCCATATAGATGATTATACATCATCTTTTATCTGCCCGCCTTAGCGATCAGACGTCTTGACGACCAGTCTTTTATCACCTTGTCTCGAGGTCAGACCTATCGAATCAAAGTGTTCGAGTAGACAGACCGCCGCGCGGCGGCCGACGTTGAGGACATCCTTGAAAGAGCCCAGATCGAATCCATCGCAGCCATTGAATGAGGATAAGAGTGTCCGCATGCCTTTGTCGTAAGCTTCGGATGTCAGAATGCTTCCGTCTTTCAGAAGTATGATCCGTTTCTCGTCCAGTAGATGGTCCACAACCGAATCGACGTCGGCCTTTCCGTATTTTGACGAGAGTTCTTCTATGTTCGAACGCCAGATCGGCTTGATATCACCGTTACTCGATAGATCCACGATATCGTTGAATATCTGCATCTGCTTCTTATTCAGAACAGCTTTGTGGCCCTTCAGCCGAATACCTTTATCCGTAAGGACTATGGTCTTATCCCTAGCCAGATCCTCGAGAGCCCTGTTGAATAGCTCACAGTCCAGGCGACTGGATATCATAGCCCTGATCTCTTCTCTCGGAAAGACCGTATCCAGGGGCTTCTTTTCAACATGCGCTTTCAAGCGTTCCATCAAAACGCTTTTCAGTCTTTGATACTGGGCGATATGGATCAAGCCGGCCGGTAGACGCATCAGGTTTCCCGCGTTGTATATACCGTCGATGATAACATGCGCGTCCGTCCGGCCTAAAGATGCCATCCTTGCGATGCGGTTGCTAGGCATAGGATTTAGGAAACTCGACCGTCTGAAGAGTTCTTCCACCCTTTCTTCCGCCGAACCTGTTTCTATCGTCCTTAGATGCTCCGCTGTCCCCTTGTCAACCCGCCGGTATTTCTTCTTTGTGACCTCCAGGATAAGACCTCCACCGATCGTCACCTGCGGTGACAGACGGCGGATGATGAACCTGTCGAAGACGGCCGGCGCGATCGAACGATCCAGTCTGAACTGTGCAAGCCCTGTTTCGCCAGGTTCGAGTCCGTCTTTTTCGATGAATACGATACGAGCGACGCTTTCCGATGTCCCCGTGTAGAGCATGACCTTCTCGCAATCGACCAGCTTGCGCCCCGATGATGACAGGTGGTCTATGCGCACATTGATTATATGCGTCTTTTCAAGGGCTCCGGGTCTGGCTACGATCATCCCCCGTTTCAGGTCTTCGGTAGTCACGTTTGAGATGTTTATCCCGACCCTTTGTCCCGCCGAGCACTCCTGCACTGTGTCCGTGTGCGTTTGCAAGCTTCTTACCCTGGTCTTTATCCCAGCCGGATAGACGACGATCTCATCACCGTTCTTTATCGATCCCGAGCCGACTGTCCCTGTAACGACCGTACCAAAACCTGAAACACTGAAAACATGATCGATGGGCATCCGGAAGTCTTTCCTTTCATCTTTCGCTTCCGCATCATGGCAGATGCCGTCGAGCATTCTGATGACTTCTTCTTTGCCCTGTTCCGTTCGCGCCGAGAACTTGACGACCGGACAGTCTTCAAGGAATGTGTCTTCCACCAAAGTCCCGATATCCTCGTCAATGATCGAAAGCATATCGTCGTCAGCCAGATCTGTCTTCGTGATCACGATCGCTCCGCGTTTTACCCCTATGAGCCGGAGGATATCGAGGTGTTCCCTGGTTTGAGGCATCACACCGTCATCCGCCGCTACCACCAGGAGACCGACATCGATGCCCGAAGCTCCGCAGACCATGTTTTTGACGAATTTCTCGTGTCCGGGCACGTCGATCATGTCGATCTCCCTGCCTGAAGGAAGTCTAAGATAAGCGAACCCGATGTCGATCGACATCTGCCTCTCTTTTTCTTCCTTCAGGCGGTCCGTGGAGATACCCGTCAGCGACTTTACAAGCGAAGTCTTTCCGTGGTCTATATGTCCTGCTATACCTACTACGAGGTTTCTCAAATCTCTTATCTCCCTCTATGGAGGGGGCAAGGGGAATCGAACCTCCTCCTTGCGGTTCAGGCAAGGCCAACGGGTTTGCAGCCCGCGGAGCGCCCAGCGCCTTTGCCCCCGCAATAATCATTCCTTATATCTATTATAAACTATCTTTATTATTAATCAACCCGTTTCCTTAGCGGGAAGGGTCGCACGGATATTGCTATACTTATATGGATCAATCATATTTACCAATAGTGCATGGAGGCTAAGTGAAGTTCTATTCAGCATTGCTGCTTGTACTACTACCGATCATCATCCTTCAACTCGTGATGCAGATCGCAGCCCTTATCGACCTGTCAAAGCGTAAGAAAGTGACCGGCGGGAATAAACTCATCTGGATCCTGGTGATCATACTCGGTGAGCTCCTCGGTCCGATCGTGTACTTCGTCCTCGGCAGGAGAGGCGATGAGTAATGCTATCGAGGTCGACGAACTCACCAAGGTATTCGGCAAACAAGCGGCCGTCGATCATCTATCGCTTACTGTGGAACAGGGTAGCGTCTTTGGATTTCTCGGGCCGAACGGCGCCGGCAAGACGACTACGCAACGGTTGCTTACCGGCCTTGCCAGACCCACATCAGGGACCGCGCGCATCTTGGGTTATGATGTAGTCAAGGATGCTTCCGCTGTCCGGAAAGTCATCGGTTTTCTTCCCGACGTCCCGAGCTTCTATGGCTGGATGACAGCTGATGAATACCTCGGATTTGTCGCCGGCATCTTCAATCTCCCTACCAGCGCGTCAAAGAGGAAGATCGAACAACTGCTTGACCTCACCGGCCTGACCGGTGTCGGAAAGAAGATCGGCGGATACTCAAGAGGTATGAAACAGAGGCTTGGGATCGCCCAGGCACTTATGAATGATCCGGAAGTCATCCTGATGGACGAGCCGACATCGGCTCTGGACCCGATCGGGCGTAAAGAAGTTCTGGAGCTGATCGGATCTCTCGGCAAAGAGATCACTGTATTCTTCTCTACTCATATATTGAATGACGTCGAACGCGTATGCGATTCCGTCGCCATCCTGAACAAGGGAAAACTGATGACCGAGGCGAATCTTGACACATTGAAAGAAGGGTACGCTAAACCATCGTTCACCATCGAGTTTGAATCCAACCCCTCTCGTTTTGAGGAATCGATCAAGGATCTCGCGTGGATCGAGAAGATCGAACGGACGGAATCCTTTATCCTGACCGTTAAGACAAAAGATATCGAAAGCGGCCAAAAAGAACTCCCGCGATTGATCGCCGATTCCGGGGTCGCTTTGAAAAGTTTTCAGACGGCGGAACCTTCGCTCGAGGAGATCTTCATGAATATGATGGGAGAGGCATAGAACCATGGCGCTCTTTAAAAAGGAGCTACTAGCGATCGGAAAGACTTACAGACTGTGGGTCGTCCCGGCAGTGTTTCTTTTCTTCGCTCTGCTCTCCCCGCCAGCCGCGAAATATACTCCACAGATCATAAGCTTCGCCATGCCGAAAGGCATATCGATCAAGATCCCGGAGCCCGTCCTGCTTGACGCGTTGATACAATGGACAAAAAATCTGGCGCAAATGGGTATCCTGGCAACGATCCTGTTTACTATGGGGCTTGTCAGCGAGGAGAAAGCCCGTAATACGATCCAGCTGGTCCTCACAAAACCTGTCTCAAGAACCGCTTTCGTGCTGTCCAAACTTCTCGCTCAATCCATATTGATACTCGGATCGATCAAGATCGGCGCGTTCATCTGTTATCTGTACGCGCTAGCCATCTTTGGCGGAGACAAGTCGGCTGCTTTTACCCAGGCAAACCTGCTATTCCTCGTCTATTATTTCCTGATCATCGTCATTACTCTCTCTTTTTCTACTGTCTTCTCCAACCAGATCGCCGCCGGCGGCCTGTCCATCCTCGGTTTCGCAGTCCTTTCGATCCTACCTGTCTTCAATACAGCCCTTTCTAAATACTCCCCGGGCGCTCTCCCGACTCTAGCGGACAAGATCCTAAAAGGACAAGCCGGCATCGCCCAATCTTACTGGCCGATCCTCACCACGCTGATACTGACAGTGTTGTTTCTAGTTACCGCTCTCTTGATCTTCCAACGCCAAGAACTCTAGAAAAGTGAGTGCTCGCAGTAAGTGAAAGACATAAAATATGTGTGCCCGGGCTAGGTTGAAGTAAATCTTCTCGCTAAAGATATCACGCTCGAAGAATTCTTCAACCTCCCCAAGCACAGGATGTATAATGCTGTTGTTTTCGCCTCCTGCTCCCACAATGCACATTGTTCACAAACGGTAAATCGTAAAACGGGAAAATAAGTATCTTGTAGCCGCCGACTTTCAGGTCGGCCACTCTCCTTGTGTCATTCCAAACGAAGTGAGCAAACTATAGAAACACGCGTATAGCAGGAATGGCAATTCAAGATACAACAATCATGTATCGTTTTTAAAGAAATTAAAGAACTGGCAGGCTGAGCGTAAAATATTTTTGACAAAAACCAAAAAAATGTTTTACAATGTACTTGGATCGGGGTGTCCCCGGTCGGCGAGAGGTCTCCTTCGGGGGACTTTTTGTTTTATGGAAATACTTTCAACCCCCAACCGTCAAATCTTCCTTTACGATCACAGTAGATCTTATCTTTAATGATTTCAAAGGCTGGACTAGGCATTTCCGGATTCATAACATATCGCGCTAGTGGATATGCACACAGGTCTGCCAGTTGCAGCCCATTAATATTTTCGAGTTTACTGTGAAATCTAAAGTCTGCAATCCGATGTTTTAATCTTTCAGACGATACGTAATATGTTCCCCCATCAACTGTTGAGTTGAAATGCCCAATAAGCAAACGATCTTCCTTTTTGCCACGCTTCTCTACGTGGATATCAACGACAGATTTCCGGTCACGATTATCAAGACAATAGACCATTCTTTCTAGAATGAATGAGAACGAAAGGGCATACGGATCAGCTGCTCCTTTCCCATATCGCTTTATATGTTCGGTTTTGTTGACTGCTCCGCCAATGATATTAAAGTCCGCCTTGGATATAAGGGTATTGAGTTCCTTGTAGAATCTGGCTTTCAGTTCAAGATCAAACAGTCTTTGAAAAGCACCCTCGCATTTCCTTATGTCCCGCGAGTGAAGAATTACTTCCGTGGAACCAAAGAAATCTACCTTTAGATCGTCTAGTTCCTCGTTCAGCTTTGCGATAGCTTCCGCGCTGATCAGACACCCGCATAGTAGAAATATAGGAAAGTTTTCATCAATAAAAGACAGACCATGATCACCTGTCTCATCCAAATAGAAGTAATATCTCATAAAGACTATTTAACCATTTGCGTTACAGACCTTGCAATCCAAAACACGCCACCAGCTCGTGAGTGGTTCCATGGTCTAGACCATGGAACTGTGTGGATACAGACAAAAAGGTGCTATTCAGAGGCGCTCGATAACGAGTAATTAGCAATCCGCGATTCGAGAGGTCTTTGTAGCAGCCGACCTTTAGGTCGGCCTCCCGAACTGTTTGAGGTTCCATTTTGGAACCTCAAAACTTCTGCAGCTCAATAGTGTTATCTCTGAGGCGACCGTCAGGTCGTCGAAGAACCCAGAAAAACGGAATCACGAAATGTCAAAATACAAGACCTGACCCCTTCTTCATTGACTCTGACCCTCTGACTTTTCAAGTATTGACGTCATATACTCAGCGAACTCATCATCAGTCAAATCAGGATTAACTTCTATCATTTTTCCCTTTATATCATGAATAATTGCCTTGAGTTGGAGAATAATCAGCGCGTTCTCTTGAGAATGCTTTGAATTAATAAGGATTTGCGCGAATTCCTCAACGCTAAAGAATGGCACAAAACCGCGCGTTAACGAAGAGTTTTCTTCCCCTTTGTTAATTTCACTTACGCTCCACTTTAAGTACTCAAGAATCAATTGAAAGACCTGATCGGCGCTTTGGCCTGCCACCGCTTTAACGGACATCATGAAACTTGCCCATGTCTGATCGTCTAGCCCTGGTGTTGGGTGTAAGTCAGTAGTTGAAAACCTCATTAAGGGTAGACTTGCTTTCCTGCAGATTGTATCTTTCAGTGTGTCTCTATGTCTTTGTTGAGAATTGGAGTGCTGCGATCCATCAAACTCGATTGCGGTAATCGGCTTGTGATCCTTATCTATAACTAAAAAATCAAAATGGGCATTCCAAATAAAACGTCTTTCCTCTTTAGTCCAAATCGACATGTCCCGGTCAAATACATCGCGAAGCCCTACCTTCGGACAGCATTCACCACCAACGAAGACCTTGCCGATTTCGCCCCTTAGCCTCCGTTCACCGAAAGAAACCAATATTTTCTTTACACGTGGTTCTTTATTCACATCAACGCCCAAACGTACGACTGTGTTTTCGATGAATCATTCTTGCTTTGTCATCCTCCAAAATCAACATATAATCAGGCAGAAATCCTCATCTTTTTAACTAACAAAGTGCTGATATTATCTCTCCGATTAGCACTTAAAGCAATATATATATATATATAGAATATAAGCTTGGACTTGACATGCGAACATTCGTTCGTTATGTTTAGAATGCACGGAAATTCGAAAGGGGGTCCTTAGTATGTCAACTACAGGAGAAAAACCAGGGATTGGAACCTACACATGCACTAATTGTGGACAAAAAGTACGTTTAGACGACACTGACGATACGCTACCACCATGTCCATCCTGCGGGGGAACTAATTTTAACCCATAACAACGATACCGCGATACGAAAGAAGTTTTATGATGGCTAAAAAAGTGACGAGTGCCAAAGTCGCAAAACAAGCTTCAAAAGTACTTAGGGACAAACGAACAAGTAAGGACTCAAAATCTTCTGCCGCTAGTGCACTTTCTCAGAGAGAAAAGAAGAAAACACGCAAATCATCAAAATAAATGTAGTTACAAAACTAGTAGTTTAATCAGCTCTTTTAAACTATATATGCTGGTTCAGGCTATTGCAGAACTCTTGCCCATCTCTCGAAGAAATTAGCCCACCGCTAAGAAAACGACAAAGGGTTCGATTTGAAGTATCCGTATTCCTACCACTGCGTTGCTGTGAACCTGTCCGGTTCTGACAATGTGTAATAAAAACATAATGCTTTGCACGAGTTATTGAAACATATAGGAGTCTCCGTTCATCTTCTTCTAGCTCTCCTTGGTTTCTACCTGGAATATATTCATCTTCACAGGCAATAATAAATACAGCATCTGCAGTTAGTCCCTTTGCTTGATGCATGGTCATCATGTTTATTGCTCCAGCCACCATGTCTTGTTCCTTGTCACCCAATGTAACTGTTAATGATTGAATGAGAACAGGAAGATTAGTAGGCGTCTCAGGCCTGAGTACGCTTCTAAACAACTTAAGCACATCCTCACGCTCACTATCACTGTTAACCTGCGTTTCAACAAACTGAGATAAATCTTCGTATAAGGTATCGGGATTGTTAAAACTATAGTCAACAAGGATTAGTTCAATTTCTTCTATTTCTCTTTTTATTACAGAGCCAAAGCGTGGGATTAGTCCTGGGTTAGCTTTTACTCTTTGAATACTCATTGAAAAGGTTTCACCAGACCTTCGTGATAGGCCATAGAGAGCTGATATTGCTGAAGATCCAATATTATTTGCTCTAAGTTTTAGAAGTGTTCGCCAAGCTAGGCTATCGTTTCTGTCTACTAATAAACGCATAAGTGCGAAAACGCAACGACCTTCAACTTGTTCATTGTTGTTATCGTCTCTTAAACAGTTCAATGGCGCTAAGGGATCTATATTTATTGAGAAATTTAGCCCCCTCCTAGCCAAATATTCTTGGATTAATTTTGAAAACTGCCGATTATGGTCACTTCTGAAAAGAATTAATATATTACCTTGTTCTAAATGCTGTACGTCTACAAGCCATTTACATATATCAGCAATAGACTGTGCTTCAGCGTTTTGATTTGGAAATCTTAATAGTTCGACCAATCCTTCTCCAGCCCTTGGACTACACCTTAATAGTTTTGGAAAGCGACGTGGATCCTGGCGCGCAATAAATAAACCAAGATCAATAATGGTGCTATCACATCTTTTACATTCAACAAGCTCAAGGTCCCTGGATGGATCAAAATCAGAACTAAAATTCCTTATTCCATTCGGATTTGCATATCTAAATGCATAAATGCTTTGGTCATCATCGCCTGCTCCATATAATTCAGCACCTGAATTAACAAGGGAGTGTATAACAGACAAATCACAAGCATTTAAGTCTTGATACTCGTCAACCAGCACATATTGGGGTGGATCATAGAAATCAATACCACCTTCCGTTAACGAGTTCTTCAACTGATATACGAGCTCAGCTCGCAATGTATAACCATATACTCTTCGGTGTTCTCTCCATGCTGCAAGAAACTCCGGGTTGGGAAATCTTTCTTCGTAGCCATCTACATCTGCAGTCAATTGTTCCCAGTCCGCGGACATTTTATTCATAAGCTCCTGAATGTCTCTAATTCTTGCTCCAAGAATTTCTTTTAGATCCTCCTGGACAATCCACCGTTCCTCATAATCGTCTGCAATGCGAATTGGTTGCGGTAGTCGAGTCCCCGATGGACTTTGAAGAATTGTACTTAAAGCAAATGAATGTAGAGTAGCAATGTGGGGGAGAATTGCACCTTGTCCAAGCTCGCTCGCCAACCTGTTTCTAAGTTCAGTCATTGCGGCTCGAGTAAACGTTACAACCAAGATCTCAGATGCAGGAACTTCCACTTCTTTGATTAGATAGATAATCCTTCTTGTAAGACTCAGCGTTTTTCCTGTACCGGGACCTGCGAGAAGACGCGCATGCTGACCTATGTGTGAAGCAGCAGCTTTTTGTTCACTAGAAAGACCATCGTCCCAACTCATCGAGGTATGAATCTTCTAATTAATAAATAAGATTTTAGACATTTCGATTCTAACAGCATTCTCATACTTATCCCTCCACTATTTTGATTTCCTCATCCGTCAATCCATACAACTCATATACGAGCTGGTCGATCTGGCGGTCGATGGCGTCGATCTGGTTTCGGATTGCTGTTATTTCATAAGGTGTTTTCGTATACGCAATTTTTTTGTTTAGTTCGAGCATTACTTCAACAGAGTTCCGCAGTCTTTTACTCTGAGCTTTTCTTTCTTGTACTGACTTATCTATTTGAATTATTGGAAGGCTACTCACATAGATTATTTTCAGTCGATAGAATCCACCCTGCACTATGTCGCAAATATTTGTTAGAAAGAACTTCATGACTAAAGAGTTGAGTATTCCAAGCAGATATAAGTCATCGGAAATAATTAGTTGATTATTATCGTTTCCATAGAAACCTGATTCGTCAACTGCAAATGAAGTAACCTCTGCACTAATACCTGGCCAAAGAATTTTTGGTTTTTCAAACTCTTTATAATAGTCAATGGTGTCTTGAATCTCATACCATTTATAAGAACCAGGTTTTCTACCCTTCCAATCTTTCCCTGTCCAGCCATTTGGCTTTGGTGTAAGCCTATCCTTATATTTATGGAGATGGCGTTCAATAGCAGGATATTTTTTTATGTTGATACCTCTCCTCGTGAAAATCAGGAACTTATCTGATCTTGGAGGTATGTAGCGCTTTATATCGCGGCCAGCAAGGAATGGCTTTATAATCTCAGCGCTTTTTGGATCTTCGGATATCAGTCTATCTCTGGTTTCCTCACCGATTACAAACGCCTCGTTGAGCCCGGTC
>JAGVPG010000029.1 GCA_020052375.1 Actinomycetota bacterium | reverse complement strand
TCTTCCGCGCTAATCGAGATACGAGTCACAATAGAGAATGTCTCCTCTGAATATCTGTTCAGTCTTTAAGGAATTCATCAGCTCCGTATCAAGCGGGTCCACGATCGCCGCATCCAGGCCGAGAGCCATCAAGCTTACCAGGAAGACTCTGTCGAGTCTCTCTTTGACCTCGCCGAACACCTCGTTCGAGATGTTGCTTAAGCCCACTACGGTCTTAAGCGGCGGGTCGTTCAGCTGCCTGAAAAGTTTGATCGCCTCAAAGACCTCGATCGCCTGGTTCTGCGCTACCTTGATCGGCAGCACCAAAGGATCCAGGTACAGGTCTTCAAGGTCCACCCCGTGAGTCATAGCCGACCCCATGATATCGACCGCGATCGCCGCGCGCTCGGTGGCATCCCGCGGGATGCCCTTGGTCATGGTGAGGCCTATGATCTTGGCTTTATACTGCGCAGCCAGTGGCATCAACACATCCAGCATCTCCGCCGTACCATCCGTCGAGTTTATCATCGCCTGGCCTTTGTGTACTTTGAGGCCGGCTTCGATCGCTTCCGGATTCCGTGAATCCAGCGAACACGGGATATCGACCTCGTCCTGCACCACCTTGACCAGCCACTCCATCCTTGCCGGCCCTTCCTTGGTGCTTCCGATGTTTATATCCAGAATGTTGGCTCCCGCCTTTACCTGAGCCTTCGCCATCTCCCTTATGGCCGCCTCGTCCCTCTCGGCCATCGCTTTCCCTATCTTCTTCGAGATAACGTTTATCTTCTCACCTATTGCCAGCATCTTCTTCTCCTCCCTGTAAGGCTATTTCTTAAGGATTTTCTTATTGTTTTCCTCCATCAACCTGGTGATTATCTGTGTCACTTTTTTCTTGGTCAGCCTGCCGTATACCGTATCGTTTATGATCATCGCCGGCGACAAGCTGCACGCGCCAAGACAGGCGACCGTCTTGAGCGTAAACCTGCCGTCGCCGGTCGTCTCGTCCTCTTCTATGCCCAGTTTCTCTCTGATCGCTTCTGTAATGTCCCTTGCCCCGTTTACATGGCATGCCGTACCGTGGCAGACCCTTACTATATATAAACCGGTCTTCTCGAGAGAGAACTGTGAATAGAAAGTGGCCACGCCATAGAGGTCGCTCAGCGGTATCCCAAGACTGGACGAGGCTTTCCGCATCACCTTTTCGTCCAGGTACCCGTAATGCGCTTGTATCTCCTGTAATAGCGGGATCACGGCGCCTTTCCTATCTCTATACTTATCGATGATCGTAGTCAGCTCGTTTATCGTCGTCCTCCTATTTCAATCCGGCACCCTTGACGATCTCGGGTACCGCTTCCTCCCATTCGATCGCCATGATGTGTATCCCCTTGACACCCGGGATCTTTCTTACCCTATCTATGATATCGATGGCTACCTGAATACCTTCCTGTTTCAGGTCTTTTCCGTCTTCTTTGGCCTTGCTAAGACGTTCTATATAACTGTCGGGGACATCCAGCCCCGGGACATTCGATTTCATATATCTGGCCATGCCGATCGACTTGAGCGGAGTAACACCAACGGTTATATAGGCCCGTTCGTGAAGGCCTCTTTTTCTTACCTCTTCCATCCACTTTTCGAATTTCTCGATATTGTAGACTATCTGCGTCTGGATGAAGTCGACTCCCGCTTCCACCTTTTTCTCAAGGCGGGCCGCCCGGCATTCAAAAGGATCGGCGAACGGGTTCTCGGCTGCGCCTATGAACATCTGTACCGGTTTCTCCATGTCGTAACCGCTGGAGAGCAGATGCTCATCCCGCATCTTCTTGACCACTGCTATTAATTGTATCGAGTCTAAGTCCCAGACACCTTTTGCCTCCGGGTGGTCTCCGAACTTCTGGTGATCGCCGGTCAGGCATAACATGTTCCTTACACCAAGTCCCGCTGCGCCGAGTATCTCACTCTGTATAGCGATACGGTTGCGGTCACGGCACGTCATCTGGATCACCGGCTCAAGGCCTTGTTTCATCAAAGCCACAGCGGACGTTATCGACGACATCCTGACGATAGCCGTCTGGCAATCGGTGATGTTTACCGCGTCGGCATATCCTTTGAGTATCTTCGCCTTCTCCTCGACGACCGACATATCGCAGTTCCGTGGCGGTCCCAACTCGGCCGTCACCGCGAATTTTCCACTATTCAACTTCTTCTCTAAATTACTCCCGCTCTTCACTTTCCGCTTTCCTTTTTCCGCTTTCCTTATTCACTATTCTCGGTCCTCCGTGCCAGCTCGATCGCCAGTCTTTCGGCGGCCGGTTCACGTCCCATTCCTCCGCTTTCTTCAGCTCTTTCAATTTGTCGTATATGAGCTGCCAGCCGCATTCGATTTCCGGCGACACCTCGCACTTGCCGTTCGAGGAACCGCCGCATGGACCGTTGAGCATGCTTTTAGAACATCTGACGATAGGACATATCCCACCCGTTTCGTCTAATATGCAATCGCCGCAGGCGCCGCAGTATTCCTTGAACACGCGGTCGGCGCCGTGGCTTCCCAGCATCATCGTGTTGACGCCCGGCAGGACGCGCTTTCCCGAAAACTGATCGGCCATCGTCTGGACTCCGACTCCGCACGCCAGCGACAATACCACGTCAGACCATTTGACCTGGTCTTCCATCTCCCGGACATACTCTACTTCGCATTGCCTTAAGGGAGTCAGTTCCCGGATCTCTCTCTTTACGCCGGCCTTTTTGTCTGCCATCTTTATTGCTGAAGCGAGCTCTGCCGCCTCTTTTTCACCCCCGGCATACGAGATGGTGACACATGTGCCGCATCCGGCTATCAATACTTTCTTATACTCTGAGATCATTTCCAAGATCTCGTCAAGCGGCTTCTTTTCTCCTATGATCATGAGACTTCATCCTTATATGTCAGCGAATCCGGTTCGTAACCGGCTGCCGCCAGTACCGACTTCACATTTTGAACGCGGTCTTGCGCCCATTCATGCCCTTCCTTATAGAAACATTCATCGCCCGGGCATACGTACAGCGTAACCGCCTGCGCTCCCAGCTCGTATGCCTTAAGTATCGCGCGGGCGCTGACATGCGCGATGCACGTGACGTTTATCCTTGCTCTATCCTTTTGAGTCTTTTCGTCCTCAAAGAACAAGCGGTTCCGGCAGTAGAAATCGATGCCCGCTGAAGAGGACGCCGCTTCTTCGATAGCTTTGAACAGCCGCTCTTCCTGGTCGCGCCGGAAACCGATAGCCAGCGCCGGACACTCTGTTATGCATATGCCGCACGCCTGGCATTCTTCCGGATCTATAACGGCGACCGACTCGGGACCTATCTTGGGGATCTCATACGGGCACACTCTTACACATGTGAGGCACGCCACGCATTTCCCTTTATCGACCACCGCTCCCGCGGCGCAAGACATACATCTGAGAGCCTCCTTGCAGGCATATTTCTGTGCATAACCGGCCTCGAACAGATCGAAGTCATCGATCCTTTCCAATGCCGGGCGTATATCCCGTTCGATCCTCTCTCTTACTTTGACCTGTTCCCTCATGCGCTCGGGTAGTTCACCCAGGACTTTTTGGTCGCCGGTTTCCATCACCTCACCGGTCAGATATTCATCGATCTTAACCGCCGCCGTGTGGCCGTTCTTCATCGCGTCCACGCAACCCCCTGGCCCGACGGCAAACTCACCCGCAGAAAACACCCCGTCCACCTCGTCGTTCAAGACTGCTTGCGCGCTGTCACCCAGCCATGACACATCTCTACCCTGGCCGATCGAGACTATTATGGTGTCCCCGCCGACCTCGTTGAATTTGTCCTCAAAGAATGTCGGGTTGAACCTACCGTCTCTATCGAAAACGCTCTTTACCGCTTGACACCTAAGGCCTTCCATGGGTTCGCCGCCCATCACTTCGTAGGGCCCGAAACAGCAGTTCATCTCGATTCCCTCTTCGGCGGCTTCTTCGATCTCCCATGAATGCGCGGGCATCTCCTCGCGCGACTCAAGGCAGACCAACTTGACTTGTTTTACGCCCAGCCTTTTTGCTGACCTGGCGACGTCGATGGCGACATTGCCTCCCCCGACGACGATGACTTCATCTCCCAACTTCGGCCGTTCGCCGTTTGCTACGGCTTTTAAAAACGGTAATGCCAGATAGATCGATCTATGTTCATCCGGAAATACCGGTAAGCTGCGACTTACAGGGAGTCCTGTCGCTATCAGGGTCACTTCGAACCCCTGGTTCTTAAGATCTTCGATCATAAAATCCTTACCGGCTTCTTTGCCGGTCTTAAGCTTCACACCCGCCGATTCTATCCATCTTATGTCGTCTTCGACGGCTTCGCGAGGCAGGCGGTACTTCGGGATCGTCTGGCTCAGCATGCCGCCGGCTTTAGATTCACGCTCAAACACCGTTACATCATGTCCGAGAATACACAGGTCCTGTGCCGCGGTAAGGCCCGCGGGGCCGCCTCCGATAACGGCGATCTTTTTGCCTGTCTTCTTAGCTTGATTTTCGACAGTTGCGTGCCGTCCCAATTCGGATGCCGCTCTTTTCAGGGCCATCACGGAAAGAGCGCGGTCGACACCCTCGCGCCGGCATTTCTCTTCGCAAGGATGAAAACAGATGAATCCGCAAGAAGAAATAAAAGGATTGGTCAGGCGCGCGTTAAGGTATGCGCCGGAGAAATCTCCGAGCGCTGAATGCATCAAATAACCCTGCACATCCGTTGAGATAGGACAAGCCGCCTGGCAAGGCGGCATATACTCTCTTGTCATAGAACCTCCAAAACGCGAGCTGAAGGCTGAAGGAAAATCCAGTCGTAAAAACGAACCTTCAGATCTTCATCCTTCAGTTCTTCAGCTCTTGTTTATGCGCTCCAGGCCTTCAGGAACGCCGGAAGATCGGCGGCTTCTCGCGGCCCGACTTCCACTTTCCAGCCTTCAAGCTCATCGTCCAGCTCACCGCTCATCTGCGACAAGTAACCGGGGATGACCAGCTTGCGGTGTTTTACTTTTTCCTCGATACCGCTTCCCTTAATAAACGGGGCTATCTTTTCCGGCACGAATTTGCCGGCCGCCCACGCTGTCATGACCGAGAGGCCTTCAACGTCCTGGATCAACATCCATGCCGGCACCCTGCTGCCTTCCACTTCCCCGGTGACAATAAAATAAGTCAGCGAGAAGTTGGTCGTGACCAGGACGGGCGAGTTCTCATTCGGCGTTCCGATCGGATAGATACCCTGCTTTACCTGCATCGGCCTCTGCGGATCCGTATAAATATTCTGCCTCAATACATAGAGCGGTAGCGCGTACTGCGGTTTCAGGTTGCCGACGACTATGATGCTGCCGTATTTACATGTATATAACCCGGCGAGCAGCGTCTCCATCATCTCATCGGACGTCTCTTCCACCGGAAAGGCGATCGTCGGATACCCGAACGCTTTTATCTTTTTGACCAGCGCGCCACGCCTCATATAAACGAGGCTTTGCAGTGTCTCCTTAGGATTCCTATAACCGGGATCCAGCACCAAGTCCTTAACGCCGAGCGCTTCTATCTTCGGCACCAGGTCGTTCAGCCCGTCTATACCGTTGTCTGATATTACAGCCAGGGCTGTCTTGTGTGTCTTCGCCAGGTCCGCCATCTTTTCATAGTTGTCTTTGTTGGCGCCATAGATCAGGGGAGCTTCACCGTTGACGGCCATGCCGGCGTGGATCACTTCCGGGTTATCGCTCATCAGGATCAATGGAAGTGATGTCGCCGCCTTGACTTTCTCTATTATCTCTACGAATGTCTCGGGCTTACCGGAAGAACACTTGACGGCCACCATGTCGGCCTTCAGATCCTGTTCCACCCGTACAAAATGCGACTCATTTACCTGCTTCAGTTTGCCGTCGATCTCGGACGCGCCCGAAGTATCGTCTATCAGCAATGCATATCCGCATGGATTGAAGAACGTCTTATCATGCCTGAACATGACCAGTTCTCCGCCCGCCTTGAACGCGTCGTCGCCGCTTCCCATGGTCACCAACCGGATCGGCGGTGCAGACGCTTCCCCCAAAGCCGCCTTCGCGTCGTCCGACAGATGCGGACAGCTAGACAGCTCGGCCTGGCCGGCTGCCAGTTTCATTGCGAATGCCAGACATGTCGGAACACCGCATTCCTGGCAGTTGGTCTTCGGCAGCAGCTTAAATATGTCAATCCCGGTTAACGCCATATCAGATCCTCTCCATTTCTTCCTTGCTTCCTCACTTCCTTACTTCCTCTCTTAGACACTGAATTCCAGTATGCTTTCCATCTCGAGCGCCGGGTGGCCGACTTTCTGCATAAATGCCAGCACCTCATCCTCTGTCGTGCCGACAGTCTCGTCCGCTATCTTGTCGAAAAAGTCGGGAATGCCGATCGATTCCCCGCGCTTCTTGAGCTGCGATTCGAGACTGTCTTTAAGCTCCTTGGGCATCCATACTATGCGTTTGAAGCCGCCCTCTGCCGAGATGAACTTCTCGCTCGTTATATACTGGCGGCCGACACCTAAGAATCCGGGAGTCTGCGCGCCGCCTCCGACCGAACCCGCCAGCGTCGAGAACTTCATGCCTGTCGGCGTCATGCCCGAATGTTCTCGGTTGACTATCATTACCCCGTTGGCCACGGGAAGGATCGCTACTATGCATTCAAAACACCCGCATGATGTCTCCGGATCGATCATGATCGAATACGCGCTGATGTTCTGAACGCTCTGATTGCTTTTTTGAACCACTACCTCGTTGACGCCTGTCCACTGACCGAGCCGCTCATCGATCGTGTCTCCCTTGGTGATCGGTTGATTGGCGCCGGCCGGGTTGATCTCGAAAGCCGCTTTGGCGTCGAGCCAGTTGTAGGCGCCGCAGAGGCCGAGGCGCTGCGGTGAGATTATGCAGACATGATTGGGCGCGAAACTCTGGCATAGCGTACAGCTATAGAACGTGTCGACAGACTCATCCGTCAACCCCGCCACGCGTTCGTCGCGATGGATAAACGCCTGTCTCGCCTCTTCCATGAGGTCAGCCATTGCTTTCTCATCCGTATATAATGTGACCTGTACTTTATCAACGATAGCGGGGAAGTCGTCAATAAGCTTAGCGAGCAGTATCTCGCCGAAATGCTTGACATTGAATCCCTTATCCTTGGCCGATTTGCTTATCCTTAGCCAGTTCATGTCCCGCTGTCCCATGTGCCAGGCGCCTTCGGCACCGTTTATCATGTGGTGTACCTGGCGCTCGAGGACGGGTTCGAAATCCTGCTGCATCTTACGCCCGGCGACATCGATGACTATGCCTAGCGGTTGTGCCGAACCTTCGGGCATCTTGTCGATATCGGGACCGATGAGTTCGATCTTGCCGTTCTCGACGTCGTCCAAGTCCCGCATCCTGAGATACTCGAAAGCTGTTGACTTCTGTCCGCCGAACTCGACGAACATCTGCTCTTTCCTGATCCTTTCACCTTCAAAGGCGGGGCCGTAAGGCACCGGTACGTTGATCTTGGTGATCTTGATCTTGACGCCGCGGACCTCTATGGCCGTCTCGACCATCTTGTCGTGCGTTACGTTGGAGACTACGTGTTCGTAAGAACAGATACCCGTCGGGAGTATCTGCGGTATGTCCGTATCCGCTATGACCGGGAATCCGTAGTTTATGGCTCCGGCCGCTGTCGCGTATTTCTCGTCATCCACCTCGCCGAGAGCCAGGACGAACGCGAAAACGCGGTTCTTATTATAGAGTAGGATGTCGTGAGCTTCTTTAAGCCCGCCGGGTGCTATCCCGCCGAACGTCATAGCTGACCTCGCGGCGAACCCCAGGGCGTAACTGGCGGCTGTTATGTCCTTGCCGTAAGGCACAAGGTATGAATCCCAGCCCATCTGCACGCCTTCCTCGGCCAGCTGTTCGGCCATGCTTTTTCCGTTGGTCTCGCCGAACATAAATACAAGGATGTTCCTCTCCCTGAGCTCGTTCGCCAGCTTGACCGCTTCCGCGTTGGTCGGCATGGCGCCGACACAGGCGGCGAAACCCGGCATACTGCCGTCGACGAGCTTGATCCCCTGCATCCTCAAGATGACATCATCGGTCGCGCCCAGCCATATACCGTCGACCGGATTCGGTCCGGTTATATACTTGACCGCCTCGATGATCTCTTCGAACAGGATCGTGGCGATACCGGCATCCAAAGTATTGCCCAGATAGGGCAGCCATACATGTTCCGCCGGTTCGGGCGGTAACATCGACTTGGCCTTTTCCAGCACCGGCACGAAATCACCTAGCGTCTTTACCTTGACACCCAGTAGGGCGAGCGCGATCGGCATGAAATAGGCGGTATCCGGGAAACCGACCTCTTGCGCTTCACCTTTTTGCTGGATGGCGTTATTCAATGACTCTTCGGCGCGCTTTGCGATCTTGTGAGCTCCGCGTATAGCCGCCGACGCTATTATCTTAGACATTGTTGGTCCTCCCTTAGGCCATTAGCGCCATGAAGTCGCGCGTCAGTTCGACCGCTTTCGGATGGCGCATTACCAGAATATCCGAACCCGCCATCAACAAAGCGATGGCGGTCATTGCTTCCCATATTATGCCGCGCGTTTCCGCGTCCCCCCACGCCGGCTCTTCTTCCGTTGAGACCTTTACTTCCTTGGCTTTCCAGACCTCTTTACCGATGGTATTGATGATCGGCATCTGTGTCATCGAATCGTTCTGAGTCAAAGCTGCCAGCCGCAGCCGTTCCATGACTGAATAAACGTATTCCAGACCGTACCCAAGAGCTCCTGTCGTCGGATCTATGATGATGCGGTCCGCGTTCAGTCCCAGTTGCGTAGCTAGTATGTTAAGCTGTTTGGCCATATTGACATCGATAGGCGAGTGAGTCGCTCCGGCTTGCTGGAAACCAAGAGCCGCCGCTGCTATCGTCTTATAGTTATCTTCTTCTATCGGTCCCATGAGTACATTCTTGCCCTGGGCGGCTTCAGCCGCCTTTGCCAGCACCTCCGTGTCCTTCTCCACGTTGGCAGTCCCGTAGACGATCATCGGGATATCGATCGCATCCGCTACCGCTTTGACCGTCTGGGCTGCTTCCTCCGCGCCCCTGTTCGTACCGGTCGGGTTTGTAGAAACGAGTTGTAGGCAGATCATATCCGCGCCGTATTCGTTCTGGCATTTTAAAGCCCACTTCACCGGATCACCCAGGACATCCTTGTAAGGTTCGACCACCGGCGCCGGCCAGTCGGCCGGCTCTTCGTCGTATACGTCGAAGGCGATCACCGGTTTCCGCGGCATGACTCCTTCAAAAGTGTAGAAGGAAAGGGCCGTCTCTCCGCCGACCACTACGGCCTTATCTCCTACCCCCAGAGTGACTTCCCGTATCGTCCCGTTATATGTCTCTTTTACTTCCATGTTGCCTCCAACTATCTCTTAGGTTCTTCGCTTCGCTCAGAATGAAAAATTGACAGTTATATATTTGTCATTTTTTCACTTTCATCTGCGCTGACTTTAAAGTGTTTTGCATCAGCATAGCTATCGTCATCGGGCCGACGCCGCCGGGTACCGGCGTGATCGCGGAGGCCTTCTTTTCGACTTCATCAAAATCCACATCTCCGGCCCATTTACCATCGACCCTGTTTGTTCCGACGTCTATGACTACGACTCCGTCCGATACCATATCGGCCTTTATCATCCTCGGTTTCCCTATAGCCACCACCAGGATATCCGCTCTTCTTGTTTCCGCCGCCAGATCCGCCGTCCTTGAATGGCAAATAGTGACTGTCGCGTTCTCCTGGAGAAGTAGGACGGATACCGGTTTGCCGACTATATTGCTCCGGCCGACGACTACCGCGTTCTTGCCTGTGATGTCGACCCCCGACCGTTCAAGCAATACGATGATCCCATGCGGCGTACATGGTACGAATCCCGGTTTACCGATCAGAAGATTACCGATACTGACCGGGTGGAAACCATCGACGTCTTTCATCGGATGGATAGTGTCTATTATTTTATCCTCATCGATGTGCGAAGGCAAAGGTAATTGTACAAGCACACCGTGTATCTTTTCGTCTCCGTTAAGCTTTTCGACTAGCGTGAGAAGGTCTTCTTCGGTCGTATCGACAGACAACTCGTGTTTCTCTGAGTAGAAGCCTACTTCCGCGCATGCTTTCTCCTTATTGCTGACATATAATTGGGATCCCGGATCCTCGCCTACGATCACTACAGCCAACCCCGGTGTAATCCCTGTTTCCGCTTTAAACCTGGCAGTATCGTCAGCCACTTCTTGTCTGATAGTTGCCGCTATCGCCTTCCCGTCGATTATCTTAGCCATTTTTACCTCCTTGTGATCTGTTCCAAGATCTTCTTAGCTGCTATCATTGCCGGCGCGTCGTCCGGCAGATCAAAGAATGGCTTACCTTCCAGGTCGAACTCTTCTATCAAAGAGTCCCTCGGTATGATCCCCGCGAGGTCCAGCTTCCTCTCGTCGATCTTCTCTTTCAAAGCAGAGTTCAGCTCGCTGTCCGGTTCCACCCTGTTTACAACCAGATATATATGTCCGATCTTTAAACGTTCTTCCTCCGCCAGATCTCTGATCCTGGCGGCGGTCTCGATCCCTCTTATGCTCGGATCCGTCGTTATCAACAGGTAATCGGCCTGCCTGGTCGTATTCCTCGCCAGGTGCTCCATACCCGCCTCGTTGTCCATCACGACATACGGATAGTTGCCGGATATCTGATCCATATATTTTCTCAAGACGGAGTTCACATAACAATAGCAACCGGGACCTTCTGGCCTTCCCATCGCCAGCATGTCGAACCCCTTCTCTTCGATCACCGCGTCCTGTATCTGATATTCCAGAAACGTCTCTTTCGGCATCCCCACAGGGATGCTGTCTATATTCTCCCTGACTTCTTCTCTTAAAAGACCGATCGACTTGTCGCTTTTTACGCCGAGCGTCTCATTAAGTGTCGCGTTCGGGTCCGCATCTATCGCAAGGACCGGCGTCTTCCCCGCTTTTACCAGGGAGACGATCAGCAACCCGCTCAATGTGGTTTTTCCTGTCCCGCCTTTCCCGCTTACCGCTATCGCCGTACTGATCCTGCTCAACTCCTTTTTTACCCCCTCCTTTTATTCCTCCCCCTTAAAGGGGGAGGAATTAGGTGGGGGTGTTCCTAATCCCTTTTCATCATGTTTGCGACGGACGGAAACAGGCTCATATCCGTATGCGGCAGGAACAACGCCGACACATAGCCGTCCATGAACTTGTTATTGGTCGACAGATCCAAATACGTCATGCGCTTCGCCGTGTCATTCGACTGTCTTATCATATCCCTGGATATGGCGGCAAAATGCGCGCCCCAGAGAGAACCGTTTCCGATGAATGTAAAACGGTCGCTCGGCAGTTCGGGTAGCAACCCGATCGTTATGGCCTTCTTGGCATCGACGTGTTTGCCGAAAGCCCCGGCGATCAGTACTTTCTCGACCGCGTCAATCGTCATCCCTATGCTGTCTAAAAGGACTGTGATCGCCGCGAACACCGCCGCTTTCGCCCTCATCAGATTGTCTATGTCCGGTTCGGTGATAACGATATCCCGGTCCGTGCCTGAGTCGTTCTCCCAGACCAAAACGTATTCGGGACCGTTCTCGCCATGTCTTACTCTTGCCGTATTCAGTCCAAGATCTATCTTCCCTTTTTGATCTATGACACCCGCCAGAAACATCTCCGCCAAAACATCGATGAGTCCGCTGCCGCAGATCCCGGTCGCTTTTTTTCCTCCGATCGTAAGGACTCCCGGTTCGTGTGACATCGCATCGATCGCCACTTCCTCGATCGCTCCGGCTGTCGCTCTCATGCCGAACTTTACGCCGCCGCCCTCGAAGGCCGGCCCCGCCGAGCAGGAACATGAGATCAATAGATCGTGGTTGCCCAGGACCATCTCGCCGTTGGTGCCTATATCTATATATAAGAACATCCCATCACCCTTGGGCGCGTCGGCTGCGACCACCCCCGTCACTATGTCAGCTCCGAGATATGATGCGACGCAAGGCAGTAGAAACAGACGCGCGCTACGGTCGAGATCAAGACCTATCTTTACCGCGCTTATATCCGGGAAGGACGTTACGGTCGGTATATACGGTTCCTCTCTTAGATACTTGGGATCGAGCCCCATCAGGAGATGCATCATGATCGTATTCCCTGCCGCCGTTACGTGGGTGATGTCGGCCGGGTCGACGCCGGCGCTCTCCGTCAGTTTCTTTATGATCCCGTTGATCGTATCGACAACGAGCCCCTGCAGTCTTTTCAAGCCCTTTCCTTTACCGGAAAAGACTATCCTCGAGATAACATCCTCACCGCAGCTGATCTGGGCATTGTATGCGGACCCTTCGGCGACTGCTTCTTTCGTTCTCATGTCGATCAGCTTTACGACGATCGTCGTTGTGCCCACGTCTACCGCCAGACCGTACGATCTATCCGTTGTATCTCCGGGTTCCACTCTCATGACCCTGGTCCGGTCCTCGTCAAACAGAAGCGTGACCGTTACCGACCAGTCCGCTTCTCTCACAGCATGTGCCAGGTGATCAAGTACGGATGAAGATACTTCCATTTTGTTCGTTATCCCCGCCGCGCTGAGAGCTCTTAAAAGCCTTGTCACATCGCTCACGTTGTCATCGAGGGTAGGCGGATTCATCTTTAGCGGCAGCTTCCTGACCGGAGGGTCGAGTTCGATCTGCTTGATCCTGTCGGCTTCTTCCGCGGCCGAAAGGACGCGTCCGTAGTCGACCATCTCTTCCTCTTCGTCGGGTACGCTCCCGAGGCGCGCCTCGGGAGGGATAAGGATCTTGACGTCGCTTTTCACCAGCGTCTGGCAGGCAAGCGCGTATCCCTTCTCGATCTCGTCTTCCGATAGCTTAAGGGTCTTTAGTACAGTGACTTCGCCCTCATCTACCAGAATACGACACCTTCCGCACGTGCCCTCTCCGCCACACTGGGAGTTGATGTGCACATCGGCGGCCATCGCCGCCTCCAGCAGGTTTTCTCCATCACCGACTTCTATCTGCTTGTTTTCCGGATAGAAAGTGACTTTATACTTCTTCACGCCGCATACCCCATAGATGAATGTCAGAGGTGCCGGCTCCCGGCACCTCTGACCCTTATTCCTAATCTATCTCCTCGACCTCTTCGATCTCTTCGACTTCCTCGACTTCTTTTAAAACAGTCCGACGATCCTGCCCTCATCATCGATATCGATCTTAGTCCCCGCGGGAACCGAGGGTAATCCCGGCATCGTCCGCATCTCCCCGCACAACGGATACAGGAATCCGGCGCCTATGGCGGCGCGTACATCGCGTATCGGTAAACGGAAGTTGCGCGGACGCCCTTTTAGTGTCGGGTCGTGTGAGAGCGACAGATGCGTTTTTGCCATACACAAAGGCAGGTTCGTATAGCCGAGATCCGAATACAGTTTGATCTTCTTCTCAGCCGCCGGCGCGTAATCGACGCCGTCCGCACCGTAGATCTTGGTCGCGATCGTTTCTATCTTCTCCTTGATCGGAGCATTGATATCATAGAGGAACTTGAAGTCGCTTGGCTTGTCCGCCGCCTTGCATACCGCTTCGGCCAATTCTTTCCCGCCTTCTCCGCCATTGGCCCAGACATCGCTAGGTACTGCGTCATCGGCCCCAGCCGCAAGAGAACGTTCGCGGACGAACTCTACTTCTTTGTCGCTGTCGAATGAGAACTTGTTGATGGCAACGACTACAGGCACCCCGAACAACTTCATATTCTCGATGTGTTTCTGAAGGTTCTCAAAGCCCTTCTCAAGAGCCGGCAGGTTTTCTTGCGTCAGGCCGGGATCCAGAGGCTTACCGGCTACCACATTGAACTCGCCGCTGTGCATCTTAAGAGCCCTTATCGTAGCAACGATGACTACAGCATCCGGTTTTAAACCGCTGTAGCGGCACTTGATGTTCAGGAACTTCTCCGCGCCGCAATCGGCTCCGAATCCGCTTTCAGTGACTACATAATCGCCGAGCTTCAAAGCGATCTCGTCTTCAATGATCGAGTTATTGCCGTGAGCTATATTGGCGAAAGGACCCGCGTGCACGAACACGGGATCGTTCTCGAGCGTCTGGATCAGGTTCGGCTTAATGGCGTCCTTCATAAGGACGGTCATCGCGCCGCCACACTGGAGGTCGTCGGCCGTGACCGGTTTGCCGTCATAAGTAAAGCCGATCACTATCCGTCCAAGCCGCTTCCTTAGATCCTTAAGGTCGCTTGTCAGAGCAAGGATGGCCATGACCTCAGAGGCGACGGTGATATCGAATCCGGTCTCTCTCGGCAGCCCGTTTTCGCGTCCGCCGAGCCCCACTACTATATGGCGAAGGACTCTGTCGGACACATCGAGAACACGCGGCCAGAGGATGCTAAGCGGGTCGATGTTCAATGGATTGTTCTTCGAAAGACTGTTGTCGACAAAAGCGCTTAAAAGGTTGTGCGCCAACCCTACGGCGTGGACATCGCCCGTAAAATGCAGGTTGAAGTCCTCCATCGGCACGCATTGCGCGTACCCTCCGCCTGCAGCGCCACCTTTGATACCGAACACCGGGCCGAGAGAAGGCTGCCTGATGCATATGACCGCGTTCTTACCTATCCTGTTCATGGCCTGCCCGAGACCTACTGTCGTGACGGTCTTTCCCTCGCCGAGCGGTGTCGGCGTGATGGCCGTTACGTCGATGTACTTCCCGTTCTGCCTGTCCTTCAGTTTCTCCATCACATCCAGAGATACTTTGGCTTTGTACTTCCCGTAAAGCTCGATGTCATCTTCATCCAGCCCGAGCTGACTGGCGATCTCGACGATCGGCTTCATGTTAGCTGCTTGCGCGATCTCGAGATCGCTTCTGACTTCAGTTACCGCCATCTGATTGACTCCCCCTTCTTAATCCTTGACCCAAAAATGGGTGCAATTATCCCTTACCGAAATCTAAGGGTTTATAGATAGATTAAAGCAGGCAAAACTCTAAATAATAGCTAATCATACCCACGAAAAAACGTCATTGTCAATAAAAACGTGACATTCATCACAAGGCGTGACAGCGCATATTGATTTGTGGTATAAAACAAGCATATCATCAGTAGTATTCGGAAGGGAGGGCCGTATTAAATGCCTGTTCTTGCACTAGCGTTCATGCGCTCGTATTCGACATTCAGGATGCCGTTCTTCCCGAGTTTCGGCAGCAGCGGATGTTGTTGTTTTCCGGTAGGTCTTGTGCCGCTGATAATCATCGGTGTCATCATCTATATCGTCGTTCAGAGCCAGCAGAAGAAAAACAAGTAGTCGTTTAGGCTTAAACGATGAGCAACACCTCACTAAGGCCGAGCCATAACGCGATCACGATCACGATGATGCCGAAAGCCAAAGCCAGCGCCTTTACCTTTGCCACATAAGTGATACGTGCCCCCAGGTAACTTCCGGGAATAACCCCGACAGTCAGCAATAACGCAAGGTATACGTCGATGTGCCCCAGCAGATAATGTATGATCGAACCTGGGACCGCCATTATGGATATCGTGATCAAAGACGTTCCGAAAGCCGTCTTGAGCGGGACCTTGAGCCAGAATACAAACAACGGGATCAGAAGGATCCCCCCGCCGAGTCCCAACAGCCCCCCAACGAAACCAGCTAAAAGACCTGCTAAAACATACGACATTGTCAAGTAACCCCCTCCTTTGATTCCTCCCCCTTTAAGGGGGAGGATTGAGGTGGGGGTACCTCGCCCATCTCTTGTTTCCTGCTTACTAGTGTCTAGTGTCCGCTGTCTATGTGTGAACTGTATCCCGACAGCAAATATCAGCAGGGCGGTTATGATCAAGAGATAGTGGCCGGAGATAACAGCGGTCGCGGAAGACCCAAGGATAGCCCCGACTATGCCGGCTGACGCTGTGGGAAATATCGCCTTTCTTTCTACCAATCCCTTTCTGAAATATACAATGCCGGCTGTTGCTGAAGTCGGTATTATGACAGGCAGCGTTGTTCCGACCGCGATCAGCGGTTTTACATGTAAGACAAGCCGGATCGCCGGCGTCGACAACAGCGCTCCCCCGATACCGAACATGCCCGACAAGATACCTGTAAAAAACCCTATGAGCACGGTTAAAAAGGTTGTCATAGGGGTATAATATCATGAAGAGTCAACGTGGAACGGGGAACAGATAACAGGGAATGGGGGAGAGCATATGCCGTTGGTGAGGATAGACTTATGGGAAGGGCGCGATGATGCTGTCAAAGAAGCCATAATCAAGCGCGTGACGAAGGTCGTCGCCGAGGAACTGGGCATCGACGAGAAGCATGTCTGGGTGATCCTTGATGAACAACCCCGGAAGGACTGGGGGATCGGCGGCAAACTGGGAACGGAGTTGGGCTGATGGATTATCGACTAAAGGCAAAACGCGGCATTGCCGAATATGTATGTAGCGATCGGGATTCCCGGTGAAGATCGGGAGTAGTGAGTGATTTGAACTGTATACATTGTGGAGCGGAGATATCGGAGCGGCAGGAGATCTGTACGCTTTGCGGCAAATATGCAAGAGTACCGGACACGAAACCTGTGGATCCGGAACCTGCTGCTGATCCGCCTCCAGATAAAACAGGTGAATCTGCAGGTACACCTATGCAAAGCGCGAACCCCGAAAAGACGTCGACCGCCACTGTAGAAAAACCCGGGTACGGCGGCGTTGCTTTCTGTACCGAATGTAAAGAGCTTGTCTATCTGAACGAGCAGGGCGGGTGCGAACAGGGGCATCCCGCGAGCGCCATCAAAGACCAGGGCGACAGGATGGGCGGATTGACGCCGGAAGAGTACTTCGACAAGGTAATGGGGACTGACAACACGTCCGGTAAGGGCAGCTACGGTCAACTGCCTGCGGAATTAAGGGGATGGAACTGGGGCGCCTTCTTTTTCACCTGGATATGGGGCATGGGCAATAGTACAAAGATCGCCTTCTTGGCTTTGGTGCCATACGTCAGTTTCGTCATGCCGTTCGTCCTCGGTTTCAAAGGAAACGAATGGGCCTGGAGAAACAAGAAATGGAACAGCATCGCGCACTTCAAACAGATCCAGAAGAACTGGGCCATCGCCGGCCTCATCTACACTATCGTCATGACCTGCTTGATCGTCCTTTTCTTGATAATGATCTTCTCAATGGCCGGCACCTCGACAGTGACCACCACGCCACTGCCTAAATAGCAGTCAGCAGTTGGTGGTTTGTTCGTCTAGCCACTTGAGATAAGGTTTACTGCCAGCTGTTACCGGTGTGGCTAGGATCTCCGGCACGTCATAAGAGTGGTTCTCGATGACAACACGTTCGAGCTCTTTGAATAATCCTTCGCGGGATTTCGCGATACACAACCACTCTTCCGCCTGCTCCATCTTGCCTTTCCACCGGTAGGTGCTGGTGATCGGCCCGACGACTTGCACGCACGCCGCCAATCGTTTCTCGACAAGCAAACGCGACAGCGTATCCGCTTCTTCCCTTTTGTCAGTAGTAAAAAATACCTGTATGTATGAGTCCAAAGCGCCTCCCGTTAATATTAAAAGTATAGCAATAATAACAGTGGCGCTTGCTTTTTACTTGGATCCTTCGTCGGTCGCCCAAAAAGCGACCTCCTCAGGATGACACCTTTTTAGCAGTTGACAGCCTTTTTCTTATACATTGGTGCGAGCGGGAGGATTTTGTTTTAAGAGCGACTTAAAACTGACCTTAGGTTTTGCTAGCACTTTTCAAGGACGCGAGGACTGTTTGAGCGACGCATTCTATATTTAACTAGATTAAGCCCGAGCGAGTTCCGCAGCGACCTTAGAAAAGTGTGCAGCAAAGGCAAGGACAGTTTTTCAGGAGCTTCTTAAAACAAAATCCTCTCGCGAGCACTTACTTATATTGCGTTTCACTTCTTGCAGGCATATGTATAGAATCGAAGACGGACAGTAAACAGGAGCGGTGCTAATCGTTAAGGAGGAGTCATGGCTGTTGAGATCGATTACGAGATAGTCGGGAACGAGATGCAATTGGTGGTCGTCGAACTGGACCCGGGAGAAGCCGTCCGCGCGGAGGCGGGTGCCATGATGATGATGGAAGACGGTGTCGAGATGGAAACCGGGGCAGGCGGCGGTATGTTTTCCGGTTTAAAGCGGATGGTAACGGGTGAGAGCTTCTTCATCACATCGTTCAAGAACGCGGGTGAAGGCAAAAGCCATGTTGCGTTTGGAGCGCCGTATCCCGGAAAGGTCATCCCGCTGGACCTCAAACAACTGGGCGGTTCGTTCTTGTGCCAGAAAGACGCGTTCCTCTGCGCGGCGGAGGGCATCGATGTAGACGTCGCGTTCACTAAAAAACTGGGTGCCGGCTTGTTTGGTGGCGAGGGTTTCATCCTTCAGAAGCTAACGGGAGACGGACTCGCGTTCGTCCATGCCGGCGGTACGATCATCCCGAAAGATCTGAAACAGGGCGAGCATCTTCGTGTCGATACCGGCTGCCTCGTGGCTTTCGCGCCGACAGTCGATTACGACATACAGATGGTCGGCGGATTCAAGAATATGCTTTTCGGCGGGGAAGGACTGTTCCTGGCCAGCTTGACAGGGCCCGGCTTGGTATATCTGCAAAGTCTACCGTTTTCACGACTGGCCGACCGCATCATGGCAGCCGCCGGCGCGAGGAGCAAGGACCAGTCGCGCGGCGCAAGCGCCACTGACGTCCTGGGTGGTTTCCTCGGCAGCTCTTAGATAAATAAGTCCGGTCTTACAAGTCAGATGTATAATGTGGCAGAGGTGTGACTTATGGGTGAGCAAGGAAATGATGAGGTATTGTTTGAGGAAGAGCAGAGGTTCAGACAACTGTGGTTGATCCTGCTTGTCGGGATCGAAGTGGTGATATTTTGGGGGATACCGGTCCTGCAAATAGTCTTTATACCTAAAGAACCGCTTGTCCTTGCTTTTATTTTTTGGCTGCTTTTCGGCGTAATACTTCCGGTTTTCATGCTTGTCTTGAAAATGACCATCGAGGTGTATAAAGACCGTATCATAATAAGCTTCTTTCCCATCATGCGTCCTAAAACAATCTATCTTAAGGACATCGAGCACGACGAGGCGCGTCATTATAAGCCAATCGCAGAATACGGAGGTTGGGGGATCCGTATATCGTTGAAGTACGGAAAGGCGTATAACGTAAGCGGTGATATGGGGGTCCAGTTGGTAATGAAGGACGGCAAGAAGATCCTCATCGGGTCACAACGCGCTGAAGAATTCGCTCAAGCCATCGCAATCGCAATGTCCGGCAAGTAAGCTTTTTTCACGATCACCGCTCCGACCCTGGTCATCTATGGAAAGTTTGTACGGATAAACGATACCGGCCACTTCCCACTAGCTACTCGCACTATTTATACCAATCATCGCGGCGCAACGGCAGACCGCTTATACCGTTGTCCGGTTTCACGAGAAGAGTCTGATATATGTTCAGGTGTCCGCGCCTGAAACCGTACACCGAGATGGCCAGGAATAGTTGCCAGATGCGGTATGTGACCTCATCCGTCTCGGCGATCGCCTCATCTTGCTTGCCCTCCAGACGTCTAAGCCAGCGTTCGAGCGTCAATGCATAATGCTCGCGCAGGCTTTCAGCGTCACGTGTTTCAAAACCGGCCGCTTCCGCGAGTCCAAGCGCCTTGCTTACCGGGACCAACTCACCGTCAGGAAACACATACTTGGTGATAAATGTTTCATTTGATTCCTTGCCGGCTCCCCGGTTTTCCTGAAAGCTGGCTATGCCGTGGTTTAAGAAACTCCCTCCCGGCTTTATCAGGGTATACACCTTGTCAAAATAAGCCGGCATGAGAGCCTCGCCGACATGCTCGAACATCCCGACGCTGACCACTTTGTCGAACCACCCCGGCATGTCGATATCCCGGTAGTCGCATACTTCCACCTTGCACCTGTCTGAAAGACCGGCTTCCGCGATCCTCTCGTTCGCTAGGTCTGCTTGCAGCTGGCTTAAAGTGATGCCGAGCGCGTTGACTCTGTAATAATGCGCCGCGTGCCTGACTAGCGCTCCCCACCCGCAACCGATATCGAGCAGACGCTCGCCGGCTTTTAAGCGTAGTTTCCGGCAGATATAGTCGAGCTTTTGTTCCTGGGCGTAGTCGATGTCGTTACCGGGATCTTCGAAATAGGCGCACGAATAAACCATGTTTTCGTCAAGCCACAACGCGTAGAAATCGTTTGATACGTCATAGTGGTAGGAGACCGCCTGCCGGTCTCTTGTCTTTGAATGGGTGGGACCATCCAGTTCGATACGTCCATGTTCAGAGCCGTTGGATTGCGCGCTCGAGTGTAACTTGAGCACGGCCCGGCTCAACTTTATACGTTTTGATGTGCTTAGACCACGCTCAGCTATCCATTCGCCGATCTCAAAGAGAGCATAGACATCGCCTTCCAGATCGAAGTCGCCGAAGATATACGCCTCCGCAAGTGAAAGATCGCTGAGTTTGAAGAACATCCGCTTTAGGGCACCCGGATCTTTAAGGATGACCGTGAATCGAGGATCCGCATCAGTCTCCGGATGCCACTCACTGCCGTCCCAAAGACGGATCTTAAAGCTTAGGGGAGGGGGTTCGTCCAGCAGTTCATTAAGGACTGCGACGGTCATTTCGACCTGGCGGTCTGTAATTCGTGCTATCCGCTTCGACATAGGCCATCACCCCTTAAAGCCATGTCTTGGACTTCTTATACTATCAAACTGAGAAGTAAGCGCAAGTGGCTACCGGCTTCTGTGGTCTATCCGCCGACTTCCATTAGTTCGTCATCAAGATCCCTTGACTCCGGCTTGCTTTCTCTTCCGTCGTCGATGACTTCGCCGTCTCGCATACGGATCGTCCGGTCGCATGCCTCCGCGACTTCCGGGTTATGAGTCACGAGTACGAACGTCGTGCCCGTCGTGATGTTGATGTCCCGCATCATATCCATGATCTCGTGTGAAGTGGCAGTATCCAGGTCGCCTGTCGGCTCGTCGCCGAGGATGACTCCCGGCTTGTTCACGATAGCGCGAGCGATAGCCACACGCTGCTGCTGTCCTCCGGACAGTTCGCTCGGACGGTGGTACATACGATCCTTTAGTCCGACTTGCTCTATCGCCTTCTTTGCAGCGTCATGAGCATCTCTCTTTGAAGCTCCCGCGTACTCCGCAGCTAGAGCGACGTTCTCCACTGCCGTCATCGTCGGGATCAGGTTGAAACCCTGGAATATGAAACCTATCTCCCGGCTCCGGATCCGTGTGAGCGTCCCGTTGTACTGGTTGTCGACACGATTGCCATCGATGTATACCTCTCCCGAATCCGGCTTGTCAAGGCAGCCGATCAGATGCATGGCCGTCGACTTGCCGGATCCAGACGGTCCCATGATGGCGACCATCTCGCCCTTGTCGATATCCATGTCCACACCGCGTAGAGCATGCACATGATTTCCCTTACCTAACTCATACTTTTTATGTAAGTCTTTTGTCTTTATCATCGTCATATCTCTCACTCCTTTGTTTTAGTTTCCTACTTCCCTACTTCCCTGTCACCCTACTCATGCCTCAGCGCTGCCACCGGATTCATCTTCGCCGCGTGCCAGGCAGGATACAGACCGCTAAGAATCCCTAAGAACAAAGCGAAACCCAATGAACCGCCCATAAGCCTTATCGTGAGGAGGAACAATGGCGTGCCCGTGTTTCCGGCGTTAGCCATAAGTACGAATAGGGACCCGAAACCAAGACCTACGATACCGCCGGTCAGGGCTATGACCGCAGACTCGCTAAGGAACTGTCGGATAATAGCATGATTCGATGCGCCTATCGCCTTGCGTATGCCGATCTCCCGGGTTCTTTCGGTGACCGCCATAGTCATCGTATTGACTACGGATAGACCACCCACAAGCAGTGATATCAAAGCGATCCCGAATATTATAGATGTGAATATCTTGGTGCTGTTTCCGATCTGTTCCTTGAAGACCTTCGGACCGGTCGCCTTGACACCTATAACTTCTTTATTGATATTTTCAGCGACCTTCTCCGGATTGTAGCCCTTTTTGATAAAGACGGTGATACCTGTCGCCATCGTATCCGGATTTACGCGACCGCGGACCATATCCGGCATACCTTTGTGGAATAACCGCTGTGCGTCGTACAGACTCACATATACGGACGAATCGGGTGCCGTCAGAGTCTTTTCCATCAGGCCCACTACTTCGAACTTCTCACCGCGGATCGTTACTTCTTTACCTACTTTGGCATTGAGTTTGTTCGCCAGGTCCGCACCGACTGTGACTTTGCCCCTATCCGCCGGCTTGACTTCACGGCCATCTATGTATCTGACTTTGAAGCTCTCGTAATCCTTGCCGCGGCCGTCACCGCCCGCTATCATCGGCGGCATGCCCATCGTCATAGCCGATTGTTTTTCGGACAGCAGCATGGTGATGTTGGCGGAGGCCTCGGCGACACCGTCCACTTTCTCGATCTCGTTTACCTTATCTACTGACAACGGATTCGTCGAGAAACCACCCATTGCGCCGTCCCCGGCAGAAACTGTGACTTTGTCGCCGGTCCACTTAAGACCGCCGTCGACCAAAAGCGTGATCTTCTCCGCCATGGCACCCATAACGATCAGGGCGAACACTCCGATCATGATACCGGAGATGGTAAGCACCGCCCTTAACTTCCTTCTAAAAACGTTCCTAATGATCCTCATCTTTCTTTCTCCTTTTCACTTTGCGTTTTGATATCCCTTAAAGCTGAAACAAGATAATGCGGGGCTTCTCCTTTGCTTATAAACGCCCGCGCTCCCGAAATAAGCGCTTCCTTCTCGGCTTCCGGCCTGCCGCTAAGAGCGATTATCTCGACGTGCGGACAGTGGCTACGCAAGATCGAAAGTAGACGCCGCTCATCGGCCGGCGATATGATCGGCTCGATCCCCGGAAGCTCCCAATCGAGCAAGATAAGGTCCGGCTGTGTTTCCCGGACCTCCGCGACCATGCTCACGGCTTCCGTCGCTTCGCCTACTACCTCGATCTCTCGCTCCTGTTCGATCAACAGTCTCAGCGCCGACCTGAGCTCTCTTTGATCGTCCGCGATAAACACTCTCATCTATCCGTCCATCTCCTTCTTCTTGCCATGCGGCTCTTTCCGTTGCTTAAAGTATCTCTTTTTCAAAAGACCCAGACATCAGGCATCCAGCCAGTTTTCAACCTATCCAACCGACCAGGTTTATCCGTTTTTCCCAACTTCACTGCTTCACTGTTTTCCTGCTTCCCCACTTCACTCTTTATGCTAAAATACGATTGCCATGTCGAAACAGGAACTGGAACTCCGTTTCTTAAAATACACACTGGAGCTCGAGCGGCAGCGTGATGTCGCAGAGGGATTCCGCGACATCTTCAAGATCCTTAACTCGAAGAGACCTTTCGAAGAGGTCCTTGACTACATCGTCGGTAAAGCGAAAAAGCTGATGGATGCGGACGATGTCGGCATCTACCGCCTTGAAGTCACAGGCAACATCCTTAGAAACCTGCCATCAAGAGGCATGAATCCCCCGTATGTAACAGGTCTTAAGATACCCCTTGATAAAGGGGTGGTCGGTAAGGCGATACAGACCAGACAACCCCTCGTCTTATCGGATATGAGCGTGATCAAGAAGAACACATATGAGTCGATGCCCGATCCCGAGCAGCAACAATACCTCGACCAGCTTTTTAAGAACGTGGGCGCGCTAATAGCCGTTCCTCTCATAATCAAGGAGGAAGCCTACGGCGGGCTTCATATCTACTATAAGAAACCGCGGCCGCTATCCGATGAGGATGTGGCGCTCGCGGTGACGATCTGCGACCAGGCCGCGCTGGCGATCGAGCATGAAAGGCTCGACGGCCAGACACGGGAGATGGTCGTGGCCGCCGAAAGAAACCGGCTGGCCCGCGAGCTGCACGACGCGGTAACGCAAACGCTTTTTTCAGCCAGCCTCATAGCCGAAGTCTTGCCGATAATATGGGATAAAAACCAGGCCGATGCCAGACTGCGCCTTGAAGAGCTGCGCCAGCTGACAAAGGGCGCTCTGGCGGAGATGCGGACTCTGCTTCTTGAGCTCAGGCCTTCGACAATAGTGGAAGCCGAACTCGGAGCGCTGATGAAGCAACTGGCGGAGGCCACCACCGGTTCCTCAAGGATACCCGTAGAAGTACGTATAAAAGGTAAATGCTCCCTGATGCCGGATGTCCAAATAGCCTTATACCGGATAGCCCAGGAATCCTTAAACAATGTAGCGCGCCATTCGAGCGCGGCCAAAGCGGAGATCGGGCTCTCGTGTGACGATGGCCGCATCACACTTGTGATCGAGGACAACGGACGGGGATTCGATCTCGGTCCGAGTAGACCTGAATCGCTGGGCTTGAGTATAATGCGCGAGCGGAGCGAGGCGATCAACGCTAAGCTCAGGATACAGAGCAAGCCGGGGAAGGGCACCAAGGTGTCCGTTGTCTGGACGCGACCGAAAGGGAAGGGATAGCCGTGGCAGGTGATAAACCGATCCGGGTGATGATAGTCGACGACCACGCCGTTGTTAGGAGCGGGCTGGTGGCTTTTCTCATGGCCTTCGAAGACCTCAAGATGGTCGGTGAGGCATCCGGCGGTGAAGAAGCCATCGGCATGTGCCGGGACGTCAAACCCGACGTCGTCCTGATGGACCTCGTCATGCCCGGTATGGATGGAGCAGAAGTCACCAAAGCGATCAAACAGGAATGCCCTGAGATCCAGGTGATCGCTCTTACCAGTTTCCCTGAAGAAGACCTGGTCAAAGGCGCGCTTGAAGCGGGAGCGATCGGTTATCTGTTAAAGAACTCTTCCGCTGAAGACATTGTCGCCGCTATCCGGGCAGCTTATGACGGTAAACCAACGCTTGCACCCGAAGCTACGGAGGTATTGATCAAGCAGAGTACAAAAGGACCGCCGCCGGGTGGCAACCTTACGGAACGCGAGCTTGAAGTCCTTAAATCGATGGTCGAGGGATTGAATAACAACAACATCGCCGAGCAGCTTTTTGTGAGTCAGTCCACAGTCAAGTTCCATGTCAGCAACATTCTTATGAAACTCGATGCCGCGACCCGAACGGAAGCGGTCGCCACCGCCCTCAAAGAAAAACTCGTCTAATAGTTTACAGCTTTCCCTGATACTCTTTGGCGCATCCCTTTGAACAAAAATAGAGTGTCTTTCCGCTGTCGACTAACGTCGCGGCGGCTTTGTCTTTCTCGATGGACATCCCGCATACAGGGTCGGTAACCATAGCGGACATCTCGCTAAACTTGCCGTCTTCCAGCCAGAGTATCCTATCTGCGTGTTCTTTGATCCGCGTGTCATGACTGACGATGACGACGCTTTTTCCTTTATCCTTCGCGATCTCCCGCAAACGCCTGACGATGTCGTGGCCTATCTTCGAATCCAGATTAGCTGTCGGCTCATCGCATAGAAGGACTTCCGGTTCGTTTGCAAGGGCTCTGGCTATCGCCACCCTTTGCTTCTCGCCGCCGGACAGTTTATCCGGCCGGAAATCCAGCCGGTGCCCGAGGCCGAGGTCTTTAAGCAATTCCGAAGCTTTGCGCCGCCCTTCTTCACCTTTTACCCCCGCTAAGTTAAGAACAAGCTCGACATTCTCGCGAGCAGTCAGCGCCGAAAGCAGGTTAAAATCCTGAAAGATGAAACCGAGATGAGCCAGCCTTATGTCCGGCAGATCGCGTTCCGAAAGGGCTGTCAGCTCAGTCACACCAAGAGTCACCGTCCCGGAAGTTGGTTTAAGTAACGCACCGATCACCGAAAGAAGTGTCGTCTTTCCGCTGCCAGACGGCCCCATGATCAGAACGACCTCTCCCCGGCTGACTGAAAAATCCACACCGCGGAGCGCGGGCACGGCGGTAGCGTCTTCGCCGAATGTTTTCACAAGTCCGCGCGCATCGATGACTTTTTCGTTCATGTTCATCGTCAACTCCTTTACCGGCGAAACACGTCCGCCGGGTCTAGCCGTAATATCTTTATTATGGGGATCGCTGATGCCATGACTCCGATCATCATAGAGATCGCCGCGATCCGCAAGAAAGAATCCCATCCGACGACTATCAATATATTGGACGATGACAACGCAAGGCCCGCTTTAAGCAGCAAAACAAGGGTGAAAGCAATGGCCGTACCTGCCAAAGTGCTGATGGCTGCCTGCTCGAACACGACTCTGAAGAGCCAGGTGTTCCGGGAACCGACAGCTTTTAGGATGCCGTATTCGCGGACCTTGGCGAGTGTGGCGGTATAGACCGTGAGACCGAGTGCGGCCATCCCGATAAGGAATCCTATCAAGTTCATGATCTTCATTATGTCCGCGCTCATGTCGCTCACAACCTTACGCTCACTGTCCGCAAACTCCTTTTTAGTCTGTACGGACACCTGAGTGATATCCTTTTTGATCTTGCCCATTACCGCATCGGGCGAGTTTCCCGTCTTTGTATCCACAAAGGCATAGCTGACGACGCTTCGCAGTCCTCGCAATCGCTCAAAATCGTCAAACCGGATATACGCGATCGAGTTCACTATAGTGACAGTTCCCTTTGTAAAACCCGCTATCTTAAAATCGCGGCCGAATATCGTTACTCTGTCACCTAACAGCAACTTGTCTTTGGCCGCGATGTCGCGATCGATGATTATTTCGCCGCTCCTAAGTTTCTCGGTCCCCTTGTCCATCATCCAAGGCCCGCCTGTTTTTCCTTGTTCATACCCTATTATATAGGCGACGCTGCGGTTGTCTCCTGAAACCAGGTAGTCCGTAGTGTACAGTATCGTCGTGACCTTCTTTACGCCGTCTATCCTCCGCACTTTATCCACAAGGTCAGCATCGAAGAAAGAAGTCGTCATATGAAGGTTTTTGACACCTTTCTGGGACACCACAAGATCGAAGGGCGTTTCGTCTATATATACAGACACCTGACGGATCGACCCCGCAACGATCCCGTCGAGTGACAGCACAAGGAGGATGGCCAGCGCTATACCACCCACACTTATGATGAATCGGGTCCTATTCTCCGACAGGTTTCTCCAGGCGAGTGCGATGCCCATCGTTTAAGCTCCTCTTCTAAACGCTATCGCCGGGTCGATCGCCGCGATCGTGCGCACAGGTATGTATGAAGCTAGTATGCTTATAAGCAACGATACGACAAAGACCTCCGCTACATAAACCGGTTCGATCAGAATGAGAAACTGCGGTAGAAGGTTGTTTATGATGAATATCGCAACATACGAGAGTCCGACACCCGACACAAAGCCGGCTAAACTGGCAAGCAGTGCCTGCTCGAATACAACCAGGTAAAGACTGTGGTTTTTAATGCCGATCGCCTTAAGCACACCATACTCCCTGGCTCTCTCGATTGTCGCCGTATATATCGTGGCGCCCACCAGCATGACACCGATCAGGAAGGCAATGATCACCATGAGTCTTAAGGGCCCGTTGAACACGCTGGCATAAAGAGCGACATCATTGGCCGATCTCTCGTGTTTTTCCGTGACAGTCAAGTCCTCAAGGTCACCGGATATCTCTTGCTTGACATCGTTTATCTTTGCTTTATCCTTGATGGTCACCAGAAGGAAAGCCGCTGTATCCTTAGCCGACAAGAGTCTCGAAGCCGCGTCGAATGTTATAAAGAACGTCCCTGTCATCCAGGAGGACGTCCCGGTGGATAAGGCTGTTATCGTAAAATCCTTACCAAGGATGTTTATCTTTTCGCCCAGCTTGAACCCGTGTCTGTCAGCGATCACCTTGTCGACGATGACTTGATCGTCGTTAATATCGGATGTGCCGGCCGTCAATCTCCACGGACCGCCGCCTTTTAAAGGATCAAACCCTATGATAAGCGAGAACTCTCGCCGGCCTTCCGGCGCAAGAACCGCGTATGTTGAGAATAGGGGTACGACTTTTTCGACTCCTTTGATCGATTCGAGCTTGGATATGGCAGAAAGCGGCACTCTCGAATTCGTCCCAAGGAAGTTCTTGACCTTCTTCTGTGATACGACCAGGTCAGCGGTAGTATTGTCCAGGTAAGCAGAGACCTGCCGGTTCATACCGGCAAAGAAACCATTAAGGATGAGGATCAGCATGATCGCCAGCGCGACCCCTCCGCTGCTGATGATAAACCGTAGTTTTTCTTCGAGCAGGTTGCGTCCGGCAATATCGACCATGCGCCCTCGCAAACTTTAGTGCCTTATATTACACCCCAGCTTAGAATAAAGACTGTGTGATCACAAGCTACAAGCGATAGGATACTATTCTGACTCTTCTCTAAGGATCTTATAGAACCTGTCTTTTGCTTGCCGCTCGATCCAGGGGGTGTGGCCGCAATTTTCAAGAAGGATAAACCGGAAGTCTTTTATGACTTGCGATAGCGGATCTCTAACACCCGCGGGGGGATGCGGGTCATAATCTCCATGGATCGCCACAACCGGACATCTGATCCATTTGCCAAGCGCTACCAGTCCTCCGCTGCTTCTTAGGTCTGTCACTTCTTTCCACACGCTCTCATAGATGTCGTACTGGTATTCGATGACCTCGCTCTCATCAGGAAAAGGGTCATATGAATCAGCTTTTAAGACCAGTTTGCCCACTTGGGCGAACATGCCGTTCTTCTCCTCACTATTCTGGTAGTCAAGCATTTCTGAAAGAGATCTCAAGACCGGTCTTTCTTCTTCGCTTAAGCGGCTTATCCGGGTTTTTCCGATCTCGGCGGCATATTTATCATCAAACACACCGCTGTCTACGAGTATAAGCTTTCTTACCAGTGACTGTTCTTGAGCCGTCAGCATATAACTTAGCATCGCCCCCCATGAGTGTCCGATAAGTATTACGGGAAACTCAGCGTTTTCCTCGAGGACGGTCTTTAGTTCATCGATCTGTCCATGCATCGTCTCTTCTGTCTGCAATGGCTCCAAAACGCCCCGGTTTTGTGCAAGCTCCCTCGCCACCGGCGCCATCTCACCCGGCGCACCGGGCCCTCCATGAACGACAGCTATATTGAAAGGCGGCTTGCCGTATTTTCTTAGATTCTCCATGGCTCCTCTCTATAATGCGATGCCCTTGTCCAGCTCTTTTATAACAGGGTGGTCGCTATTCGTTTGATATTCTAAAGATGTTAAGACATACGGTGCCAGCTTTTTTCCATAAAGCGCCGAACATTCCAGCGACAGATCGTCCAGGTATTGCTTTATATCCTCCCGCTCCTTATCCGACTTCACCTGCACAAACAGATTTATATCGCTCTCCTCCGTTTCTTCAGACGCTGCGACGGGGCCATATAGGACGATCTTCTCTACGATGTCCCCGGGTATCCGGCGTTTTATCCTCTGCTTTAAGTCATCTATCGGCTTGGGCATGAGCAGCACTTCTCTCATGATTCTGCTTAGAGTCTTATAAGCGAAGCTCCGGCTGTTCAACGCCCATACATTAGCGCTGCCGACTCTGGTCATGGAAACCAGGTTCAAGTTGTTTAGTTCCTTCATGATCCTGTTGGCAGTCATGTGCGAAACACCGGCAACAGAAGCCAACTCGCTTTCCGTCATCGGAGCCTGCTTGTCGAATAAATAACTAAGGATCTTGATCTTTGATCTGGATGACAATGCTTCATCCAGGGATATATTGACTCGCATAAACACCTCATATCATTATTGTTCTTATCTTAACATTATTGTTAAAACTGTCAATCCCGAACCTGGCCGCGACCACCGCGCTGATCACAGATGTAGCTTGACATTCGGACATGGCTGAACGAACCTTGTCGTATGTTGGTAATAGTCAGTGACTTTCACATCAGCGAAGGACTGCGCCTTGAAAGTAAGAAGCTGTCGCCGAACGAGGATTTCTTCTTCGACGACGCGTTCAAGCGCTTCCTGGACCATATATCCGGTGTGGATAAAGGTAATGTGCACCTCGTAATGAACGGCGACACTTTCGATTTCCTGCAAGTCCTTGCCCGGGAAGAAGACGTCTATAAGAGTGAAGATAAGGGTCGCTCAACATCCATGCTGGCCGAGATCCAGGATGTCAGGAGCCACAGTCATACCCTTAAGTATGGCGCTGCGACTGAAGCGACCGCCTCTGCCAGAAAGTTGGTCACGATCGCAGCCGGTCACGGGCATTTCTTTAACAGCATTGGAGGGTTTCTGTCTAAAGGAAATCGCCTGACGGTCCTGACCGGCAATCATGATATCGAGCTCTTTTGGCCTGAAGTGCAGACATGCTTTCGGGAGCTGGTGAACGATCCCGGTGAGGATGCGCTGGAGTTCTCACACTGGTTTTTCTACGACAAGACTTTCAAGGTATATGTCGAACACGGCAACCAGTATGAAGCATTCAACTCGTTTCTAAACTTCCTATGCCCCCTGCTTAGAGATGAGAAACATATCAACCTGCCGTTCGGGTCTTTCCTGGTCCGCTATTTCTTCAACCAGATAGAGTCGGAGTATCCTTTCGCGGAGAACGTGAAACCCCCGACCAAGTATATTGCCTGGGCTATAAATGAATACAAGTTCCGCCCGATACGCCTGTTCGGTATGCTTTATTGCTTTATCAAGACGCTCGTCAAGACGTTTAATCGAAGCGGCGGATGGTTCCGGCCCGACATCCCTGAAGACATCAAGCAAAAGACTGATGACAGACTGAACACCCTTAAACCTCTCTTTAAGAATGGAAGTGTATTGGAACAGATAGCGGGCTTGAGGGAGACCCCTATCAACAATACGAAGTCCTATTTCTTAAGCCGGGTCGTCACGGCTCTGTCAGCCATTTTTTACGTACTCGGCCTGGTTTTTGTGATACTCGCGCCACTTGTATCCACGTTCGGCCTCAAGACTGTATACGGATACGCGTCGCTGCTATCCGCTGTGATCTTCGCCCTGCTCGGCAGGTCGATCTCCTATATCATGCCGCTGTTCATGAAGGATCCTTCCGAATATGCGTCGGAGATCGGGAGGGTGCTTGAAGAAGCGGGCAATGATGTCAAGCACATCGTCTTCGGACACACCCACGAACCCGATATTATAAAACCGGATAAGATCATCAACTATATAAACAAGAACACTGGAAATGGTGGGCGCAGATTCATCCAGCTGGGCGAGGGGATGACCTACTTCAACACCGGCACATGGGACGTTATCTTCAGTGAGGAAGAGAAGCTTATCAGGGATAAGATGCAGTTTGCCTGCCTGGTGTTTGAAGATGCTGAAAAGGAACCCGTTCTTATGCGGTGGAACGACAACGTCGGTGAGTGCGAAACGCTGCCGCTATTCGATAGACATGGAGCTTTGTCAGATAGGATTCTTTTATACCTGATGAGGTGCCACAAGGGGTGTAAAGAGAGATCGCTTATAGCGCGATGCGCTATTCTTATCATGAGATGCATCGCCCTCTTAAAGGGCCACCATTTTCAGATCAAAGGACTGGGCTTTCCTCGGTGAAACGCTAAACCTTTGACTTCTTCGTGCCGATTCAACAAATAGAAACTTCGTCTTTAACATCAAGGAGCCCGTATGGTAGAAACCAGGATCTCGATCATCATACCCGCGCACAACGAAGAAGAGTATCTGCCTATTACGCTGGAAGCGCTCGCTAAGGCGAAAGCCGCATACCGTGACCCCAGAGCCGTCGAGGTCATCGTAGTCGACAACCGTTCCGATGACCGGACCGCGCACATAGCCCGCGAGCATGGAGCGAAGGTCGTCCACGAGCCTCAGCGGAGCATAGCCAAGGCCAGGAACGCCGGTGCGAAAGCATCTCAAGGTAAATATCTCCTGTTTGTGGATGCCGATACGATAATCGACAAAGAATCTCTGAACAAGATCGAAAAACTGTTTTCAACTAAAACGGTTCTGGCCGGTGGTTGTTATATGGATTATGATGATGACTGGCAGATAAAGCTCATCGCCAGGGGAATAAACCATCTTGTGGCACGCCGTGGTCGCGCGTGGGGTGCGTTCTTTTTCTGCGAAAGAGCTGCCTTCAAAAAGGTCGGTGGTTTCGACGAGACACTATACGGTACAGAGGAGCTTGCACTATCCAAAGCCCTCGGGAAAGAAGCAAAAATACAAGGAAGAAGTTTTCACGTCATTCAGGAATATCTGGCGGTGACCTCGGGGCGCCGGCTAAAACCCCGCCTTCGCGTCCTGGCCCGCCGTGTCACGGTGCTTTTCAAGCTGAGAAGGGCGATGCGGGACCCGGAGATATGCCAAGCGATCTGGTATGACGCAGAGCGCTGACTAGTTACCGTAAAGAGCCCTGATGCCGGCGATATCGCCTGTAAAGAGGTCTCTTTTCTTCGTTTCGCCCTCATGTGAGTAACCATACATCGTCTCATCCACGCTCGTCGTGTAGTACAAATCTCCTAGCCCCGCTCCATGTCCGATCTCGTGCGTGGCTATGTTCTGCAGATCCATCTTAGACGGATCGACCGTAGCGTCGCCCCATGTATAGTAGTTGTTGAACAATACATCCATCTCGGTTATCTGCCTGGTTTGCGCGGGACCGCTAAACCATCCCCATACCACAGTGATCGCGATGACTTTTTGGTCCGGATAGCTGCCGAATAATATCTCATTCCTGCCGTCCTGCATCTGATCGTCCCACGTCGCATTCCGGTCGATCGTATATGACCCAAAGAGTTCCGTACCGGTATACCTATCCCATTCCTCAGCAGCCATGCTGACCGCGTTGGTAATAAAAACGTCCGATAACCCGTTTGCGTTATCGGGGTCTATAACGTAGTTGACAGGTAGCGTCTTCCATTTAGCACCTTTTGCGAGAAAAACGTAATCTTTAGCCGCAAGCCCGCCCTTCCCTGGAGACGCTGGTTTTACCGTACCGTTTTTGTAGTGGATGAACACCGCCCTATCCTTACCCGGTTGTGTGTTCTGCGCGGCTTGAGCTATGACCGGAGTAATAGAAACAAGTAAAGCCATCAATACAAATACCGATATTAATCTACGTGACGTTTTTTGCATGTTGTTTCCTCCTTTTTGTATATTAACAGTCTAATTGTTTTCGGCTGCAAGTCAATGTCCGGTCGATAAAGGGGAGGTCGTTCATCTTGAAATCGGATATAATATAAGATATTGATGTGAAGGGGTGCACAAATTGGGAAGAAAGGTCCTTGCGCTTACGATAATCACGTTTGTGCTTTTAAGCGTCGCCGGCGCTTCCGGTTGCAGCTGGCTCGGGCTTGATAAAAAAGGCGATTCAAAAAGCAAAACGGGCCAAAAGGTGTCCAAGAAGGATGTGACCGGCAAAGACATCGACGGATTTCCGCGCTATCCGGGGTGCGTCCGGACTTACTATGGAGAAGGCAAAGACACTGCCGGGCGACCGATCATCAGGGTTAACTATAGCGCTAGCGATCCCGCTGAAAAGGTGGTCATGTGGTTCAAAGACGAACTGTCAAAAAAGGGTAGTCCACCCTTCTCAGACGCCGGCAGCCCGTCGAATGAAGAGACTCTTGTCTATGCTTTTCCAGGGAAGACGGTGACCGTCGCGATCCAAAACGTCGATCCGAAACAGACGTGGATCATAATAGAAGAGATGACCTCGAACAACTAGGCATCCACTCGACTTTATGAGAGGAGAAGACATATTGGGCAACACTATGAACGGCGAGTTATTAGAGACCGCTATAGACATCGCTAGGAACGCCGGCCAGATCCTGCTTAAGTATATGTCTCCCATCCACAAAGACAAGCATATCGAATACAAGGCGGAGATAGACCTTGTAACGGACGCTGACTTCAAGTCACAGGAATATATAGTCAACACGCTCTCCACCAGATTCCCGGGACATGGCATACTTGCTGAAGAGGGCATCGACGCCCAGGCCGGGTGCGATTGTGTCTGGGTCATCGATCCGCTTGACGGCACAACCAATTTTGCCCATGGATATCCTATCTTTTCTATCTCGATCGGTCTCTTGTGCGAAGGTCAAGTGACGATCGGTGTCGTCTATGACCCGTGCCGCGACGAGCTGTTTTCCGCGGAGAGGTTCGAGGGTGCGTGCCTAAACGGAAAAGAGATAAAGGTGTCCAGGATACACGAACTTGATAAAGCACTTCTTGTCACAGGATTCCCTTACTGGACACGGGACAATCCGGGCAAGCTCTTTGACATGTTCAGAGAGTTCACGGTAACCGCGCAGGGCGTAAGGCGAGCGGGCTCCGCTTCTCTCGATCTATGCCACGTCGCTTGCGGGCGGCTCGACGGATTCTGGGAAGCCGGGCTCAAATCCTGGGACACAGCAGCCGGGAGCCTCATCCTGACTGAAGCGGGCGGTACACTGAGCAAGTTCAACGGCACGGTATTCGATATCGAATTCCCCGAGGTCCTGGCCAGCAATACACTCATTCACGACCAGATGATGCAGATACTTAACCGCTCCATAATGACTAAAGACCAGGCCTTAAAATAAGAGACTTCAAGGATTTCGAAGATGTCAAAGACAAATTTAAGAAAATTTAACTAGAGTCCTTGCTCTTCTTCGATCTCCTTGACCTCCTTGACCTCCTTGATCTCCTTTTATAACTAATTTCACAAATTCTCTCAAGTCCACTTCTCACATGCCGATAATATGGGTGTACGAGGAGAAACTTGAAAACTTGCGTTATATGAAAACGTAACCTCCCCCCGAAAAGGCAAAGCCTGAGTAATCAGGTGACGCAAAGCTACCGGACCCTGTTTCATTAGCAGGGCGGCCGAGCTGCCGAAGGCGAGGTATACAAAAGACAAGGTCTAGGTCTGCTTTTTCGTGGGGTAAATCCCAAGGAAAAGCAGGCCTTTTTTATTTGGCCAAAAAGAAAAGGAGTGGTCAAGATGAGAACAAAGATCTTCGTGCTGATCGTAGTGCTGGTGGTGATCTCGATGAGTCTGATGGGGCTGGCTATCGCAGCTCAGAGGAATGAGGCTCAACCTAAATCCACGTTGAATTTTAAGAGCACTGTGATACCGCGAGCCAATGCGGCCGCAGAGAAGTCGGACATGCAGACAGCCATCGAAAACTATAACGCGAAAGTGGCAGCCGAAGAGCAGAGGAAAGCCGAAGAGGCGGCCAGAGCTCAGCAAGCTCAGGCAAGTGGCGGCGGTTCGGGTTCCGGTGGTAGTGGCAGCGGCGGTAGCAATGAAGAGTCATACGCATCGGCCGGCGGCGGCGAGGAAGATGCCTGGAGCATACTGGCCGGTTTGATAGCCGAGTATCCGATACTTGAGGGTACATCAGTTACTTTCGGTGACGCTCAGGGTTATGAAGCTATAGCTTACTATAGGAGCGGGACGATAGTGATAAGCCCCAGCCATACATATCCGTTATCAACGCTGATCTATCACGAAGCCATGCATATCCTCGACTGGCGGCAAGATAACGATATCGACAACGACGACCGTTAGGTGAAGGCATACCGAGCCGCACAGACTATGCGGCCCTACAACTGAATAGAGCAGTCCGGCATCCAGGTTTCTCCAGCCATCCGCCGGACTGCTCCTTCTATACGTACTACAATCAATCGTCTATTTCAACGCTTTTAAAGCGTCTATTGCCGAGCCACATCGCAGCGGCTCCAAAACCAAGTAGAAGCAACCCTGCTAGGAGGTTTCTCCAGCCATCCGCCGGACTGCTTTCGTTATGCGCGTTGTTGGCCGCGATGTTGATTCCTGCGTGACCACCCGTATACGGTAAGAACGGTTCGCCCGGCGATGTCGGCGGACGGAACGGCAAGAACGCCTGTATATTGCCGAATTCCGTGTAAGCCACGAACTGTCCCTGTTCGCCCGACCACACCAGCACAACCTTATTCTTAAGGGGTGTCGTGTTGTCCCAGTCGATACTGTAGAGTGTCTCCGAGACGTAGTATGTCCCCGGCGCCAGATTGTCGAACATGAACTCGCCGTTAGGTCCGGACAAGGTGGTCGCGAGCACGGTCACTCCGTCTTCGCCAAATAGCGTGACAGTCCAACCGCTAAGGCGGGGCTCTCCCGGATCCAGGATGCCGTTCGAGTTCAGATCGTTCCAGACGGTCCCTGTAATAACACCCTGTAGCCTGTTGCCGAAGTCGATTCTTTGCTCCATGTTGTCTGTTGACACAGTCACGTTCTGGCTCATCGGAGTCGTGTTGCCCCAGGTGTCCTGCATGATCTCGTATACTGCGTAATCTCCAAGCCCGACGATCGTCTCGTCGAATTCATAATAACCGGTGGCATCCGTCGTTGTCGTCCACACTATGTCCCCTGTGATCTGTCCTGCCGGAGTCAGATTTATCGTCCAGTTCGGCAAGCCCATCTCACCCTGGTCTTGATCCCATATCCCGTTATTGTTCAAGTCGTTGAACTTGTAACCGAAGATCATCCCGCCGAGCCAGGTCTTTTCTCCGGAGTCTGATATGTCTATAGTCGATCCATCCGTCTCTTTCTGGAAAGTTGCTGTTAACGTCCCCGTTCCGGGGTCATTGCTATTGGCCAATACATAGATCTCTCCGCTCGCGTTAGTGATCGCCGGGGAAGCCGGTGCTAAGATGCTCCCTACTCCGGTCAACGCAAAGGACACGCTTTCGTTATCCGCGTCCGTCCAACCCTCTCCTGTATCTTTCTGGAGCTTGATGGTGAATATATGCGAGTCGCCTACCTGATTGGTTGCCTCCGGCGGTGTAACCGTTATCTGGTATTTGATCCACGTCTTATCTCCGGAAGCCGTTTCATCTATAGTCGAGTCGTCTGTGTCTTTCATGAAGTTTGCTGTCAGTGTTCCGGAGCCGGCCGCATTGCTGTCGACGGTGACATATACCTTGCCGAACGCATCCGTTGTCTGCGGTGAAGTCGGTGATACTATGCTGCCAACTCCAGCCCATGTGAACGATACATCCTCACCATTTGCTGCTTGCCAGCCGCTACCCGTATCCTTTTCGAGGAGGATCGTAAATACGTGATCGTCGCCGACCTGGTTTGTCGAATCCTCCGGTGTGACTGTTATCTGGTAGTCGATCCATGTCTTGTCCGCTGAATCCGTTTTGTCGATCATCGATTCATCGGTTTCTTTCTGGAAATTAGCGGTCAGTGTTCCGGAGCCGGCCGTATTGCTAGTGACTAACACCTCGACCTCTCCGGTGCCGTTTGTCAACTGTGGCGAACTCGGGGATACCGTGCTCGCTACTCCGGCCCAGCCATAAGAAACGCTCTCGCCGATTGCCGGCACCCATCCATTGCCCACATCTTTTTGCAGCCTGATGATGAACGTGTGGGTGTCGCCGACCTGGTTGGTGGAATCTTCCGGGGTGACGGTGATCTGGTAGTCGATCCATGTCTTGTCTCCGGAGTCCGATATGTCTATGGTCGAGCCGTC
>JAGVPG010000026.1 GCA_020052375.1 Actinomycetota bacterium | reverse complement strand
GGCGGCGACTCCTCCGGCCAACAATATGGTCTTGACGCCCTTTTCGCGCGCCGCCTTGACAGTCTTCGCCACCTGGACATCGACTATCGCCGCCTGGAAAGCGGCCGCCACATCTTTGACATCCGGCTCCCGGCCTTTCTTTCTTGCGTCCTTCATATAGTTGATGACGGCTGTCTTAAGACCGGATAGCGAGAAATCATAGGTCTTTTTATCCATCATCGCCCGCGGGAACGCGATCGCGTTTTCGTCGCCTTCCTTCGCTAGTGTGTCGATCACCGGCCCACCCGGATATCCTAGTTCCAGATAGCGAGCGATCTTATCGAACGCCTCACCCGCCGCGTCGTCCAGTGTAGAGCCGAGGACCTCTGTTTTCATATCTTTGTCCATGAAGGCAAGTATTGTATGACCTCCGGAGACTATCAGAGAAACGAGTGGCGGTCTGACTTGCGGATGTTCTAAGAAACCCGCATTAAGATGAGCCTCAAGATGGTTGATGCCTATAAGTGGTATTTCCAGGACGTAACTCAACGCCTTGGTAGAAGCAAGCCCGATCAGCAGCGCTCCGACCAGGCCGGGACCTATTGTCACTGCGACCGCCGACAAATCTTCAAGGCGTGTATCCGCTTTATTAAGCGCCTCGTCTATTACAGAATCAAGAAGCTCGAGATGTTTGCGGGAGGCGATCTCCGGAACGACGCCGCCATACTTCTCATGGAACTCCGTCTGTGAAGCAATGACGTTTGAAAGGATCTTCGTCCCATCCTCAACGACAGCCGCCGCCGTCTCATCACAACTCGTCTCGATCCCCAATATCTTCACCGTTTTATTCCCCGGTTTTTGTTCACTGTTCACTGTTCACTGTTCACTTCCCCACCAGCTCTTCTTTCACTTTCTCCAACAACTCTCCATACTCTTTCGATGCTATATCGTTAGTCCACATGATGAGCGCGTTTTCTCCATCGGAATAGTACCCTTTTCTAGTCCCGATCGACCTGAATCCGAACTTCTTATATAGATTCTGGGCCGCTTTATTGGATTCCCGCACCTCGAGCGTCAACCAGTGGACTTTCTTCAGCCTCGCCATCTCGATCAGCCGGAGCGTCATCATCGTTCCGATCGACTTCTTCCTGAACGGGATGTCTATGGCAAGATTCGTTATATGTCCTTCGCCGTCGACGATCATCAGACCGGCATACGCTACGATCGTCCCTTCCGACCTGGCTACCAGATAGACTCGCTTGTCGGGCCTCTCGAGCTCGCTCCGGAAGATGTTTAAGCTCCAGGGTTGCGGGTATATCTTTTGCTCGATCTCATAGACCTCATCCAGGTCCTCGATCCTCATGATGCTGATCCGTATATCTATCTTCATCGATCACGCTTAGTCTTAAAGACCTTGGCATCCGCGTGCCTTATATATATCGGGACGAAACGGTTTAAGTCGTCAGTCTCGCCGGCCTCGAACCTGTCGGCCGCCAACCCTAGTAGATGCGCTGCATCCGGAAATGCTTGCTTGTCAGGTGCTATGCTACATCCTTCGGGCAGGATATCCTCGAGCTTTTCGCGATAGACGACGGCTCCGTTGCCTGCCAGGATGACCGGCTTTTTAAGTTCTTGTAGGACATTGTTCAGATCTTGAGGCGACATCACAGCCGGCTGCATTGTCCTGTCAAGCTTGCCGCCCGCTGTGTCATATGTGGCGACAAACACCTCCCGCCGCCTGGCGTCGATGACACTGACCACGCGCTCCGAAAGATCAGCAGCCCCACGAGCTATTGTATCCAGTGATGATATGCCAACGATCGGGACTTCTAAAGCATAAGCCAGACTTTTCGCCGTCATGACACCGATCCTCGAAGACGTAAAAAGCCCGGGGCCCAGGCCGACGGCTAATCCTTCGATGTCATGTATAGTGAGCCCTGCTTTTTTCAGCATGGCATCTAAAGCAGGCATAAGCTGCTCGGTCTGCGTTTTATCGCTTAAGAACGACGTGGCGTCGACCAGCTCTTTGTCCGATGAGATGCCGATCGTCGTGACCGGCGTCGCCGTGTCAAACCCTAGGACCATCATAGTTAAAACGCCCCATCCTCTCCGTCCATTCGCGTCCTCGCGCTTTGACCGTGATCGATCGTTGGTCGTCCGTGCTACCTTGTCTAAATTCTATGAACAGCGTATCTTCAGGTAGCAGGTCTCCCGCTTTGTCTCCCCACTCGATCACGGTTATCCCGTCTCCCGGCAGATAATCTTCGATTCCGATATCCAACAAGTCCTCTATCCTGTCGAGACGGTAAAGGTCCAAATGATAAAGATCCATAAGGCCATGATAAGTCTTGAGAAGAGCGAATGTAGGGCTGGTGACCGTCTCTTTTACACCCAGCTCGTTAGCCAGGCCTTTGACAAAACAGGTCTTACCGGCGCCTAGTTCGCCTGTGAGCGCTAGGACGTCCCCTTGTTTCACCATCTTGGCTAGTTCAGCGGCGAACTTCATAGTCTCTGCTGGAGATCCAGATTCTAACGTGCGGTTGATCATCACTTTGTTTGATTTCTAAAACAAGCCGAGCTGTTCTGTCTTGGCTTCCTCACGGACATGAGGCACACCGCTATCCAGAAGCTCTTTAAGGGCTTTAAAGTCGTCTTCGAGTGAAGTCATCGTAGTGCGCGCATAAAGCGCCGCCGCAGGGTGGTATGTCGGAAAAACAAGATACCCGTCTGTCTTGACAGGTTGTCCGTGGATCTTGGACATCGGCATAACCTTCCCGAGGATCACCCTGGCGGCAAAACTGCCCAAAGTGACGACCACCTTCGGCGCGATTATATCGATCTGTTTCATAAGCAGCGGTTTGCAGGCTTCTATCTCTTCAGGCAGGGGATCGCGGTTGCCCGGCGGCCGGCATTTCAAGACATTGGTTATATATATGTCTTCCCTCTTCATGCCGATGGATGCCAGCAGGTTTGTAAGAAGCTGCCCCGCAGCGCCGACGAACGGCTTGCCTTCCTTGTCTTCGTGATAACCGGGAGCCTCCCCGACGAACACTACGTCCGACGACTCGTTGCCGAATCCGAAGACGACGTTATTCGCGCTCTTGGACAAAGAGCAACCCGTGCAGTCAGAATGCTGTGCGTACAGTTCTTTTAATGCTTCAGACATCTTGTCTTATTAATGAGGAGTCTTCGGTTTTGTCCCCGGCTTATATTTCGTCATATGGCAGAAGTCGCACTTCTTGATCTCTTTTTGATGACACACGAAACACTGTTTCCTGGGTGGTGTATTCAGGCCTATCCCTCTGACGTTGGGATGTACGATCCCCGCGTGGCACGTCCGGCATTTGACGCGTTTGCTGTGTTTCTTGTGATCGATCTTAAGCTCGCCTGTCCGTGAAGTCAGCCGGTTGAACGAATGGCAGCCGTCGCGCGTACATGAAGACTCCCCGGGCGCTGTCGCCCCCCAAGGAGACAATTTCAAGTCAAGCGCCGAAGCGAAGATCTCGCGGTAGAATCCGATGCGATATGTGAAAAAAGCAAAATATCCCGGTCTGACATGGCATTCGCTGCAGACTATCTCGTCCTCGCCATGAAGAGACTTCTTCCAGCTTGTATAGTAATCGTCCATCGAGTGGCATTTGGTACAAGACGCAGGGTACGCGGTGTAATAATACGGGATGAAAGCGATTATGAAGAGGATGATAAAACCAAGGACCCACCGCCACAGATGCCTTTTCTTCTTCGGCTTCTCTTCTTTTGCTTTCTTGGTCTTCTTCTCTTTCTTAGGCTCTTCCGGCTCTTTCTTCTTCGCCATCTTCACCCCTTAAAAATAGCTTGTAGCCAGTGGCTCGTAGCCCCTTTAACCACCCCCTCCTTTGATTCCTCCCCCATTAAGGGGGAGGATTTAGGTGGGGGTACTGACTCGTAACTTATTTCTCACACTAAATCACTCAAATTCTATACTAAATGAGGTGATACTGGCAATAAGGGTTAATGGCAGGTGTTGCAGGAGCCGCCGGCGCAGGAGGTGCAACCGGAACCGCCGACCGACGATGTGGAGCCATCCGAACTTTTAGTCTTGGCCCCGAAGACGGAGAACATCTTGTCCAGGCTTTTGCTCTTACATTTCGGGCATACAGGCTTATCCGATGACGACCTCACCAGATACTCGAACTTATGTAGACATTTCTTGCACTCATACTCATAGACAGGCATCAACGTTCACCGTTTTAGGGAGCCGACCTAAAGGTCGGCGGCTACATTTATCCGTTCCTATTCAATGCTCACAATTTTTATTGTATCACACGTTTACATTTTGCCTCATTAATCATAGAATTAAGGAAAGAACGTGCTTTTTGTCACGAGAGGGGGGTCAAGAATGTCCAGGGTCGACATGCCGGACGAAGAGATCGGAATACGCGCTTATCACATCCAGCAGGAAAAAGCGGTAGAGCGCGCAATAGAGAAGATCCGTCAGAGGTTATCCGATTCGTGGAAGGAGTTGTCTCTACACGAGATCGAGGTCTTAAGATGGGTTCTCGGCGAGACATGGGCTACACACAGACGTACGGACTGGGATGAGATCTCTTTCAGCTCGATCAAACTAGCCGTCGTATTGAAGGTTATTAGGATCGGCGATCAGATCGTCAACAACGAGAAACCGGGACATCAGGGATTCAACGAGATCAACAAGGTACTGTCGACTTTTTAGCAGCTTCTTGAGCTCTTTTCCTCTTCTCGATCGCTTTTTTGACTTTCTTGAGTCTGAAGAGATCTTCTCTGGCTCTTTCCTCAAGGATCATCTGTATGTAACGGACTTGTTCCTTCAGTGTCGGAAGCATGATGTTATCCAGCGCATTTACGCGCCTTCTCGTCTTGGCGATCTCCTCGCCTAAGCGGCGTAGTCTAGTCTCGATCGCCGCGATGTCCAGGATTATATCGAGTTCTTCTTCGAAACACTCGGCTGTCTCATCGATCCGGCTGCTCATCCCGGTCAAGCTATAGCCCCTTGTCACCAGGGTCCTCTTTACGCTCTTCTTGGTGATCTCCGGGACCGGAACGCCCATGATGTACGAACCGCGGACGTCGACTCTCACTTCCCCGCCCGTCGCGAACGAAGCCGACCTGACTGCGACAGAACCATCTACCGCTTTGGCGACTGTCAGCGCGTACTGGGCTTCATTCGAGATCTGTTCGAGTTTCTGGCTCGACCGGACGACCCGGTCCATGACCGCCATGAACTCTACGATCAGGGCATCTCTTTTTTCTTTCAGCAGATCGCGACCTTGTTGAGCCAGTTCGATCTGCGCCTTTTTAGCCAGCAGTTCAGTCCTGGTAGGATTGGCTTCCTCCAACGTCTACTCCCTTATTACCGGTTCGTTCGTGCCACCGTTCGACTGTACCGACTCTAGCGTTTCCACGTCATTCGGCTCCAGATCCTTCATCATCGGAGTGAAATCGTTGCCGCCTTGAGGCATCCCGGATTCAGCTTCCGACTCCCCGGCCTCTCCCATCTCGCCTTCCTCGCCGCCAGACTCTTCGATACGTGGCAGATACTTGTCGATGAAGACATCCTTGATCCTCTTAAGTTCCTCTCTCGGAAGACTGGACAGGAGTTCCCACGCGATATCCATGGTCTCTGAGATATCCCGGTTACTGTCCCCCTGCGAGATGAACCGCGACTCGAAATCATCGGCAAACTTAAGATATTTACGGTCGGCTTCGGACAACGCTTCCTCTCCGATGATCGAGACCAGCCGCCTAAGGTCACGGCCTTGCGCGTATGAAGCGTAAAGCTGGTCGGCGACGTTCCGATGGTCCTCGCGTGTCTTGTCGGCGCCGATCCCCAGATTCATCAGACGGGACAGGCACGGAAGTACGTCGATCGGCGGGTATATACCGCGCCGGTTCAAGTGCCTGCCAAGGACTATCTGCCCTTCCGTTATATAACCGGTAAGGTCAGGTATCGGATGGGTTATGTCATCGTCAGGCATAGTCAGAAGTATCAACTGTGTGATCGAGCCCTTTTTGTCCTTGATCCTACCGGCCCGTTCGTAGATCGTCGCGAGGTCGGTATACATATAACCGGGATAACCGCGTCTGCCCGGCACTTCTTCCCGCGCGGTCGAGATCTCCCGTAGGGCCTCGCAGTAGTTGGTCATATCGCTAAGGATAACGAGGACCTGCATGTCCCACTTGAACGCCAGGTATTCGGCAACCGTAAGGGCACACCTCGGTGTGATTATCCGTTCGATCGTCGGGTCATCGGCAAGGTTGATAAAGAAGACGACGCGTTCAAGAGCGCCGCTCTTCTCGAAATCGTTGATGAAGAACGATGCCTCGCGGTGAGATATTCCAAGAGCCGCGAATACTATCGCGAACTCTTCCCCGCTTTTTACCTGCGCCTGGCGGATCGTCTGAGCGATCAACTGGTTCGCCGGTAATCCGGAACCGGAGAAGATAGGCAGTTTCTGTCCACGGACCAGCGTATTCAGGCCGTCAATGGCCGATATGCCTGTCTGGATGAAATCCGCGGGTTCGTCACGGGATACCGGGTTCAACGGCGATCCGGTGATCTCCAGGCGGTCTTCCGGAAGGATCCTGCCGCGGCCGTCTATCGGTTCGCCGCGGCCGTTCAGGACTCGCCCCAGAAGATCGACCGACACGTCGATCTTCGCGACTTCATCGCGGAAGCTGACCGTCGTCTTATCAACATCGATCCCCTGCGTCCCCTCGAACACCTGGACGACGGCCATATCGCCGGCGCTTTCCAGCACCTGGCCGGCCCTGCGTTCCCCGTTCGGAAGCTCTATGTCCACCATCTCGCCGTAAGCCACATGTTTCGCGCGCTCTACGAATATAAGCGGTCCGGAGACATAACTGATGGTCGAGTATTGTTTTTGCATTAATGAAAGCATCTTGTCCATCACAGCACCTCTATCGATGTGATCTCTTTTACGATCGAATCTATAAGTTTCTTTATCGTATTTACCGCATCTTTTGTCCTGATGTACTTCATCCTGGCTATCTCGTTCTTTAAAGGTAACGACATGATCTGGCTTAAGGTAACACCGCGTGTCAACGCTTCCTGCGACGCTTCGTAGAAAGTAAGGATCGCTTTCAGCATCCAGTACTGCTTCTCCGGTGGGCAATAGCAGTCGACGTCGTCGAAAGCGAACTGTTGGAGATAATCTTCCCTCATCATCCTGGTCGTCTCCAGGATCGCCCGTTCATTTTCAGGTAACGCGTCCGGTCCGACAAGCTGTACGATCTCCTGGAGCTCCGTCTCGCGCTGCAGCAGATACATCGCGCGCTCGCTGACCTCCATATAATCTGCCGAAACGTTTTCTTTGAACCAGTCGGCCACCTGCTCTTTATAAAGCGAGTAGCTCTTGATCCAGTTGATCGCCGGGAAATGGCGTCTGTGCGCCAGATCGGTATCGAGCGCCCAGAACGCCCCCGTGATGCGTAGGCTATGCTGCGTCATCGGCTCGGAAAAATCACCGCCTGGAGGCGATACGGCTCCGACTACTGTGACCGAACCGACACGGTCGTCCTCTCCATAACAGACGGTGCGCCCCGCTCTCTCATAGAAACTGGCCAATCTCGTTGCCAGATATGCCGGATATCCTTCCTCTCCGGGCATCTCTTCGAGACGTCCGGAGACCTCGCGCAACGCTTCACCCCAACGCGAGGTGCTATCGGCCATCATCGCCACGTGATATCCCATGTCCCTGTAGTACTCGGCGATAGTAATGCCTGTGTAGATGGATGCCTCTCTCGCGGCCACCGGCATATTCGACGTATTAGCGATAAGGACCGTCCGGTCAAGCAGCGGGTTTCCCGTACGCGGGTCGATCAGTGTGGGAAACTCCGTCAAGACCTCGCACATCTCGTTGCCCCGCTCGCCGCATCCGACATAAACGATGATATCCGCATCGGCCCACTTGGCTAATGTCTGTTCCGTGACCGTCTTGCCCGTGCCGAAACCGCCGGGTATGATGGCCGCTCCGCCTTTAGGGATCGGGAAAAACGTATCGAATACCCTCTGGCCGGTCATCAATGGAAGCTCGGGATCAAGTTTCTCTTTGTAAGGACGGCTCTGTCGCGCCGGCCAGCGCTGGATCATATTCAACTCATGCGTACCGCCGTTTTCGTCTTTTAGAACGGCGACAGTATCCTCCACCGTGAACTTGCCTTTTTCAATCGAGTCGATTACACCGGACAAGCCATGCGGCACCAGGATCTTATGCGTTATACCTTTTGTCTCGACGACCGTTCCTAATACATCTCCCGTTGTGACTTTTGCGCCTTTCTTGATCGTCGGATTGAAATCCCATTTTTTCTCGCGGTTCAGGGAGTTCACAGTGACTCCCCTGGCTATAAACGCGCCCTGCTTCTCCATGATATCGGGCAGCGGACGCTGTGTTCCGTCGTAAATGGACGCCAGAAGCCCCGGTCCAAGCTCGATCAGAAGCGGGTTCTCGGTGCTCACGACCTTCTCTCCGACCCTGACGCCCTCCGTGTCCTCATACACCTGCACGGTGGCGGCGTCGCCTTCAAGGCGTATGACCTCGCCGATCAGACCCATATCGCCTACCTTGACGACGTCATACATCTTGGCACCGGTCAGACCTATAGCCACCACGACAGGTCCGGATATCTTATTGATTCTCCCCTCTATCATCTAAGCATTCCTTCCTACTCTGATATCAAAGCCTATGGCTCTATGGATCATGCTCGCCAGGAAGCTATGCCTGGCCTCGCTCACACCCAGCTTCTTCTTCGCCGGTATCGCTATGACGATCGGGCGGTATAGCCGGTCGATCTTCAATCTGGTCGGTTCGTCGATCTCCAACAGGAGGTCTTCGTCTATGCCGATGATCCCGACATCATCGTCGTTGATCAGGCCGATCAACTTCCTCTTTGTATCCGTGCGGTCCTCTATGGAAGCTTCGAGGACTTCGACTCCGGCTAGCCGGAACCCGTCCGCGCTTTCCGGATCCGTAAGGACGATAAACTTACGCAAGGATCAGCGCCTCCCTCGTCTTGTCCTCCGGCATACCGACCATCTTGCTTCTGGCGATGACCCGTAGGTTTATGATCTCGTTGTACTTTGCCCAGATATAACCGATGATCATCGCGATGCTCAATGGGTCTGCTCTGAACATAGCGATGCCTCGTCTGACCGCCGTCTCTTCGAGGCTTCTTTCGATCCGGACCAGAGAACCGGATTCGAAGTAGTCGTTCATATGAGACTCAAGGACGCGTCCGTATGACGAGGTTTTAAGTTTGAACACCACATCCTCTATACTGGCCTCTTTTAGAAGCGACTCCAGACGCTCCATATCGAATTCTTTGCCTCCTTCGAGGAGAAACCTCTTAGCTTGTTTGGGTTCGATCTCATCCTTGATCACCCTTAAGACCGTCATGATATTGGTCAGATCGATCTCCCTTCTAAGGATCTCCCTCACCAGCGAGACATTCATAGAGTTTCTTTTAAGTCTGGAAAAAGCGTCTTCATAATAGGTCTTGTCAAGAGCCAGTTCAAGCGAGGTCATATTCCTTCGCTTCGTATATTCCGGAAACGCTTCCGTCAGAGCGCTTGCGTACGGTAACCGCCAGGTCGCCATTAGATCGATGCAGCTTCTTACATCGAGTTGGCCGGCCAGCTCGCGTAACGTGATCTCGTCCAATTCCCCGGCCGGGATCAGGCTGGTCACTATGTCTTCAGTACTTGCGCCGATGTTCTTACCTCTCAAGATAGTCTTGATGTTCGACACGTCCCAGCGCCCTACGAGTATGTCCACCAGTTCCCGCCCGTCGGAATCAACGAACTTAAGGATCTTTCTGAACGTCCTCATTGTGTTCATCCGCAACGCCTCGTCAAAACCCCTTATCCCGCTATACTTGATCATCGCTTCGTCTATGTCCCTGGCATAAGGTGTTTTTGCAAGTGTTGTCGTCATGTCCTGCAAGGTCGCCATCTGAAGAAGTTTCTCATAGAACGGACGCCTGAACAGGTAGCTCTTCATCGCTCTTACTCTGGCGTTCGCGTATCCGTAATCGGTTCCCATGTCTTATATCATCCGAAAAGAATGGTCGTGACATCGGGCCTTATAAACTGCTTTGCCTTGTCTAACCGCGATTCGAACGTGTTGTCGAAACAGACGCGCCCATCCGCGCTGACCGCCTTAAGTCCTCCGGAGCAAGTGATATCGGTTTTTATCTCCCATTTAAGGCCTTCTCGGTCTATGATCTTCTGCGTCAGCGCCTTGTCTGCAGGATCGACTCTGATGACCGCGTCCGACGGACAGTGGTCGACGACCTCCGTTATCAAGTCCTCCATGATCTTTTCGTATTTGACGGTCTTCCTTAAACCCCTTAAATTCTCGCCCGCTTTTTTAAAAGCATCTTCGATTGAATCCTCTTTAGCCTTGATGACCTGCTTTCTTACCTGCAGTTTGGCCTCTGTCAGCACCTTAGAGGTATCACCCTTGATCGTCTTCTCCATAGAGTGCAGGCATTGTTCGCGTATCTTTTTTGCGTCGTCCCCGGCTATTTCAAGGATCTCACTGATCTGGATATCACAACGGGCTTTTACTTCGTCTTCTTCATCAGTGCCGTAGCGTTCAAGAACGCCGATAATATCTTGAAGCGGCATATGTCATTCCCTCTACCTTCTCTAGTCTGCTTACTTAAGCTGCGTGATGATCATCGCCGCTACTACAAATCCAAGAACGACGACGAGCTCGGGCAACGCTTCCAGAGCTAGTATCATACCCGCGGTCTCCGGTTTTTCGGCAATCGCTCCGGCGCCGGCCGAACCTATCTTAGCCTGCGCGTAACCGGTGCTTAGAGCCGCTAATCCGATGGCGAGTGCCGCTCCCAACGCCTTGAAAAGAACTGCCATACGCTACACACCTCCTACTCGTTTGAAAGGCTTATATTCACTGCCTCCCTGTTCTACAAACTGTTTAAAGAACTCGATAAGATTAAGCCGCAATGAATGTATGGTCGGTGAGAATGCAGCTACAGCTATGTTCAAGACATGCAGTAGCAGAGCGAGAGCGACACCTACATATACGCTCCCCATCGAACCGACAAGATCATTTGCGACCATAGCCAGGATCATCCCTGCCAATCCCAGCGCTAGTATACGCGTATATGAGAATATGTTGCCGAGCGTCCCGAAGATCTCGACGACTCCCATAAAACCGGCGGAGTACACCAAGAGGACGACACCTATCAATATGCCTATAAACGCCGGTGTCATAAGCACCTGGATCTTGGTGACCACTGCTCCGACGATCAGTAAGATGGCAAATAAAACGATCAGCATCCCCACTTTTTCCAGCGTGTGCTTCCTTGCTTTTTGTCTGATCCCGTTGATAACGCCTAGGAAGAGACCCAGAATAACCTGAGTGGCCCCGACACCGACAGATAAAAAGAGCATGGGGATGATCAGCTCAAGCCTGTTCAGCGGCAACTTGATGCCGAATATATGGATCTCCCTGATAAGATGGTTGATCTCCAGAATATTGCCGAAGAACTCCCCGTATAGAAAACCGAACATGATGGCCGATAGCGCCCCGCTGATGAATATCATAGTAACCGGTTTGACCCATGCCTTCTCTTTCGAGTAGCGCCAGCGGGCTAACAAAGCTACGGCAAGGATGACCAGGCCGATACCGATATCGCCTACGATCATGCCAAAAAAGATAGGGAAGAATATGGCGACGAAAGGAGTCGGGTCTATCGTACCGTAGCGCGGCAGCGGGAAAATACGCAACGCTGTCTCGAACGGTTTGAAAAGAGTCGGATTGTTGAAGACGACAGGCGCCTCCTCTATCTCCTCGTGGCTGACTTGAAGCTCTTCGACATGAAGACTGCCCTCGAACTCCTCGTCCAAAGTGTTCTTCAAGCGATCGAGGTCTTTTGACGGGATCCATCCGTTGATCACAAACGTGAAATCCGTCTGGCCTAGTTGCGCCGGCATCTCCAGTTCTTCGATCCTGTCACGCAGCGCCTGTTTCAGCACAAGAAGTTTGACATACCACTTCTCGCCGGATTTCTTCAACTTTTCTTCGATCTTCTCCGTCTCGACCGGGATCTCGGATTTGCGTGCTTTTATATGATCGAGGATGTCTTCGAACGGCTTGTCCGCCAGACTTTCCGGTAATCTTACCTGGTTTACCTTCTCCGCCCACAGGAAGTTATGCACCTGGTCCGAATAAATATCTTTGAACAGGACTATCGCCGCGATCGTGTCCTCGTCCACTTCGGCTGATATCAGCTCGAACTGCTTTTTGGTGATCTTGCCGATCTCCTGTCGTATAAGTTCCAAGACCGCACCGTATTTCTTGCTGACCAGCAAAGCCACTGCCTCGAAGCCCTCCAGGCGATAGAGCTGCGGCGCCAGAGGATAGAGCTTCTTTACTATCGTCTCGTACCTGGACAGAGACGCAAGCTCGCGCTCGAGGTCTGTTTTGTGTGTCGCCAGATCGCGCGTTGAAGCATCCAGTTTCTTGATGATCTCGTTACAGTCGAACGCCAGGTCCTCGCATGAAGAACGCCAAATGACATCGTACGATTCCTTGACCTCAGTTTTTATACGATCGTCCTCTTCGGCTTCCGGCTTGATCGTGGTAAGGATGGCGCTGATCTTTCCATAGAGGGCTTCCAGCTGGTCGTGTTTCTGCTTGGCTTCCTGGTCGACATCCATCTTGCGCATCAACATATCACCGGGGGTGATCTTCCTGGAGAGGTCTTCGATCTGGAGTGCCCCTAGAAAATGAAGCACGTTCAGCGTATCATAGAACAGCTTCTTAGGACCTATGATCTGGACTTTCGACATTGAAAGGAGCATAGTTTTCCCCCCTTATTTTAAATCCGCCTTTATATTTTATCAGTACTTGATAGGTTTCTATTTTTGATGCTGTTCGGCAGCTATAACAGTATCCATAATAAACTCGACCGCCCTGTCCTTGTTCGTCCTGCCCATCTCTGTTACCTGTTTGACTTCCTTCTGTGCTCCCTGGACTATCTTGACGGCCTGCGCTTTCGCGTTCTTTATCTCTTCCCGGTGCAGCCTCTTGGTCTCCTCCACACTATCTCTTTCTGCTTTGGCTTTTATCTCCGTCGCTTTTCGACGCGCCGCGCTTATCTCTTCGTCCGCCCTTCTGGAGGCTTGCAAAATGCGGGTGTTTATTTCGATCTCTTTTTGCTTGATGACGACTAACGGGGAGTCTTCAGAATCGACTTCCATTTGTTCAAGATTCACTTATGGGTCACCTCTTAATTCCACGCTAACCTGCGCATTTTTGAGATAATAGATATAGTTGCAACTGTTACAAGAAAAAAATCACATTTCCAGAATATATATTAATACTTTGTGCCATCTTGCGCAATACTTACGACAGAAATTGTTATTACTTGATTGATTAATAAAAATTACAGAATGTCTAAATATTTTATTGCAGCCAAAAGTGCTCGCTTGCTCTTTCGGGATAACCTTAAACGATCCGCTGCGGCAACTGCTGTTTCTTTGTCCGCATCCCCGAGTAAAACAGCCATTTTTAGTATCACCAGACGGTTTATACCATATTCCAGTATCTCTCCAAAGCGGTTTTTGTTTGTGACAGACGATTCAAGATTTTTCAGATCGCGAACGTTTTTAAAGCCGGGGAATATGTGTTTTAGGAGCCGGACATCGGCCATCTTTTGTAAAGCGGGCGCACTGTGGCTTTCTTTTAAGATACTGACCAGTTCATTCCGGATCCGTTCGCCGGGAGTCGAACTGATGAAGTGGGCATCCCGTCCGATCATAGCAAGAGTCTCTTCTGATATCGTGAACCCGAGGACGACCGCCAGCCGGAACGCGCGGACGAGCCTGACAGGGTCATCAGCCATCACCCTGTCCGAGACCGCCCTGATCCTTTTTTCCCCGATATCCTCAAGACCGCCATGTGGATCGATTATGTCTTGCTTTAAACCGGCGTCGACCGCCATCGCATCCACGGAGAAATCGCGCTTTCCCAGGTCCTCTTCTATCGAAGCTCCCTGCATGTTTGCGAAGTCGGCCGTGTCCAGATAGTTGTCGCTGCCAAATACGACCCTCGCCACACCCCGTTTTCGATCGATCAAGAAACTATGCCCGTTCGTTTCTTCGGCAACGACAGCAGCCAGAGCGGGGGCATCTCCACCCACCGCGAAGTCGACATCCCTGCTTTTCCGGTCCATCACCAGATCGCGGAGATAACCGCCGACAAGGTATGCTTTATATCCGCGTTGCTGAATAGCATGCGTGATGCGGATAACGTCCGGGTCCGGGTTGCTTGGCACGTTCATCACTCGACGTTGATATTGAGCTCCAGCGTCTCGCTGTACAGCTCATCCGCTATGCTCTGAGCCTCCAATATATACTTGCCGGGCTTGAGGAGACCCGGAGCGATATTTTGATAGAAAGTCTGGCGTTGCCCCGGTCTTAGATCGGTGGTGGTAGCGATCAGGGCGAAGTTTTTTCCGGCCTGCCATTGCCATAACTGATCGCCCGCCTTGTTCTTAATAATAAAGTCGTATCTCTGCCCGGATGCGTAGTTCAACGTATAGACCTCATCTGAAGTGTTTTTTATCTGAAGACACAAGGGTATCGTATCCTTGCTGTTGTAGTTGCGTTTTACGGTCGCAAAGCTGACTTTGATCTGTCCGACGAATACTCTTGACTCGATAGACTGCTTCTTGCGGGGATAGACTCTTTCCACTGTCGAACTCTTAGTGCATCCGGCCGATACTGCCAATAACAGTATGGCCATCATAGCCGCAACGGCTCGTATTTTTGTCATATGCATCAACTGACGGTTATATCTATCGACAGAGTCTCGTTGAAGAGCTCGTCAGCGGAGGAAGTGCCCTCGACCGAATAACTGCCGGATTTAAGGACGCCGGCCTCGATCTTGGCAAAGAAGTCCTGATGTTCGCCAGGTTTGATCTCTAAAGTCGTTAAAGACATCGCGTAACTTTTATTGGCGGACCATCTCCAGATCTCATTGCCATCTTTGTCTTTGACAGAAAAATCGAACTTCTGGCTGGACGGGAAGTGTAAAGTGATCTTCTGGTCCGATGTGTTCGTCAAACGCAGGCGCAACGGTATGATCTCACTCTGGCTGAACTTACCTTTGAGTATCGAGAGTGTCATCTTCGTATCGTTGATGAACACGCTTTTCTCGACTGATTTCTTTGGTTGCGAAGCGCTGCCGGTCTGACTGGCGTCTTTGCCGCAACCGCAAGCCACGAGAATAATAGCTATCGAAAATACCGTTAAGCCGGTTCTTACATTCATCATATATAGATCCTTGGAACCCTCTTGCCGATCATACAGACGATCTCGTAATTGATCGTCCCTATGCGAGCGGCCACATCTTCAGCACTCACCGCTGCTTCGCCGTCCGCGCCGATCAGCGTAGCTGTCGATCCTGTCTGTACGCCCGGGATGTCAGTCACATCGACCATGAACTGGTCCATGCAGATCGTTCCCAGACCCGGTGCTTTCATGCCTTCTATCAGGACATCCGTTCTATTGGAGAGCTGGCGCGTGTAACCGTCGGCGTAACCCGCCGGTAAAGTCGCGACTACGCTGTCTCTTGTCGTGTGAAATGTCAGACCGTAGCTGATGCCTTCTCCGGCCGGTACCTTCTTAACAAACGATACATTGGCTTTGAAGGATAGCGCCGGCCGGCAAGCCGGCGGTAGCGTGACTTCTTCAGACGGCTGGAGACCATATATCGAAATACCTGCCCTGATCATATCAAGATGCGATTCAGGCATGCTGATCAGCGCGGCGCTGTTTGCCGCGTGCCTGATAGGTATGTCGATACCGGCGGAGGATAACGCGTTGGTGATCTGAAGAAACTTCTTAAGTTGTTCGTCCCTGAACGGAGTCGCCGGATCATCGGCGGTGGCAAAATGAGTGAAGATGCCCTCTATCCGGATATTTTCGAGGCTCCGGACATAAAGTACGAATCTTTCTACGGACTCGATGTCCGCCGGGATGCCCAGACGGTTCATGCCTGTATCCACCTTTATATGCACATCGACTTGTTTGTGTGCCGGAACAGCCGCTTGCGATAGCATCTCCGCAGTCTCTTTCCTGCAGACCGTGCAGATAAAACCATAGTCAACAGCTGTTTTGATATCTTCGGTCCGCGGAGGGACTTCGCTCAATATGTGAATGGGCGCTGCGATGCCGGCGCGCCGCAGCTCCACCGCTTCTTCGACCATCGCCACTCCCAGGCGATCGCTTCCCGCATTCAAAGCCGCTTTCGACACCTCGACCGCACCGTGGCCGTAACCGTCCGCTTTTACGACAGACATGAAGAGCGTCTTTTCTGAAGCCAAACACCTCAGGGACTTTACGTTTTCCTCTATCACTTTCAGGTCTATTTCAGCCCACACAGGCCGCATGGTATTTTATGCCTCTTCTTTCTTTTAGGAGCTGATCTTACTTATGACGCGGACTATATCCCTTTTGGTCACAATACCGAGTAGTCTACCGGACTTGTTGACGATGGGAACACGGCTGATCCCTTTATCCATCATCAAGGTCGCCGCGTCTTCGACCGTTTGGTCCTCGGTCGCCGTGATGACCTCCATTGTCATGATGTCTTTGACCGTCGCTCCAAGTGCTTTCTTGAACTCGCGGTCGAACCTGGTCACGCTCGAGGGTAGGTATATGAAACCGTCCAGCAGATGTATATAAGTAGGAAAATGGATCCTGGCGTCCTGGACTATCAGGTCGGCCTCGGTCACGATACCCACCATTTCGCCTTTGTCGTCGACGACCGGGAGGCCGCCGATCTTTTCTTTAATAAACCTGTCGGCCAGTGTCTTGACCGACTCGTCCGGTCCTATCGTTTTTATGTCCTTCTCCATAATCTCTTTGACCTTAAGCTCTTTCATTCTTCGTCCTCCAATTCCGGATGGCCGATATCCGCGATAGACTCTTCAAGGGCTTTTATCGCTTTCGGCAGATATTCTATTAAGTCTGTAGCAACCACGCTATACCTGGTCAGATCCTGGGCGGCCAGGTCGCCGGCCATGCCATGTAGATATGTTCCGAGGACCGCTGAGTCCGATGGTTCGAGACCTTGCGCCCAGAAGCCGGCTATCGTACCGGTCAAGACATCTCCCGTTCCTGCAGTCGCCATACCCGGATTGCCTGTCGGATTTATATAGACAATGCCGGCCGGTGAGGCGATAAGGCTCCGGTTCCCTTTAAGGACGACGATTGAATCCCATTCCCGGGCGGCCTTTCTTGCAAAACCGATCCGGTCTTCGTTGACTTCAGAGGTCGCAATGTTGAAGAGCCGCGCCAGTTCTCTAGGATGCGGTGTGATGACCGTCGGCGCCTTTCTTTTTTTAAGGATAGCGGTATCGTCTTGGATGGCGTTCAAGCCGTCCGCGTCCAGGACTACAGGCAGTTCGACCTCTTCCAAGAGCCGCTTGATCGTATGCACGGTTTCATCATCAGTCGAAAGACCGGGACCCAAAGCCAAGACATCGAACCCTTTCAAGGCCTGCTTTATCTCCGCGTGAGCGTCTTTCGCCAGCGTACCCCGCGAGGTATCGCTTATCGAGACCGTCATGACCTCCGTCAGTTTGACCTCCATTATATCGCTCAAGCTTTCCGGGATCCCCAGTGTGACGATACCCGCTCCCGACCTTAGAGCTGATTCGGCTGTCATCGCCGCCGCTCCTGTCATTCCCCGCGAACCCGCCACAATAAATACCATCCCGCATGCTTTCTTATGGGTATCCTCTTCCCGTTGCGGAAGCCGGAAGGCCGCATCGGGAGCTTGCTCCACGACCAATTCCCCGGGTTGCTCGAGCACGTCAGGCGGGAATCCGATATCGACGACTACTACATCGCCGCAGAATGAAGCCCCCGGGTGGATGATGCATCCGAGCTTAGGTAATCCGAATGTGATGGTCTCATCTGCTCTAACCGCGACACCCCTAGCTTTGCCTGTATCGGCTTCGACTCCTGAGGGTATATCTACAGCAAGTACAGCGGCGCCTGCGTCGTTTATGGCTGCGATCGCCTCTTTTGGGGCGCCTTTCGGCTCACCTGTAAAGCCGGTCCCGAATATCGCGTCGATTATCAAGTCGGCTTTCTCCGTCTCGGTCCTCAGACCGTCGATCCCTCCATCTTTCGGGGTTACGACATCCATCAGTTTTTTCAAGCGGTCGAATTGAGCCCTCGCGTCTGATGAAAGTTTCCCGGAGTCGATAAGATATGCCCGGACGGGGATTCCTGTCTCATGCAGGTAGCGCGCCGCGACCATACCGTCACCGCCGTTATTGCCGGGGCCGGCTACAACAAGGATATCTCTTTCGCCGGTCTTTCCAAGCAGGTACTGCGCTCTTAACGCGACTTGCCTGCCCGCCTCTTCCATCAGCTTGAGACCGGGTATCCCGCGTTCCTCGATCGCGATCCGATCTATCTCCTTCATCTCAGTCCCGGTTACAACCCTCAACTAGACCTGCTTTCCGTTTTCCACTTTCCGCTTTCCGTTTTTCACTCCACCGTCACACTTTTGGCCAGGTTCCTCGGCTGGTCCACATTACATCCGCGCTTCTTCGCTATATAATATGACATCAGCTGAAGCGGCACTACAGCCGGCACGGCCGAGAGTATCTCCGATGTCCTCGGTACATATAGGACTTCATCGGCGTACTTGCCGATGTCCTTGTCACCTTTGGATGCGACCGCGCACACATTCGCTCCGCGTGCTTTGACTTCATGGATGTTGCTGAGCACTTTTTCATAAACATGGCCTTCGCAAGCGACCGCGACCACAGGAACTCTTGGTTCTACCAGAGCGATCGGACCATGTTTCAGTTCGCCGGCCGCGTATCCTTCAGCATGGATATAAGATATCTCTTTAAGCTTGAGAGCGCCTTCGAGCGCCACCGGGTAACCTACGCCCCGCCCGATGAATAAAAAATCGCTTTTATCAAAATGTTTGTCCGCGTATTGTTGGATGAGTCCTAGTTCCACCTCGTCATCAAGTATCTCCTGGACCATGACATCGAGGCCCCTTAGTTCCCGTAAGATACGCCGGCATCCTTCAAGAGAGATGCTTTTCCTGACCTGGGCAAGATACAGCGCCAGGAGATACAAGGCCATCATCTGAGCTACCATCGTCTTGGTCGCAGCGACTCCTATCTCCGGACCGGCATGTGTATAAAGAACACCGTCGGCTTCTCTACTCAAAGTACTTCCGACCACATTGGTAATGGCCATTACTATGGCATTCTGTTCTTTCGCATGCCTCATACCTGCAAGCGTATCAGCCGTTTCGCCGGATTGGCTGACTGAGATCATCAAGGTCTTGTCATCAAGGATCGGATCCCTGTAACGGAATTCAGAGGCGATATCGATCTCGACCGGGATTCGCGTCCAGCTTTCGATCGCGTATTTGGCCACAAGCCCCGCATGGTAAGACGTACCGCAGGCGACGACGAACACTTTGTCGATCGCTTTTATGTCCTTGTCCGACAGTTTGATCTCGTCAAGGACTAGGCGGCCCTGGTAAGAACGGCCCATCATCGTCTCCCGGATCGCATGCGGTTGTTCGAAGATCTCCTTCAACATAAAGTCCTCGTAACCGGATTTCTCAGCCGATCTGACATCCCATTTTACGACTATCGGCTCTCTTTTAATCGTGCTACCGTCGATGAGTGAGCTAAGTTCGACTCCGGAGCCGTTAAGAACGACGAGTTCATTGTCCTCGATGACCAGGATGTCCCTGGTATATTCAAGAACGGCCGGTATATCGGAGGCCAGGAAGCTCTCGCCCTTTCCGATCCCGGCGATAAGCGGACTGTCCTTTCGCGCTGCTATGATCGTGTCTTGATCGTCCAGGCTTATTACTGCGATAGCAAATGACCCTTCCACTTCTTTTAGGCCATTTGACACCGCCTGTTTTAGATCACCTGCGTAATTCTCCTCGAAGAGATGAGCCAGCACCTCCGTGTCCGTATCGGACTTGAACGTATGCCCGCATTCTATCAACCTCTCCCGCAATGCGAGATAGTTTTCGATGATCCCGTTATGGACGACAGCGATCCTGCCGGTACAGTCAAGATGCGGATGGGCGTTGACCTCGTTGGGAGCGCCGTGCGTGGCCCAACGCGTATGGCCGATACCGGTAACGCCGACCGCCTGGTCGTCTTTCAATGCCTGTTTCAACTGGTTTAAATATCCGACTTTCTTGGTGACCCGTATCTTACCGTCTTCAATGACCGCCACTCCTGCTGAATCGTACCCTCTGTACTCCAGCTTGGACAGGCTGTCCAGAAGGATCGGCGTGGCTTGTCTTTTACCCAGATACCCGACTATTCCACACAAGTCTTATCTTAACCTCCGTCATCCCAGTTCTTTTCTTACGGTCTCTGCCAGTTCATCAGCGATCGACCTTGCATCTTTTTCATCCTCGGCCTCGACCATAACCCTGACCAGGGGTTCCGTACCGGACGGTCTTATCAGCACCCTTCCATGACCGGTAAGATCCTCCTCGGCCGCTTCCACCATTTGTTTTACCATGTCCGAGACCTCAAGCTTCTCTTTATCGTTCACGTTTACGTTGACGAGGACTTGTGGCAAACGTCTCATTATCCCGCCTAGAGGTTCGAGGCGTTCACCGCTCTTCTTTACGATGTGCGCCAGTTGGAGCCCTGTGATAATGCCGTCTCCCGTTGTATTGTGATCCAGAAACACGATGTGGCCGGACTGTTCACCGCCCAGGTTGGCTCCATCTTCGCGCATCTTCTGTAAGACATGGCGGTCTCCGACATCGGTCTTAACTACCTCGATACCTTTTTCCTCCATAGCCAGATCGAAACCGTAGTTGGTCATCACCGTGACAACGACCTTGTCGCCGCGAAGCTGCCTATCCGTGTGCATCCTGTCCGCAGCGATGGCCATTATGACATCTCCGTCCAGATAGTTACCTTGTTCATCAACGGCTATCACCCGGTCGCCGTCGCCGTCGAAACTCAATCCGAAAGCGCCGGGTGTCTTGAGGACCGAAGATATGAGAAAATCAGGGTTTGTCGATCCGCAACCGACATTGATCTTACTTCCAAGCGGTTCGTTGTGATAGGGGATGACCTCCGCGCCGGCTTTCCTGAATATAGTCGGCCCGATCTCCCAGACTGAACCGTACGCGCAATCAAGGATGATCTTGAGACCGCTTAAATCGCCCTGGATCGTACCGAGGACATGATCGATATATATCTTTCGCGCTTCGCTACCTACATAATAGACGCGGCCTACATTGACTCCGATCGCCTCGCTAAGATCCCATCTATCATCACTGACCAGTTTCTCTATCTTCTGTTCAACATCGCATGCCAGCTTAAATCCGTAGCGGTCGAAGAACTTTATACCGTTATCCTCTATCGGGTTATGAGAAGCGGATATGACGATGCCCGCATCGGCTTCCATCGCCCGTGTCAGATATGCGGCTGCTGGAGTCGGCATAATACCGATCCTCAAGACGTCTACGCCGGCAGATAATATACCTGCCACCATGGCGTTTTCTATCAGATCGCCCGATAACCTGGTATCACGGCCGACAACTATCTTGCCCGGCTTCTTGCCTGTCGACACGAGCGCCGCCGCGCGACCCAGCCTTAAAGCCAGCTCCGGGGAAAGATCACGGTTTGCGAGCCCCCTGACACCATCCGTGCCGAAAAGCCTCTGCAAGCAGTTGCCTCCTTTTAAAACGAGAGAAAAGAATTAAACAGCGGTCTATATTATATCCCTAAAAGACAGGTCTTATCTATAATCTTTCTCGACAAGGCTGGAAGTCATCGCCCTGACAAGACTCTTATATCCGGGCCTGAAAACGATCTCCTGACCTACCTGCACATCGACGTCGCTGCCGACATCAAGCATCAAGTGATCGCTGGTCGCGTCCCTTATCGAAGTCGCCGGTATTGTAGATGAAAGTTCTTCCGGATCGACGTCCTGCGTACCAAGAGCCGCTATCGCCTGTTTTCTATCATCTTTCTTCGCAGTCTCGATTATCTCCGTCTCTATCAAGAACGCGTCCTGATATAGGCCCTCTATCGGTTCCTTTGTTACAGAATCAACACCTAAAAGTATCGACTCTCCTATCCGCAACTGGTTTATTTCTACAGGCATATCACCATTGAAGACATATCTTAGAACACTACTATTCCCGCCTGAGATCGTGAGACCTTTGACGTCCGGCCCGATCGACAAGGAACCCGCGATCAGCGCCAGTTGACGGACCTGTTTTAAGATATCTGAGTGCCTGTTGACACACGCGATATTTGTTCCGATACCTTCAAACCTGATGCCCGGTAAATGCGAGATATGGCTGATAAAGGATGGGACTTCGTTGATTGCGATACCTTCTCGCATATCACCCGTCTCGACCATGATGATCACGCCGTGGTCTTTACGCAAGCGTGCGGCCTGCCGGCTGATTGCTTGAAGTGTGCTTAGATCTGAATTGAGACTGACATCCGCGTATCTGACGACATCTTCGGCTTCGCTCTTCATCGGGATCCTTAGCATGACAAGAGGTATGTCTCCGCTGATGCCGCGAAGGTTTTTCAGGTTCGCTATGCGCGAGTCTCCGAGTGATGACACGCCGGCGCCGATCATCGCGTGGCCGATACTTGCATTTCCCAGGCAAGCTTTGGTGACGCCCGTCACCTCGATGCCCTTTGTTCTACACTTATCGATGAGTATCCTGGCGTTATGCTCTATCTTGCCGGGATAGACGGCTATTCTAGGGTACGACTTGTGAGTTTCCGGACTATCGCTTGCTGAACTGAGGTTTCTTACGCGCTTTTTTAAGCCCGTATTTCCTGCGCTCCTTCATACGTGAGTCCCTGGTGACAAGACCTGCGCTTTTTAGCATCGGCCTCAATGTCTCGTCCGCTTCTATCAACGCCAGAGTGATACCGTGGCGTAACGCTCCCGCTTGACCCGAGACTCCACCACCTTCAAGTTTGGCGATCACATCATACTGGTCGATCGTACCGGTAAGCTGCAACGGCTGCTTGACGAGGATCTGATGCGTCTTACGCGGAAAATACTCTTCGAGCTTTTTCCCGTTAAGCGTATACTCCCCGCTACCCGGTTTTATCCTGACTCTAGCGATAGCATCCTTGCGTTTACCTGTTCCCCAGTATACGACCTGTTCTTCCAATTTTCCTCCTTAAAGTGTCAGCGGTTTCGGACTCTGAGCTTCATGCTGATGTTCCGCACCGCTATAGACTTTAAGCTTTTTAAACATCGCACGTCCGAGTTTCGTCGACGGAAGCATTCCTTTGACTGCCTTTTCGATGACGAATTCCGGCTTCTCCGCCATCAGTTTCTCATAAGATATGTGTTTCTCACCGCCGGGATAACCGGAATGCCGGAAATAGGATTTCTTTGCCAGTTTGTCCCCGGTCAGCTTCACCTTCGAGGCGTTAACGACTACAACAAAATCACCCATATCGATATTCGGCGTATACGTCGCTTTATGCTTCCCTTGAAGCACCTCAGCCACTTTTGTAGCCAGCCGCCCTAACGTTCTATCGGTCGCATCGACAACATACCACTGTCTCGTAATATCTTTCGGTTTCGCCGTATATGTCTTCATCTAACATGTCCTCCGATACTCTATCTTTGTCAGGAACAATCCTCTTGCCGGAGCCGTCTTCCCTACGCTCGACCTGTCCCTGTTTTCAAGCAACTCCATGATCGACCCTGGATCTCTTTTCCCGAGTCCGACCTCCACGACCGTTCCGATTATAGAACGGACCATCTGGTGGACGAACGAGTTCGCTTTTATATATACCGTCAGGAGATGATCTCCTTCATCTTTAAGAACCGCACTATAAACAGTCCTTACACACCCCTTGACGGCAGACTCGGCGACACAGAACGCCTTGAAATCGTGAGTCCCCTCTATGAATCCGACGGCTTCCGCCATCGCTTTCCTGTCAAGCTTCTCCGGGACATGATATGCATAGTCCCTTCTGAACACGTTCTGGAAGTCCGCGTTCCAGATATAATACTCGTACTCCCTCGCCGTCGCGTCTCGCCGGGCGTGAAAATCCGGGTCCGCCTCTTCGACCCTGCTTGCCTTTATATCCGGAGGCAAGATCCCGTTAAGCGACGCCTTGATCCGGGCTACCGGCATACTCTTGCCGGTCTCGAAATTCACCACTTGAGCCACCGCATGTACGCCGGCATCCGTTCTGGATGCCCCGATAATCCTTACCGGCTCTCTTAAAAACTTCTCAAGAGCCTTTTCCAGTTCACTCTGGACAGTCGACCCGTGAGGCTGTTTCTGAAACCCTTGATAGGCTGTCCCGTCATATGCGATGACCAGCCTTATATTCCTCATAGACCTTTATACAAACTCCAACTGGACCATCTCGGCGGAATCACCCTGGCGAAATCCGATCCTGATGATCCTCGTATAACCACTGTTCCTTGATTCGTACCGCGGTGCTATCTCCGAAAACAGCTTATGCACCGCCTGTTCGTTGTTAAGTTCGGCCAGCGCCAGACGCCGCGCGTTCAGATCACCCTGTTTCGCAAAACGCATCATCCGGTCGACTAGAGGCTGAACCTGTTTCGCGCGAACGGTGGTCGTCTTGATCTTCTCATGAGTGATCAAAGACACCGCCATGTTCTTTATTAATAGGTTATGATGTGCTACGCTCCCACCGAAATGGTAGCTCTTTTTTGTCTTGACCAATGCTTATCAGTCCTCTTCCTGCAATGACAGACCCATGGCTGTCAGCTTTGCTTTGACTTCGTTAATGGAGCGTTTGCCGAAGTTCTTGACGCTAGTCAGATCGTTCTCCGTCTGATCCAGTAGTTTGCTGAGCGTGTCTATCTTTTCCCTTTTTAAACAGTTATACGACCTGGTTGAAAGCTCTAGTTCCTCGATCGGCATATCCAGGTCCGTTCCGGTTGTAGTCTCTTCCGTCGGAAAACCGATGCCGACCTCCGGCTCGTTCGTCAGGTCTTTTAACAGGTCCATATGGTCGCAGATTATTTGAGCCGCCAGACTGACCGCCTCTTTAGCGGTCGTGCTGCCGTCCGTCTCTACATTCAGGATCAGGCGATCGTAGTCTGTGATCTGACCGACCCTGGTATTTTCTACGCTATATGACACCTTACTGACCGGTGAAAAGATCGAATCCACCGGTATCGTCCCGATAGGCATCTTCTCCGTCTTGTTCCGTTCCGCTGATACATATCCTTTGCCCTGCTCGACAATCAGTTCTAGCATGAGCTTGCCCTGCTTGTTCATGGTCGCTATATGCAACTCCGGGTTTATGACCTCTACATCGGAAGTCACCTTGATGTCTTTAGCCGTGACCTCCTTTTGACCCTTCTCTTCGATCATCACAGAGACGGGTTGAGCGGAATGCGACTTCAAGACCAGCTGTTTGATCTGCAGTACCACATCCGTTAAATCCTCTTTTACTCCCGGGATCGTCGTGAACTCATGCAACGCGCCATCGATCTTGACCTGAGTCACGGCCGCTCCCGGTATCGAAGAAAGCAGTATGCGTCGCAGCGAATTACCGAGCACGTGCCCGAAACTCCGTTCGAGCGGTTCGATGATGAAACGCCCGGACGTGTCCGACGCCTTATCCACTTTTATCTTCGGTTTTTGAATCTCTATAACCACTTGTCCGACCCCCCGTTTAGGACTACTTGGAATAGAACTCAACGATCAACTGCTCTTTGAGGTCTACAGGTATATCTTCGCGATTCGGTATCTCTTTGATCTTCGCTTTCATCGTCTTCTCGTTCAGATCCAGCCATAACGGCAATTCGCCCTCTCCGACCGCCCTTTCCTTGAACATGTTGGTTCCGCGCGCAGTCAAAGTGATCTCATCGCCTTTCTTTACCAGATAAGAAGGGATATCGACGCGCCTGCCGTTCACGGCTACATGCCCGTGCGACACCATCTGCCTCGCTTCTCTCCTGGACGACACAAGATTGAGCCTGTATATGACGTTGTCCAATCTCGTCTCAAGCATGCGCAGAAGATTTTCGCCGGTTACACCCCTCTGCCTAGCAGCTTTCGCATAATAGATCCTGAACTGTTTCTCCATGATGCCGTAGATACGACGTGCCTTTTGCTTTTCTTTCAACCGGACGCTGTACTCCGTCTCTTTTGTAAAGCGACGTCCGTGTTCTCCCGGAGGATACGACCTCCTTGAAACCGGACATTTCTCGGAAATGCACTTATCTCCTTTAAGATAGAGCTTTACACCTGCCCGGCGGCAGAACCTGCAGACTGTTCCCGTAATCCTTGCCACTTATACCCGTCTCCTTTTCGGACCGCGGCATCCGTTATGCGGCACGGGCGTCACATCGATGATACTGCCGACTTCCAGCCCGGCCGCTTGCAGCGACCTGATCGCCGTTTCTCTTCCGCTGCCCGGTCCTTTGATAAAAACGTCCACCTTCTTGAGCCCATGCTCTTGCGCCTTCTTGGCGGCCGATTCCGCAGCCAGTTGTGCCGCGAACGGTGTGCCTTTGCGCGAACCTTTGAAGCCTACCGTACCTGCGCTTTCCCAGGATATCGTATTACCCGCCGGATCGGTAAGCGTGATTATCGTATTATTGAATGTCGACTTGATATGAGCGAAGCCGCGCGGAACGTTCTTTTTTTCGCGCTTTTTCCCTCTCCTTGCCTTCGGCTTAGCCAATGTTCCTCCTTATCTAGCTAGTAGCTCATAATCTAACGGGCTACTTACTAGTTGTAGTTGTCTTCTTCTTTATGCCGACTTGTTTCCTCGGCCCTTTTCTCGTCCTGGCATTCGTGTGCGTCCTCTGACCGCGGACAGGCAAGCCCATGCGATGTCTTAGCCCACGGTAAGACCCGATCTCCATCAATCTCTTGACGTTCTGGGTTATCTCACGCTTCAGATCGCCTTCCACTTTATAGTTCTCATCGATGTACTCGCGTAGCTTGATGACTTCGTTTTCAGTCAGATCGCGGACGCGGGTACCGACCTTTATTCCGGCAGCGTCTACTGCCTGGGAAGCTTTCATCCTACCTATGCCATAGATATATGTAAGACTTATCTCAACGGGCTTATCCCGCGGAATGTCTACTCCAGCTATACGAGCCAATGCATCCTCCTCCTAGCCTTGTCTCTGCTTATGACGTGGATTCTGGCAGATGACAAGCACTTTCCCTTTTCTCTTTATGATCTTGCATTTATCACATAACTTCTTGACGCTCGGCCTTACTTTCATCCTACACTCCTCGCTCCTATTTAAAGCGGTAGATGATCCTTCCTCTTGTCAGGTCATACGGTGACAGTTCGACTATCACCCTATCACCCGGCAATATCCTTATATAATGCATGCGCATCTTACCGCTGATATGCGCGAGCACCTTGTGTTTGTTGTCAAGTTCGACCCTGAACATCGCATTGGGCAAAGGTTCGACAACAGTCCCTTCGACCTCTATGGCATCTTCCTTCTTAGCCATATCTTCTTGCCTCTTTCCTCTTTCCGCTTTCCGCCACTTCAGAGTCTCGTTACTATCAGAGGGTCGCTTTCTGTCAGAACTACCGTATGCTCGAAATGAGCCGACAGACTTCTGTCAGAAGTCACCACAGTCCAGTTGTCTTTCAGGACTTCGACGTCGAAACCCCCCGCGTTGAGCATCGGTTCGACCGCAAAGACCATCCCGGCCTCAAGCTCCGGGCCCTGATCGGGCGAGCCATAATTCGGTATCTGTGGATCTTCGTGCATCATCCGGCCGATCCCGTGCCCTACATACTTCCTTACCACAGAAAAACCGTTGCTTTCAGCCGATCGCTGTATCGCATGGGATATGTCGGATAAACGGTTCCCGGGCCGGCACTTTTCGATCCCCGCGTACAATGCCTTTTGTGTCGCTTTGACAAGGCGTTTCGCTTCATCGCTGATCGCACCTACCGGGAACGTCTTCGTGCTGTCGGCATAATAACCTTTCATCCGCACGCCGATGTCTATCCCCACTATATCCGCCTCTTTCAAGGTCCGTTCCGAGGGTATACCGTGCACCACCTCTTCGTTTATCGAAACACATATCGATGACGGATAACCCTGGTATCCTTTGAACGCCGGCTCCGCACCGGCCTTCCTTATATTCTCTTCCGCTATCCTATCCAGATCCTGTGTCGTAACACCGGGTCTGACCTCTTTTTCAAGTATCTGAAGGACTTCCGCCACGATCCGCCCAGCCTTTTTTATCTTATCGACTTCGGCGGCGTTCCTTTTTACGATCACCTATGACGCCTCGATCAAGTGGCTTACCGTCTCCATGACCTTATCGATCGGTTCGTCTCCCGGAACGTCTTTCATGACGTCGCGTTTTAGATAGTAACCGATCAGCGGCTCGCTTTGCTTCCGATAGACTTCCAACCGGTGTTTGACCGTATCCTCGTTGTCATCCGCCCGCTGCACTACATCGGCACCGCAAGCATCGCAGACGCCTTGCTTCTCCGTCGGCTTAAAGTCCAGATGGTATACGTTATGACATCTGGAACACACGCGCCGGCGCGATAATCTCCTGATTATCTCCTCGTCCTCTACCGAGATATTCAGAACGACGTCGATCCTCTTTCCCATCTCTTCAAGTATATTGTCAAGTTCCTCCGCCTGATGGATAGACCTCGGAAAACCGTCCAGGATAACGCCTTTCTCGCAATCCTTTTCTTTCAGTCTTTCCCGGACTATGTTGATTACCACCTCATCAGGCACTAACTCGCCTATCGACATAAAGCTTTCTGCCTGTCTGCCCAGCTCCGTCCCGGCCGCTATGGATTCGCGCAGCATATCGCCGGTCGAGATCGCCGGTATGTCATACATCTCGCTGATCTTTGCCGCCTGTGTCCCTTTACCGGAACCGGGCGGGCCCAGCAGTATGATGTTCATAAGCTATCAAAAGAACCCTTCGTAATGCCTCATCAAGAGCTGCGACTCTAGTTGGCGCATCGTCTCCAGGATGACGCTTACGACGATCAAGATCGATATGCCCCCGAAGTGCTGAAAGAAAGGCACGTTCATAGTGCTCATGATGATCGTCGGCACTATCGCTATGGCTCCCAGGAACACAGCCCCCGGCAGCGTCAGCCTTGTCAATATATTGTCTAGATACTGAGCCGTCGGCCTACCCGGCCGTACCCCGGGGATGAACCCGCCGTATTTCTGGATGTTCTCGGAAATATCGATCGGGTTGAATGTGACCGCCGTATAGAAATAAGCCATGACTATGATCAGAAACGCGTATATCACCATATATACCGGCGAAGTCGGCCGGAGCTGGTTGGTGATCGCCTCGAATGTCTTCTGGTTCGGGAAGAACTGCGCCAGTATACCCGGCAGTAACATTATCGAGGAAGCGAATATGATCGGTATGACGCCCGCCTGATTAAGCTTCAGCGGTATGTAAGTCGCCTGACCGCCGTACACCTTCCGTCCGACTACTCGCTTGGCATATTGCACCTGGATCTTGCGCTGGCCCTTCTCCGACGCTACGATCGCCCCTGTTACCAGTATGATTATCAGAGCCACCACAAAGATGATCAGCGCCGAAGAGACCTGTACCGTCTGTATGGCCGCAATGGGCAGCCGCGAGATGATGCTTATAGAGATCAGGATCGACATACCGTTTCCGATTCCGTATTCAGTTATCAATTCCGCCAGCCACATGATCAAAGTGGTCCCGGCGACAAGTGTCACAACGATCAACAAGACGTGCATGAAATCGACCTTCGGTATGACCCCGTATCCCTTGAATGTTATGACCAGAGCGACCGACTGTATCAAAGCCAGGCCGACCGTCAGATAACGCGTCCACTGGTTGATCTTCTTCTGTCCGACCTCGCCCTCCTTGACGAGTTCTTCCAGTCTCGGGATGACGACCGTAAGAAGCTGCATGATGATCGATGCCGTTATATAGGGCATGATCCCGAGAGCGAAGACCGCAAACTCGCTCAACGCTCCGCCGGAGAACAGGTCGACGAAACCGAATATGCTGCCTTGTTTGTTTTCAAAGAACTGTCTTAAAGCCGTTACGCTTATGCCCGGCACAACTAAATGGGCGCCCATCCGGTAGACTACTGTGATGAATAAGGTGAAGAGAAGCCGTTTCCGTAACTCCGGTACCTTGAAAAGATTTCGGATGGCTTCTAACATCAGATCACCTTAGCCTCTCCTCCGGCCGCCTTGATCTTTTCGATTGCTGATCTGCTGAAAGCGTGCGCCTCGACCTTCAAGCCTTTCTTAAGCTCTCCATGCCCAAGCACTTTTACTTTGAGGCTCGCCTTCTTGATCAGGCCTTTTTCAAACATCACTTCAGGCGTAATCGTCTTCGACGCGGCAAAGCCTTCCAACCTGCTGACGTTCACAAGCTCGTAATATACTTTATCAGGGTTTTTAAAGCCGCCGAGTTTAGGGACCCGCCTGAGGATCGGCATCTGACCGCCCTCGAATCCCAACCGCGGTTTACGGCCCGTACGGGACTTCTGGCCTTTTTGTCCGCGCGTCGAAGTCTTGCCGTGTCCGGACGCGCGTCCCCGGCCTACTCTCTTCCGGTCCTTATTGGCTTCTCCATCGGCGGGTTTAAGCTGGCTTAGATCCACCCTTTGTCTCCTTCTTCACAACTTTCTGTTTCTTCTCTTTGACTTCCTTGACTTCCTTGACTTCTTCTACTCTGACCAGGTGTATGACTTTATTCGCCATACCACGGATCTCGGGCCTATCTTCTTTTACTACGGAATCATTTATCCGCTTCAAGCCCAGCGCTTTGACAGTGCGGCGCTGGTCTTGCTTTCTTCCTATAAGACTCTTGGTCTGTGTTATCTTTAGCTTCATCAACGGATCTCCTGGACCGTCTTACCGCGCATCTCTGCCACATCTTCAACCGTTCTTAAGCGCTGCAGACCGTCGACTGTCGCCCGAGCTACGTTTATCGCATTGGACGTCCCAAGCGATTTCGTCAGGATATCTTTGATACCCGCGAGTTCAAGGACCGCCCGGACCGATTTGCCGGCGATAACGCCCGTTCCTTCATACGCCGGTTTTATCAGTACCCGTCCGCTGGCGAACTCGCCGATGATCTCATGCGGTATCGTTGTACCGATCAACGGGACATCGAACATATTCCGCTTGGCTTTCTGTACGGCTTTCTTGATAGCCTCTGCTACTTCGTTGGCTTTCCCAAGAGCGAGCCCTACTCTGCCGTTCTTGTCCCCGACAGCGACCAGCGCGCTGAAACTGAACCGCCTTCCGCCTTTGACGACCTTAGCGACTCTGTTTATATAGATGACCCTCTCTTCTATCTCGATGATCTGTTCTCTTTCTCGCTCCAAAGTCTCCCCCTAAAACTCAAGTCCGCCTTCACGGGCGCCGTCCGCCAGTGATCTTACGCGTCCGTGGTACAGACGTCCGCCTCTATCGAAGACGACCTTGCCGATCTTCTTCGATACGGCTTTCTTGGCGATCAACTTACCTACTTCGTTTGCGGCTTCACTCTTCGTCTTACCCTTTAGTCCCTCGCCGATCTCCAGATCGGAAGCCGCCACCAATGTAACGCCGCTCGCATCATCTATGACCTGAGCATAGATGTGGGCATTACTGCGATATACATTCAGTCTGGGTTGTTCAACCGTCCCCATGACTTTTTTTCTGACTCTCGTTTGTCTTTTTTTCCTGGCTCTGACTGTTTCCTGCATTGCTCCCTTTCCTTAGCCGACCTGAAGGTCGGCTGCTACATACTTATGCTTTCGCGGCTTTTCCGGCTTTCCTTCTCACATACTCGCCTTCGTAGCGGATGCCTTTGCCTTTATAGGGTTCCGGCTCTCTATACGCCCTGATGTGGGCGGCCATCAGCCCTACTCTTTCTTTATCGATACCCTTGACGACCAATCTGGTCGGATTGATGACATCTATCTCCACGCCGGGCTCCGGCTCGACAAGCACAAGATGTGAGAATCCTAACGCAAGTTCTACGTTATTGCCCTTCTTTAGCGCTTTGTAACCGACTCCCTGTATCTCAAGTGTTTTCTCAAAGCCATCGGTAACGCCTTTGACCATGTTAGCGAGAAGACTCCTTACCAGTCCGTGCATCGACCTGTCGTCTCTGGCATCAGACCGGCGTTTGACCAGGATCTTGCCATCCGCAACATCGATATCGATCCGTGGCGAAAACTCCCTGGACAATTCACCTTTCGGTCCTTTTATAGTTACTTTATTGCCTTCTCTTTTGATCTCAACGCCGCTCGGTACATCTATCGGCGACTTACCTACTCTTGACATATATCCTCTCCATATCCTTCTTGCTTCTTGCTTCTTGCTTCTTGCTGTTTACCATATATAACAGATGACCTCTCCGCCAACGCCCTCTTTCCGGGCTTGCTTGTCTGTCAGGATCCCGCGGGACGTGGACAGCATGGCGACACCCAGGCCGCCCAGGACCTTCGGCACGGAGTCTTTGTTCGCGTAGACTCTAAGGCCCGGCTTGCTGATCCTTCTGATCCCGGTGATGACGCGCCGCCTATCGGACGCATACTTCAGTTTGATCTTTATCTTGTCCTGCGGCTTATCCTTCTCCAAGTCATAACCCTCGATATAGCCCTCTTGAGTCAGGATCTTGGCCACCTCGACTTTTATCCTGGACGCAGGAACAGTGACGTCTTCATGGTACACCTGGTTAGCGTTCCTGATCCTCGTAAACATATCAGCCAGCGGATCTGTCATTGTCACTTTCTTCTATCCTCCTAAACCTTAAACAGAACGTCGTTTAAAACGGCTCTACCAGCTCGCCTTTGTAAGACCTGGTACCTCGCCTTTATGCGCCAGTTCCCTAAGGCATATACGGCACAGGCCGAATTTCCGGAAGTAACCCCGTGGCCTACCGCACCGCGCGCATCTAGTATAGGATCGCGTCTTAAACTTTGGTTTTCTATTCGCTTTAGCCACCAACGACTTCTTAGCCAAACCTTTTCCTCCAGCCCTTCTATACTTGTGTCTTAAATGGAAAACCGATTTGCGCTAAAAGATACTGCGCTTCGTCGACTTTCCCGGCCGTCGTTACGACTGTTATATTCATGCCCCTGATCTTGTCTATTTGATCGTAGTCGATCTCCGGAAATACAAGCTGTTCCTGCAAGCCGAGTGTGTAGTTCCCTCCGCCGTCGAATTTTGGCCTTAAGCCTTTGAAGTCCCTTACTCTCGGCAAAGCCAGATTGAGCAATCTGTCCAGAAACTCATACATCCGCTGCCCGCGCAGGGTGACTTTGCAGCCGATCGACATGCCCGTCCGTAGTTTGAAGTTGGCGATCGACTTCTTCGCCTTCGTAACTATCGGTTTCTGCCCGCTGATGATCGTCAGGTCGCGGACGGCGCCGTCCATCGCTTTGGCTTCCTGCTTGGCTTCCGCCACACCGATATTGATGACGACTTTCTCAATACGCGGTACCTGCATCTTGTTTTTATAGCCGAATTCCTTCATCATGGCCGGTATTATCTCTGTATCATATGTCTCTTTAAGCCGCGCCATTACATTCCATCCTTTATCACTTTTTATCTATCTTCCCGGAACATTTCTTACATATGCGTAGCCTTTTACCGTCGTCGGTCCTCTCGAAACCCAACCTGGACGTCTGTCCGCAACTCGGGCAAACGAGCATGATATTCGAGATGTGGACCGGGGCTTCTATCTCGATGATGCCGCCTGACTGAGGGTTTCTCTGTGTCGGACGGCTGTGTTTCTTCAGTCTGTTCAATCCTTCAACGATGACCCGATGTTCTTGCGGAAGGCACTTCAATACCTTCCCTTTCTTTCCAGCGTCTTTGCCGGACATTATCTGTACGGTGTCACCTTTTTTTATACCGAACTTCATCGGCACAAGTTGCTTTGTCTTTGTTCCCATCTATAATACCTCCGGAGCCAGCGACACGATCTTCATGAATTTCTTGTCTCTAAGCTCTCTTGTGACGGGGCCGAATATCCTTGTGCCCCGCGGGTTCTTCTGTTCATCTATAATAACGGCCGCGTTCTCATCGAATTTGATATAGCTGCCGTCTCCGCGCCGGAACTCTTTCTTGGTCCGCACGATTACCGCCTTGACTATATCACCCTCTTTGACAACGCCCCTTGGGATCGATTCCTTAACGGTCGCTACGATGATGTCGCCGAGCCGTGCATAGCGTCTTCTGCTTCCTCCAAGTACGCGTATGCAGAGTATCTCTTTGGCGCCGGTGTTATCAGCGACTCTTAGTCTCGATTCCTGCTGAATCACGCCTTCTCCACCTTTTCTAGCAATCTGTTCAAACGCCATCTTTTAGTCTTGCTGAACGGTCTCGTTTCCATGATCTCCACCATGTCCCCGACCTTGGTCTCGTTCTTCTCATCGTGAGCGGTGAACGTCGTCGTCTTCTTGATGGTCTTTCCGTATAGACCGTGCTGCACTTTTGTCTCGACTGCGACGACGATAGTCTTGTCAGAAGCATTCTTTAATACGCGGCCCACCTGGGTCCGGCGCGCTTTACGGGCATTATCCGGCTGCTTCGACATCTTTAAGCTCCCTTTCCCTGCGTATGGTCTCTATCCTGGCGATTTCGCGCCTAACCCAGCGGATCCTTTTCGGGTTCTCAAGCTGCGCAGCCGACATCTGGAACCTCAGGTTGAAAAGTTCTTCTCTTACTTCAGTCAGCTTTTTCGTCAGTTCTTCGTCTGTTAATACTCTTAATTCCGATGGTTTCACTTGATCAAAACACTCTCCCGTTAAAACTCCGCTCGCGTGGCGAACTTCGTCTTTATTGGTAACTTGTGAGAAGCCAGTCTCATCGCCTCTCTGGCGACCGGTTCATCTACCCCGGCGAGTTCAAACATGACATGCCCGGGCTTTACGACTGCGACCCAGTACTCCGGTGCCCCTTTGCCGCTTCCCATTCTGGTCTCCGCCGGTTTTTTTGTTGCCGGCTTGTCCGGAAATATATTGATCCAGACCTTGCCGCCTCTCTTCATATGTCTTGTAATGGCAACACGCGCCGCCTCTATCTGCCTGTTTGTTATCCAGCCGGGTTCAAGCGCCTGCAGGCCGTAGTCGCCGAAGCTGACCGTGTTGCCTCTTGCGGCTTTGCCCCTCATGCGGCCCCTCTGGACCTTTCTGTGCTTTACCCTTTTAGGTATCAGCATCTACCCGTACCTACGCTTCCTTCTTCTTTGCCGTTGTCTTTGTCTCTTTCTTCGGTTTTGTTTCTGTCTTTGTTTCTGTCTTGACTTTTGTCGCTGCCTTCTTTTTCTCAGACGGTTTGGCTTTTGGTTTTTCCTTCTCCGTCTTCACTTCTTCCTTCTTGGACGGCTTCTTTTCCTTTTTATCCTCGGCCGCTTTTACTTTCTCAGCCGGTTTCGCTTTCTTCTCTTCCTTTGCTTCTGCCCTTACTTCTTCCTTCGCTTTTTCTTGTACTTCTTCTTTCCCTTTTCCCTTTTCCGTTTTCCGCTCTTCCTTGACCTCTTTGACTTCTTTAACTTCCTTGATTTCCTTGATATCTTTGACTTCCTCGACCTTCTTGACCTCTTTGGCTCCCTGTTCCTTAACTTTCACTTTCGGCCTGACTATCGGGCGCGCCGCCTCGAGCTCATCCGCGCTTTCCATCGAGAACTCCCGCCTGATCGCTTTCCCTTTAAGAGGCACGTCGCCAAGATATACCCATACCTTGACGCCGATCTTTCCGGATTTCGTGTTAGCCTCAGCGACCCCATAATCGATATCGGCTTTCAAAGTGTGAAGAGGCACGCGCCCTTCGCGGTACCATTCGGTCCGTGCCATTTCAGCCCCTCCAAGACGTCCGGCTGAAGCGATCCGCACACCTTTGACGCCGGCTTGTCGTGCCTGGCTGACCGCCTTTTTCATAGCCCTCCTGAACGAGACACGGCTTTCCAGCTGCTGAGCTACATTCTGCGCTATCAGAACTGCGTTTATCTCGGGGCTTCTCACTTCTTGGATGTCGATACGGATCTTCTTACCCGTCATCTTCTCCAGATCTGACCTCAAGCGGTCGACTTCGCTTCCCTTCTTGCCGATCACTATACCAGGACGCCCTGCGTATATCACGATCTTGACATGCTGCTCCGTGCGCTCGATATCTATCTTGGAGATACCCGCGTGATACAGTTTATTTGTAAGATACCTACGTATCTTGATGTCTTCGCTAAGATACTGGCTGTACTCTTTCTCTGAATACCAGCGAGTGCGCCAATCATTGATTATGCCCAGTCTTAACCCGTATGGATTAACCTTTTGACCCACTCTTATCCTCCTTCTTGGCGGTGCTTTTCGTCTTCTTCTCCACCGGTTTCTTTGTCGCCGGCTTCTTCACCGCTTTGGTCTCTTTCTTCTCTTCAAGTTCGCCCTTTTTCCTTGTTATCAGCTTTTCCCTAAGTTTCGGTTTCTCTTTCGTCTTTGGTTTCCCTTTGACTTCCTTGATTTCTTTGACTTCTTTGACTTCCTTTGCTTTTGCGGCTGCCGCTTTTGTCTCCGCCTTCTCGACCAGCGTTTCACTTACCAATATTGTTATATGACTGGTGCGCTTCCTAATACGTGCCGCCCTGCCCATAGCCCTCGGGCGGAACCGTTTAAGCGTCGGGCCTTCATCCACATACGCATTCGAAACTACCAGCTCGCCGGGCCTTGCGCCTTTGTTCTGCGCGTTCGCGATAGCCGAGTTCAAAGTCTTCAGAACAGACTTGGAAGCCGCCCTCCTGGTGAAACGCAAGATGATCGCCGCCTCATCGGTAGTCTTGCCTTTGATAAGGTCTACGACCAACCGCGCTTTCCTGGGAGCCACTCTTATATATTTAGCTACAGCTTTAGCTTCCATTCCCCTGCTTCCTGTTTCTCGTTTCCCGTAGATCCTTCGCTTCGCTCAGGATGACACATTCCACTCATTGTCACTTGACAGTCGTACTCTTCTCGCCCCTACCCGAATGCCCTCTGAAGATACGGGTCGGAGCGAACTCTCCAAGTTTATGGCCGACCATGCTTTCCGTAATATAGATCGGCACGTGTTTTTTACCGTTATGGATGGCTACCGTCAAGCCGACCATATCCGGGAATATGGTCGAACTCCTTGCCCAGGTCTTTATCACAGTCTTAGCACCACTCGCCTTGACCTGCTCTACTTTTTCCAGAAGCTTCGAGTCTATATAAGGACCTTTTTTCAAAGACCTACTCAAGGATATTCCCTCCTATCTCTTTCTTCCGCGGACGATCATTTTGTCCGACGGATTCTTTTTCTTGCGAGTCCTATAACCTAGCGTCGGTTTGCCCCATGGAGTCACGGGATGACGGCCTGCTGATTTGTTCTTGCCTTCTCCGCCCCCATGCGGATGGTCGACCGGGTTCATGACTGTCCCCCGGACCGTCGGCCTTATACCCAGCCAGCGTTTGCGCCCTGCTTTTCCTATCGTAAGGGTCGAATGCTCCGGGTTTCCTACCTGTCCTATCGTTGCCCTTGCTTTGATGCTGACCATCCTGACCTCTCCCGAAGCCAATCTGACCTGGCCATAGTCGCCTTCCTTAGCGACCAGCTGAGCGACACAACCGGCCGATCGGCATAGTGACGCTCCCCTTCCCGGCGCAAGTTCTATATTATGGATGGTCGTACCGACCGGGATGTTCTTTAGCGGCAAAGCATTGCCCGGCTTGATATCGGCCGTTTCGCCTGACATCACGGAATCACCGACCCTAAGCCCGACAGGCGCCACAATGTACTTCTTATCGCCATCCACATAATGGAGAAGAGCGATATTCGCCGATCTGTTCGGATCGTACTCTACGGCTGCTACGGTCGCTGTGATCCCGTCTTTGTTCCTCAAGAAGTCGATCTCGCGGTATTTCCGCTTATGGCCTCCGCCACGATGACGTACTGTTATCCGTCCGTTCACATTACGCCCCCCGTTCTTGGTCAATGACTTAGTCAAAGACTTCTCGGGCTTGGTCTTTGTGACTTCCTCAAAAGAAGAAGTGCTCATAAACCTACGGCTGCTTGTTATCGGCTTATACTTCTTAACGGCCATCTAATCTCTAATCTCCAATTTCTAATATCTACTTACTCTCAAAGAACTCTATCTTGTCACCCTGTGCCAGCGTCACGATGGCTTTCTTCATCGCCGAAGTCCGGCCCTGGGTGCGTCCTTGCTTTTTTATCTTGCCTACTCGATGCATGGTGTTGACTCCGACCACCCGCACCTTGAATATCGACTCCACAGCATCCTTGATCTCTTCTTTCCCGGCCCTCGGATCCACTTGAAAGACATACTTGTTGGACTCTATCAGTTGATAGCTTTTCTCCGAGACTACCGGTTTGATGATGACGCTTCGCGGGTCTCTCATTTCAGCCTCTCCTCGATCAAGGCCTCGAATGCCTTCTTGGTCGTCAATATATCGTCGCTGTCCAATATGTCATAGACATTAAGCTGGTCCGTCGAGACGACCTTGACCTCCGGCAGGTTTAAGAATGATCTTACGACGCTCTCCTTCTCGTCTTTTATCATCATCAATACCTTGCCTTCCAGCTTAAGCGCGTTCATAAGCTTTACTGCTTGTTTTGTCTTCGGCTTGTCCCACGTGATATCCTTGACCACTTTCACGGAACCGCTTTTGACCTTGTCTCCTACGACATTACGGAGAGCTTGTTTCTTTGCCTTCTTAGGCACGTTTATCGAAAAACTTCTGGGTCTCGGCCCGAAGACCGTACCTCCCCCATTCCACAAGGGGGATCTGATGCTACCGGCCCTGGCCCGTCCTGTACCTTTCTGGCGCCAAGGTTTTACTCCACCGCCTCTGACTTCTCCCTTGGTCTTGGTCGATGCGCTGCCTTGTCTATGTTCGGCCATATAACCGCGTACCACCTGGTGGATCAGTGACGGATCGACAGACGCCTTCATGATGTCATCGCTGATAGCGATCTCTCCCGTTCCTTTTCCGCTAAGATCAAGGACTTGTACTTTGCCTGCCATTACCTCGCCTGACTTTTCTTGGCTTCTTTTATGATCACATATCCGCCTTTGGGGCCTGGTATGTTTCCTTTTATAGCTATAAGATTCGACTTCTCTTCAATGCGGACGACCTCGAGAGACGATACCGTCTTCTGTCCTCCGCCCATCCTGCCGGGCATTTTCTTTCCCTTGAGCACCCTCGACGGACTCGCCGCCATACCGATCGAACCCGGGGCCCGATGGTAGTGGTGTCCGTGTGTCATCGGACGCCTGTGAAATCCCCAGCGCTTGATGACTCCCTGAAATCCCTTACCTTTTGCTATGCCTGTGACATCCACTATGTCTCCCGGTTCAAACACGCCAACGCTGAGAGTCTGGCCGACGTTCACGTCTCCGGTCTGGTCCATTCTGATCTCCGCCAGAAATCTGACAGAAGGAGCTCCGGCTTTATTGAGATGTCCGAGTTCCGGTTTGTTTAAACGTTTCTCTTTTACCCCGCCAAAACCCATTTGAACGGCCGTATAACCGTCTGTTTCCCCGTTTTTTATCTGTGTAACATAGCAGGGACCGGCCTCTACCAGAGTCACCGGTACGACCTGTCCGTTTTTCATGAATATTTGGCTCATGCCGATCTTCTTGCCAAGCAAGCCCTTCATCTCTTAAGATCCCGTTCCTTAATCTCTATAGCTTGATCTCGATATCCACTCCGGCCGGAAGATCCAGCCTCATCAGTGAGTCGATCGTCTTTGGAGTTGGATCAAGTATGTCGATCAGCCGTTTGTGCGTCCTGATCTCAAAGTGCTCTCTTGAGTCCTTGTCCTTATGAGGCGACCTTATCACACAGTATGTACTGCGATCGGTCGGCAGCGGCACCGGGCCCGATATCCGTGCGCCCGTCCTGTTCGCCGTCTCGACTATCCTCTTTGCCGACTGGTCTATCAGCTCGTGATCATACGCTTTAAGTTTTATACGTATCTTCTGGTTCGCCATTTTACCCCTATACCATCGTGAAACGTGATCCGTGAGTCGTAAGTCGGGTGAATCGTCATCCTGTATCCGAGAGGATCCGCACTTTCAAAGTACGACTCACTACTCACTACTTAATGATCTTAGTTATCCTTCCGGCTCCGACAGTCCTGCCGCCTTCACGGATGGCGAATCT
>JAGVPG010000027.1 GCA_020052375.1 Actinomycetota bacterium | reverse complement strand
TTATGGCTGCGGTCAGGGTGGTCTTTCCATGGTCTACGTGCCCTATGGTGCCGATGTTCACGTGAGGCTTTGATCGTTCAAACTTTTTCTTTGCCATTTAGATATTCCTCCTATTCCCCTCTTGTCTTCTTAATGATATCTTCAGCCTGTTTCTTAGGCACTTCTTCGTATGCCTTGAACTGCATCGTATATGTCGCCCGTCCCTGAGTGGCCGACCTCAAGTCGGTTGAGTATCCGAACATGTTGGCCAAAGGGACATAGGACTTTATTATACGCGTATCTCCGCGAAGTTCCATACCTTCCATCCGGCCGCGTTTCGCGTTCAGATCTCCGATCACATCCCCTACGTACTGCTCCGGGACTACGATCTCGACGTCCATGATCGGCTCCATCAAGATCGGTTCGGCCTTCCGCATGGCTTCCTTGAACGCCATCGAACCGGCGATCTTAAAAGCCATTTCAGAGGAATCCACGTCGTGGTAAGAACCGTCGATGAGCGTGGCGCGTACGTCGACCACCGGATAACCGGCTAAGACGCCCGCTTCCATCGCTTCCTCGATTCCTTTTCTGACCGGGTTTATAAACTCCTTCGGGATCGTTCCGCCGACTATCTTGTCCACAAACTCGAAATCGGTCTCTTCTCCCACCATTGGCTCGAGCTCGATGACCGCATGTCCGTACTGGCCACGGCCACCCGTCTGGCGGACATACCTGGCATCTCCCTTTGAATGCCGCCTTATCGTCTCGCGGTATGCGACCTGCGGACGCCCTATATTCGCGCCCACATTGAACTCCCTTAGCAGCCGGTCGGTTATGATCTCCAGATGCAATTCCCCCATACCGGATATGATGGTCTGGCCGGTCTCTTCATCGGATCTGACCTGGAACGTCGGGTCCTCTTCGGCCAGTTTAGCCAGCGCCGTCGCCAGCTTATCCTGGTCTGCTTTAGTCTTCGGCTCGATCGCGACAGCGATCACCGGTGCCGGAAAAACCATCGACTCGAGGATGATCTGATCGTTGAAACTGCAGAGTGTATCGCCTGTAGTCGTATTCTTAAGGCCAACGGCCGCGCATATCTCGCCCGCGTAGATCTCCTTGCTTTCCTCGCGGGAATCGGCATGCATCTTTAGGATCCGGCCGACCCGCTCTTTTACGCCTTTTGTCGAGTTGTATATATAAGCGCCGCTTTCGAGAACGCCCGAATATACGCGGAAGTAGGTCAGCTTGCCGACGAACGGGTCCGCTACGACCTTGAAAGCAAGCGCCGCAAACGGTTCGTCGATCGAAGCGCGCCTTATGTCTTCCTCGCCTGTCTTGACATTGATACCCTGTACAGGTGGTATATCAAGAGGTGAAGGAAGATAATATATGATAGCGTCCATTAACGGTTGGACACCTTTATTCTTGACCGATGAACCGCAAAGAACAGGGGTGATGACCGTCTTCAATGTCCCGGTCCTGATAGCTTGCCTTACGTCCTCAGGGTCTATTTTTTCGCCTTCTAGATAGCGGAGCATCAGGTCTTCGTCGAAATCCGCAGCGACTTCCAGTAGACGTGTGTGATACTCCTCTGCCTGTGCTTTCATGTCGTCCGGGATGTCTTTGATCTCCATCTCCATACCCGTCGGATCGTTATAGTAAATGGCCTTCATTTCGACCAGGTCTATCATCCCTATAAAGCTTTCTTCTTTACCGATGGGCAACTGAATGGGCACCCCGCGCGCGCCAAGCCGGTCTTCTATCGTCTTGACGCTATATAAGAAATCGGCGCCCGTCTTGTCCATCTTGTTTATCATACACATCCGCGGGACGCCATACTTATCAGCTTGCCGCCAGACTGTTTCCGTCTGCGGCTCGACGCCGGCTTCCGCGTCGAAGATGGCGACTGCTCCGTCCAGCACGCGAAGTGAACGTTCTACCTCTACAGTGAAGTCCACGTGGCCGGGTGTGTCTATTATATTGATTCTATGATCTTTCCAGAAACAAGTAGTAGCGGCTGACGTTATCGTGATGCCGCGCTCTTTTTCCTGGACCATCCAGTCCATGACCGCCTGGCCCTCGTTCACCTCGCCGATCTTATAGATCTTACCGGTGTAATAAAGGATACGCTCGGTCGTCGTTGTTTTGCCGGCATCGATATGCGCCATGATGCCGATGTTCCGCATCGCATCCAGATTGAAATCGGTCTTTCTTCCCTTAACGTTACTTTCCATCTTTGTTCCCATTCTCTACTTCTCGTATCTCCTTATTCTTCCTTCAGCTCTTCTTCCTTCAGCTCTTCAGCTCTAATTTACCATCTATAGTGTGCAAACGCCTTATTGGCCTCGGCCATCTTATGAAGATCTTCCCGTTTCTTTATGGAGGCGCCCATATTCTCGGAGGCGTCCATAAGCTCCGAGGCCAGCCGTTCCGCCATTGTCTTTTCCCGCCTATCGCGGGCGTATCCAACAAGCCAACGTACTGCAAGCGTGGTCGCCCGGCGGTTACTGACTTCGATCGGTACCTGGTACGTAGCTCCACCGACACGCCTTGGCTTTACCTCAAGTTGCGGCCGGATATTGTCGATCGCTTTCTTTAAGACAGCCAGGGCTGGTTTGCCCGACTTGTTCTTGATCATATCCATTGCTCCGTAGACGACGCTTTCCGAAACGCTTTTCTTGCCGTCCAGCAGCACTTTGTTTATTATCTGCGATACCAGTTTGTCGTTATACACCGGATCGGCGATAAGCTCCCGTCTCGGCGCGGCTCCTCTTCGAGGCAACTTCTTCTCCCTTACTTCTCTAGCTTGGCCCCGTATTTGCTACGGGCTTTCTTCCTGTTTTCGACTCCCGATGTATCCAGGGCCGCCCGGACGATCTTGTAACGCACGCCCGGCAAGTCCTTTACCCTACCGCCTCTCACCAGTACTATAGAGTGTTCCTGCAGGTTATGCCCGATACCCGGGATATATGCCGTGACCTCTTGCCCGTGAGTCAATCTGACGCGGGCTATCTTGCGCAGAGCGGAATTAGGCTTCTTCGGGGTGGTTGTAGACACCCTCGTACAGACGCCTCTACGCTGGGGCGCTCCAAGAAGCGCCGGCGTCGTCGTCTTCTTCTTTGTTTTCTTTCTCCCGTTCCGCACCAACTGGTTGATCGTGGGCATTTATACTCCTATTTTGCTTGTCCACACAGAACTTAGATATTATCACCCATTAGGCAACTTTGTCAATCATCTTTGTTCGGCATGATCGACACGCTGCGATACCGGCGCATGCCTGTGCCAGCCGGTATAAGCCTGCCTATGATGACGTTCTCTTTAAGACCCAACAACGGGTCCGAGCGCGCTCCGACAGCCGCGTCGGTCAGGATCCGCGTCGTTTCCTGGAAGGATGCCGCCGATAGGAAGCTGTCGGTTTCCAGCGCGGCTTTGGTTATACCGAGCAGCACTTGCCTGCCTTCCGCCGGCTCGCCGCCTTCCTCTTTGATCTTCATATTCTCTTCTTCAAGCTCATACCTGTTCACAAACTGTCCCGGCAGAAGGTCGGTATCTCCAGATTTGACGACCAGGACTTTCCTTAGCATCTGCCTGACGATCAGTTCGATGTGTTTATCGTGTATGTCCACACCCTGCGACTTGTAGACCTCCTGAACGCCATCAACAAGGTATGTCTGTGTTGCGATGATGCCTTTCACCTTAAGGATCGTATTCGGGTTTATGGAACCCTCGGTTATCTGCTCGCCGGCTTTGATCGAATCTCCCGTCGAGACTTTGAGCCTCTGCCTGCGTGGCACCTCGTATATCTTCTCTCCGCCACCGCTTCTATGTACGATGACCTTCTTAAACTTGTCTTCTTCTATTACCTCGACCTTGCCCGATACCTCCGCGATGTGGGCTTCGCCTTTCGGCTTGCGGGCTTCAAACAACTCGACGACACGCGGCAGACCATGCGTTATGTCCTCGCCGATGACGCCACCGGTGTGGAATGTACGCAATGTCAGCTGCGTTCCGGGTTCACCGATCGACTGAGCCGCGACGATCCCGACCGCCTCTCCGATATCGACGAGACGTCCGGTTGACAAGCTTACTCCGTAACACTTCTGGCATACGCCGTGCCGCGTTTCGCATGTACTGACCGACCTCATCATGACCTTATCCACGCCGGTCTCGACAAATTCGACCAATGTACCCGGTTTTACATCATCTCCGGCCGCCGCAATAGCCTTCTTGGTCTTAGGATTGATGACCTTCTTGATCAACAGACGGCTGATCAGGTTGTCGTTCGGTTCGCCGTCGTCGTTTATGACGTTCATGACATAGCCGTCGTCGGTGCCGCAGTCCTCTTCGCGGACTATGACATCCTGGACGACATCGACCAGTCTCCTTGTCAGATATCCGGCGTCAGCGGTTCTTAAAGCCGTATCCGCGAGCCCCTTCCTTCCGCCGTGTGTCGAGATGAAGTACTCCAGAACACTCATCCCTTCGCGGAAGTTCGTCTTGATCGGACGGTCGATGATATCGCCCTTTGGGTTCACGACCAGGCCGCGCATCCCGGCAAGCTGCCGGATCTGCTTCAGATTGCCTCGCGCGCCGGATGTCGCCATCATATATACGGGGTTGTCTACATCGAAGTTATCCTCCATGGCTTTGGTAACAGCATCCGTCGCTTCGTTCCATATCTCGACGACTTTCTGATGCTTTTCCGTCTCGGTGATCAGACCCCTCCGCCACTGGCTTTCGATCTTTTCGACCGCTTTCTCCGGCTCGTTCAGCATCTCCCATTTGTTGGGAGGCACTTTGATATCGTCGAGCCCGATGGTGATCCCCGCCCTTGTCGCGTATGTAAAACCTAGATCCTTGATCTGATCCAGAACCTGAACGGTCTTTGTGATCTCATATGAATCGACGCACTCGGCGACTATGTCCGCTATCTCCTTCTTCCCGACAGGTGTATTTACGTAAGGGTAGTCTTCCGGAAGCGCCTTGTTGAACAGGAGCCTTCCGGCAGTAGTCTTGACCATCTCGCCGTCGATTTTTACTGTCACTATGGTCCTCAAGTCGATATCTCCAAACTCGATGGCCATCATGACCTCATCGGGCGACGAGAATACGCGGCCTTCACCCTTAAGTCCTTCTTTATCCAAGGTCAAATAGAAACACCCAAGGACCATGTCCTGTGTGGGAGTAGCAATCGGCCGGCCGTTGGCCGGGGACAGTATATTATGTGCCGACAGCATCAGAAGGCGTGATTCAGCCTGCGCCTCCGCGCTTAGCGGAAGATGGACGGCCATCTGGTCGCCGTCGAAATCGGCGTTGAACGCCGTACAGACCAGCGGGTGAACCTGTATCGCTTTACCCTCTACAAGGACCGGCTCGAAAGCCTGTATACCCAAGCGGTGCAGAGTCGGTGCCCTGTTCAAGAGTACGGTGTGTTCCCTTATGACCTCTTCAAGCACGTCCCATACAACCGGGTGCGCCCGCTCGACAAGTTTCTTGACACCCTTTATATTGGGCGCGTGGCCGAGGTCGACCAGCCGTTTCATAACAAACGGCTTGAACAGTTCCAGGGCGATCTGTTTGGGCAGACCGCATTGATAGAACTTGAGCTTCGGCCCGATGACGATCACGGAACGTCCGGAATAATCGACCCTTTTCCCGAGCAGGTTCTGGCGGAAACGTCCTTGCTTCCCCTTAAGCATATCGCTCAGGGATTTCAAGGGACGGTTGCCGGCGCCCGTTATCGGGCGTCCCCGCCGGCCGTTGTCGAACAAGGTATCGACCGCTTCCTGAAGCATCCTCTTCTCGTTGTTCACGATTATCTTTGGAGCCCCAAGGTCAAGCAGTCTTTTTAAACGGTTATTACGGTTGATGACTCGACGGTAAAGATCGTTTAGGTCTGACGTGGCAAAACGGCCGCCATCGAGCTGTACCATCGGCCGCAAGTCCGGCGGGATGACCGGTACCGTCTCCAGGATCATGTCCTGCGGACGGTTCTTCGACCGTCTGAAGGCGCTGACGACTTTCAACCGCTTGATCGCCTTCTGGCGCTTCTGGCCTTTGGCCGTTTTTATGCTCTCCCTAAGTAAAACGCCCTCTTGGTCGAGGTCTATATGGCTTAGCAACTGGCGGACGGCTTCCGCACCGATCCCACCCTCGAAATACGGTCCGTATTTGTTTTCGAAGTCCCTGTATAGCGGCTCTTCCGCGATCAGTTGCTTGATCGAAAGATCTTTGAAGAGATCGAACAACTGGCGGATGCGCGTAGTCTGATATTTATTTGACTGATTGACGGCCCGGATCTCTTTCTCTGCTTCCTTCCGTATGCTCGCCATTTCAGCTTTCATGGCTTTGGTCTCCGTCTTTTCTTTAACGGACACATCGCCGCCCTTGTTCGCCTTCGCACCCTTTTTGGGCTTGGCTTCCGTATCCTCAGTAGGCGACACGGTTTCCAACTTATCGTTCATCTCCTTCTCGACCTCGGAGACTCTCGCGTCTGCGGCTTCGTTCAGTTTCTCGATCTCGACCTGCATCTGTTCTTTCATAGAGTCTAGATCCGCTTCTCTTTTCTCTTCATTCACCGTTATGACGATATGTGACGCGAAGTAGAGGACCTTCTCTAAGTCCTTCGGCGACATGTCCAGGAGATATCCCATCTTGCTGGGGATGCCTTTGAAATACCAGATATGCGCTACCGGAGCCGCCAGTTCTATGTGCCCCATGCGTTCGCGCCTTACCCTGGAACGGGTGATCTCAACGCCGCATTTCTCGCAGATGATACCCTTGAAGCGTACCTTCTTATACTTCCCGCAGTAGCATTCCCAGTCCTTCGTCGGACCGAATATCTTCTCGCAGAAAAGCCCGTCGCGTTCAGGTTTCAAAGTCCGGTAGTTGATGGTCTCGGGTTTCTTCACTTCGCCGTTGGACCAGGCCCTGATCCTTTCCGGAGATACTATTCCTATCCTGAACTCATCGAATTCTTGGATACCGGCCACTAGCTCTCACTTCCTTCCGGCTCTTCCACTACATTTGTCTCCTTGACTTCCTTGACATCTTTGACATCCTCGACTTCCTTGACATCTTTGACATCTTTGACATCTTTGACATCCTCGACTTCCTTGACTTCCTTGACTTCCTCGACTTCCTTGACACTTATTCCGTGCGCGAGCTCTTCATCGCCCAGAGGCTCTTCGCCTCTTAAGTCGATACCGAGTTCCCTGGCCGCTCTGACAATGTCTTCCTCTTCGTCGCGCACTGTGATCTCCTTGCCTTCCGATGTATAAAGACCGACATCGAGGCAAAGGCCCTGCATCTCTTTGACCAGCACCTTGAATGATTCAGGGATACCGGGTTCGGGGATGTTCTCGCCTTTGACGATCGCTTCATACGTCCTGACTCTTCCCCCGACGTCGTCGGATTTGACGGTCAGGATCTCTTGTAATGTATACGCCGCTCCATATGCTTCCAGAGCCCATACTTCCATCTCGCCGAAACGCTGCCCGCCGAACTGGGCTTTTCCACCCAACGGCTGCTGAGTGATCAGCGAATACGGACCGGTCGAGCGGGCGTGGATCTTATCGTCGACCAGATGCAGCAATTTGAGTATATATATGTAACCTACAGTCACGGGCTCCGCGAAAGGTTCGCCTGTTTTACCATTGTAAAGCATCGTCTTCCCGTCTTCAGGAAGGCCCGCATCCGCCAGCGCCTTTCTGATCTCGCCTTCGGTCGCACCGTCGAATACCGGGCAAGCCACGTGAACTGTTTTATCTTCGCCCTTCTTTTTCTTCTTGCCGAGACCGTTCTTAGCCGCCCATCCCAGATGGCTTTCCAGGATCTGGCCCAGGTTCATCCGCGATGGTACTCCGAGCGGATTCAGTATGATGTCCACAGGCGTTCCGTCCGGAAGGAACGGCAGGTCCTCTTCCGGGACTATCTTTGATATAACACCCTTGTTTCCATGGCGGCCGGCCAGTTTGTCGCCCTCGTTGACCTTTCTTTTCTGTGCGACGTATACCCTGACAAGCTGGTTCACACCGGGCGGCAGTTCGTCACCGCGGTCCCTGCGGAACTCGCGGACACCGATGACCTTGCCTTCCTCGCCATGCGGTACCTTCAAAGATGTCTCTCTGACTTCACGCGCTTTCTCGCCGAAGATCGCTCTCAAGAGCCGTTCTTCCGCCGTCAGTTCCGTTTCTCCCTTTGGAGTGATCTTACCGACAAGGATATCTCCATGCCGTACGTCGGCGCCGACCCTTACGATACCCCGTTCGTCGAGGTCGCGAAGGATCTCCTCTCCAACATTCGGGATATCCCGAGTTATCTCCTCAGGGCCGAGCTTGGTGTCTCGCGCCTCGATCTCGTATTCCTCTATATGTATTGATGTAAGGAGATCCTCCTTTACCAGCCGTTCGCTGATAACGATGGCGTCCTCATAGTTAAAGCCTTCCCACGGCATGAATGCTACCAGCAGGTTGCGCCCCAAAGCCAGTTCGCCGAGTTCACTCGACGGGCCGTCGGCTATCACGTCGCCTGCCTTGATCGCGTCACCCTCGTTGACGATCGGTTTCTGGTTTATACACGTACCCTGATTGGAACGGCGGAACTTCTGCAGGTTATATATATGTGTCTTGCGGCCGTATTTTACCTCTATCTCGTCCGCCGCCACACGGATAACTTTTCCATCTTCCTCGGCGACCAGGACATCTTTTGTATCCTTGGCTACTTTCTCCTCAAGCCCGGTCCCGACTACAGGAGATTTCGATACCAGTAACGGTACCGCCTGCCGCTGCATGTTCGAGCCCATTAGCGCTCTATTGGCGTCATCGTGTTCCAAGAATGGGATCAATCCGGCTGATACGCTGACCAGCTGGAGCGGCGATATGTCCATATACTCCACGACCTCCGGTTCGATCGTTTCGACTACGTCACCGGGAGCCCGGACAAGTACTCTGTCCTCTTCGAAACGGCCGGTCTTATCCAAAGGAGCGTTCGCCTGCGCGATGACGTATCTTTCTTCCTGATCAGCTGTCAGGTAATCGATCTTCTTTGTGACTATGCCCTTCTCCACCTTGCGATATGGTGTCTCGATGAACCCAAGGCTGTTTACGCGCGCGTAAGAAGCAAGCGAACCGATAAGACCGATGTTCGGTCCTTCCGGTGTCTCCACCGGGCACATCCGTCCGTAATGGGAAGGATGGACGTCGCGGACCTCGAATCCCGCCCGTTCCCGCGATAAACCACCAGGACCGAGAGCGCTCAAGCGTCTTTCGTGCGTCAATCCGGCTAGCGGATTCGTCTGGTCCATAAACTGGCTTAAAGGACTGCCGCCGAAGAACTCTTTGATGGCGGCGATGATGGGTTTGACATTGACCAGCGCTTGAGGCGTTATCGCCTCGACGTCGATTGTCGTCATGCGCTCGCGGACTATCCTCTCGACGCGGCTCAACCCGATCCTGAACTGGTTCTGGACGAGTTCGCCGACCGTCCGTACGCGTCTGTTTCCGAAATGATCTATATCGTCCACTTCTCCCAACCCGTGTGAAAGGTGGACGAGTTTCTTGACCGCCGCCACGATATCGTCCTTGGTCAGGATGGTCGTAGTCGGCGCCACATTGACTTCGAGTTTTGTGTTCAGTTTATAGCGCCCGACCTTCGCCAGATCGTAACGGTGTGAATCAAAGAACATCTGGCTGATAAGGTTGTGCGCGCTCTCCGGCGTCGCCGGTTCTCCCGGCCTCAAACGACGGTAGATCTCTAGGATCGCTTCCTCACTGTTCTTGGTGAAGTCCCGGTCGAGCGTGTTTTGTATGGCCGGGTCGCCTTCGAACATGCTTAGCAGGTCGTCTTCGCTCTCATAACCGAGCGCTTTGAGAAGCATCGTCACCAGGATCTTCCTTCTTCTGTCGATCCTGACCGATATCGTTTCGTTGGGATCGGTCTCGAACTCAAGCCAGGCGCCCCTATTGGGGATTATCCGGCATGTATAGAACTCTTTGTTGCTGGTCTTGTCGAGATCCCGTTCAAAATAAACGCCGGGTGACCTTACCAGCTGGCTGACGACCACCCGCTCCGTCCCGTTGATGATGAACGTTCCGGTGCTTGTCATCAGCGGGAATTCAGGTATGAAGACCTCTTGTTCCTTGATCTCACCGGTCTTCTTGTTGATAAAGCGCATCAACAGGGAAAGCCTTGTCCCATACGTTATACGCTTGTTCTTACATTCTTCGACGCTATGCTCGATATCTTCAAAACGATAACTGCCGAATTCCAGCGCTAGGTTCCCTGTATAATCCTGGATAGGAGAAACGTCGTCGAGGGCCTCTCTAAGGCCCTCGCCTATAAACCAATCAAACGACTTTGTCTGTATGTCAATCAGGTTCGGGGGATCTAGGATTTCAGGAATCTTGCCAAAATTGACGCGCTGGCGATTTCTGAAATTAGAAACCATACTATGACCACCTCAAGTCTTTTATACGCGGTATGAGCAAATAGATGCGGGTGCTTATCGTTATTTGAGTTCTACGGTTGCCCCGGCAGCTTCGAGCATGCCTTTTACCTTGTCGGCCTCTTCCTTGTTGACCTTCTCTTTTACCGGGTTCGGTGCACCGTCTACCAAGTCCTTCGCCTCTTTAAGACCAAGGGTGGTTACGCTGCGGACTACCTTGATGACTTCGATCTTCTTTTCGCCCACCGCTGACAGGATGACGTCGAACTCGCTCTTCTCTTCGACCGCGCCGCCTGCCTCTCCGGGAGCAGCCCCACCGGCTATCGCCATCGGGATAGCCGCTGCCGCCGAGACACCGAATTCTTCTTCAAGTGCCTTGACGAGCTCGGACAGCTCGAGGACACTCATCCCTTTGATCGACTCAAGGATGTCTTCCTTGGTGGCTTGTTTTACCTTCGATTCCGCCATTACTACCTATACCTCCTTATTCTTCTGTTCTTTGATCTGATTAAGAACGACCGCCAGTTTTCTGGGTAGGCCGTTTAATACATTGACAAGTCGTTGTATCGGCGCGTTCAACATCACGGCCAGCTGTGTCAACAAGACTTCTCTGGACGGTAGTTGAGCCAACGCGATAACGGACGCTTTATCCAGGATTCTGTCCTCGAAAATGGCGCCCTTTATCTCTAAAGCATCATGACCCTTAGCGAACTCGTTAAGGAGCTTCGCCGTTGCCGCCGGGTCGCTGAATCCGAACGCTATCGCGGTCGGGCCCGTCAGCAGTCCTTCAACGTCTTTGATGTCGAGGCCTCTGGCCGCGAATCGCGACAGTGTGTTCTTGAATATCTTAAAATCGATCCCGGCTTCACGGAGGTTCCGCCTTAACTCGGTCATCTCATTAGCAGTCAAGCCCCGGTAATCGGTAAGGATCGCTACTTCGGCATCCTTGAGTTTACCCGTTACTTCTTCAACGGTCTTTACTTTTTCCGGACGTATCATCTCTTTTGTGTCAGCCACTTTGCCTTCAGCACCTTTTATCATGACAGGTCTTTGATCTTGGTCGGGTCGACCTTAAGACCCGGCCCCATGGTCGATGACATCGTGATCCCTTTTATATAACGGCCCTTCGCTCCGGCCGGCTTTACCCTTAATATCTCACTAAGCAACGTCAGATAGTTCTCCGCCAGAACGTCTTCGCCGAATGAACGCTTCCCGATCACCATATGTACGATCCCGAACTTATCCGCCCTGTACTCCACCTTGCCGCCTTTCGAGTCTTTGACGGCCTTGGCTACATCCAAGGTCACTGTTCCAGTTTTCGGGTTCGGCATCAGGCCTCTTGGCCCGAGGATCTTGCCCAGCTTGCCTACCTGGCCCATCATATCGGGCGTGGCTATGGCGACATCGAAGTCCGTCTTCCCCTTGTTGACCTCTTCAACTAGTTCCGCCGCGCCTACGATATCGGCGCCGGCTTCTGTAGCTTCACGCGCCTTATCACCCTGCGCGAACACGGCTATTTTTACGCTTTTACCGGTTCCGCCCGGCAGGATGACCGTCCCTCTTACCTGCTGGTCGGCTTTACGGGTATCTATGCCCAGACGTATGGCCACATCCACCGTCTCGTCGAATTTGGCGATCCCGTTCTCCTTTACGAACTTGATCGCATCGAGCGGGTTGTATATCTTGTCCTCTTCGAGTTTCTCGGCAACCGCCGCGTATGTCTTTCCCCTCTTCATCTCTAACCTTCCTGTGAAATTTCTATGCCCATACTACGGGCTGTTCCCTCTATGATCTTCATAGCAGCTTCGACGCTGCCGGCGTTCAGGTCCTTCATCTTCTGCTCTGCGATCTCCTTCACCTTGCTCTGAGGTATGCTGGCCACTTTTTCCTTGTGGGGCTCGCCGGACCCTTTTTCAACAGCCGCCGCTTTTTTCAAGAGTTCGGCGGCCGGTGGTGTCTTTGTGATGAACGTAAAAGACCTGTCTTCGTATACTGTGATGACTACCGGGACGATGTTTCCCATCTGTTCCTTTGTCTTATCGTTGAAGGACTTGCAGAACTCCATGATATTTACGCCGTGCTGGCCCAGAGACGGACCCACCGGGGGTGCCGGCGTTGCCTGTCCTGCCTGGATATGGAGTTTTATCAAGCCGATGACTTTCTTTGCCACTTGTCCTCCTTACAGCTTTGACACCTGGTCGAAAGACAGCTCGACGGGCGTTTCTCGCCCGAATATAGATATGTATACTTTGAGCTTGCCTTTGTCCACGTCTATCTCGCTTATCGTCCCGCTGAAATCGACGAACGGGCCTTTGATCACCCTGACGTTCTGTCCTTCTTCGAACTCCGTCTTGGGTTTCGGTTTCTCGAATCCTACCTTGCGCAAGATGCGGTCGACCTCGTCTTCGCTTAACGGTGTCGGTTTCGCGCCGGCGCCTACAAAGCCGGTGACGCCCGGCGTGTTCCTTACGACATACCAGGAATCATCATCCAGACGCATCTGTACCAGAATATAACCGGGAAACACCCGTTTCTGGGTGATGGTCTTCTTCCGGCCTTTGATCTCGACCACATCCTCTACCGGGATGACGATATCGAAGATCTTTTCTTCCATCTCCATGGAAGTGATCCGGCTTTCCAGGTTCGTCTTCACTTTGTTCTCATAACCGGCATACGTGTGAACCACATACCAGTTTTTTTCAAGGGTCGTCGCGGAATAATCCGCCATCGTTTTTGATTCCACCACCTATTTAGTAAGCAGCGTTGCCGCTTGCGAAAATACCAAGTCGATCACATATACGATACCTGTTACAAATAAGACCGCCGTCAGGACCATTGCCGTCGATGATACAAGATCGTTCCGGTCCGGCCAGGAGACCCTTTGCAGCTCTGCCTTCACTTCACGGAAAAACTGTAACGGTGATGTCCTTTTTTTCGCCGGAGCTCCCGGTTTGGCCTTCTTTTGCGGGAGCGACGGTTTTTGTTGCGTCCCCGTCTTCTGCATCTCCCTGCGTATCTTCCTTGATACCGCCATTGTTACCCCAAAATGAACCATATACGATCTACTATTAACTTTCCACTGCCTATACTGGCAGGCCTGGAGGGATTCGAACCCACAACCTCCGGTTTTGGAGACCGGCGCTCTGACCAATTAGAGCTACAGGCCTATCCAACCCCTGACCAGCTATTCTTTAAAAACAGCGCAATTAAGCCCAGAATTCTAATTATAACTTGAGCTCTTATCCTGTTCAAGTATTATTTTAAATTCTTACCTAGTTTCTTTGTGAGCCGTATGCTTTCTACACCACGGACAGAACTTTTTCATCTCTATCCTGTCCGGATCATTTGTCTTGCTTTTGGTAGTCGTATAGTTTCTCCGCTTGCATTCCCCGCAAGCCAGCGTAACCGTGACCCTCACTCCTGCCTCCTATACCATCGTGAAACGTGATCCGTGAGTCGTAAGTCGGGTGAATCGTCATCCTGTATCCGAGAAGATCCGCACTTTCAAAGTACGACTCACTACTCACTACTTAATGATCTTAGTTATCCTTCCGGCTCCGACAGTCCTGCCGCCTTCACGGATGGCGAATCT
>JAGVPG010000006.1 GCA_020052375.1 Actinomycetota bacterium | reverse complement strand
GTATTTCAGACCGGGCAGGTCGTGATCGAGGAGAAGGCCTCGAAGCTGATCGATGACCCGACAGTAAAAGAGATATACTTTGGCAAGAAGATATAGGAGGTGCCCGCATGATATGGAATGCTGAATATGAGAGCATGAAGAGGGAAGACATCCGGGAGCTGCAGCTTAGGAGGCTTCAATGGATCGTCAAATGGGTCAACGAACGGGTCCCTGCCTATAAGAAGAAGCTGGATAAAGCGGGTGTCAAGCCATCCGATATAAAGACTCTTGAGGACTCGACGAAGCTGCCCTTCACTACAAAAGACGATCTTATGGAGGATTACCCCTTCGGGTTCTTTGCCTTACCGATGAGCAAGGTCGTCCGTATCCATTCGACATCGGGAACCACAGGCGATCCGGTTGTCGTTGGCTATAGCCGCGGTGATATAAACACATGGGCGGAGGTAACAGCCAGAGTAGCGGCCGGCGGCGGTGTAACTGAAGACGATGTCATCCAGGTATCCTTTGGTTACGGGCTCTTTACCGGAGGTTTCGGTATGCACTATGGTGTAGAGCGCGTCGGGGCTACAGTGATCCCGGTATCCGCGGGCAACACTGAAAGGCAGATAATGATCATGCAGAACCTAAAGACTACGGGCCTGATCTGTACACCATCGTATGCGCTACATATGTCCGAGGTGGCGGCAAAGATGGGAGTCGATATGAGGTCGATGCCTTTAAGGATCGCGCTCTTTGGTGCGGAACCATGGTCTGAAGGAATGCGAAAAGAGATAGAGGAACGGCTCGGCGTTATGGCGACGGATAATTACGGGCTGTCCGAGATCATGGGCCCGGGTGTAGCGTTCGAGTGCGAACAGAAGAACGGGCTTCATATAAGCGAGGACCATTTCTTACCGGAGGTCATCGATCCGGAAACGGGCGAACAGCTTCCCATGGGAGAGACGGGCGAGCTGGCTTTTACAACGCTTACCAAAGAGGCTTTTCCGATGATACGCTACCGGACAAAGGACCTGACCAGCTTTATCGCCGAACCCTGTGAATGCGGGCGGACGCTGATAAGGATGGCCAGGGTGCAGGGACGGACCGACGATATGCTCATCATCCGCGGCGTCAACGTGTTCCCATCCCAGATCGAACATGTACTGACGGAGATCGAGGGTGTAGAGCCGCAGTACCAGATCGTGTTGACCCGTGAAGGGACGATGGATCAGATCGAGGTCTGGGTCGAAGTCTCGCAAGCCGTATTCCCGGATGCGATGAGGAAGCTAGTCGAGTTCGAAAGGGACATTGAGAACCGGCTTTATAATGTGTTAGGCTTGCATGCAAAGGTCAAATTGGTCGAACCGAACTCGATCGAAAGGACGGCAGGCAAAGCGAAAAGGGTTGTCGACAGGAGGGGTAACTGATGTTCTGGGATGAGAAAAACGAGGCTATGAGCCGAGACGAAATGCAGGTATTGCAGCTCTCACGGCTTCAAGCGACGCTCGATAGGGCCTATTCGAAGATCCCTTTCTATAAAAAAAAGTTCGATGATGCCGGTGTCAAGCCGGCTGAAATAAAAACCCTGAACGACCTGAAGTCGGTGCCGTTTACGACCAAGAACGATCTGAGAGACAACTATCCGTTCGGCATGTTCGCGGAGCCGCTTGACGATATTGTGAGAGTTCACGCATCTTCAGGTACGACTGGACAGGTGACAGTAGTCGGTTATACGGCAACAGATATCGATACTTGGGCTGAACTCGTCACCAGGTGCATAGTCTTAAGCGGCGGCACGAAAAAAGATATCATCCAGGTGGCTTACGGGTACGGTCTGTTCACCGGCGGATTAGGTCTGCACTACGGTGGCGAGAAACTGGGCGCTATGGTCATACCGATGTCGGGCGGGAATACCAAAAGACAGATACAGGTTATGAAGGATTTCGGCTCTACTATCCTCTGCTGTACCCCGTCATATGCTCTATATATGGGCGAGGTGGCGGCGGAGATGGGCATCGATTTCAAACAGCTGAATCTAAAAGCCGGTATTTTTGGTGCGGAGCCCTGGTCGGAGAGTATGAGACAGGAGATCGAAGCGAAACTGAACCTGAAAGCCTACGATATCTACGGTCTAAGCGAGGTGATCGGACCGGGTGTGGCGAATGAATGCGAAGTGCAGCAAGGTCTGCATGTATTCGAAGACCACTTCATCCCGGAGGTGATCGATCCGGATAGCGGAGAAGTACTCGGTCCCGGCGAGCAGGGCGAACTTGTTATTACGACGATCACCAAAGAGGCGACACCTGTCATCAGATACCGGACCAAAGACGTGACATCTCTTAACTTCGAACCCTGCGCTTGCGGGCGGACACACGCCAGGATGCAGCGGGTATTCGGTAGAAGCGACGATATGCTGATCATCCGGGGAGTCAATGTCTTCCCGTCACAGATAGAAGAGATACTGATGAGCGTTGAAGGAACGGAGCCGCACTACCAGATCATCGTGGACAGGCAGAAAGCGCTGGACGAAGTCGAGATACAGGTGGAAGTCGCGGCGGACATCTTCTCAGACGAGATCAAGCGCCTGGCGCAACTCAGTGGTCTGATCGAACAGGAGATCAGAGAAGATCTGGGCATCGGAGCTAAAGTGACACTTGTGGAGCCGAAGACGATACAGAGAAGTGAAGGCAAAGCCAAGAGGCTGGTCGATAAGCGCGACCTGGCCGGTTAGAGGAGGGGGCGATCAATAGTGACTGTCAAACAGATATCAGTATTCCTGGAAAACCGGGCCGGCCGCTTATGGGAACTCTGTGACGTTCTCGGAAAGAACGGTATCAATATGCGGGCGCTATCGATTGGCGAGGCGGCTGACTTCGGCATCGTCAGGATGATCGTCAATGAACCGGACAAAGCTAATACGATACTGAAAGGCGCAGGCTTCACGGTCGCCGAGACGGATGTACTGGCGGTCGAGATCCCTGACGTGCCGGGCGGACTGGCAAAGGTGCTGGGTGCCTTGAAGGATAAGGGCGTCAATATAGAATACGCATACGCGTTTGTGGCACGAAGCGGAGACAAGGCGATAGTGAGCATGCGCGTCGATACTCAAGCCGACGCGGAGACGGTGCTGGAAGTGGCCGGCTTCAAAGTCCTCAGCGCGGACGACGTCTACAACCTATAGTGCTGAAGAGCTGAAGGCTGAAGAACTGAAGGTGCTTTTGTAGCAGCCGACCTTCAGGTCGGCCAACCCCCCAAACAAGAGAGTGCCCGGCGAGGTTGAAGCATGTTCTTCTCGCTAAAGATTCTCGCTCGAAGAAGACTTCAACCTCCTCAGGCACAAGATGTATAGAAGAACCATCGTCTGCGCGCTTGAATTTAATAAGCGGATGTTTCGCGCTTACTCCTCCCACAATGCACCTTCTTAATCACCGTAAAACGAGAAAATGTAGCAGCCGACCTTCAGGTCGGCCAACCCCCCAAACAAGAGAGTGCCCGGCGAGGTTGAAGCACGTTCTTCTCGCTAGAGATATCGCGCTCGAAGAATTCTTCAACGTAGCCCAGACACAGTATGTATAATAACCTGCTTTCTCCTCCTGCTCCCACAATGCACATTGTTTAGTAAAAGGTAAAAAGCACAGGTAAACGGTGTTATTGCGAGAAGCAGCGTCCGCCAGCGTGACGAAGCAAACTACACAAAGAGCGAACATAGCAGTTCTAATGTAGCAGCCGACCTTCAGGTCGGCCTCCCACCAGCGCTAATGTGTCAACAAAGTGTTCCAGAACCGACATCTCAAGACCTGACTATTCCACCGCGAGACAAAGCATTCCAGCCATAGAGAATTGTAAATGTTACAATATTATTTCAAGAATCACCTCATGTTTCAATGAGAACATCGTTGAACAGGTAACAAAGTTATCTAGGAGTTACTGTAGATAATAGTTAATGACAAAAACTCTCTTAATACATGATAGCTTGACGTAGAAATAACATTATAGTAGAATAAGGAAAGTATAAAACAAATGTAACATTATTTATAGCAGAGGAGAGTGGTCTTATGGAGATGTCATCATTTACAAATAGAAAGAGGGATCGCTTTAAGAGATTAGCTGCCAGCCGTACAAATGAAGTAATGAAGAGGCTTCGGGTCTTAGGTAATTGCGCGAACCAAAACGCGTATGACTATACACCTGCTGATGTTAAAAAAATCTTTGACGCGATTGAAGACGAGGTTCGCGTCACGAAAGCAAAGTTTGCAGGGACAAAGCATAGGGAGTTCACACTAGACGAACCTGACAACGTACCATTTTGAAAAAAGCTGGGCAATGTTGTGAGATCAAAACAAAGAGTGTCAACATTCAACAAGAGCTTACACCAGAGAGAAGGAAAGGAGGCTAGAAATATATGATCAGAATCGATACATACAACTTCGAAGGACCATATCCTAGCACACGATACATATATGACCGTGCGGGCATCTACGCAGTTCTATCAAGATCACTTTTGTCATATCGTGTATTAGATGTCGGCGAATCTGCGAATTTGCGTACCCGCCTTGAGAATCATGACAGAAGTACCTGCTGGGCTAGACACAAACAGGGCTCGATAGAGTTTGCAGTGCTTTATACACCAGGCATGAGTCAACGTGGAAGAATGCAAATCGAACAGCAAATAAGAAACAAGTTCGATCCCCCTTGTGGGGATCGTTAGATCTCGAGTAGCAGATGCAGCAAAGCCCAGCTTCACATTTCTCGCTGATACTATGAACTATATATTTAATTCAGTCGTTGAGGTTTTTTCTTCATTAGAGCATAATCTAAGCTAATCGTAAGTAGGACAACAATTATTTTCAGGAGAACAAGTTACATGTTTCTAACAGATAACGAAAAACGAGACATCATCAAGTACCTCGAAGCGGATAAACCACTGCCGGGGAAGTACCGGTTTTTGTTATTCGAAGATAAGCGAGAAGTTGAGCTTGTCTGGAATGGCAAGACAAACGAGGTAAATAACGTTGTTCTGCCTTTTCAGATTATTGAGCACGTCGATGAGCCGCGTGAAGAAAAAGAAATTAAGCTACAGCCAAGCCTCTTTGATACGCGCGGGCGCCAACTTAAGGGATGGACGAACAAGCTTATTTGGGGTGATAACAAGTTAATCTTATCTAGCCTAAAGAACGGACCGCTTCGCGAATCAATCGAAACGCAAGGTGGCATCAGATTGATCTATATTGACCCGCCCTTTGACGTGGGTGCGGACTTCTCGATGGATATTGAGATCGGCGGTAACACCTTCACTAAGAAGCCCAACATCCTTGAAGAGATCGCCTACCGCGACACGTGGGGTAAAGGGGCAGACAGCTTCATTGCCATGATCTATGAGCGTCTGGTGCTGATGCGCGATTTGCTGACGGATGACGGCAGCATCTACGTACACTGCGATTGGCGTGTAAGCAGCTACATCAGGTTGGTGCTAGAAGAAATCTTTGGCAAAGAACGGTTTGTCAATGAGATTTGCTGGAAACGGAGTGCCAACACATCTAGTATCGGTAAGATCTGGAAACGTGCACAAGACAGCATTCATCACTTCACAAAATCTGCCGACTATGTCTTCAATTTCCAGCGCAAACCGCTCTCGGAAGCATCGCTCGCAATCTATTCAAAAGATGACGAACGTGGTAGGTTCCGTCTTGTACCCCTGCTCGTAAGTGGGCGAAGAACAGGGAACACTGGCGAACCGTGGCGAGGCATTGACCCCAATAGACGTGGCAAGAACGGAATGCACTGGGTCACGATGCACGCAAAGCTGGAAGAATATGATAGGCAGAAGCTAATAGTCTGGCCCGAGAAATCTGATGGGGCGCCTAATTTAAAGTATTATTTCGAAGATAACAAAGGCGTCGTGGTGTCAGACCTGTGGGATGATATACCAAGTGTTGGCGCCAACAGAGCGGAGTCTTTCGATTACCCGACCCAGAAACCAGAAGCGTTGCTTGAACGCATTATCAAGGCGTCGAGTAACGAAGGTGATCTAGTGGCCGACTTCTTCTGCGGTTCTGGTACTATGGCGACCGCCGCTGAGAGATTGGGCCGTGCATGGATAGTGAGCGATATTGGCAAGTTTGCCATTCACACCACTCGCAAGAGAATGATCGGGGTTCAGCGTCAACTTAAAACCGATGGGAAAGATTATCGAGCTTTTGAAATTCTCAACCTTGGTAAGTATGAACGCCAGCACTTTATCGGTGTTAATCCTAATCTCCGTGATGAAGAGAAACAGCAACAAATTGCTAAGAAAGAGAAGGATTTTGTTTCACTGATTCTTTCAGCATATAAGGCTGAAGAGGTTGATGGCTTTAAAACATTCTACGGCAAGAAAGGCGTGCGACTTGTTTCGATCGGTCCGATCAATTTGCCGTTGTCACGTCTCTATGTAGAGAAAGTCATCGACGAGTGTTTAGGAAAGAGCATTACAAAGGTAGATATTTTGGCTTTCGAGTTTGAGATGGGCCTTTTCCCAAATATCCAGGAGGAAGCAAGAAGTAAGGGTATTGATCTTGCCCTTAAATACATACCGCGTGATGTTTTTGATAAACGAGCAATCGAGAAAAACCAAGTCGTCTTTCACGACGTATCCTATATTGAAGTCAAGCCAATCATCAAGAAGCAGTCTGTGTCTATTGAACTAACAGATTATTGTGTCTACTACAATCAAGACCTTAAAGAACAGATCGAGCAGACCCTCAAGAACGGTTCATCTAAGGTTTATGTCCAAAACGGTGTGATCTATAAAATGAGTAAGGATAAAGACGGCATCGTCAAGAATGAGGTGCTGACCAAGAAATGGACGGACTGGATCGACTATTGGGCGGTTGACTTCAACTTTGAGAGCAAGCGTGAAATCGTTCGTTTCAAAGACGAGAAGTCCGGTGAATTCAAAGAAGAGTGGACAGGCGATTATATTTTTGAAAATGAATGGCAGTCGTTTAGGACAAAGAAAGACAAGACACTTGAGCTAACGAGTGTTGCTCATGAACTTGAAAAAGGCAAACGTAAGATCGCTGTTAAAGTCGTTGATATTTTCGGCAACGACACCATGAAAGTAATAGAGGTGACAGTCTAGTTCATGGCGCTGCACAGGGATTTCCCAAAATCACCATATGCGGTTATTAATCCTGAATTGCGATGGTTCCCTGCCGACGAGAGTCTTCGCACGACGAGTTATGACCGCCTTTTGCCGCCATTGGTCGCAAAGCTTCGCAAGGAAGTATATACGTGGCGCGACTCCGGTTATGCCGGCGCTAGCGAGACAAGTAAAACATTGCTTCGCTGGTGGTTCTTAAAAGAACACCCTATAACTGAATCAGATGGCGCAACATTTCTCTTCAGATACTACTTTGCTCAGCGTGAAGCGCTCGAGACGATCATATGGCTTTATGAAGTTGCTAAAGTTCACGATAAATATGACCTGATGCGATATGACAGTTCAGGTGCCATATCGACTGGCATGATTGACGAAGACTGGCCGCGGTATGTGGTTAAGATGGCGACCGGTAGCGGAAAAACAAAAGTCTTGAGTCTTGTTTTGGCTTGGTCATATTTTCATAAACTTTACGAAACTGACTCCGAGCTGTCGCAAAACTTTTTGATCATTACTCCAAACATAATTGTGCTCGACCGCATTCGGACTGACTTTGAAGGTCTTAAGATATTCTTTTCCGATCCTGTGCTTCCGGATAACGGTCATGAGGGACAGGATTGGCGAAGTGACTTCCAGCCGAATTTACACATACAAGATGAAATCGGTGCTATAAGCAATACCGGCAACATATTCCTGACAAACATCCACCGCGTTTATGAAGGTGCAACTGAATCGTCAAGCTTCGACGACTCCGACACGGCCGACTACTTCCTTGGTAAAAAACCTGTCGGCGCGACAAATGAATCAAAACTAGATGTGGGAGATATTGTCCGGAGTATTGATGAGCTTGTGGTCCTTAATGACGAGGCGCATCATATTCATGACCCACGGCTTGCTTGGTTCAAAGCAATTGAAGACATCCACAATAAGATGAAAATGAAGGGTGGAAAGTTAGCTCTTCAGGTTGACACCACGGCCACTCCGAAGCATGAGAACGGCGCGATCTTCGTTCAAACAGTATGCGACTACCCCCTTGTAGAGGCGATATATCAAGACGTCGTTAAGCATCCTGTTATCCCGGAGCCGGCTAGCCGAGCGAAACTCCAGGAGCACAAAAGTGCCAAATACACAGAGAAATATAAAGACTATATCCATCTTGGATATCTAGAATGGGAGAAAGTCTATAACGAACTTCTGAAGGATGGCAAGAAAGCCGTTCTTTTCTTGATGACCGATGACACAAAAAATTGTGATGAGGTGGCGGAGTATCTCGAGAGCTCATATCCCGATCTGAATGACGCGGTGCTAGTTATTCATACAAATAAAAGCGGTGAGATTTCAGAAAGTGTTAGCCGTAAGAATGAAGAAGATCTACGACGATTGCGTGATGAAGCAAACAAAATAGATAGCTTTGAAAGTCAGTATAAGGCAATAGTATCGGTAATGATGCTGAAAGAAGGTTGGGATGTCCGCAATGTGACCACAATTGTTGGTTTACGCCCATATACCTCGAAAAGCAATATCCTTCCCGAACAGACTCTTGGTAGAGGATTGCGGCGTATGTACAGGGAGTCTACTGTTGGGGAATTTGTCAGTGTTGTTGGCACTGATGCCTTTATTGACTTTGTAGAATCGATAAAAACCGAGGGTGTTGAGTTAGAAACTAAACCAATGGGCGCCGGGACCAAGGCAAAAGCACCATTGGTAATCGAAATAGACAACGAGAATGTCAAGAAAGATATACAGAAGTTAGATCTTGAGATTCCGGTGCTCACGCCAAGAATCTATAGAGAGTACAAGAACCTATCGGACTTGGATGTATCTAAATTCGGAAATGCTCGGTTGCCAATAAGGAAGTTCTCGGAAAAAGAGAAAAGAGAAATCGTATTTTGGGAGATAACCGACAACAAGTACTCTCATACAACGCAACTTGATACGGATTTCGTTCCTAACTTCCAGAGTATCGCCGGCTACTTCACGCAAATAATCATGAAAGAATTGTGCTTAGTCAGCAGTCTCGACATTCTATACGAAAAGTTAAAGCTTTTCATCACAAATTATCTGTTTAATAAGCCATTTAACATAGAGGACACCAACGACCTAAGGAATCTGTCTGAAATTGAGGCTGTGCGTACAATCATTGAGACATTTAAACAACAGATTAACGAGCTGACTGTCTTAGACAAAGGTGAGGCAGAGATACGTGACTATCTAAAAGTAAGCAAAAGTCGGCCCTTCGTTGTTTCCGACCAAGCATATATAGTTCCTAAGAAGAGTCCTTTTAATAGGATAGTCGGAGACAGCCATTTTGAACTGCAATTCGCAAGCTTTCTTGATGAATGCGACGACGTTGTCTCATATGCGAAGAACTATTTCGCCGTAAACTTCCGGATTGAATACCGCAATACAAGTGGTGAAATCTCGAATTACTACCCAGATTTCATAGTCAAAATTTCTAACTCTGAATATTGGATCGTCGAAACCAAGGGACGGGAAAATCTCGACGACATCGAAAAGATCAAACGCCTTAAACAGTGGTGCGTTGACGTAAACGCTAATCAAAAAAAGGCAACATATAACATGCTCTACATCAAGCAAGAGGATTGGGAAAAAAGGAGCGAAAGACCTAAAAGCTTTAGTCAAACAATTGCAGGTTTTAGATAATATGGAAGACAGGATATACGACGTGCTAAGAGACTCGCTGGAGATTGTAACTGCAAAACCTGCGATTCCTCCGGAGTATCTGATATGGCTTAGCGCAGATCAAGAAGGCAACGAAGTTATTCAAACTGCGGCAACGCTAATGTTTGCTGTCATGCCATGTTTTTATAGGACAAAGACAGACAACCTAGAGGTATATCAGCACCAGTTTCTTGGAATGTTTATTGTCAGGACAATACTTATGTCATTTCTAGCTGCTACAACGTGTCTTTCAGCTGCTAACTATTTACTTAAAGAAAAATATTATGCTGCGTCTATCCAACAATCCTATGGAAGCTTATTTCATACAGTACGCGCGTACCTTGCTGTTTGCGGGCGGGTTCGGATTAGTTGGTTTTCAACCGACAAGAGTGCGGACGACATTGCAGGCAATAGAGACGTTATGTGCATACGGACGGAAAAATATGATTGGGTATTTGAACTTCGCGACCGATCCCACATTGGAAATTGGAGGGAGCTCGAGCAGGTCCATGGGCAAGATGCTTTTTCTACACCGAAAGGACTAAGAGAACTGCTCCGTTATTGCCGCTATTATGGCCCCTATGATAAATGCGTCGATGCAAGTCAAGAATTGACAAGTTGTATAAATGAGCTAGTGCAGGCTAGGCATAGCTCCATATACAATGTAAATGGTTATGACTCGTACGCACTAGATACCGCAACAAACGGAGAATTCCCGCGAGGTTTATACTCAGGCGCAAATACGTTTCTTAAAGGTGCCAATGAGTTCTTAAATGAACTTGCCAATGAAATAATGGAACTTAAAGCAAAACTACCGATAGAGTTGTGGAATACAGCTCTAAAGGACTTAGCGCTTGGTCTTTTATTTAATCCATGCGAATTACCTATGAAGCGGGTAAAGACTGGCGACCCTCTTGTGCAGGATGTTGTTGATGAGCTTATGCTGGAACTGGTGGAAAATGCGAAAAGACGAGCTTGAGTTCAGGTAAGGGCACCTGGTTAATTTTACAATCGCCGAGATTCGGCTGGTAAATTGACTACCTTGTTTATGAGCTTTACGGATTAACAGACGAAGAAATCAAGATTGTGGAAAGCAGCTACTGAGGGAATAATATGCTAGAGGAACTGTGTTTTTAAGAAACGGTATTGGCTCACAAGGACCTTCGGAATACCTAGCGTAATGTTTCTGTCATAAGGTTCTTCGCGAGAAGATGAGTATGCAAAGAAGCAAGTTATAACCTTTAGGCAGCAGATAATGGGGTGAGGAGCATAAATGAAAAGCGGGGTGTATGATCCGACCGAATATGTTAAAGGTCTTCAACAGATTCTGATATCAGACAAAAAAAAGATCGGGTTTCTCTTTGGAGCTGGAACGTCTCTTCATGCCAAGAAGGGTGAAAGTTCAATCACGATTCCCGCAATCGCAGACATGACAAGAAAGGTGGTTGAGGAAATTGGAAGCGAGAAGGCCTCATACAAAACCGCACTAGATGAAATCAAGAACGAGCTAACAGAGGCTTGCTTCAATATCGAACTAATCTTGTCTAATCTAGAGAGTAAACAACAGGTTATTGGAAAAGGACGACTAAATAGCTTAGATAAGCAAGGATTTATCGACTTAATCAACATGTTGAAGAATAAAATAATGCACGAAGTATGCTGTCATAAATTATTAGAACCGGAGGATTATGAAGACCTGGTACACTCCGATTTCGCTAAATGGATTGGTCGAGCTAATAGAAAATACCCGGTAGAAATATTTACTACAAACTACGACTATTTATTTGAATTGGGTTTAGAGCACAACGACATCCCTTATTATGACGGGTTCACGGGTAGTTATTGCCCCTTTTTCTATGCTGCGTCAATTGAAGATTTCAGTTTCCTAGCAAGACAAACTAAGCTATGGAAGATTCATGGGTCTTTAGGATGGCATTATGATAAAGCGACAGGCAAAATAATTAGAAAAGGTTCAGATAAAAAAGACATCCTCATTTATCCATCAATCCTAAAATATGATGAGTCAAAAAAACAGCCTTACACAAGCTTTATGGATAGGCTTTGTAACTTCTTAAGGCAAGATGATTCGATTCTGGTTACCTGCGGATACTCTTTTTGCGATGAACATATTAACGAACGCATCAAAACCGCTTTAGATACGGATGCGACCTCTCACGTTATAGCGCTTTATTGTGATGGGGACTTTGAGAATGCTGATTGGAATAACTCTCTCTTGCATAAAATGGCCTGTTCAAATAGCAAAATATCCGTTTACGGTCTTCGGTCAGCAGTAATTGGATGTAAGCGAGGAAAATGGAAACTAAGAACTGAGCCTGACAAAGAGGACACAATAAACATCAATCTGTATTTTGATGAGGACGCTCCAATTAATGAAACAGATAAAAAGAATGAAGAGAAGAAAGGTGAGGAGATTTGGACAGGTGAAGGGGAGTTTCGATTGCCGGAGTTTTACAACCTAGTTGCTTTTCTTGAAGCAATGATAATTGGCAATGAAATCAATGAGTCGGTTATAGATGAAAAATCATAGGTCAGCAGAAATTGGGGAAATCGACAGCATTAACGGTAATGTTGTTTCCATACGGCTATCCGATAGTATCAAGTCCACCATGCCAGTTATCAATGGCGTTGTTTATCGAGTTGGGCAGATTGGCTCATTTCTTAAAATACCGCTGGGATTCGCCAACCTATATGGACTTGTAACACAAATCGGCTCTGCTGCAATCCCAGACTATTTGAAAGAGCTTGCGTTGCAGGATTATGGAAAGTTGATGAATACTTGCTGGCTTAATATGGTGTTAATTGGGGAGCAAGTTGGAAATAAATTTGAAAGAGGTGTAACACAGTTTCCATCTACAGGAGATAAGGTCTTCTTAGTAACCATTGAAGATTTGGATGTAGTTTATGGTGGCTTTGAGCATTCAAACTCGATAGTTGTAGGAAATATTAGCGCATCAGAAAGCCTGAATGCAAAGATGGATCTTGACAAATTGATAGCTAGGCATTGTGCGATAGTTGGTTCGACGGGTACCGGCAAATCGAATTTTGTCGCTGTATTATTAGAGGCAATTGCAGAAAAAGGTTTTAAGAGTTCAAGAATATTGGTAATAGATCCGCACGGCGAGTATAGCGAAATCCTTCAAAAGGAAAGTCGCATATTTAAGATAAATGCAGGTATTAATGAAAACGAACTTCAGATTCCCTATTGGGCGCTTTCTTATGAGGAATTGATAAAGATATTTCCGGGGAGCCTATCGGACATTCAAAAAGATTATGTTAGAGAGAAAATTGTAGAAATGAAAATTGAGAGTGTCGAGAATAATAAACTAGGAATAGAGAAAGAGGTAGTAACAGCTGATAGCCCCATTCCCTTCAGTTTGAAGAAACTATGGTTTAAACTGGATGATTTTGAAAGGCAAACGTTTAAGAAATCGAGAGAACCCGATACCTTAACAGATAAAAAGACAGAAGGACATGCTGAGAAACTTATTTCAAATGAATATGAGCCAGCAAGCGCTGGTGGAGGAAGTCCTTTTTTGAACAACTATGCTAAGGGAATACTAGGTTTCCTGGATGGTATTAGGATAAGGCTGAAGGACAGTCGCTATAGTTTCCTATTTCTTCCAGGAGATTGGGAGCCTGATCTTAAAGGAAAAGTAAAAAAGGACCTTGATGACTTGTTGTATAACTGGCTAGGTAATGAAAGGCCGGTGACCATTCTGGATCTATCTGGTGTTCCATCTGAAATCATTGTGTCAATCTCGGGGACGTTGATAAACACAGTCAATGATGCACTTATTTGGGGTCAAAACACCAAGGTTGGAGGGAAACAACAACCGCTATTAGTGGTTCTTGAAGAAGCGCATAATTACTTGAAATCAGGTGAAAACTCAATCTCATCAAGGACAGTACGAAGTATCGCAAAAGAAGGCAGAAAGCATGGTATAGGCCTCATGTTGGTAACGCAAAGACCTTCAGAATTGGACGCAACGGTTCTAAGCCAGTGCGGAACTATTATTGCACTTCGAATGAACAATTCACAAGATCGTAGCCATATAAGATCAGCAGTTCAGGATGAGTTGCAGCCAATAGTAGACTTACTACCGAGCTTAAGAACTGGTGAGGGCTTAATCTCTGGCGAGGCGGTTAAAATTCCATCTCGAGTTAAATTTTATAAAATTGCACATGCACCAAAAAGCGCTGATCCAAAAGCATCTGAACAATGGACGGAAAATCGACCTGGTAAAGGTGAATATGCTAGGACCGTTAAGTGTTGGAGAAATCAAAAACTTAAGCTAGAGGAGGACTAAGAATGAAGTTACCAGAAATGATACAGGTAAGTTCCTCAAATGTAGCTGAGATTGGTTATGATGAATCAACTCAAACTGTGTATGTGCGTTTTCTAAATGGTAGCCTATATGGTTATAAGAATGTCCCGGTTCATGAATTCGAAGGTTTAAAGAATGCTCCATCGGTAGGGTCCTATTTACACAGAAACTACAAGAACGTTTATCCATATGAAAGAATCGGATAACTGAAGAACTTCGGAAATTATTGGGGGCATCTATGAAAAATCCCAGTAACGGTAACGGTGCCAGGTCTTGAATTATCAGTTCTGTAACATTCGCACTTCTCTGGGTTCTTCACTTCGCCCCTCTTCGCAGTAGCTACGAAGGGCTATGCCCAGAATTACACCGTTTACATGCATGTTTGCTGTTCACTGTTCGTCACTTTCGTAGACCTCTCACACTATTGCAGATCTCCCACACCCGGCACTTATATACGTCAATTAATGGAAGCGTGTACATAATCTGAACTGCCCTGCTTCTATACTCTAGTGTATTGGTGCAAGGAAGCGTCAATATCATCTTAAAGGAATAAAGACATATGCTATGAACAAAATCTTCTTTTGTGAGGAAAAACAGTCAGACGTAATCGATGGTTTAGTCTAAAACCGTCGGCTATAATCGTCGGTTTTTGGGATTGAGTCCTGAATCATCAGTTCTGCAAAATAGGCCGACCTGAAGGTCGGCTGCTACATTGTTAATTCGTACGAGCAGGAGGCGCGAAACATATCGTTAACTGAATCCAATGCGCACATAAGGGTTCTTCTATACATTATGTGGCTGGGGAGGTTGAAGAATTCTTCGAGTGTGACTAAAGCAAGCCCAAACGAGGTCTAAGCGAGAAGATTTACTTCAACCTAGCCCAGGCACACTTTTATTTAGAGCCAGCCAGCGTTCTTCATCCAGGCGTGGATCTTGTCGACTGATTCTTCGGGGGGTTCTTCGCCGGAGACGCAGGTAAGTTCGGGATTCTCTGGGACTTCGTAGGGAGAGCCTACGCCCGGTAAGTTCGGAGCTTTTCCTTCCTTGGCGTCTTTGTAGAATCCTTTCGGGTCCCGGCCTAGACATACATCAGGCGGACAATGCACATAGACTTCGGCGAACTTCTCTATTTGATCACGGGCAGCGTGCCGGTATCTTTGAAGGTTGCCGGTAGCATCGAAGATGACGTTCACACCGTTATCGGTCAACATCTTACCGAGGTAAACAAGGACGGAATAGAACCATTCGCGTTCTTCCATTGAATAGGTCGGGTCCGGCGTGAGCACTTTTCGCAGCTCATCGGACTCAAGCCGCTGGATGCAGATTCCTTCGCTTCTTAGTTTTTCCACCAGCAGCCTTGACCGTTTTGATTTCCCGCTAGCCGGCGTCCCCGTAAGCCATATAGCAAATCCCTTATTGTCCATTTTGAAACTCCTAAAAAGAGAACGGTGTCATCCTGAGGAGGTCTGCGAAGCAGACCGACGAAGGACCTACGTATGCGTGGATTCTTCGCTTCGCTCAGAATGACATCTAAAGTTATTCCAAGTAACTTCTCATGTCACTTATATCAAACACATTCGTATCCAGCACATTCTCAATGAAGTTGAATATCTTCCTTCTTATCTTATCGTCCAGTTTCGGATACCATACGGGCGACGCGATCACCAAACCGCGCCATGCATAGAAAGGCTGGATGACAGACAGCATCTCCTCGTCCCCAGTCTTCCTTATATAGTTCTCCATGAATTCCTTGTAGAGTGAGGCGAAGGGACCGCTGAACTCACCGGTGTGCTGAAGGGCATAGAAGATATAGTTGATGCTCATTGCCGCTACATCGTCAGCCGCTTCCCCGAACTCGCCCCGGCTTCTGTCGAGCACCCAAAAACCGGTACCCGTATCATCCTTGAACAATACGTTCCAGGGATGGAAGTCGCCATGCTCCTGGCAGAGGCGATGTTCTTTCAAGCGCAGCCGCCAGCGCCACGAGACGCATGCCATCTCGATTTCCTTCAGTTCATCGGTCTTAAGGAAGGCCCAATCAGGCGGATAGCTGTCGACGAGGCCCATTATGCACTCGCCATGTCCGATAAGGTCACGGATGCGGCGCGCATAGAGGACCTCGCGTGTTTTTTTATCCGAAAGCCCGGGTTCGCGGTGGATGTCGGCCAGGTAGTCACTCAATGCTTTGCAGCGTTCGATGTCATGTTCTCCGGCTTTTCCTGTGTCCTTTATTCGTTCGAGATCCCGGAAGTATTCATAACCCTCAACGAACTCGTCTAAGAGGAATAGATCATCAACGTCTCCGATGGACACCATATCGCCGTTTTGTCTTAGTACACCGAGGTCGAGGGATTTGACATGGCCTGGAAGGTTGTTGAAAGTCTCATGCGCCAGCACCATACCGGCAGCCCGGTCGGCTAGGTAGTCATGACCGAAACCGCCTTGGTGGCGCGCCGTCGCTAAAACTGACCGTCTAACCTCGCCGTCCACCTCATACTCGACCATCACCGGTTCGCCGTAACCGAACCCTTTTAGCTCATCTTTCTTTCCGGTCGCCGGCATCCCCCCGACAGACAGGAGTTTCACAGTCTTTCCGAAGAGTTGAGTCAGATAAGTTCCAACAGACTTGAATCGTATATCAGCCATAGATACCTCCGTGAACCGTTAGTAGTGAGTCGTGAGTCGGGTAAATCGTATCAGGAATCCGACAGGATCCATACTTTCAAAGATCACAACCGGATCAAGACAGGATCCGTGCTTTCAAAGCACGACTCACCACTCACTACTCACGACTTACCAATAATACCTTTCATAGTCTCGTCTCGCAAAGAATGATACACTGGATTTTATGGTTTCGCAGACCATCCGCATAGGCAAGATTTTCGGAATAGAGATCGGTGTCAACTACAGCTGGTTCATCGTCTTCGGACTGGTGACGGTGATACTGGCGGCGGCTTATTTTCCGGAACAGTATCAAGGGCTTCCGCAGGCCACGTATATCACGTGGGGCATCGTGACATCGCTTTTCTTCTTCATTTCGGTGTTACTACACGAACTCGCCCATTCCCTGGTCGCCAGGATGAACAACATCCCGATTAAAAGTATAACCCTCTTTATATTCGGGGGAGTCTCCAATATGACCAAAGAGCCGGATAAGCCAAGCGCGGAGTTCTTGATGGCTCTAGCCGGTCCGCTGGCAAGTTTTGTCCTGGCAACCGTTTTCGGCATAATAGCGCTGGGGGCGCAACTTTCACCTCTGGGTGTTCTGGTCGCCGCGCCGGCGCAATATCTAGCGGCTATCAACCTGCTTCTGGGTATCTTCAATCTTGTGCCAGGATTTCCGCTGGATGGAGGCCGCGTACTAAGAAGTCTTATATGGCACTTCATGGGCGACTTGAGGAAAGCAACACGGATCGCGTCTATATTCGGGCAGGCTTTTGCAGCTGTCCTGATAGCTTTAGGACTGGTACTTCTGTTCGCCTCGCAGTTCTGGCCGAACGGCATCTGGTTCATTTTTATCGGTCTTTTTCTTTACCAGATGGCGGGTTCCAGCTATCAGGATCTTGTCCTTAGAGGGAGCCTTGCAGGAGTTACGGTACGGGACCTGATGACGGGTGATGTCAAAGTGATAGACGATTCGCTCGACCTTATGCAAGCCGTGAACGAGTATTTCATGAGATACAAGCACGGCCGTTTTCCTGTCACAGACGAGAACGGCAATATTACCGGAATCGTCACATTACACCAGGTACGCGACATACCCAGGGACAAATGGCCCTTCGTCTTCGTTAAGAACATAGCTACTCCATTGGATCAGGTCTATAAAATAAAGCCTGATGCACCTGGTGAGGAGATCCTCGAGAAGATGGCGCAAGGCCGTACCGGACATCTCCTGGTGATGGAAGACGGGGTGTTGGTCGGGATAGTGACAAAAAGCGATGTTTTGAACCTAATGCATCTAAAGGCCAGGTTGGGAGTCTAGGGATGCGGACGTCACGCTCGATCCTCAACGCAGAATGTATTCAGCAGATAAAAGAGCTGGAAAGAGTCGATTTTCTAGTCGGGATACCCAGCCATCGTGACACTGAGACCATTTCTCGTGTAGTGGCCGCGACCGCTGAAGGACTGAATAAGTATTTCCCCGGTCTCAAAGCGCTCATCGTCAATGCGTCAGGAGACCCGGAGTCGTTTCCCCATACGCATAGTACGATAATGAAAGTACCGGTCCCCAAAGGTATTTACAAGATGGTCACCCACTATCGCGGAGTGCCCGGCAAGGGTAGCGCTTTCAGGACTATTTTCGAGATAGCGGACAGGCTCGGGGCGCGCATAGTAATAACTCTCGACGCTGACTTGCGTAGTATGAAACCGAAATGGATCAAGCTGCTGGCCGACCCGATCTATAAATACAGTTTCGGTTTTGTGACACCGCTTTACTTTCGCCACAAACACGACGGCACCATCACCAATAATATTGCTTATCCTCTTACGCGTGCGTTATACGGGCTTAGAGTCAGGCAACCGATCGGCGGGGAGTTCTGTTTTTCAGGCGCGCTTGCGAAACTGTTTTCGCACCAGGATGTCTGGGATACGGATATCGCCAAGTTCGGGATCGACGTCTGGATGACCACGACGGCTATCACGGAGGGCTTCAGATTAAGCCAGGCATCGATGGGCGTCAAACTCCATGATCCCAGAGACCCGTCGACGGACCTTGGTCCGATGTTTCATCAGGTCGTAGGTACGCTGTTTGCGACTATGCGCGAGCACGAGGTCAAATGGAAGGCGATCGAAGGTAGCGTACCGGTCTACAGATATGGAGGCGAATCGAAACAGCGCGAGTTGAAGGTCAAGGAAGAATCCCCCGACCATCTGATACAGAGATTCAAGGCTGGCTATAAGACACACGAGGCGTTCTACCGGCACTACCTTAATGTGGATTGCTACAAAGAACTTAAGAAGATCACCCTGTCCGACCCGGCGAATTTTCATTTCCCCGAGGAGTTGTGGGCTCAGATCGTCTATGACTTCGCGGTCACATATAACTGGTCCGGGGAGGAAGCAAGATATACTGTCGGTGCGCTTACGCCGATCTACTTCGGCCGCACCGCGTCGTTCATGCTCGAAGTGGAGGGTATGGGCGCGATCATGGTGGAAGCGCTTATCGAAGGCCAGGCGAGGATATTCGAGGAATACAAACCCTATCTCATCAGAAGATGGGACGAGGCAAAAGCCAATAGCAAAAGAGGGTAGATGGCAATGCAGGATGGAAAATGGAAGATCCCGGAAAAAGGAACGGCGAAAGAAGTCGGAAGCAGTGTCGGCGACAGGATAAGAGGTGTCCTTTTTATCTTATTGGTAGTCGTTCTCGTCTTCTTAGGTAGTCTTATCAGCCTTTACTGCGAGTATCTGTGGTTTCAAGAAGTCGGCTACACCCCTGTGTTTATAAAGATCCTGACGACAAAGATCGGTCTGGGGTTTGTCTTCGGAGCGTTGTTCTTCGGGATCATCTATGGGAATGTCTTCCTGGCGAGAAAGCTCGCTCCGAAGTACAGCGTCTCTTACCTCGATGGCCTGATCAAGATGAAAAACCCGGTCATCGAGAAATACATGAACCGCATCCTGTTGATCGTCTCGATTGCTCTCGGTGCGATCGCCGGTCTGGCTGCAACCGGTTACTGGGATGTATTCCTAAAGTTCTTCAACGCGACACCGTTTAATATCAAGGATCCCGTCTTTTCGATAGATATCTCGTTCTATGCTTTCAAACTCCCCGCTTACAGTTTCTTATGGGGTTTCTTGTTTATGGCTCTGCTACTCGCGCTCTTGATATCGGTGATGATCCATGTCATAGACGGGGCGATCATGGTGACGCGTGGAGCGCAGAAGTTCGCTCCGCATGTGAAAGCCCATATATCGATACTCGGGGGTACGATCTTCCTACTGGTCGCGGGTGGATTCCGGCTTCTTGCTTACGGTTTGCTTTATTCAAGTCGCGGCGTCGTTGCGGGCGCGAGTTATACGGACGTCAATGCGCAATTACCGGCGTATCAGATATTGATGGTCATCGCGACGATCACGGCTATCATCATGTTCGCCAACACGTACTTCCGTGGATGGACACTGCCCGCGGCGGGTTTGGGGATCCTCGTTTTCGGATTGATCGTCTTGGCCGGCATATACCCCTCGGTCATACAGGCATACAGAGTATCCCCGAATGAGATCGTCAAGGAAAGGCCGTATATCAAGAGGAACATAGACTTCACCAGGAAGGCTTATGGATTGGACAAGATAAAGACTAAGCCGTTTCCAGCCGCCGGCACCCTTGATATACAGACGATCACAAGCAATGACGCGACGATAAAGAACATCCGTCTATGGGACTGGCGCCCTGTTTTAAAGACATACAACCAACTGCAGGCCATCCGGCTCTACTATGATTTTGTGGATGTCGACATCGACCGTTACGATCTTGGCGGGCGATACCAGCAATACAACCTGGCGCCGCGCGAGTTGTCGATCGATCAACTCCCGGATACGGCTAAGACTTGGATCAACGAACATCTCGTCTTTACGCATGGTTACGGCCTTGTGATGAGTCCGGTGACCAGTATCTCCGCGGAAGGATTGCCGCAATTCGCAGTCAAGGACATACCGCCTAAGTCGGATCTCATGTCGATCGACCGGCCGGAGATCTACTTCGGTGAGAAGACGAACGACTATGCCGTGGTCAAGACAAAGACAAAGGAATTTGATTATCCTAAAGGCGATAAAAACGCTTACGCGACATATAACGGTACCGGCGGTGTTCCTGTCTCTTCGTATCTAAGAAAGGCGATCTTCGCGGTCAGGTTCTCATCTTTGAGGTTTGTACTGTCGGATTCCATAACGACCGATAGCAGAGCGCTCTTTCATCGCAACATCCAGGAACGCTTGGATACGATAGCGCCGTTCCTCGCGTATGACAACGATCCGTACATGGTGGTGGTACCGGATGAAAAAGGCAAGTCAAGGCTCTTTTGGATCATCGACGCGTATACGCAGACGGACATGTACCCGTACTCAAAACCATATGGCGCAAGCGGAGAGAACTATATAAGGAATTCCGTAAAGGTAGTTGTAGATGCCTATAACGGGACGACGACTTTCTACAGTATCGACGACAAAGATCCTGTCTTGAAGACTTACGAAAAGATGTTCCCCGGTTTGTTTACCAGGTTTGAAAAGATGCCGGGGGCTTTAAGGAAGCACCTTCGTTATCCGGAGGACTTGTTCAAAATACAGGCGTATATGCATTCCACATATCACATGTCGGAACCCCAGGTCTTTTATAACAAAGAGGACATGTGGGAAGTCGCCAAGGAGACATATGCCGGCGGTGCGCAACAGATGGACCCATACTATATGATAATGAAGTTACCGGAGGGCTCGAAAGAGGAGTTCATGCTCATCGAGCCGTTTACGCCCGCGAATAAGAACAATATGATCGCCTGGATGGCGGCGAGATGCGACGGAGAAGACTACGGCTCGTTGATCGTCTATCAGTTCTCGAAGGATAAACTGATCTTCGGTCCGATGCAGATAGAGGCGCGGATAAACCAGGACCCGGCCATCTCGCAATTCCTGACGCTGGTCAGCCAGAGAGGATCGGTCATCAGCAAAGGACCGTTACTCGTCATCCCGATCGCCGATGCGCTGCTATATGTACAGCCGCTCTACATACAGGCGGAACAGGGTGAACTGCCGGAGCTAAAACGGATATTCGTATCCTATGGCAACCAGGTGGCTATGGAAAGTACGCTGGAGGCCGCGCTGGCGCGCTTATTCGGGACCGCGCAACCGGCGCCCCAGGAACCTAGCACTACTGGAGATACCGGGCAGGTACAGACTACCGACACGAAAGCGCTGGTCGACCAGGCGGTGGAGCATTACAACAAGGCCGTTCAGTACCAGAAGGACGGAAACTGGGCCGCCTACGGTGACGAATTGAGCAAACTCCAAGACGTGTTAAACCAACTGCAGAAGGCCAAGTAAATAGTGTGTGTCTGAGCTAGGTTGAAGGAAATCTTCTCGCTAAAGATATCTCGCTCGAAGAATTCTTCAACCTCCCCAGGCACAGTATGTATATGTAACCGGCATCTTGTGCGCTCGGATATAGTTTATGAGAAGTTCCACGAACACAACCTGCTAAACGGTGTCATTGCGAGAAACAATGGTTGCCAGCGTGACGAAGCAACCCAAGGAAAAAGTATATTCACCGACCTGGCAGATTGCTCACAACATCTAAGGTCGCTACGAGTCGCTCTTAAAACAACATCCTCCCGTTCGTACGAATGTATAAGTAAAAGGCTGTCAACTGCTAAAAAGGTGTCATCCTGAACGAAGTGAAGGAACTAAGAAAGAGCAAACGCTACCGAAACCGTGTCTGATCGACCTCGAAATGTTGACACACGACCTCAAAATCTAGTATATTCCTGTTTATTATATGAAATAGATAGTGATGGGGCTCACTTATTGCTTACGAAGATGCTGATGGCTCCTGCCTTGGTGCAGGAGCTTTTTATATTTGGGAGGATATATGTTAGACGTTCTGATTGTGGGGATAGGTGGATTTCTAGGTGCGGCAAGTCGTTATACGATCGGTAGTTTGATCTCTGAAAGGACTGGTTCGGGATTCCCCTTCGCGACACTGGCGATAAATATAACAGGTTGTTTTGCCATAGGACTGTTTATGGCGACAACACCCGGTGGACTGAATGCACACCCGCATGCCCGCCTGTTTATTGCCATCGGGTTTTTAGGCGGGTATACGACCTTTTCAACATTCGGCTACGAGACGCTCAAACTAGTCGGAGACGGTAGTGCGATGCTGGGTTTTGCTAATATCTTGGGAAGTATCACCTTGTGCCTTACCGCTCTATGGCTTGGCATGTTCTTCGGTCGTACCTTCGCATAAGGTTGTTTAAGTATCCTATCTTAATGATTTACCTTTCTTAAACAATGTGCATTTTTCGAGCAGGAGACGAAAACAAGAGCATTATATATACTATGTCTGGGGAGGTTGAAGAATTCTTCGAGCGAGAATCTTTAGCGAGAAGATTTACTTCAACCTCCCCAGACAAACGCTTATCTTGTATTGCGCCGACTGCGAAGACTCACTTTTTACTTGCTAGCCGGTGCCGATCTCCTGGATCTTCCACTGGTCGTTTACCAGGATCATGCTATGTACCGTTGGTAGATAACCGCTGCCGGCAGGATATTGTTTGATATACTCGGCTGTGAATGTGACGATGTAGATGAGGCGACCGCCGTAGTCCATTTCCGGCGTTCTGTCGATCCTAGCAATGGAGACATTCTTAATATAAGGTTCGTAGCTGGACCTTAATGAATCCTCGGTCGAACCGCCCATCTGTCCTGTCAAGTATGTCAGGGCTTTTGAATAATCCTTGGCGTTTATCGCTTCATAATATGCTGTGATCACGCCTTCGGCGTCGGTCGGATATTCTGTATTCGGCGGCGGGAGAGTCGGGTGGAGATAGACGGAGCCGAGGTCGGTTACTTCACCCTTCTTGACAGTAACTGAACCTGTATACCCCAGATCGCCACCATAGATCCTGATCGTATACTTGCCCGGAGAGATATCTTTGATCTCGAACCCACCGTCTGCATCTGTCTGGGCTGTATGTGTACCGATCTCGACGGTCACATTAGGCACGGGGTCGGTCGTCGCACTTTTGATGTAAGCCGTTCCGCGTACCGTTCCCCCGGTCCCGGTCAATTCATTCAGGTCTCTCAGGTCGTTCAAGTCGAAACCTCCCCAAGGACAACAACAGGGCGCGCAGCCGAACATAAAGAATGCCAGGAGTGATAATAAAGCAAGAGTGATCAAGGTGGTCTGGGTACGTTTGTTCATAGCGATCGTCTCCTTTAAATATCGATTGTAAGCACATTCTAGTTTTCCGCCGGTATAAGGTCAACCGTAATGAGTTCCGATCTCCGTATGGTAATATTAGTCTAAAGATCGACGAGGAGGAGCATGAACAGAAGACTCATATCTTTTACCCTTCTGGCCTCGGGGTTCATCCTGGCCGTTTTTGCATGTATCGTCCTGTTGACGCTGCTGGTCAGGCAGCCTTTATTATATACGCAGGGTTCAAATCAGACGGAGATCGCCGGTTCAAGTAATCTTAGCCGGACCATACAGAACGGAAGGACCGCGGTCATCGAAGACGGTATCATCCGTAGTTTCAAGGGAAACAAACTATTGGTCCGCGCCACCGGCTTGATCGTAAGACTGCGGCTGACTTCGGACAAACGCGAGAAGATAGGTATCAGAGTACAGAATGTCAATGCGGAATCCGTCGGCATGGCGGCGGATGGGCTACCGATAAGACGCGAGCCGCCTAATACGGTATCCTTCGATCTGGATCTCGAACCCGGGCAGACGAGGAGCGTTACGCTATATCCGGCCGACAATCCATATGATTTTTCATTCTTTGTCTTCGGTGACAGCAGGGGTGGGCTGAATGTACTTTCCCGCATCATCGACGACATGAACAAGAAGAAGCCCCTGTTCGGTCTGGACAACGGTGACCTGGTGACGAACGGTTCCCTGTCAGAATATAGAGACTTTATGGACGTCATCACCAAAGCGAAAGAGCCGGTTCTGACAACGATCGGAAACCACGATTCGAGAATGAATGGATTGAGCTACTACGAGAGTCTTCTAGGCACGCCCTACTGTTCGTTCTCATTCGGGGAATGCCATTTCATCTTTCTACGGACTACGGAAAAGGGGCTTGATGAGACACAGTACAGATGGCTGGAATCCGACCTCAAGACCAACCACCTCCCTAAAGTCTTCATCTTCGCTCATGTGCCGCCTTTGGATCCGCGCCCCGGGAAGAACCACGCGTTCACAAACACAGGCCAGAGGGATCTGTTCTTGGACCTGATGAAACGCTACCGGGTGACCAGAGTCTATCTGTCTCACATACACGGATATCACCGCTTCGAGCGGGACGGCGTTACTTATGTTATATCCGGAGGTGCCGGCGCCGTATTGGAGTCGGCCGATTCTTATTATCACTATATCGATGTAAGGGTGAACAGTGAAGGGATAACTGAAAAGGTGGTCAAGGTGCCGGCGTCGCAAGTGGTCAAGACCGTTGTGGAACCGATCAAGCAGTACGGCTCGGAAGACATCAGAGCGTTCTGGGTATCGGTCGGTATGCTGTCGATCGGCGGCTGTCTGATAGCCGCAGGTTTGATCCTGTTTTTCATCGACATAAGAAGTGAAGTCAGAGCGCGTGAAACAGCATAAAAGATTTTGTTACAAAAAGTTTGTAATGATGATTACAAATGCGGTAATATGATATATATGTTGTTACATTAATCCATTGTTTCATCGAGGAGAATCATGGAAACAGGACGAGTACCAGAGGGTGTTATCGAACGTTTGTCGTCCTATCTTAGATGTCTCGTAGCATACAAGAGAACGGGCAAATCGGTCATATCATCCCAGAAACTAAGCATGAGCGCGCGTGTCAATCCGGCACAGATACGCCGCGACCTTTCTTATTTCGGGTCTTTCGGGAGACGTGGACTAGGGTATGACGTTGATAAGCTGATCTCGGTCATATCCGACATCCTTGACGTCAAGCGTGTAACGGAGATAGCGCTTATCGGAGTCGGACAGCTCGGTGGGGCGCTTATGGGGTATAGCGGGCTACAGGAGCAAGGTTTCAAGATATCGCACGTCTTTGACAGCAATCCGGAGAAGATCGGGAAGAAGATCAATGGGGTGCAGGTAAGAGACATCTCAGATATAAAGGAAATCTTGACGGAGAACAAGATAAAAATAGCGATTGTTGCCGTACCTGGTGAAGTGGCACAAAAAATAGCCGATATCCTTGTGGAGAGCGGTGTTAATATAATTCTTAACTATACGGCGACGCCGGTAACCGTACCGGAAGAGATCCAGGTTCACACATCCGATCCTGCGCGCGAGCTTCTCCATACCCTTTACTATCTGACTCGCGTCGTGAAGAGGAATGCCTAAAGCCGGGATGATAGGGACAAGAAGTATCCTCAAGACCCTCATATTCGTATGCTTTCTTGCGCTGGTGACAAGCGGTTGTACTACGACTGTAACGCCTAGCGGGATCAAGGTCTATGGTTTCTACGATCCGACGTGCCCGCGCTGTTTGAAGATGAAGCCAGGATTGGACCGGGTCGGACATAGATACGAAACACGTCTGCAATTCGTGACATACGATATAACAGAACCTGCCAACGCCAAGCTAGCCGACAGATACAAGATCACAACGATACCGACCTTTATCATCGTCGACCAGAAAGGCAAGATCGTCGACCGGCTGTCTGGCGGGGTTCCTTTAAAGTCACTCGAGCATTTCATCTCTAAGAACATCGCCAAGTGCCGAACCGGTTCATAGAACAAAAAGGAGGACTTATAAATTGACCTCCGGTCTCTCAAGGCGGGATTTCCTAAAACTGACAGGAAGCATTGCCGCTTTGTCTGCTGTGAACTGCCTTGGCCTGGATCTTGTCCCGGTTGCTAGAGCAGCCGAGAGACTTAAGACAGCCGGAGCGAGAGAGACGTCGACCATTTGCGGTTTCTGCTCGGTCGGTTGCGGCGTGATCGTACATACTTCAACATCCAACGGCAAGGTCCAATCGATCGAGGGAAATCCGGATCATCCCATTAACCGCGGCACACTATGCAGTAAAGGCCAGGCTCTCTATGAATTAGCCAATAACAATAGACGGTTGAGATCTGTCCTATATAGAGCGCCCGGCTCCGATAAGTGGGAGAAAAAGAACTGGGATTGGGCGTTGCGGGAGATAGCTACGCGGATGTTAAAAGCCCGCGACAAGACGTTCAAGGTGAAAGATAAAAAGGGGATCGTTGTCAACAGGACGGAAGGCCTGGCGCAACTCGGTGGAGCGGCGCTGGACAACGAGGAATGTTATCTGCTGGCAAAGCTGGCGCGATCTCTTGGTATCGTTTTTCTCGAGCACCAGGCGCGCATATGACACTCTCCGACTGTGGCCGGTCTCGGTCCTACGTTTGGCAGAGGAGCAATGACGAATTCATGGATAGACTTAAAGAACGCGGATGTCATACTTGTCTGCGGCGCGAATCCCGCGGAAAACCATCCTGTATCTTTCAAATGGATCACCGCGGCAAAAGATAAAGGCGCCAAACTGATCGTCGTCGATCCGAGATTCACAAGGACGGCTGCCAAAGCGGATACATTTGCGCGGATCCGTCCGGGAACGGACGCCGCCTTTTTTGGCGGCCTGATCAATTACATCATTACAAACAAGCTATATCACGAGGAGTATATAAAGAACTATACGAACGCCTCTTACCTCGTAAATCCGGGCTTCAGTTTCAAAGACGGGGTGTTCAGCGGGTATGATGAAGACTTAAAGTCATATGATTACGACACGTGGACGTATCAGCTTCAGCTCAATGGAGAGGTCTCAAAAGACACGGATTTCAACAATCCGAACTGTGTCCTGGAGCTTATGAGAGACCACTACTCGAGATATACTGCTGATCGGGTATCAAAGATATGCGGTATGTCCGAAGATTCGTTCAAGAAGATCGCCGACGCGTTTTGCCGCACCGGAAAGCCCGATAGATCAGGGACGATCCTCTATGCCATGGGTCTGACTCAGCATACTACAGGCACGCAAAACGTAAGGGCAGCCGGTATGGTTCAGCTGCTGCTCGGTAACATAGGGATCGCCGGTGGGGGTCTGAACGCGCTGCGCGGCGCCGCGAACGTCCAGGGTTCGACGGACTTCGGCCTTCTCTTTAATCTTTTACCCGGGTACTTGAACATGCCTCTCGCTTCCAAGCATGAGACCTTCTCAAGGTACAAGGATGCCGAGGTGGCGAAGTCGGGTTACGCAGTAAATAAGACAAAATGGTTTGTCAGCCTCCTTAAAGCATGGTGGGGAGAGTATGCCACGGAGGAAAATGACTTTCTCTACGAGTTCCTGCCGAAATTGGGGGACGGCTATGACAAGAGCGGCTACTCCTGGGTACCGCTCTTCGAGGCGATGTACGCGGATAAGATCAACGGCCTGCTCTGCTGGGGGCAGAACCCGGTCCTTAGCGGTCCCAATGCGAACATGACCGCCGCCGCTCTCACCAAGCTGGACTGGCTCGTCGTAAGCGATCTGTTCGAGACTGAAACGAGCGTGTTCTGGAAAAGGCCCGGCATGAAGCCGGAAGACGTCCGGACCGAGGTCTTTTTATTGCCGGCAGCCGCGTCTTTCGAGAAAGAAGGAAGCGTCACGAACTCGGCGCGCTTGATCCAGTGGATGAACAAAGCGGCTGATCCTCCCGGAGAAGCCAGGCCCGACCTATGGATCATAGACAGTCTTTTTAAGGCGCTCAAGGATGCATATTCTCAAGAGGCAACTGCCAAGTTCTCCGAACCGCTCCTGAAACTCAACTGGGATTACGGAGATGATGAGCCTGATCCTCATCTGGTGGCGAAAGAGATAAACGGATTCACCGTAACCGATAAAACGCAGATCATCAATTTTACAAAACTGAGCGACGACGGTTCCACTATGTGCGGGAACTGGATATACTCCGGTTTTTATCCGGGGGATAAGAAAGCGGATAACAGAGCCGCGCAAACGGATACAAGCAGAGACCCGGATAAACTGGGACTGTATCCGGAATGGGCATATTCGTGGCCTTTGAACCGCCGCATCATCTATAACAGGTGTTCGGCCAACGCCGAAGGTGTCCCTTATGACAAAAGAAGAATGCTCGTCAGTTGGGACGGAGCAAAATGGGTCAACAACGACGTTCCCGACTTCAGCATTAAAGATGTCGCGGGGGCCATCGTTACGCCTGATAAGACGGCAAAAAGCCCGTTCATCATGTTGCCGGAAGGACAAGCCCGCTTTTTCATACCGGACGGGCTTATAAAAGACGGACCGCTGACCGAGCATTACGAGCCGGTCGAATCGCCTTCCAATAACCTGTTAAGCGGGCAACAGAATAATCCGCTGGTCAAGATCTGGCAATCGGACATGGACAAGATGGTGGAGCCGGGCTCGTCCAAGTACCCGTACATAGGGTTTACCTGCCGGGTCGCGGAACACTGGCAAACGGGCTCGATCAGCAGGAATCTGCCATGGTTGGCTGAGATGATGCCGGAGATGTTCATAGAGATAAGTCCTGAGCTTGCGGCAAGGCATGGTATCGAAAACGGAAACAAGGTAAAAGTCATATCACCTCGTGGAGAAGTGACCGGCGTGGCGATCGTGACCAACCGGATCAAGCCGTTTGAACTATCCCCGAACGCGCCGGAAGCAGTGAGTATGCCGGACCATTACGGCTTTGTAGGATATGTGACCGGAGGCGATGAAGACAAAGACTACTCGGCGAATCAGGTGACATCGAACGTATACGATCCGAATACGGGTATGCCGGAATATAAAGCATTCCTGGTCGACATAAGGAAAGTGGGTTAGCGTATGGCAACGGCGATGCTTGTAGACGTGTCAAGATGCATAGGATGCAGGGCTTGCCAGGTCGCCTGTAAGGAGTGGAACCTGCGGCACGCGGAACGCACGCAGAACCAGGGAAGTTACGAGAATCCTCCGGACCTTTCGGCTCAGACATGGACCCGTGTCGCGTTTATCGAAGAAGCCGTGGGTGATGAAGTAAAATGGCAATTCCGGAGAGTGCTCTGCCAGCACTGTACTGACGCCGCATGCGAACAAGTATGTCCGCCAAAAGCTATATCACACCGGCTTTCGACCGCGGTGGTCATAGACGCGGAAAAATGTACCGGCTGCAAATACTGCATATCGGCTTGTCCCTTTGATGTGCCTCGTTATAATGTGCAGACAAACACAGTCGAGAAGTGTACGTTGTGTGTCGACCGGATCTCGAACGGACAGATCCCCGCATGTGCCAAGGTCTGTGCGCCGGAAGCGGTGATGTTCGGAGAGCGGTCGATCATGGTCGCGATCGCAAAGATGAGGTTGGGCAAGCTAAAGAAACGGGGCTTTAAGGACGCCGGGCTTTACGGAGAAAAGGAACTCGGCGGACTGGGAGTCATGTTTTTGCTTACTTCATCACCGTCGTTTTATGGATTTCCGGAAAAACCCACAGTCCCTCTTTCCGTTAATATCTGGCAGGACGTTTTTAAACCGATGATAGCGGTCGCCGGCGGCGGAGCGGGTTTAGCGGCTTTGGTGAGTCTACTTGGATCGACTGGGTATAAAGGAAGTCAAAGAGGTCAAGGAAGTCAAAGAAGTCAAGGAGATGAAGGAAGTCGAGGAGATAAAGGGAAAAAGCAAAGTGAGTAAGCAGGTGTTTAAGGATGGAAAAGTATTAAGGTTTTCATTGGCGGCGCGGCTGATACATGCAGTCCATCTGTTAAGCTTCTTTACGCTTTTATATACAGGCGTAGCCAGGCTGCGGCCGGAGACTCACGTGCTCCTAAGCGGCGATCTCTTAGTGGGACAGACTATCCACCACATCGCCGCGGTGATATTCGTGGTCATACCAGTCGCCGCCATGCTTGTCTTCGGACGCGGAACAGGCCGGTTCATGAAAACGATACTGACATGGGACAAGAACGATTCGGCCTGGATGCGGAGGTTCTTGAAGTGGATGTTACGTCCGCAATCAGTCAAGCTTCCGCAGCAAGGAAAGGAAAAAGCGGGCCAGAAAGTAAGCGCCTGGTTCATAATCGGGTTCGCTGTCGTGATATCCGCGTCCGGCATGATGATGTGGGCGGCACAAGATCTGCCGGCGGACATCGTCCGCTGGACATACATCGTGCATGATCTGTGTACTGCCGCGCTTGTCTTTATAGTTGCCATGCATCTGTATATGGGACTGCTGTTCCCGGCTACGCGCCGTTCATGGACATCCATGGTTACAGGCTATGTACCGGAAATCGAAGCAAAATCCGGATGGTCTAGATGGTATAATGAGTTAAAAAAAGAAGCTAAGGAGCTTAATTGATGCCTAAACAGAAACCGCTGACAATCGATCAGATACGTTCCGAAATGGAGTATTACAGTAAATTGAAACCCGAGCTTGTGGATCTTCTTGCTCTGTACCGTTCTTTATTCGAGATCGAATCCGGGTATCTGGAGAAGATGGAAGTCTCTGTACCGGAACTGGACGACGAAAAGCTCGCCGTTCGTCTTAAAAACAACATGCCGCTATTAAACACGGGTGACATCGGGATAGATAGCGGTGTGTTCAAAGACATGCTAAGCGACATATGTGGTGTGATCGCCAAGACAAATGAATCATTCGAGGAGTCGGTAGAGGATCTTCTTAAAAACCCGGACCTTAAAGAGTCGGACGGTAAAAAGACGCCGGTACTGATACAGAACGCCTTGGAGTTCAGGACGGAATATTTTACCGATCTGGCTAAACGAATACCTCTGAACAACGAGCTCATGTTCTTCATAATCTATCATACGACGAATCCATTCATCGAGAAGGCCTCCTATGCGTATAGAGACAGGATCGATTACGAGAAATGGCAGCAGCCGGTGTGTCCGGTATGCGGCCGGAAACCGAGTATGGCGATGTTGACGGATGATGACGGGCTGAGGATACTCCAGTGTTCGACGTGTAAGAGCTGGTGGTCGTATCCTCGAAAGCAGTGCGCTATATGCATGACCAAGGATGAGGATAAACTCGAGTACTTCTACTCTACAGACGACGAAGCCCATCTCGTATACATCTGCAACAACTGCAAGAAATACATAAAAACCACGGATAAAAGGAAGCTCGACCGCGAGATCGATCTCGATGTCGAGGACCTTGCGACGATCGAACTCGATTTCATCGCCAAAGACAGGGGATATGAACCTGGCGGGCGGGTAACGTTCGCCATCGGCCCCGAATAAGATGGATACCGCGGATTCGGTCGTCGGAATCGATATCGGATCAAGGACGATAGCCCTCGTCGAATTCGGTAGGGGTGAAGTCGTTCGGTCCGAGCTCACCGATACCACACACGACCCCTTGTCTCAGTGCAATAGACTACTCAGCGGCGGCCAGCCAAAGATGCTATATGCCACCGGATACGGGCGGCATATGCTCAGGAAAGCCTACGGCGCCAGTGTTCTGACAGAGATCAAAGCATTTGCCATAGGAGCCAACTCCATAAACGCCGGTTATCCGGGTATCCTGGATGTCGGCGGGCAGGATGTTAAGGTGATCAAGCTGTCGGACGAAGGCAAAGTGGCGGATTTTGAGATGAACGACCGGTGCGCGGCGGGAACCGGGAAGTTCCTGGAGGTCATGGCAAAAGCTCTAGACTATACGCTGGACGAATTCGGAGAGGCGGCGATGAAAGCGCCGAAACCGTCAAAGATCAACAGTATGTGCACGGTCTTCGCCGAGTCCGAAGTCGTATCGCTGATCGGCGCCGGTGAAGAACGCGAAAACATCGCCTATGGCGTACATGAAGCGATAGCCGAGCGCGTCGTCGCCATGATCAACCGCGTCGGCATATCCGGCGACCTGTTTTTCGCCGGCGGCGGCGCCCGTAACAGATGCTTGAAAAAGATCCTGGAGGACAAGCTGCGGATCGAGATCTTCGTACCGGAGGACCCTCAAATAGTCGGCGCCCTCGGCGCAGCCTTATCCGCCCCTTAGACTTTTATCACTACTTACCTACTTCACTACTTCCCTATCATGACCTGCTCATATTTGACTACATTGTGACTTTGTGCTACAATCTAAGAGGTCAAGGAAATAGAAAACAGGCGCACGCCTCCCTGTAATAACAATCATTAAGGTGGTCTTGTGAGCCGAAAGTTAACGGTCATTCTTCTTATCATAACGATGGTGATCCTGGTAATAGCACCACAATCCGGTGCTATCGGGGAAGAGCAAAGCAACCGTGAAAAATACACCGTCGAAACCACATTACGTCACAATCCCCAGATCACTGGCGCTGATATCGACAATTACATCTGGAGCGTATATCCGAACAGCCCCATGGTAGGTTTGGGACAGGTGTGGGTGAAAGTAGGCGCCAAGTATAATATAGACCCGGTATACCTGATGGCCCACGCCATCCTCGAATCCGGCTGGGGTTTCAGCTGGATATCCCAGAACAAGAAGAACCTGTACGGTTGGGGCGCGTACGACCGCGACCCGGAAGGCATGGCCGAAAGCTCCAACAGTTACGCCGACAACATCGACTATGTCGCTTCCAATATAAACACGATGTATCTGACTCCCGGAGGAGACTATTACACTGAATACGGTCCGACACTTCAAGGTATGAATGTTCATTACGCTTCAAGTAAGACATGGGCTCAGAGTATCGCGGATATCATGAACGAGTTTGCTTCGCGCATATCCGGATACATATACCCGGGAACATACCGCGATTATGACGCGGCGTATAAAGCCATAGATATTCAGGAGAAGATGTATGCGGGCCAGCCGAACACCGTAGCGATCTATGTAAGGAACAGGGGTCAGAAAGTCTGGCCGAAGGATTCTCCTTTCAAGCTTTACTATCAGTTCGTGGGAACCCAGGGCAACGATCAGTATGTTGCAGGTACGGCAATGCCGGAGGACGTCCCGCCGAAGGGCGAAGCGCTGCTTCTATTCCAGGTGACGCCGCCGATCACCCCCGGGATATATAATCTAAGATTCGATATGGTAAACGAGGGCGTTACCGCCTTTTCCACCACCGGGGTGCACACACTTGATAAAACGGTGAGAGTAGAGAATGCCGATCCGTTGTGCAACGCGGCCTTTAGCGGTTCGGGCATTACAGGAAATGCGATGTACGCGGGGACTTCATATCGCATCGAACCCGAAGTCACCAATAAGAGCAGCATGGTGTGGCCGGCCGGCAAGGTCAAAGCCGGTTACTGGTGGATAAATATCGATAGCGGAGCAATAGCTATCAGCGACCAGCAAGCTGGCATTCTTGAAACGGATATCGCGCCGGGTCAGACAGTAAGATTCAATGCCGACTTAAGGACGCCGTCCCTCCCGGGCCGCTACATACTCAAACAGGACATGGTCGGCAAGGGAAGCTGGTTCTCTACTCTGGGAGCACCGACGAACTCAACATATGTCGAGATCATGCCGGATTTCGGCGCCTCATATAAGATCCTTGAAGACTACGAGCCGGTTTATGTATCGACGCCGAAGATCATCAATGTGAACATAACCAATACATCAAGGATGATGTGGCCGCAGAACGGCCTGGTCCAACTGTCTTACACATTCGACGACAAAGGTGCTCATGATGGCTATACACAACGCATAAGGATGCCGCAGGACGTATCCCCGGGAGAGAACATAACGATCCCGGTGACAGTCGATCCGCCGTCGATCCCGGGTACTTACGATCTTAAACTCGATCTTTATTACGAGACCATCGGCTGGTTCTCATCGAAGGACGTTAAGATATTCAGCGTGCCGGTTCATGTCATAAGCGACTATAAAGCATCGTATACCGATGTCGCAATCGGCGATCTGGTCGCGGGATATCCGGGTGAGGCAAAGATCAGATTGACAAACACATCGGAGATGGTCTGGCCGGCGAACGGCAGGATAAAACTGGCATACAGCTTTACGGATAAAGGCGACCATTCCGGTTACACCGACGGGATAGCGTTACCGGAGACTGTGAAACCGGGCGATCAAGTCCTTTTAACGGTACCACTGACAAGTCCGAGCGTTGCCGGGGTCTATACCCTTAGATTCGATCTTAAGGACGACGGCTACACATGGTTCTCCAAGTACGGCGTACCGATGCCCGGAAAAGCTGTCGTGGTCGACAATCCATACGGAGCGGAATATACCGACTTGGTGGTGTTCCCGGTGTTAACAGCGGGCAAACAGATCGATCTTTCAGTAAGGGTGAAAAACACAGGCAAGATCGATTGGCCGGGAGAAGGATGGATAAAGCTGGGATATGGTTTCTTCACATATGGAGTGCCTGGTGAATACACGGCTGTAGTTCCGATCCGGGACAAAGTCATAGTAGGCGGCTCGGAACTTCTGACTTTAACCGTCAAGACACCCGAAAAGCCGGGCAACTACACTCTCAAACTCGATCTTATAGACGGCGATAAAGTATGGTTCCATGATACGGGAGCGGATACCGCCGCTATTGACGTTGAGATCAAATCGGACTAATATCCTCTAGTGCAATCCTAACGAATTCTGTATAATGTGTTCTTACTATTTAAAATCCCGGAAATTCATGATCAAACAGCAGGATTTTATTGGCTTGTAGCTTGTAGCTTATAAAACTGCTACCAGCTACTAGCTATTATGGGAGGGATATTGGACATCCAGGAAGCGTACGATAATAACGAGACAATACTGACAAAGACCGGTTTCGAGAAGCTCAAAGATGAGCTCGACCATCTCGTGTCGGTCAAGCGTAAAGAGGTGGCGGCGCGTTTGAAGGAGGCCAAGAGCTTCGGCGACCTGTCCGAGAACTCGGAATATGAAGACGCCAAGAACGAGCAGGCCTTCGTCGAAGGGCGTATACGCGAGATCAAGCATGTGATGATGCACGCGCATATAGTCGACACAAAGCAAGCGAAAACCGATAGCGTGACTGTCGGACTGACCGCAACCTTGAAAGACCTCGAAACAGGCAAGAGTCATGATTTTAAACTGGTAGGCTCGTATGAAGCGGACCCGGACCTTCTTCAGATATCGCACGAATCACCTGTAGGAAAAGCGATAATGGACAAGAAGGTCGGGGACATCGTTGTTATAGAACTACCGCACGGCGCACTAAGGTATAAGGTGGAGAAGATAAGTAAGTGACAGCGTGTTCTGCTGTCATTCTGAGTGAAGCGAAGAATCCACGTAAATAGTGAACGGGGAACAGTGAACAGTGAACAAGGCGACCTGCTAGATGTAAGAAAAAAAAAGCTTGAAGATCTGATCAGTTCAGGCGACACTCCTTATAAATCCTCATTTTTAAGAACCCATTCCATCTCACAGATAATCGAGAAGCATAAAGACATAGAGCCGGGCACGCATACCGGAGATGAAGCGGTCATAGCCGGCCGGTTGATGGCCATCCGGCGGCACGGTAAAGCGAGCTTCGCGGAAGTAGTCGATACGACAGGAAGAGTCCAGCTCTATCTGGCGATCGATGTCCTGGGTGAAGACCCTTACGAGAAGTTCTTGTCATTCGATATCGGCGATCTTGTCGGTGTCGGGGGAGAGGTCTTCAAGACGAAACGAGGAGAGTTATCGATCGCCGTCAAAGAGTTCGATCTGCTGTCAAAGTCGCTTCGCCCGCTACCCGAGAAATGGCACGGCCTTAAAGACATCGAAGCCCGCTACCGTCAGCGATACCTTGATCTGATCATGAATCCGGCGGTAGTAGAGGCGTTTAAGATAAAGACACAGACGATTAAATCGATCCGCGCGTTCCTCGACGACCGTGGTTTCATGGAGGTCGAGACGCCGATGCTACAGCCGATCCCCGGAGGAGCTGCGGCCAGGCCTTTCATCACTTTCCACAACGCATTGGACACCGACCTATATCTAAGGATTGCGCCGGAGCTGTATCTTAAACGGTTGATAGTCGGCGGTCTGGAGAAGGTGTACGAACTGAATAAAAGCTTCCGCAACGAGGGCATCTCCGTTAAGCACAACCCGGAGTTCCTGATGCTCGAGGTATATCAGGCATACGCGGATTACAACGATATGATGGAACTCACCGAACAACTGATAACCGGCGCGGTCAAAGAGATGGTGGGTGTTACCAAGATCGACTATCAAGGAGAAACAATAGACTTCAAGACGCCATGGACGCGGATAACGATGCTTGACGCGATAAAGAAGTACGCGGGTGTCGAGCTGTCGTTCGACATGTCTCTGGATGACTTGAAGAAGATGGCTGGGGATCTAAAAGTCGAGATAGAGCCGCGGTTCGGCAAAGGCGGCGTCATATGCGAGATATTCGAGAAGAAGGTCGAACATCTTCTTATGCAGCCGACTTTCGTCCTAGACTACCCGAGCGAGATGTCGCCGCTGGCGCGCAGGTGTCCCGACAACCCGGATCTTACAGAGAGGTTTGAACTCATGGTCGCCGGCCGCGAACTGGCTAACGCTTTCTCGGAGCTGACGGATCCGATAGACCAGCGCAAAAGGCTCGAGGAACAGCTGAAGACTGGCCGCAAAGAAGAGACACACGAGATCGACGAGAGCTTCTTGCACGCGATGGAATACGGCATGCCGCCTACCGGCGGCCTCGGCATCGGCATCGACCGCCTGGTGATGCTATTGACAGACTCACCCTCGATCCGCGACGTCATCCTCTTCCCCCAACTCCGCCCGCAAAAAGACTAACGCATTTGTAGCCGCCGACCTTCAGGTCGGCTCCCTTAAAAGTGAGTGCCCGCGGGGGATATTGTTTTTATCATCCTCCTGGAAACTGTCCTTGATTTGTACTCACATTTCCTCAGGTCGTTCGTAAGACTCTTTTTTACACATGACCCAAAGGTCTTCCTCACAGACCTGGTAAATGCTCGCACAGATCTAAGGTCAGCTCCCGATGTCGGCTGACCAAAACCAATATCCTCCCGCTAGCACGCATGTATAAGAATAAGGCTGTCAACTGCTAAAAGCTGTCATCCTGAGGAGGTCGCCGTTAGGCGACCGACGAAGGAACCAAGCAAGAGACAAACGCTACCGACACCATGCCCGCTCGGCCTTCGACGCTTTTCTCGTAGAACAACCTGCGGGTTTTATAGTATTTATTCCCACTCGCTCGAATATAAGAATAATGTAGCAGTCGACCTTCAGGTCGGATCCCTTAATGTGATGGCTTTGCGAGAGGTGACTAAAACAACATTATCACGCTTGCACAACATCCGTAATCCATAAAGCATGAAAAGAAGACCTATGTGCTAGAGAAAACAAAACCAACCTTTAAGTCTCGCTCTCTTCTAGAATGGAAAAAGTTGGAATATTTGCCGACCTTGTTGGCTATTGTCTTCTAAGATTCGCGTATCTACAAGCCAAATTTTATTAAAACCAAATGCCGATAGTGGTACTTGGTTTTTATCCTTAAAATCTTGAAACTGATCTCGAGCGTAGAGGTGGGGTGGATCATCAAAACAATGTACAACCACAAGGAGAATTTCTCCCTTATGGTTTAAGGATTTACGTTGAATCACTTTGAGTGTCCTGTTCGGGTAAAAGTTTGTTATACCCGATACACCGGCTCCCATGCTTATAACGGTGTGCTCACGTTTAATTCGCTTAATATGCTCATTAATTAGGGTCTCAACAATTTCGTAGGGAATCTTAGTATTTATCTTATCGATAAGAAATCCATCATGAGGTTCACCATTAGCTAGACCAATTGCAGACTGATATTGCTTATTCAGCAATACGAAGATGTTACCAATATTTTGATTGTACTGTTTGGTGTTAGTAGTTCCCACTTAAGTACTCCAAATTATGCTGGCTACTTGTTTTTCTTGATGATGAAAAATACACAAGCTGACGATATACCAGTTATACCAAGAGATGATATATAAAGAAATGTTAAGTACCTGAGCTTTATCTCTTTTTCTCTCAATCCCTGAGATAATGAGTATGCAACTGCTGGAAGTACGATTCCCTTGTACTCATATCTCATTCGAAGTGAATTCATCTGACCAATTGTCTCGAATAACAATATTGTATATGCCAACGTCAAAACAATGAGAAGGATGATAGCAATTAGAACGATTTTCTTCTCATTTGTGTTAGCCGTTTTATGCCACAAATTTCTTGGAAGTCTGTATAGATTAAGTATGGCCTTGCCAAGTCCGAGAACAAAAAGGAACATGGCTTTCGATGTTAATGACCAGTGTTTGTCGGCTGGTCGCATGACAAAACCATCACCAATGATAGGTTTTGATTTATCTTTTCCTTTTATATCTGGCTTAGTTTCAGAATCGTTCTGCATGTATATCCCACTTTTTATGCTTCTCACATTACATAATTTCATAATGGATAGGATAAGGCAATATTTGCTCTGGTCTGCTAAAGAGGTGAATTATTTCTTTTTCAAACCAATACCTCTGAACGTTGAAAATGAAGGATTTGGTTTATAGGTAAATTATCAGGTCTAAAACAGGCCGACCTGAAGGTCGGCGGCTACATTTGCTTTTTCGTGGATTCCTCACTTCGTTCGGAATGACTTCTCACGTTTGAAAACGTCTTTAATAGATGGTTTCGCTTAGTTTGCTTCGGTCGGTCCCCTCGGGGCTCTCTCGCAACGACACTGGTGTGTTGCTTCTCGCTTCTTTCTTAGTTTGTTTCCGATTGCTGATTGCTCTTCCTTCAGCGCTTCCGCCTTCAGCTCTTCAGCACTCCCATCATCTGCTTTCCTTGTCACCCCTCGTCATTACTGCTATATTGAGAATAGAGTCGTAATAAACCAAGGACAGGTGATGACCTTTGTTTGAACGATTTACAGAACGGGCGAGACGCGTAGTCGTACTGGCGCGCGAGGAAGCCCGGATGCTCAATCAGAACTACATCGGGACCGAACATCTGCTTCTCGGCTTGATCCTTGAAGGCGAAGGAGTAGCCGCCAAAGCCCTTGAAAACCTCGATATCAGTCTTGAAGATGTCCGTCTTCAGGTCGAGAAGATCATAGGTAAAGGCGAAGCGACATCGATGGGGCATATACCATTTACACCGCGCGCGAAGAAGGTGCTCGAGCTGTCTCTGCGCGAGGCGCTTCAGCTCGGCCATAACTATATCGGCACAGAACATATATTATTGGGATTGATCCGCGAAGGCGAAGGAGTCGCCGCGCGGGTACTGATAAATCTGGGCGCAGACCTCGAGAAGGTAAGAAACGAGGTCATACAGCTTCTAAGCGGCGCCTATGCGACGGGCGCTCAGCCGACTAAAGAGACTACCCAGAAGAGCCAGATCCTCGATCAGTTCGGACGCGACCTGACAAAGCTTGCCCAGGATGGCAAGCTCGATCCGGTTATCGGCCGGCGCAAAGAGATCGAACGCGTGATGCAGATCCTATCGAGAAGGACTAAGAACAACCCTGTCCTTATCGGTGAACCGGGTGTCGGTAAGACGGCGGTTGTAGAAGGTTTCGCCCAGGCGATCGTCCAGAACAAAGTCCCCGAAGTCCTTAAAGGCAAGAGGCTCTACACGCTTGACCTGGGGGCACTGGTCGCGGGCTCGCGTTACCGCGGCGATTTCGAGGAACGCCTGAAGAAGCTGATAAAAGAGATCAGGAACCGCGGCGACATCATCATCTTCATAGACGAGGTCCACAATCTCGTCGGAGCGGGCGCGGCGGAAGGCGCCATAGACGCGGCATCCATCCTTAAGCCGGCGCTGGCGCGCGGTGAACTTCAGACGATCGGCGCGACGACTCTGGACGAGTATCGAAAATATCTTGAGAAAGACGCCGCTCTGGAACGCCGCTTCCAGCCGATAACCGTTAATGAGCCATCGGTCGTCGACAGCGTAGAGATACTGAAAGGTCTTAGAGATAACTATGAAGCGCATCATGGAGTCACCATCACGGATGACGCTCTGGTCGCGGCCGTCAACCTTGCGCATAGATACATCTCCGACCGTTTCTTGCCCGATAAAGCGATCGATCTTATGGACGAGGCGGCATCAAGGGTGAAGATAATGAGCATGACGGCACCGCCGAACTTCCGCGATATGGAAGAACGCTTAAAGAGACTTCGCAACGAGAAGGAATCGGCTATCGAGGCGCAGGAGTATGAAAAGGCGGCGAACCTGCGCGATCAGGAGCGAAAGCTGCTCTTCGAGAAGGTCCAGATGGAGAAGGAATGGAAGAAACCGGACTCAAGCCGCAGGATACAGGTGAACGAGGAAGAGATAGCCGAGGTAGTGTCCTCCTGGACGGGCATTCCCGTTCAAGCGCTTACGGAAGAAGAATCGCAGAAGCTTCTAAGGATGGAAGACGCGCTGCATAAGCGCGTCGTCGGGCAGGACGAAGCATTAAAAGCGGTCTCGCGGGCGATCAGACGCGGCCGGGCGGGGCTTAAAGATCCTCGCCGTCCGACAGGTTCATTCATATTCTTAGGGCCTTCGGGTGTCGGCAAAACGGAGCTTGCAAGGACGCTCGCCGAGTTCATGTTCGGTGACGAAACATCT
>JAGVPG010000015.1 GCA_020052375.1 Actinomycetota bacterium | reverse complement strand
GTATCCCATCCTAAAACTGCTTTTAGAAACATACTAATAATCACTTTCTTACCAGCTATAACAGACTACTAACAGGCCACATTTTTGTCTATTATGCCCGCAATGACACAAATACATCACGATTCTCGGATATATTTATATAAGACGTATGGGAGCTTCGGCATATAATAACCGGCAAGCCCGGCGGCAGCTTTCAGAGTAGTCGACTTTGAATCGGGGATCCGGCGATGCTCGAAGACACCCGTCCGGTATCCGTTGTCCATGGCGGAATATGTCGCCAGAAGGCCTACATCCTCATACATCTCTTTGATCTCATCGGATGCCGTTTTGACCAGCATTTCTTCGGGTACGTCCGCTATCTGCTTCAGTTCATCGTAGATGGGCTTGAGCTCGCGAATATAACCGTTCCTGGCTATCCTGCTGCGAAGCACATTGTACCGCGATATATCCGGTTTGAGCTCCTGCTTTAAAGCCACGACCGCTTCGATGGCATTGGCCAGTGTCTCTACTCTCCTTATATCCCAGACAGGATCGAATACTCTGATCTCTATTGTCTTCAGTCGTTTTGAGACGATCATATCCTGAAACCGGTCCGTCTTATCCGGTAAGATCGGCCCGATGGCAAAGCTTGCAGCCATCCGGTAGGATTGGCCTTTATATTCCCTGCCCGCGTAAGGCGCGTTTATGGTCATCAACACCAGCACTGGTAGAAAATGAAGCAGGTTTCTATACGTCTTCTCCTGGTCTTTAACCCCTCCGATATGAAACTGCAGCGCGCATACATTCGTTGGCGCTACAAGGTTTATCAGATGTCCGATAGGCACGATCAACCCGTCCGTTACCACGCCATCGAGTTCCCGGCGTCTTGCCTTGAGTTCACTGACCGCACTGGCCGCTTTGGAGTGTATGCCTGTTGCCACCTCGACCCCACTCATCAGACTCTGGATCATATCCCGACCCCTGGAAAAGTTGCTCGCCGTGTTGTAGTAGTTAAACTTTGGGTCACGCCATAGGAGCTTCGTCAAATAGTAAAGAGACTTAAGGGAGGGTTTTTCCGGATCGACTACAAAAACCTCTTCTTCGAGTCCAAACGTCGCCACAAGCCCTATCCTTTCCGCTTTCCGCTTTCCGACTTACGACTGCAGATGTCTTTGTATCTTGCGTGCCGTCTCTTCATCCGGACTGAACTCTTCCAACGACGGTAGTTCGCCCAGATCTTTGAGACCGAAACTCTCCAGAAAGATGTCGCTGGTACCGTAGAGAGTCGGGTGTCCCGGAGCGTCGTCCTTGCCGACCTCTTTGACAAGGCCTTTTGCGACAAGATTCGCTAGAACCGAATCCACACTGACCCCCCTGATGTTGCTTACCTCGACTCGCGTTATCGGCTGTCTATAAGCGATCACGGCCAATGTTTCCAGAGCCGCCTGTGTGAGACGCCTGAATTCTGAGGAGAGCACGAGTTTCTCCACGTACGCCGAGTACTTGGGATTCGTGAAAAACCTGAATCCGCCCGCGACTTCTTGCAGGACGATGCCCCTCTCTCCATCCGCTAGCTCGACTTTTATCTCTTCGAGAGCCACTTCTATCTCTGTCTGGCCTTGCCCTGTTACCTGCTGCAACTTGGCAACTGACAAAGGTTCATCGCTGACAAATAGCAGTGACTCGATTATCCCTTTAAGCACTTTGGACTCCGTTCACTGTTCATTGTTCACTGTTCACTAACTTTATATTGATCTCCCCGAACGTCCTTGCTTGCGACACGGCTATCTCGCCCCTCTTAAAAAGTTCAAGGATGGCCAGAAATATCAATATCTTTTCGATCTTGGAACCGGCTGAGCCGCATAAGTCACGGAATGTCCTCCTTGACCTGTCCTTTAGTCTATCTTTTACCTCCGCTATCTTCTCCTCTATAGACACTTTATATTCATAGATATGCGTCGTATCGATCTTAAAACTGGGTTTTGGCTGCATAAGCTCATGCGCCAGTGATATAAGATCTATCAGGCGCACTCCCTCAAGTACATCAGGCGCCGAAACTGATAGTTCTTCGGGAAGTTGGACGTCTCGCGGGTACATCTTACTCTGCATTTCTCCCCTTACATACAGGTCATCGGCCGCGTTCTGGAAAGTCTTATAATCTATCAGGTGTCCGATCAGGCTTTCCCTTGTCTCTTCCTCATAAGAACCCTCTGCCTTCTCCTCGTCTTCCACAGGAAGAAGAGCTATCGATTTCAATTCGATCAGTGTGGCTGCAAGAACAAGGAACTCGCTCGTCACTTCAAGGTTCAATTCCTTCATACGCTGAAGATACTTAAGGTAGTTGTCGGTGATCGCGGCTATCGGTACATCGAACAGGTCGACTTCCTGCCGTAGTATAAGCTCGAGCAGCAGGTCGAACGGCCCTTGAAAGACCTCGAGTTCAATATTGTAAGATTCGTCGTGAGTTGTGAGTTGTGAGTTGTGAGTCGAAGCATTGTTATTCAATATTCATCCGCCTTCTGACTTCATGGAGCGTTTCTTCGGCGACCGGCCTGGCATGGTGTAGACCGCCCTCCAGTATGTCCTCCACGAAGCCCGGTATCTTCAGATATTCCTCCCTGGATTCACGGAAGTCATTGAACTTGTCGGCCAGTCTTTGGGCCAACATGTCTTTACAGTCAGTACACGTCCGCGTGCCTTCCCTGCATTGTTTATCAATATCAGCCACCATTTCCATTGAAAACTGCTGGTGCAAAGCGAACACGCTGCAGACCTCCGGATGTCCTGGATCGTGAGCCCGCATGCGAGCCGGATCCGTGATCATCTTACGCACCTTTTTCTTTATCTCCTCCGGGCTGTCGCTTAGATAAATCGCGTTTCCGTAACTCTTGCTCATCTTGCGCCCGTCCGTTCCCAGCACCCTGGGCGTCTCTGAAAGTATCGCCTCGGGCTCTTTCATGTAATCGTCATAATAGTTGTTGAACCTCCTCGCGATCTCCCGCGTAAGCTCGAGATGCGGCAACTGGTCCTCTCCCACCGGAACCATGTCGGCATGCATGATCAGGATATCCGCAGCTTGAAGTACTGGGTATCCGATAAACCCGTATGTATATACGAGTTTCGCGCCCAACTCTTTTAGCTGTTCTTTATATGTCGGATTGCGCTCGAGCCAACCCATCGGTGTGACCATCGACAGATAAAGATGCAGTTCTGCGATAGCCGGGAGGTCGGACTGGCGGTATATGATACATTTCTTCGGATCCAGGCCGAGTGCGATCCAGCCGATCACCATCTCCCTGATGTCTTCTTTCAAAGCGTGGGGGTCTTTGTACTTGGTCGTCAATGCGTGCCAGTCCGCGATAAAGAAGAAACACTCGTGTTCCTCCTGCATGCGGATCATATTCTGCATGTTTCCGACATAGTGGCCGATATGCAGTTTCCCGGTCGGCCTGTACCCTGTAAGCAAACGCCCCTTTTTAGTCATATTTTACCTGTTCGATCAGCAAGTTCCTCACTTTATATTCACATCCTATCGTCTATCACCATGAATGCTGCCAGTTCATCGTCTGTTTTAGCCGCTTCTTTATCTGCGTGATGTCTGACAAGCCAGATGATACGCTCGTCGGTACATCCGAGTATCTCCAGGACCTCCGCGCCTATTTCCGGATGATTCTGATGCACATAAAGAGCGCGCCCCAGTTTGCCTTTTTTGCTCGTCGCTTTGTTCCTGGCATGCTTAGGAAACAATGCCTCAAGTAATACGCAAATACTTCTCTTTACGATGGTCAGTTCCGGACATCGCGCTTTACCGATATCATGCAGCAGGCCGGCCCTTACAAGCTCCAGTTGAGCACCCTGATGGTGCAGGTGCCTTGCTATATCTACCGAGTGCTTCCTATCGAACACGGGCAAAGTCATAAAGACTTCGAGCTCCGTCTTCGTCAGATAGTCTGATAAAAAAGTATAGTCTGATTTATTCAACCTGGCAAACAGGGCTTTATAAAACTGCCTGATGCGACGCACCATCTACATGGCTCCCGGAAGTATCAGCTTGAAGAAAAACTCCATGACCGGTCCGACTATCCCCCAGAAGACGCCACCGAAAAAGATCAGGAACGCGAAGACTATCAGGATCCCGTATTGTTCGATAGATCTATACCTGATCAGATACTGTGTAGGCAGGAACGCTTCCACCAACCGCGAACCGTCAAGAGGCGGCACCGGTATCATATTGAAGATGGCCAGGATCAGGTTGATCTCGACCAGATACACCACGAACACCTGGAGATACGCAGGCAGCACACCCCATACCGGACGTGAGATCAATCCCGCTAAGACCGCTATGGATATGTTAGTTGCCGGACCTGCCAGACCTACCCAGAATAATCCGCGCCGCCCGTTTCTGAAATACATGGGATTTATGGGTACTGGTTTCGCCGAACCGAACATAAAACGCCCGCCCGAGCCGAAATAGATCAATAACGGCATGAGTATCGACCCGAAAGGATCAAGATGAGATAGAGGATTCAGCGTCAAGCGCCCTGCCAGCTTTGCCGTCGGGTCGCCTTGAAGCATGGCTACATAACCGTGCGCCACCTCGTGAAAGATCACCCCTATCAGCAACGCGGGTATCAGGTATATTATGCGTGTCAGATCCACTTTATCATTTCCTCGCTTCCTCGCTTCCTCGTTTCCTCGCTAACAGTCTCTTCGCATATTCGATCTCGTCTTCTTTCCCGCTCACTTTGCCGTCCAACTTAGCAGCCAGTACCTTATCGAGGACCTTGCTGAACTCGACTGATGGCATCCTTCCCATCCTGATCAAGTCGTTGCCGGTCATCTTAAGCCTTACATCTCGTATCTCAAAGTAACCGTCTATATTAAATCTCTCTGCTTTGTTCCCCCTGGCATAATAGTATATAAGGGCCTCATCATACGCTTCTCTGAGGATCTTATGGATACGGCTTTTTCGCAGTCCTTCATCACCCAGTCTTTTTATCACACCGGATGCCTGTTTCAATGCCGTCACCACGATACGGGCATCTTCCTTCCTCATCTTCAGTTTCGTTAAGAAACCTTCGTTCTCCCTGGCGGTCAAGACCTCGGTCAAGCCGATCAAGAATACGAGCCAACGCCGGAAAGGATGCCTGATCCTGCCCCTGAACCTCTCGATCGCCAGCGATATGTCGCGCAGAAGCTTCTCGGTTTCCGGACCTACTTGAAGTTTCCCGTTCAGACTCTTAAGGACTCCCAGTTCATCCAGCCTCTTTAGAGCCTGCCACGGCGCGGGTTCGCTCAGAAGCGCTATCAATTCGTCCCTTATCCTGACTCCGGTCAAGCGGCCGATGAGCTGCATATTTACAGCGCTTGATATAAGATCCGCCGTTTCTTCGGATATATGAAAACCGTATCTTTGTTCGAACCTCACCGCCCTGAATATCCTTGTCGGATCGTCAATAAAACTCAATTCATGGAGCATGTGGATCTTTCTGTTCTCTATATCGCTTTCTCCACCGAAGTAGTCCAGCAATTCACCGAAGGTCTGCTTGTTCAGGCTGATAGCCATGGCATTCACAGTAAAGTCTCTTCTGAATAAGTCCTGTCTTATCGATCCGAGTTCGACTTGAGGCAGGGCGGCCGGTTGTTCGTAAAACTCCGTTCTCGCCGACGCTATGTCTATTCTGAAGCCGTCGGGCAAGATCACAACGGATGTCGCGAACTTTTCGTGCGCTATGCACCTTCCGCCGAGTGCGCTGACTATGTGTTTTGCGAACTCGATACCGCTTCCCTCGACCACCAGATCGATATCGAGGTTTCTATGGTTCATCAAGAGGTCTCTGACGAAGCCTCCGATCAGGTACACGTGGATCGCCGTTTCGTCCGCTATCTCCCCCAACCTACTTAGCAGCATACGCGCTTTATGTGGAAGCAAGGCGTCCAGCCGGCCTTTTATCTCGATAGGCGTAAACCTGCGCGATGCTTCCATGGGCGCTTTTAAAGGCAGCCGGTAGCTTGGGCCGTGGATCTTCCGTAAGATCTCCCTCCTGGATATTATGCCGATGATCTCCCCGTTCTCGATGACCGGTACACGATCGATGTCGGAGCTGGATAGGATATCCTGGACTCCTGAAGCCGGAGCATCAGGAGCTACGGTCACGACCTTCATTATCATAAATCCTTTTACCGGCGCATGCGCCAGTCCGTTCTTAATGGCGTTATCCACATCTTTTGATGTGATCAAGCCGGCCAGCTTGCCGTTTTCGGTTATAGGCAATCCGGTAAGACCGAAACGCCTCATCTCCTCCCTCGCTTCTTTGACGGATGTCGATATATCGACTGCGTGTACCAATGTCGTCATGATGTCTCTCGCTGTCTGGCTTTCCTTGATGTTCTTCTTGATCGCTTCTATCAGTGTCGATTCCAGCTCATCGATATCCGTTGCGTTTACGACGGCTGATGCTGCTTGCGGATGACCGCCACCGCCTACGGCTTCCAATACCGCATTCATATCAACCTCTCCCAAACGGCTGCGGCCGATTATGTTTATCCGGTCCTTAAGCTCTAGGAATGTTATCACAACATCCATATTTTCAAGATCCCCCACCTTATGCGTCAACGCTGAAGCCGAATCGACATATGATGTGACTTTGGCCCGCGTGAATAACACAAGCACCCCTTCAACATCCACACTATGAGCTGATCTGAGTAGTTCGCCAAGGAGACTCTGCTGTTCGGCGTCGAGTGAAAAATCCAGGAATCTATGAATGATCTTTGTGTTGGCATGCTTCATCATAAGATATGCCATCGCGTCGGCATCATCAAAGGTGGTCGATGGGTACGTCAAAGAACCCGTATCCTCATGGATACCCAATGCAAAGAGAGTCGCTTCGAAAGGTGAGATTCCTATATTCCTATCCTTGAGCATCTTGATCAGTACCGTTGTAGACGCGCCTGTCTCTTCGGAATAGTCATGATCCGCATGCATATCCTCGCCTGACGGCGGATGGTGATCGAAGACGATCGTCTCAACGCTTTTCCTGTCCGGTAATACTTTGAGATCTCCCAGCCTGTTTTTTAGCCTGGTATCTACGACGATCAACCGTTTGGTCTTGGAAAGGTCGATGTCCCGGATATCTTTCGTGTCGAGGATATCTCTGTGAAGCTGTATGAACTCCCTTACGTTCTTGCCCATCGTCGTCGGCAATACGATCTTCGCCCGGGGGTACAGTTTCTGTGCCGCGACCATCGCCGCCAGAGAATCGAAATCCAGATTTACATGGCTTGTTATTAGATCCATGCCTAGTGTTTGGTCTCATCCGGAGCGTGTACGATCTGACTTATCTGATGCGTCGAACCGGTGCTTTTGATCGGGCCGAACTTAGTCTCATACTTTTTTATGTTGTCTTGTATGGCAGCTAGAAGTCGCTTCATATGCATAGGGTTCGTAACGATCCGGCTGCTTACTTTCGCTTTATTCATGCCCGGTTGGACAAAGATAAAATCCAAAACGAACTCCGTTTCGTTGTGATGCACTACCGCCAGATTCACATATGTCCCTCGACCTGTCGCCTCATCGACCTCTATCTTTATCTCTTTAGGATCCTTCTCATCTCCCACTTTTAAATCCTCCCCCTCTTAACCTATTCCCTATTCCCTGTTCCCTAAATCCCCAACTCGACCTGCCCTTCCTCCGCTTGAATGAGAGGAAAATCTTTTACGTTGACTTTAAGACCGGTCGCGTCCGTCGAGATATCGAATATCATGATGAATCTCGCCGGGGTCCCCGGCTGCACATCAGACAGGGTGGGATTCGAATAACCCATCTTCTCCGCCAGCATGCTGGTCTCGATCATCTTGTACGAATACGTCCTGCCCTTACCATCTTCCAGGCTGATCTGCGTTATCTTGAAACGCTGCGTTTCTTTTGAAGTGTTCTCGACGCTGAAAGTGACCGTCAGATAAACACCGTCCGGTTTTCGCTGGGAACTTCCGATCTCCAGGTATGGCTTCTTCTCCGCCGATATAACGGTGAAGTTGGCGCTTCCTACCGCTAACGGGCTTCCTAGCTTTCCTTTCTTTATATCTTTCTTACCCTGAAAGAGGCTCATGCACGGTGCGCACGCCACCCCTAGTATTAGAATGAGTACGATCGATATGATTACTGATGTTCTATTCTTCACTCGAACCACCTTCATCCTTCAGCCCTTTTACTTCTTAGCTCTCCTTCATCCTTCAGCACTATCTAATTACACTACAAATAAGTGGTTCAACGATGGCTCTCTTAGCTATGACCACCATATCCTTAAGCTCGCGTATTGCGGCTTCAGCTTGATCGATGGTATTCGCGTGCACATCGGCGATCACATCTCCGACTTGCACCTCATCGCCGATCTTCTTTAAAAACATAAGACCGAAGACTTTTTTCGATATCCGGCCTATACCTTCCACGTCCATAGCTGATATATAGCCTGCAGTCGCAGCCGTGAACCCGTCGACTATCGGCGCAGAGGGTAGTAGAGACAGATCGTTTATGACTTCCGGGTCACCGCCCTGACTCTGTATCAACTCCCCGAACTTGTCTAAAGCCTGTCCGCTGTCGATCTCGGCAAACAATGATCCTCTGGCATCCTCTTTATTGATAGCGGTTCCCGTCTGTATCATGAGCTCGGAGGCTAATTCTAGGCTCAGTTCCGTCACATCTCTCGGGCCGCGGCCTTTAAGTGTCTCTATCGCCTCTTTTACCTCGAGCACGTTGCCGACGGCCCTACCTAAAGGTTGATCCATGTTGCTGATCAGAGCGACTACCTTGCGTTCTGCAGCGGTTCCGATCTTAACGCATAACTCCGCCAGTTCCTTCGCGTCGTTAAATTCTTTCATAAACGCGCCTGATCCGAATTTCACGTCCAGTACTATCGTATCGGCGCCGACTGCCAGTTTCTTGCTCATCACGCTGGCGGCGATAAGCGATGTACAGGCGACCGTGCCGGTTTTATCCCGTAAGGCATATATCTTGTGATCTGCCGGTACAAGGTCTTCACTCTGGCTGGCGATCGCCAGTCCCATCGTGTTCACCTGCTCTATGAGCTGTTTCTTTGAAAGTCTTGTCGTCACGCCGGGTATTGCCTCTAGCTTGTTTATCGTCCCGCCCGTATGCCCTAAAGACCGGCCGCTCATCTTTGCCATGTTCAAGCCCGCCGCGGCTACAAGCGGTCCTACGACAAGAGTCGTTTTATCGCCGACACCACCGGTCGAGTGCTTATCGACTTTCGGAGGGTTGACTTCACTAAGGTCTATCGGTTCGCCCGACATGACCATCGATTGGGTCATGTATGCCGTCTCCGTGGAGTCCATGCCATTATCGCAGACCGCTTTCAGGAACTTCGTCATATCACGGTCCGATATCCTGCCGGTCGAGAAGCCCTGGATGATCGCATCTATCTCCCCGGCACCCAATGTTTCTCCATGTTGTTTCTTGCTTATTATGTCCCGGACATTCAAAGCAAAGACCCCTACTTTTTAACGTCGAGGCTTGCGCCATTGACTTCGGCATCAAGATCCATAAGGTCGGATACTGTTTTAGCTATATCGGAGAACGAATCCCTGATCCCCAGATCGACACCATTTCTTATCATATCACCAAGAATAAGAAGCGGCACGTATTCGCGTGAATGGTCTGTCGATGGTGTTGTGGGATCGCAACCATGATCCGCAGTCAAGATCAGCACATCATCCGTCCTCATATTCCTTATGAGCTCCGGTAAACGCGTATCCACCGCTTCAAGTCCGCTCTTAAACCCTTCCACGTCGTTGCGGTGCCCCCATAACATGTCAAAATCGGTCAATGTGCTTATTATAAGAGCTCTCTCGCTTCTTTCCATCAACCCTATGACAGCGTCGATGGTGTCCATGTTGCCCGTTGTTTTGACTGCCACATCTATGCCTTGCCAGTCGAAGATCTCGGCCGTCTTGCCAACGGCGTATGTCGTGATGCCCTCTTCTGACGCAAAATCGAGTACGGTCTTCCCGTGAGGCGGGAGGCTGAAGTCCTTGCGGCCGGCAGTTCTTTTAAAGGCGCCAGGGCTCCCTACAAAAGGCCTTGCGATCACCCTTGCCACAGCATCCGGACCCGTCAATATCTTCCTGGCCGTACGGCACATCCCGTACAATTCGTCGGCATCTATCATGTCTTCATGCGCGGCGATCTGGAATACGCTGTCCTGCGATGTATAGACGATCGGGTTGCCCGTCTTAAGATGCTCTTCCCCGAGTTCAGCGATTATTTCCGTGCCGGACGCAGGTTTATTGCCAAGTATCTTCCTGCCTATGGCTTTCTCAAACGTGATGATTATCGTATCGGGAAAGCCGGCCGGATAGACCGGAAAAGGACGTTCCGTAACAAGCCCCATGATCTCCCAGTGTCCGACGGTCGTATCTTTGCCGGCCGATAGTTCAGCCATCTTGCCATAACAAGCCCGAGGATCATCGACCTGAGGAACACCCGGAATCGATATAATATTTCCAAGTCCCAATGCCTGGAGACAAGGAAGCTTTAATCCTCCCGTAGCCGCGGCGGTGTTTAAGAATGTGTTGCTTCCGGTATCGCCGTAATCGGCGGCGTCCGGCATCTCGCCGACACCACACCCATCCAGTACAATAATCATCACCTTATTAACCTTATTAACTTTATTCACCTTATTCACTTAATTCTCGCTCTCGGATGTGTTTCCAGATATATCTGCTTTAAGTCATCCTTTGCCAGATGCGTATACACCTGAGTCGTAGATATACTGGCATGCCCCAACATCTCCTGTACGGCTCTTATGTCAGCGCCCGCCTGTATCATGTGCGTCGCAAAACTGTGCCTTAGCGTATGCGGTGTCATGTCCGGCAACCCCGATGCCGTAGCATACATCTTGATGATCTTCCATAACGCCTGGCGTGTCATACCTTTACCCCTGACACTCAAGAAGAGAGAAGGGTCGCGCGCTTGTTTCCTGAGCAGTGGTCTTGACTCCTTAAGATATACTCCCAGTGCTTGCGATGCTTTGCCGCCGACCGGGACTATCCGTTCCTTCGACCCCTTGCCGAAAACGCGGACGAATCCCGAATCCATATCGAGGTCTTGCTGTTTGATGCCGGCCGTCTCTGATATCCTTAATCCGCAAGAATACATGAGTTCGACGATCGCTTTATCCCTTATGCCACGTGGATTATTGGGAAATGGACCTTCCAGCAGTCGCGCTATGTCATCTATGCTGACGACATCGGGAAGGCGCCGCGGTTTCTTCATAGGCGGCATGTCAGAGATGGGATCACTGACAGTGTACCCCTCGCGCACCAGGAATTTGTGCAGTCCTCTTATACATGCGAGGATCCTGCTTATAGATGCCGTGCTTAATGTCCGTCCGTAGTCTTTTTTATAGTCTGCCCGTAGATAAGACATGTAATCCTGAATAGTTCCCGCGTTTACCAGGTCGTAAGTCTCGATACCGGAACTCTTTAGGAAAGCAAGATATATCGCCAGATCGTGTTTATATGCTAAGACCGTGTTCCCGGCCAGGCCTTTTTCCGCTCTGAGATAATCGAGATAATCTGAAGCCGGCCCCACTGTCCCGCCTGAAAGATGATCGCCCATATTCTTAAAGTCAGCCTTTACGCTTTGCTTTTAAGATATTCTAAAGCCAACCCTATAGCCGCGATCGTTTTGCCGTCTTCGATCTCCTGTGTCTTTATCATCTTCATGGCCTCATCGAATGTGACTTCCACTACCCCTGTGATCTCTTCTTCCGGCTGTGATGCTTTGCCTTTCTTAAGCTCGAGCGCTATGTACAGATGGAAGAACTCGTCGCTATACCCGGGGGTCGTATAGAACCTGGCCAATTCGTCAATGACGCCGGCTTCAACGCCGATCTCTTCTTCCAGTTCGCGTCGACCACATTCCAAAGGTGTCTCACCGGCATCCAGTTTACCCGCGGGTATCTCAAGCAAATACTTATCGACTGCATGTCTGAACTGGCTGACAAGCATTATCATACCGTTCTCATCGACCGGTATGATCCCGACGGCTCCCCGATGGGTGATGACCTCGCGCTCGCTTTTCCTGCCGGAAGGCAACTCGATCGTATCGACCTTCAAAGATAGCACTTCTCCCTTAAAGACCTCACGCGAGTCGATCAACTTAAACCTCATCGCTGTCCTCCTGGCTATCTATCATCAAACGGTCTTTTGTCATCTGCGCGGCTACCATGCCCGCTGATCCTGCAGCCCTGAAGAACTCCGGTTCTTCGGAATATGGCCTGCCCATAGTGGTCGGCTTGAGTCCGTACAGATCAAGAGCTTCTTGTGTTTCGTCATTCGATACGATCGACACATGATGTCTCGCCGATAGGCCTGAACTCTCCAGTTGCCCGTTCACCTGCGCCATCTTATCCGGGTCCATCCTCGGAACCGGGAGTTCGCATGATACCAGCGCTGCTATGGTCAACGCCGCGACCGTTTGCTCGCTCAAACCCTGATGCCGCGGCCTAGGATCTTTGAAGTTTATCCTCGGGATCGCCACCGGTCTTCCCTTAAGAGAATGTGCGGCATTCACGATCTCACCCTGTTCTATCCCCGAGAAACCAAGAAGTGTCTCCGTACCTACAACCCCTACGCCCATTGCGACCACCGCAATGTCCGCGTTTCCGACAGCTCTCGCAGCCGTTAACGCGCTATATATATTCACAGCTTCCAGATCCCCGCCGAATGCTTGACCGATCGTTATAGTTATATCAAGCAGGTTTTTCTCTTTAAGCTCGACGACCGTATCGCTGAGTGAGATCGGAAGTGCCGCCCTGTCAGTCATTATATAGGCGACTCTCGCTCTTCCATCTGTCGCTCGCTTGATGACCGCTACAGCCGGCGGAAGCTGGCTGTGCAACGTACCGGCGATGACCGGCATTCCACGCAGGTCCTGTTCCGCTTCGACTTCGCGATTATGGCCGCTGGCCTCTTCTTCTACTGCCAGGCAGTTCATCTGAAGCGGCGTGTACCTCATCTTCATGATATGCCCGCGAGAGTAGCTGTCATATCCATCCATACCGAGATTCCATACGATTATGTGAAAACCTCCGCTACCCAATCCCAGCTCCAGGGCAGTGGTATTAACGATCACTTCATCACCTGTTTTTAAGCTGCCCGTCAAGTCGGGATACGCGATCGCCGGGGCTTCCGTCCCATCGAGATCTATCTTGACTTTCACGAGCCCTTTTCTCTCCGATATGATCTTCACTACTGTCGCTTTTTTAAATGACGCCATCTATTATCCTACTTCCCTACTTCACTACCTTAGTTCTAAGCCTGCACTATGTATCGTGACCACAGGCGGATCTTTCGGATCGGTTAAAGAACCGCTTTCTACCTGCGCATAGAACATGCGAGCTTTTCCTAAAGAGATCTGTACTACATTCGGATCCATTACCAATACCGTTTTCTGGTCAGCCCTCATCCTTATCCCGCTGTCCATGTTCCAATGGATGCCATCTTCGCTGTTCGCGCTAACGATCCTCATGTTCTTGGGTTTTGCCGCGCTGTCGGATATTGTGTAATACATCTTGAAGACGCCGTCGGACAGGATCATTGCCGACGGATCGGTCGCCGGCGGTTTTATCCCCGTCATATTCTCTTTTTTCCATTTATACCCTTGGTCCTTTGACACCGCCGTCTTTATGTCGTAACCATCGGTATAGTACATCCTTAGACGGCCATCGGGCAAAGTGAGCACGTCCGGAACGGCTGCTAGTTTATGGCCGGCGCTGCTCACATCCTCCAACCTTACCCCGCTTTCCCGAGTCCATGTTATGCCGTCACTGCTTACCGCACTGAACAGCTTGTGTTCTTTTTGTTTCTCATCCATTCCTTCGAAGATCATCCTGAATTTATCTTTCCCGATCTGAAACACATCCGGGCTGCCGATTCGTGCCTGGTCTTTCGATTTCGGATCCGCTGTCAGCCTGAAACCGCCTTCCTTGGTCCAATCCATGCTGTTCGTCGAGATCGCGCTTACTATACCCTCTTCCACTGTATAGTACATCCTCCACGTTCCATCAGGGAATCTTATCACGTCAGGCGACGTTCCGATGTCTATTCTAAGACCGGTCTCCTTTACCCATAACTCCATCGGCTGCGGAAAAGCCACATCCGCTTCCCATGCGCCGAACCTGTATCCTGTGTAGAAAGATACCGCCATAAACACGAACGCAACGGATACAAGGATCAGCTTTTGTTTATTCATCGCGACCGTCGATCCGTGGCATCTCGGGTCTCAATAGCATCTCAAGCATCCTTACAGCTTTGACCATGTCGATCACCGCAATACTCTCTTCCGTCGTGTGCACCCGCTGCTGTCCGCAGCTTATGTTCAAAGACTCGATACCTGCTTTATTAAAGACATTTGTGTCGCTCCCGCCCCCGCTTGTCATAAGCCGTGGATCTGCACCCGATCGTTCAGCTGCTTTTATCACCGCTTTTACCAGGGTGTCTTCGGAACGGAAGGAGAAACCGTCGTACAGGCGGACGATGTCGATATCATAACCTGCCCCGGTTTCCTTTGCTGCTCCGGCAACGCATTCCTTCATATGTTCTACCTGTAGTTTAAGCCTAGATATACTATGACTCCTTGCCTCACCCTCTATGACTGTTTCATCAGCCACGATATTTATGGCGCGTCCCCCGTTGATAACGCCTATATTCGCCGTGGTCTCGTCATCGATCCTGCCTAACCGCATATTAGAGATCGCCTTTGACGCGGCTTCTATGGCGCTGATCCCTCTTTCCGGCTCCACGCCCGCGTGGGCGGCTTTACCCATAAATTTAGTTTTAAAATAATCCTGAAACGGAGCTTTTGTTATGATGATGCCGGTTGGACCATCCCCATCCATTACAAACCCTGTTCTGGCTTTTAAAGCATCGATATCGAGATGATACGCGCCTTTCAAGCCCTTCTCTTCAGCCACAGTAAAGACAGCTTCGATTGGTGGATGATCAACCCTGTCCTCGTCGAGGACTCTTAAAAGCTCGATCATAACGGCACACCCGGCCTTGTCATCGGCGCCGAGGATCGTACCTCCCGAACTGGATATTACGCCATTGTCTATCCGGGGTTCTACACCGTCCGCTGGTTCGACCGTATCCATATGCGCCGCGAGAAGCACCGGCGACATACCTTCATCTCCGGACATCCGGACTATCACGTTACCGGTGTTTCCGCCGATCTTCGCTCCTGTACCGTCCTCGGTTATGTCCACATCCAACAAGCCGAGCGTCTTTTTTATGTAATCTGCGACACCGCGTTCATCATAAGTAAGGCTTTTTATCCTGACGAGGTCGATAAAGCAATCAAGTAGTCGCTGGTCGTTTATCATTTTTGCTCCGGAGTCTACCTGACTGCTTTGCCTGTAGCTTTTTCCAGCGGATTCCTTGATGTCCGCCGAGAAACGGCGGCTTTCACAAAATCTCTGAACAGGGGGTGTGGTCTGTTGGGCCTTGATTTGAATTCAGGATGGAACTGACTCGCCACAAAGAACGGGTGGTCCTTCAGCTCGATTATCTCGACTAGGGCCTCGTCCGGCGATACGCCGCTTAAGATGAGCCCGGCCTCCTCAAGCCGTTTTCTGTACTTGTTGTTTAGTTCAAAACGGTGGCGATGTCTCTCTTCGATCATGTTCTTCTTATACGCCGTGTGTGCCTTGGTGCCTTTCTTCAGCTTGCAGGGATAGAGCCCTAGTCTCATCGTCCCGCCCATATCTTTGATCTTTCTCTGCTCCACCATCAGGTCTATGACCGGATAAGGCGTCTTGAGATCGAACTCCGAACTGTTCGCTCCCTTCATACCTGCAACATGACGGGCGAAATCGACCACCGCGCATTGCATCCCCAAACAGAGTCCGAGAAACGGGATGTCATGCTCGCGAGCGAATTTAGCGGCCAGGATCTTGCCTTCTATCCCCCTGACGCCGAAACCGCCTGGGACGACGATGCCATCCACCAGCGACAGCTTCTCTTCGATCATATCCGGTTTGACGTCTTCCGCGTCGACCCAGCTTATCTCTATCTTCGTATCATGATAAAAACCGGCGTGTTTCAAAGATTCGATCACACTCATGTACGCATCCGTCAACCGGACATACTTCCCGACCAATCCGATGGTTATCGACCTGTCCGAACGCTCGATGTGCTTGATCCTGTCTACCAGGCTGATCCATTCGGTAAGTTCCGCCGGTTTTGTGACCAATCCCAGCCGGTTTACGACTATGTCATCAAGACCCTCTTCGAACAGGAATAATGGCACGGCATATATGGAATCTGTATCTATCGCCGAGATGACGGCTTCGATGTCTATATCGCAAAGGAGGGATATCTTCTGTTTGACGTCGGGGTCGAGCGGCCGGTCCGAACGGCAGATGATGATGTCCGGCTGTATGCCCAGGCTGCGTAGTTCTTTGACGCTATGCTGGGTGGCCTTTGTCTTGAGTTCACCCGCGGTCTCTATAAAAGGAACCAGGGTGACGTGCATGTGCACCGCGTTTTCTTTGCCGAGTGTCCGTCGTAGCTGCCTGACGGCCTCGATGAACGGCAGGCTTTCGATATCGCCTACGGTACCGCCTATCTCGGTTATCACGATGTCGACCGTCTTGTCGGTTGAACCCTTTAGTATGCGCTCTTTGATCTCGTTCGTTATATGAGGGATCACCTGAACCGTGCCCCCGAGAAAGTCGCCTTTTCTTTCCTTGCTTATGACTTCCGCGTATACGGAGCCGGCGGTGAAATTGTGTTCCTGCCCTAAGTTCTCGTCGATGAACCTTTCGTAATGTCCCAGATCAAGATCAGTCTCTGCCCCATCATCGGTCACAAAGACCTCTCCGTGCTGAAACGGACTCATAGTACCGGGATCCACGTTGATATAAGGATCCATCTTCTGGATGACTACTTTGAGTCCGCGGGCTTTAAGAAGGCGGCCAAGAGACGCTGCAGTGATGCCTTTTCCCAAAGCCGAGACAACACCGCCGCTTACAAAGATAAACTTGGCCATACACCACTCCATATGAGATATGAATAAAGACAGCCGGAATTGCTTAACTAATTATAACGATTATTGTCAACTATTGGAATATAGAGAGCGGGGGTTGTTCGGATCATACTCCTGGTCTTTAAAGGGTGTCTTTGCGAGGAGCTCGCCAAAGAACCCAGGAAAACGAAATTGATCAAGGACTTTGTTCGGCGGATACTGCTTCAGCCTCAAAGCCAGATTGTTTTATCGCTTCGAGTATTTTTTCTTCACTAGCGCCGCTTGTATCATATTGCACTGTAAACTGCCCGGTTTCAAGGTCTGCTGTTACTTTACCAACAAAGCCTTCAAATGACGCATGTAAAGAGCTGTTGACCTTACCGGCGATTTCTTCGGAATTCATACCCTTGACTTTGAATGTAAAGTCTTTAGCTTTACTTAGGTCTATGTCATCTCCCTTAGCTTCTAAAACATTAGATTGTCCACTTCTACCTTCCTCTTCATGGTTGTGAGGCGCAGGTTTAGTAGGTGGGTTCTGAATAAGTGCTATTGTGACGATTCCGACAAATAGTGCAAGAACAGCCATAGTGACGATGGATGTTTTGTTGACCAATTATCTCACTCCTTGTGAAGCCTTTAGATAAATTATACTGGATGCTTCTAAAGATAAACAGACTAATTGAAGAACCCTTGGGAACGGAAACACCTCATAAGCGCATATAAGGGTTCTTCTATACATCCTGTGCCTGGGGAGGTTGAAGAATTCTTCGAGCGGATATCTTGATTCGAGAAGATTTACTTCAACCTAGCCTAGGCACACACTTTTTGCGTAGTTTGCTTCGGTCGCTTCGCTCCCTCGCAACGACACAGCTGGGGTTGCGAGCACTCACTTTTAGGGAAGCCGACCTGAAGGTCGGCGGCTACAAAAACATGCTGTGCGTTAGAGCACTCACTTTTTTTCCGTATCCGAGATCAGAGCTTGGCGCCACAATTAAGGGTTTGTTTATACATCCTGTGTCTGGGGAGGTTGAAGAATTCTTCGAGCGGGATATCTTTAGCGAGAAGATTTACTTCAACCTTTACCAGGCACACACTATTTTCTTAAGTGCGGCGGCCGAGGCGGTCGAGCCAGTCTAGGAGGGGAGCGTTCTCGATTATCCGCGTGAACGACCATTTCTCGCTGGCAGCGTTCAAGACCAGCAGGATAATGAACGAAACGATCCTCGGTGTCGTTCCAAGGGTTGTGATCAGCCCGAATCCGACGACCGCGCCGAGTACGTTCGACCCGGCGTCGCCAAGCATCGTCCTCCCTCCAATGTCCGACGGAAAGAGCACAAACGCGGCTCCTAATATGATGGAGGCGAATATCCAGAATTCGCTGGTATAGGTAAACAGGACGAGCATTACCAGTGCCAGGAAGAATATCTTCAGCGCCCGGCCCGGCCTTAAGTCGAACAAGTTGAAGATGTTGACGGCCAATGCGAGTATAAGGGCATCCATCAGGATCATCACCAAGGAGACTTCTGTCGACACCCTGAATGAGACGTACAGACAGACCAATCCACCGCCGATCGCTTTGACCACCCCGGTCGTCACCCGTCCTTTTAGAAGAGCTCCAAAATGGCCGCGAAATCCGCCGATCGACCTGTCGCCCCAAGCGTCATCCATCAGGCCAAGCAGCGTCATCATAACGACAAGGACGGCAAAAGCGAAATTTAGATCGGGAAAGCGGGCCGTTCGCGGAAAAGCGTTCTGCAGAAACCAGAAGACGACAAGTTCAAAGAACAGTAGCAGCGGCACCACTATAACACCCGTGCTTATAGGGATGATGTCTCCAACATAGTTGGGACGGTACAGACCGACTAATACAAGAAGCTTCTTGGTCATCAAGAAAAGAACAAGAGAGACAATTATCGAACCGGACAGTACGAAAAGCCAGAAGATGCTCAATACTTGCGCCTCCTTAAGGCCCTCAAGACGTCCAGATACTGGCGGCCTCGATGCAAAAAACCCGCTACCGTCTTACCGGTATACGCATGATACATATCGACCGGAACCTCTACCACCTTGAACCCGTTCTTGACTGCGTCTATAGTCAACGCGACCTCAAGGCCATACCCCGCCTCGAAATGCCCTATGGCGTCGATCACCTCTTGTTTTATGACCCTCTGTCCGCTTAGAGGTGCTTTGAGATCCAGGCCTGTCTTCTTTTTTAGCCCGCGTTGTGCAAGACCCTTGACCAGCCCGAATCCACCAGAGCCAGGCTTTGCCGTAATGACAGCGATCGACATGTCCGCTTCGCCTTCTATGACCGGTTTAGCGAGTTTATCCACTTCACCGGCACTGTCTTCGACATCGGCATCAATAAACGCGACAGCGTCGTAATCGGATGGCAATATCTTTAGTCCCTGATTCAGCGCCCCGCCTTTGCCCGTGTTTCTGGTCAAACGGACGATCTCAGCGCCAGCCTTTTCAGCTTTTTCTGCAGTCTTGTCCGTCGACCCATCATCGATCACGATCACTGTGTCGATGACTTTTGAGTCTTTTAAGCTTCTTACGGTCTTTCCGACCGCGTCTTCTTCATTGTGAGCCGGGACGAGCGCGACGATCTTCACCTTGCGCTACTGGCCGGATAGGACCGGCATCAATCGCTTGGCGGTCGATTTAATGCCATAGTTGCCCGGTTGGCCGCTAACGGCCAGGATGGAAGAGACCAGACCGGAGGAGGTGTCGATATTATCTACCGTACTTATTCCCAGGCGTTGATATGCGGTCATGTATGAGTTCTTGACCGTCGACGTCTCCGTACCCAGCACCGTTACGCCGAGCGATAAGGCCTCTTTGATAAAGGGGGTGTCTACATCATCTACGGTTACATCGTTGTCCGATCCCCCTACTACCACGATTATCTGGACAGGTGTTTCGTAGTTCCCGTCTATCCGTATCGCGCCGGCGTCCTTCAGGCTTTGAAAGAACTCCTGACTCTGCCCGGTCGTAAGTTGCTTGCCCAGATCCGACATCATGCGGTTCTTAAGCTGGTTGCCTGTCAGATTCGATGTCCCTAGTATGGTGTTTATCTTATCCAGGTTGTCTTTTTTGTTGAAGCCAAGCTCGCTTGTCAAGGACGTCGTCGAACGCAGGTTGGCGCCCGCCTGTTCTATGGTCGTCTTCAAGGCCTTCTTTTCCTCATCTTCAAGATTGGTCGTAATGACTATGGCTACGTTCTGCTGGTAGAGTTTATCGTGCACGACCATCGGGATTATCTCTTTGCTGAACATACCGGCTTGCTTCATATCCTCGGAGGCGACCCGGTTTTCCTCGCGCAGCGCATCGAAGTCCTTCTCCAGCTTCGTTATAAGCGCTTTTTCCTGCTGATTCACGACTCCCTTCTCCGCCACCATCGTCCCCATGAAGATGCCGACGCCGAGCGCCAGAAAGACAGCCACCAACGAAATGATATGGTACCTAAAATCAAACACTTATATCTCCTTTGTCATCGCTACCCCCACCTAAGTCCTCCCCCTTAAGGGGGAGGAATAAAAAGAGGGGGTATCACTTTTTATATCTTTAGGACCAATCTCAATTTCAACACTAGCAATCTTAAGATGTTTCTCGCCATCGGTGATACCTGTACCATGATCAGCAAAGTGAGAAGCGCCGCCATCAGAATGACCAGGAAATATGACGGTTTGACGGTCGACCGGTAAAGTTTGTTTACGCCCTTCGCGTCAACAAGTATCGGACCCACCCTCAATCTGACAAGGAACGTGGATGCCATACCCTTCCTTCCCTTATCCAGAAACTCGACCATATTGGCATGGCTTCCCACGGCTACTATGAGCTCCGCGCCTTTTTCATATGCCAGCAACATGGCAATGTCCTCACTGGTCCCCGGGCTCCTGAAAACAAGCGGGTCGAAACCCGATTTCTTTAGGCGATCGAGGCCAGGCGCTTTGCCGTCGGGGTAAGCATGGACTATCAGCTCCGCGCCGTTTTTCAGGCATTTCTCGCTTACGCTGTCCATATCTCCTATTATGATATGCGGCTTATATCCGGTTTCCAGCAAAGCGTCCGCGCCGCCATCAACACCGATCAATACCGGCCTGAATTCCTGGATATATGCCCTTAAAGTCCTTAGGTCTTCCTTATAGTCATAACCGCGAGAGACAATAAGCGCGTGGCGGTGTTTCAGGTTGGTCCTGGTCTCCGGGACATCCACACCTTCAAGGAACTCCTTCTCTTTCGAAATGAACTCGAGTGTGTTCTGGGCGAACTTCTCAAGCTCTTTCCCCATATTCGTTTTCGCCTGTTCCATCAGCAATTCAACATCAGCTGTCGAAAGTAAAGTCCCTCGAGCTATGACTGTGTGTTCTTTGATCACGGCGTTGTTGTGTATGGTCAGGATATCTTCCTCTTTGACTTGTGTGAAGATGTCTTTTCCTACGTCATCCAGCAGCTGGATCCCGGCTTTGGTCAGTATCAGCGGACCCAGGTTCGAATACCTGCCGCTGATCGATTTACTGGCATTCACTACGACCTCGACACGCGTATCGACCAGCGTCTCGGCCGTCACCCTGTCGATATCTTCGTGGTCTATAATGGCTATGTCCCCCGGATGAAGCCGCTTTACCAGGTTCTTTGTTTTCTTATCAAGTCGTGCTTGACCTTTGTATCTCAAGAAAAGCCCTTCCTAGTTCGGCTGGTCGGGAACATACCGGTTCATCTGCATATGCACGTGCGGAAACGGCGGTTTTATGTAATCATCCAGCTCCGACTTAAAAGCCGCCGTGAAGTCTCTCGGTATTCCCATCATCGTCTGGCCTTGCTTCACTTCATCACCGACCTTGATCCTGATGTCGTCTATATGAAGAAACGCCATCCTTAGTTCGGGGTGTCCGGCTGGCATTATCTCGATCTGTATGTCTTCATACTCGTCATATATGACGAGTGATTCGACCTTAGTCACAGTACCGTCTATCGGCGCTAGAACCTGCGTATTTCTCTCCATCGCTATATCAGCGACAGAAGTCGCAGTCGTCGATTCACCTCGAGATTCCATTATATAGTATTGGGGCGCCGCGCAATTCGAGCCCAGCGGCACATCCACCTTCCAATCATTCTCGTTTTTGATTAGTTTTCCGATGGGTTCGAGCGAGTAAGCTTTGTTGTTGCCCGACTCGTGATATCCGATGCCTTTGATCAAGCCCATTCTGGCCGGTAGGAAAAGAGTCTCATTGAATTCGCTCACTCTCGCGAAAGGCAGGATGCGTGACGCGAGTTTCTTGCTCATCTCATCCGTTGCCAGCGCTTTGCTGTCCGGCGCCAACCTTACTGCTTCTTTTCCGGCGAACGGACTCCTTAGATGAGGCCATCCCGTAAAGGCGAAGACTGCTACAAGCACCATGATAGCCAGTACTGCCAGGACTCCGAGTAAAGCCCAATATAGAGCCCAGCGGCTGAAATGGCTTTTTATCTTATCTTTTAGACTTTTCAAGTTTGAGATTATGCGCATCTTCCATGAGTTCGTTTGCATGCGACCTTGTTATGTCACTTATGCCTATTCCGCTAAGCATCCTTGCCAGCTCGCTAAGCCTGCCGGCCTTGTCCAGACCTTTGACGGTCGTTATGGTCCTATCGGCTTTTTTATTCTTAGATACATGATAATGGCTGTCGGCAAAGGCAGCTATCTGCGGCAGATGCGTGATCGCTATCACTTGATGTCCTCGCGACAGATATGCCAGTTTCGCGCCCACTCTTGCCGCTGTCTTTCCGCCCACCCCGGCATCTATCTCGTCGAATATCAATATCGGGACAGGATCCGCCTTGGTCAGAGCGATCTTAAGCGCCAGCATGATACGGGAGACTTCACCGCCCGAGGCGATCCTGACAAGCGGTTTCGTACTCTCACCGGCATTCGGGCCGATCAAAAACTCGACTCTATCCATTCCATCGACTTTGTAGTCGTCTGCCTCTTCGCACACGACTTCGAATACGCAGTCTTTTAACCCGATATCTTTAAACTCTTTCTCGACCGCCGCCTTTAAGTCCGCAGACGAGCAGCGTCTTATATCGCTAAGTCTCTTTGCTGTCTTTCGTAGTTCTTTCTCGCCCTCTTCGATCTCTCCCTCTATCCCGTCGATCTTCGCATCTCTTTTTGTAAGTAGCTCAAGCTCTACTTTAGCTATATCTTTATGATCAATAGCCGCCGCTATTGAACCGCCGTGCTTCTTCATAATATCCTTTATCTCGTGCAGCCTATCTTCGATCTCATTAAGACGTTCGGTCTCGTACTCATTCTCCTGCAGGTATCCGCCTATATCCCTGTTTATCTCCTCGGTTTCCATCAGTATCTCTTGAAGTCTCTCGCCCGACTTTGCCAGCTCATCGTCTATTCCTTCGAGCCCTTTCATCGATTCTGCTGCTACTCTTAGCCCATCGAGCGAAGCCGGCTCTCCTTGATCGCCACCACTGAGCGCATTCCTGGCATCGATCATCGCCTGCTTCAACCTCTCGGCATTCTGTACTTTGAGCCTATCCTTCTCCAGGTCCAGATCCTCGCCTTCTTTTAAGTCCGCTTTCTCTATCTCATCGATCTGAAAATGCAAGAGGTCCATTTTAGCGGCCCTCTCTTCCTCGCTCATCTTTAAGTCTTCGAGTGTTTTCTTAAGTGTATTAAGCCGTAAGTGGATCTCTTTATATTCTTTTTTGACTTCCGCAAGCCCGCTTCCGGCAAACTCATCTAGATAGTCGATATGATGACTCTGTTTTAAAAGTGCCTGATGCTCATGTTGCCCGTGAAAATCCACGATGCTATCCATTAACCCGGCGATCATCGTTACCGTCGCCAGTTTTCCGTCTATGTGACACTTGTTTTTACCGTCTGCCGACACCGTCCTGCCTATGACGTGTTCGCCTTCCGGCAATTCAATAGATGCCTCGACCAGAGCTTCCGCATTCCCTTTTCCTATCAGCAGAGTGTCTGCTCGCTTCCCTATGAGAAGGTTCATGCCTTCAAGCACAAGCGTCTTACCGGCTCCCGTCTCACCCGTCAAGACGTTCAGGCCTTTGTCCAGTCCTAAAAATAGCTCATCTATCAGCGCAAAGTTTTTAATGTGTAGCTCTTTCAGCATTTTTTATCCAGTTCCTCATGTGCTTTATCTACTACCTTATCTACCATATTCTTGACTTCGCTCTCTCCTCGACTTCCTCGACTTCCTTGACATCCTTGACCTCTTTGATCTCCTTTGGTCAAGTGCACCAGGAACTCTATGTTGCCGTCCGCTCCTTTTATCGGAGAATAGTCGACGCCCTCAAGATATAATCCGTGTTCTTCAAAATCATATATCAGATCACGCAAGACTTGTTTGTGCACTTCGGGATCTTTTACGATCCCTCCCTTGCCGACTTTATCCCTACCGGCCTCGAACTGGGGTTTGATCAGCAGAATGAACTCAGCTTCTTCCGCCGATAGATCTATCAGGTTGCCTAAGACCTTCTTTAGCGATATGAATGATAAGTCCGCCGTTACTATATCAACGGGTCCCTGCAGGGACTCCTTCTCTAGATACCTGACATTAGTCCTCTCAAGAACGACGACACGCTCGTCCTGACGCAACTTCCACGCCAGTTGGCCATAGCCGACATCGACGCAGATGACCTTGGCCGCTCCGTTTTCGAGCAGGACCTCTGTAAATCCGCCGGTTGACGCGCCGGTATCCAAACAGATCTTTCCGTTGACATCTATATTGAATATAAGCAGCGCTTTTTTAAGCTTTTCAGCCCCGCGGGATACGTATCGGGTTCCCTCGTCGACAGTCAATACCGAATCCACGTCGACTTTTGTTCCGGGCTTGTCCAGTAGTTCTCCATCGATCCTGACCGCTCCGGCCATGATGGCTCTTTGCGCCCGTTCTCTTGAGGGGAAAAAGCCCTTCTGTACCAGTAAAGTGTCTATTCTTTCCTTATCGGTCATTCAAAAACGTTGATCTTGGACAGGAAGGCTTTTCTTAAGTTCTTGAATAGTTTTCCCTGGGCTTCGGAAGCGAGCGTTGGAGACATCTTGTTCAAACGTTGTTCGATCCGGGCCGCGACCTTTTCGGAGCTTAACCCCTGCATATCCAGCAGTTCGTCGATCGTTCCATGCGGAATGAAATCATCGGTCAAGCCCAGGTTCAGTGCCGGGCAGAAGACCCCGTTCGTCATCAGCATCCGCAATACATTGCTGCCGAATCCTCCCCACAGGGCATTCTCTTCGACTGTAACAAGAAGTCTGTGTTGTTGGGCTAGAGCTACAAGCAGCTCTTCGTCCAGCGGTTTAGCGAAGCGTGCATTGACGACGGTCGCCGATATCTTGTGTTTAGCCAGTATGTCCGCCGAGTCCAGGGCTGTTTTGACCATAGTCCCCAAAGCTACGATCGCCACATCCTGTCCATCGCGAAGCACTTCTGACCGGCCGGTCTCAAGGACTTTAGCCGGTTCGAGCTTTACCCCCAGGCCATTCCTTCGCGGATACCGGACCGCCACAGGCCCCTTGATCTCAAGAGCCGTTTTCAACATATGCCGCAGTTCGTTCTCGTCTTTCGGCGCCATTACGACCATATTGGGAATGGTCGAAAGGTATGAGATGTCGAACACGCCGTGATGCGTCGGGCCGTCTTCACCGACAACGCCCGCCCGGTCTATTGCGAATACAACATCCATATCCTGGAGACACACGTCATGGATGACCTGGTCGTAAGCACGTTGTAGAAATGTCGAGTATATAGCCGCCACGGGCTTTAAGCCCCCTAGAGCCAGTGCCGCGGCGAAAGCGACCGCGTGCTGCTCGGCGATCCCGACGTCGTAGAATCTGTCCGGGAACCTCTCGGCGAACTTGTCGAGTCCCGTACCCGATGTCATGGCGGCTGTTATGGCTATGATCTTTTTGTCCTTTTCAGCGATTTCGACCAGCGCATCTCCGAAGACTTCAGTGTAGCTGGGAGCCGCGGCTTTAGAGATGGCAAGGCCGGTCTTTATATCGAACGCGCTCGTTCCGTGGAACTTGTTAGGATTATCTTCCGCAGGTTTATAACCGTATCCCTTCCTTGTTACCACATGGATAAGGACCGGCGTGTCCAGGTCTTTCGCCATCTGGATGTTGCGCGCGACCGTCTCTATGTCATGGCCGTCAAGGGGACCGATATACTTGAATCCAAGCTCCTCGAACAGCATCCCGGGGACGATCAACTGCTTGATGCTGCTTTTGATATGCTTGCCGATCTCATACATCCGCTCGCCGATGGCCGGGATGTTCTTCAAGCGCTGTTCGAATTCCTTCTCGAAGCTGACGTAGTGTGAATCGAGCCTGACTCTGCTTAAATAGGCGGAGAACGATCCGACGCTGGGCGATATGGACATCTCGTTATCATTCAAGATGACCATCACATCCGACTTGAGATGTCCGCCGTGGTTCAGCGCCTCATAAGCCATGCCCGCCGTCAGGGCGCCGTCTCCTATGACCGCCGCCACCTTTCCTTCTTTCCCACACTTCTTCATGGCTTCGGAAAGACCGATCGCGAAAGAGAGGGATGTCGAACTATGACCCGTATCGACGACATCGTGTTCGCTTTCAGCCCTCTTCGGAAAACCCGATATGCCGCCCTTCTGCCGTATGTGCTTCATCTCTTGCCGGCGTCCGGTAAGCATCTTATGGACGTAGCACTGGTGCCCTACATCCCATATGATCCGGTCTTTCGGGCTCTCAAGCGCATAGTGCAGCGCAACGGTGAGTTCCACTACGCCGAGATTCGGCGCAAGATGACCGCCCGTCTTTGATACGTCTTGTATCAGTTCTTCCCTTATCTCGCCCGCCAGACAGTTCAGGTCTTCGAACGAGAGGTCTTTAAGATCCTTTGGCGAGTCTATTTTGTCTAGAAGTCTTTCATTCATATTCTTTTCGTTCCTTTAACTGGAGCGGGTTATCACGAAATCGGCCAGCCTCTCGAGCCGGCCGGTATCGCGTCTTATATCTTCAAGCGTCATCTTCGCTTTCTTTATTTCCTCTTCCGCTGTCTTTTTTGCTTCTTCCATCCCCATGACCAGAGGGAATGTAACTTTGTGTTGTTTTTTGTCCGCACCCGGTGCTTTTCCCAGTTCGTCGAGCGTTCCAACTTCATCAAGGATATCGTCGGTGATCTGGAAAGCTAGCCCTAAGTGGTCTGCATAAAGGGAAACGAGTTCTAGCTCGTTTGACGAAGCGCCCGCCAGGATAGCTCCTGATCTGACAGCGGCTTTTATAAGACGGCCCGTCTTGTGAGTATGTATGAAAGTGACAGTCTCTAGATCGACTTGGTCGTCAGTCGAGATCATATCGACTACTTGGCCGCCGACCATGCCACCAGGGCCGCTAGCCTCTGCCAATTCCCTGATAACTGCTAATATTTTACTTGAACTGCCTGCCTTTTGCAACCGCGCCACCAAGCTGAACGCTTCGGCGAATAGTGCGTCACCAGCCATTATGGCGATGTCGACACCGAACACCTTGTGGCAAGTGGGCCTTCCCCGGCGGTAGTCGTCATCGTCTACGGGAGGCAGGTCATCATGGATCAACGAATAAGTGTGTATGTATTCTATCGCGCATGCAGTCGGCATAGGTGCTTCCACATCCGCATCGAACGTCAAAGCCGAGCTTAATACCAGAACAGGCCTGAAGCGTTTACCGCCGGCAAACAGACTGTAACGCATGGCTTTGTATAGCACTTGGGGATAGATCTCTTCAGAAGGTAAGAATCCGTCCAACGCCTGGTCGACCTTTTCTACCAGGTCATTAGGGTATTCAACTGACATCAAGACCTTCTTTTCCCGCTCTTAAAAGCTGTCCGCCCGCTCGGCTGCTTCTTTGGCGGCGTTGGTCGCGTCCTCGATCAGGTCTGCCGCGTCCTCAGGCGCTTTCTTTGACTTCTCGAGCTCGACTACCTTTTGTTCCAACGTTTTGATCGCGTCTTCAAAAGACGGTCCCCTGTCTTGCTTTTTGTCTTCCTTCACTGTCATCCTCCGACTGTTTTGTTCAGATCTTTTACCAGTCTTCCGAGTATGCCGTTGACGAACCTTCCAGAGTCTTCAGTGCTATACATGTTCGCCATTTCGACGGCTTCGTTTATGGATACGCTGTCGGGTATATCACGGTCGTAGAGTATCTCGTATAAACCGATCCGTAAGATATTACGGTCGAGCACCGGCATCCTCGATATGGACCAGCCCTCAGCAGATTCGTCTAACATTTTATCCAGTTCTTTCTTGTGGGTTATTATGCCCTCTATCTCACTGTCCACAAACTCCTTGATCCCGGCGCTTTCCAGTTCTTCGACGTATGGATGCAGCGCGCCTTCGACCGAGCATTCCTCGATCTCAAGGTGGTACAAGACATCCATGACTATCTTTCTTGCCCGTGTTCTCTTGCGCAACTCGCTTACTCCTTATGTAAAATCCAGTTTGTCTACCGTGACATCGACGGTAAAAGACTCGATGCCTGTCATCCTGTTGATATCATCAGCGACCTTTTTCTGTACCGTCGCCGCGACCTCGGGATATACATACTTATGATGCAGATTGACATGAAGCGCGATCTTCAGGCCCTCCGCTTCCGGTTCGACGTCGGCTCTCTTCAGGCCGGAGATCCCATCAACAGCCGAAACACTCTCACGCACCATCTTCTCCAGCACACTCCGCGCTACTTTTAGTTCGCCTACCACGATCTCATCGGTATTCCGCTCTTCGTTCATCTTCCCTTTTCCGTTTTCCTCTTTCCGCTTTCCGTATCAATAGTGCTTCTCGACAAAATCAGTATATACCTCTCCGTCTAGGAATGTCTTTTCGTTCAATATCCAATGGTGAAAAGGCATTGTCGTCTTGATCCCTTCGATCTGGAACTCGTCCAGCGCGCGCCTGCTTCTCCTGATGGCTTCATTTCTGTCTTCTCCCCATACTATCAATTTTGCCAGCAATGAATCGTACTGCGTCGGTACTGTGTAACCGGTGTACAGGTGGCTGTCGACCCGTATTCCGGGCCCTCCGGGCGGTTGATAGATCGCGACTTTCCCGCCCATCGGCTTGAAATTGTCAGACGGGTCTTCGGCGTTGATGCGGAATTCGATGGCGTGACCTTTGAGCTCTATATCTCTCTGAGTCTTCGAAAGCTTTTCGCCCGCCGCTATGCGCAGTTGCTCCTTTATGATATCGACCCCGGAGATCATCTCAGTCACCGGGTGTTCGACTTGGATCCTGGTATTGGCTTCTATAAAATAATATTCGCCGTTCCTGTCGACCAGGAACTCTATCGTCCCGGCTCCCACATAACCCACAGCGCTTGCCGCTTTGACCGCCGCTTTACCCATCTTGACGCGCTGCCTTTGACTTATGAAGCTTGACGGGGATTCTTCCAGCAGTTTCTGATGCCTTCTCTGGACGGAACAATCCCTCTCTCCGAGATGTATTATGTTACCTTTGACATCCGCCAGGATCTGGAACTCCACATGATGGGGTTCCTCGATGTATTTCTCCAGATAGATCGCGGAGTTATTGAAGAAAGCACCCGCTTCGCTCTGTGTCGTGTGAAACGCCTGTTTAAGTTCCTTCTCATTGAATACTATGCGCATCCCTCGTCCGCCGCCGCCTCCGGCGGCCTTTATCATCACCGGATAGGATACACTTGCCGCGAATGTAAGAGCTTCTCTCTCGCGTTCGATGACACCGTCGGTGCCCGGTACGACCGGGACATTCGCTTTCGTCATGATCGTCTTGGCCATCGCCTTATCACCGAGTTTTTCTATCACTTCCGGCGGTGACCCGATAAACGTTATTCCGCATGACGAACATATCTCGGAGAACCGCGCGTTCTCCGACAGGAAACCGTAACCGGGATGTATCGCATCTGCCTGGCTTACTTCAGCCGCACTTATTATGTGGGGTATGTTCAGGTAGCTTTTTTCCGGCGCCGCCGCTCCGATGCATATCGCCTCATCAGCCATTCTCGTATGCAACGCATCTTTGTCCGCTTCCGAAAAGACGGCTACGCTATGGATACCCATCTCGCGGCACGCTCTTATTATCCTGACGGCTATTTCGCCTCTATTGGCAATGAGGACTCTATCAAACAACTTATGTGTCACCTACCGGATCTTCATCTATGCGGTTCGTAATAAAAGAGCGGCTGGCCGAATTCTACCGCGCTGCCATCTTCGACCAGGATCTTTGTGATGCGTCCCGGTTCTTCGGCGGTGATCTCGTTCATGATCTTCATCGCTTCTATGATGCAGACGGTCTGGCCCTTGTCGATCGTATCGCCCAGTTCGACATACTGTTCCTGTCCGGGCGCGGGTGATAGAAAGAATGTTCCTACCATGGGGGATCGGATCTCATTCCCTTCGTGCGCGGGTTTCTCCCCAGCTTCCGGTGACACAGCACTCTCCGCCGGTTCCATGATGGTCAAAGGCCCTTTACGCACCGTCATCCGGACGCCGTTTTCCTCAACGGTTATCTCGCTCAGATCCGATCCGTCTAAGATCTCAATCAGCTTTTTCAGTCTTTTTTCGTCCATTTTTTACACCTCGTCGGAGCTTTTAGTCTCGACTTTCTCTTTTATCTCAAGAACGAGCTCTTTAAGCCTGACGCCCCGCCTGTCCTGGCCAGACCTACCCCTGACTGCCAGAGTCTTAGCCTCTTCTTCTTTATCGCCGACTACAACAGTAAACGGTATCTTTCTCATCTGGGCGTCCCTTATTTTTGCCGGGATCGTCTCCCTCCGTTCATCGATCTCCGCCCTGATGTCGTTAGCTGTCAACTCGTTGAGGATCTCTGTCGCATATCCGAGATGCCTGTCCGCTATAGGTGCGATCACTACCTGTACCGGAGCCAGCCACATCGGGAAAGCCCCTCCATAATGTTCGATCAGCGCGCCCATGAACCTTTCCACACTCCCCAGGACCGTCCTATGTATCATGACAGGCCTGTGCTGGGCATTATCCGCTCCATAGAAGACCATATCGAAACGCTCCGGCAGATTGAAATCTACCTGTATGGTCGGGCCCTGCCACAAACGTCCCAGGGCATCCTTAAGTTTCACATCGATCTTCGGCCCGTAGAACACGCCCTCCCCGGGATCGACTTCGTACGACACCTTATTGTCCTCGAGCGCCGTCTTAAGCGCCTCTGTCGCCCTCTCCCAGTTCTCTTCGGTGCCCACGTATTTATCAGGCTTTGTCGAAAGCATCACATGGTATTCTTCGAAGCCGAATGTCTTAAGGGCGAAAAAGGCGAATTCGAGCGCGGCCAGTATCTCCTGTTCGATCTGGTCCGGCAGGCAGAATATATGCGCGTCGTCTTGTGTAAAACCCCTTACCCTCAGTAGCCCGTGTAGTACTCCGGACCTTTCATGACGGTAGACGGTGCCCAGTTCAAAGAAACGTAACGGTAGCGTACGGTAGCTTCGCGGTTGCGATTTGTATACATGTATATGAGCCGGGCAGTTCATCGGTTTGATCCCGTACTCCTGCCCTTCGATGTCGAAGAAATACATCGGATATTGCATCTGATAATGCCCGGACGTCTTCCAGATGGATGCCTTCATGATATGAGGCGATATGACAAACTGGTATCCGCGCTTTTTATGCTCCTCTTTAAGGAAATCCTCGATGATGAACCTCAGAGTCGTTCCATACGGATGATAAACGGCAAGACCCGGGCCTATGTCTTCCGACATACTGAAAAGATCCAGTTCCCTGCCCAGCCGCCGGTGGTCGCGCTTTGCGATCTCTTCAAGCTTGTTCAGATAGTCGTCCAGCTCTCCCTTTGTCTTCCAGGCGGTCCCGTATATCCTCTGGAGCATCGGATTATTTTCGTCACCCCGCCAGTAAGCGCCGGCCAGGTTCAGCAACTTGAAATGCTTGACCCTTCCAGTCGACTTAAGGTGCGGACCCCGGCACATGTCTACAAAATCGCCCTGTCTGTAGATGCTGACGACAGGTTCTTCTATCTTCTGCAAGAGATCGACTTTGTAAGTCGCGCCGGCTTTTTCGAATAACTTTTTAGCTTCTTCCCGGCTTATCTCCTCGCGAACCAGGGGGATGTCTTTCTTGATGATCTCCCGCATCTTTTGTTCTATCTTCTCGAGATCGTCGGGAGTGAACGTATGATCAAGGTCGAAATCGTAGTAGAACCCGTCTTCTATCGTCGGGCCGATTCCAAGTCTTACGTCTTTATATAGCTCGGTCACCGCCTGTGCCATTATATGTGCGCTTGTATGCCGCAGTATGTCCAGTTCGTCCTTGTCCATGAGTCCCCTTTTTATACCCGATATAGCCGTTTGGCTCGATTTAGCAACAACGACTAATATACTATATTCAGCATGATGACCGCCACTTATGATGTTATACTCTTCGTATGTTCATAGACACGCATGTCCATCTGGATTTCGACCCGTTAAGCAGAGACCCGGAGCTCTATATAATGAGAGCTCAAGATGCAGACGTCTTGCAGATGATCAATGTAGGATCGAATCTTAAAGGGTCCCGGAATTCAGTAGCGCTGGCTGGCAAGCATGACTGTATACACGCGACAGTCGGCATCCATCCTCATGACGCGAACACAGTCGCTGATGATGCGCTCGCTGAACTCAGATCGCTCGCGCAGAACAAAAAGGTCTTAGCAATCGGTGAGATCGGGCTGGACTATTTCAAGATGAGGACGCCGAAAGAAGTACAGATAAAAGGATTCAAGACCCAGCTCGACCTGGCCAGGGAGTGCAAATTACCGGTAGTCGTCCATACGCGCGGAGCCGATTCCGATATCCTGAAAATACTCGACGAGTACAGCGACCTTAAATGTGTCATTCATTTCTTCAGTTCGACGTATGATATGAGCCGAAAGCTTCTCGATATGGGTCACTATCTTTCTTTTACCGGCGTAATAACGTTTTCGAGAAAAAGCGGCCCGACACCCGACGAGCTTGAACGTACAAAGGTGATACGCGATGTACCGCTTGACAGGATGATGATCGAGACCGACAGCCCGTTCGCGGCCCCGGAACCTTTCAGAGGCAGACCGTGCGAGCCGGCCTATGTCGTGGAAGTGGCGCGGAAGATATCCGAGATAAGAGGTATTTCAATAGACGAGGTGGCGGAGGCGACTACTGCTAATTGCCGTCAATTCTTCAGTCTCTAAAGACCGTACTTAAAGATATCCCGTAAAGCCCTCGAGGCCCTGATCAGGCTCATCTTATAGCTCTTTTTATTGTCTGCCGCGGATTCGCTTAAGACCCAGCTCAACATGATGCCTTGCGCCGCGCCGAATATGACCATCTTGGCGACCTTTGTATCCAGGTCCTTCCTGTATACGCCCTTTTTTTTGCCTTCGATCAGTATCTCTTCGATCAGGTCTATGAACTCGACGACACGATTAACGGGATAGTTATTTATGAATATGCTGCTCTGCTTGACGTCGATCAAGAAGATCTCCGCGAGGTCGCGGTCTTTTTTGAACATCCTGACGACCATCGAGAACATCGTCTTCATCTTGTCGTTCGGGTCGTCGATCCGGACTATCTTTCGTCTGATGTCCTCTATTATCCCGCCCCATTTGTCGTCGAAAACAGCCAGGAGCAACTCTTCCTTGCTCGAGTAGTAGTTATATAGAGTGCCTTCGGCCAGTCCCGCTTCTTTCGATATCTCGGCGACAGTGGTCTGCTGGTAGCCTTTAGTTACGAACGTCTTAAGAGCCGCGTTGACTATCCTGTCCTTATTGTCCTTCGGCCTCGCCATAACTTCTCCTATACCTTTATTTGTTTCTTCAGCCCTACTTCATCCTTTAGCCTTCATCCTTCAGCTCTTTCCCATTGACATCCCTATTATAACTCATTATCATAAATAAAATGAATGAGTATTCACTCATCTAAACTTCAAGGAGATGATACGTTTGGAACAAATGCCTAGTAAACCGAAACTGCTTTTTCTGGAGACGCGCCCTCAGTTCTTGATCCTTACCCCTGCCGCTTTCTCGGTCGGGATCGCTGTAGCCGCGTGGGAGGGGTCTTTCAACCTCCTGCATATGGTGCTGGCCCTTATCGGTTCCCTGTTCGCACATATCACTGTCAATGTCATCAACGATTACACCGATTTCGTCAAAGGAACTGACAAACTGACAAAAAGAACACCTTTCAGCGGCGGTAGCGGTATGTTGCCGGAAGGTCTCCTGACTCCGAGCGCGGTTCTGGTCCTGGGCTTAAGCGCCCTGCTGGCGGGGCTTATAATCGGCGGGTATTTCATAGTCCTATACCCCGTGTTGTTATGGCTTGTCATCCCCGCTGCTATCATCTCAGTGATCTACACGCCGTTACTGACAAAGGTCTACATCACGGAGTTATTCCCGGGCTTAGGGTTCGGCCCGCTGTTGATCATTGGAGCGTACGTTACACAGCTGGCTGTCGGCTCATCTCACATATCCCCCGCTGTCATCTGGGCTTCCATACCTGTCGGCATATTAGTGACAAACCTGTTATGGGTTAACGAGATCCCGGATTTCGACGCGGACAAACAGACGGGCAGGCGGCATGGAGTGATCCTCCTAGGCAAAAAGACATCGGCGGTCTTCTACGGCCTCTTCAACATCCTTGCTTACGTTTTCATAATCGTCCCGGTCGTGCTAAATGTATTGCCCCCTCATGTCCTGCTCGCTTTATTGACGATACCTATCGCCATCAAGGCCACGATGGGAGCGGTTCAGAACTACGACAACACGGAGAAACTCATACCGTCACTCGGACAGAACGTCCTTGTTGTGAACGTTACGCCGGTCTTGATGACGATCGGATTGGTGTTGGCCAAATTTCTATAGAAGCCGAGCTAGTGCTTGATGGCTTTCTTTTTCGAGACCATGTGTACGAACATGTTGTCGTCCATACAGCCGGAATCGATTTGAACAGTGACGAGCACCTGGCTCATCTCGAGTATCTTATCTGACAAGAGGACGAACCTGAATCTGTTGAGACCCGATTCATCCCGCTCCGACTTGCCTGATACCAATAAACGCGAGATCTCATCCAGCATATAGTCAAGTTTGTCTTCATCAACAACATAGACTAGAAGCTTCCCGCCGATCTTGATCTTGTCTCTGACCTTGAGTCCTTCTATATCGACGTCCTTTTCGTACTCGATCGACTCAAACACCTCGTCAGGACATTCGCATTTCAGTTCTTCCCTTACAAACCGCTTGATGTCTTTCTTGTTGTTCATGGTCTCACCCTCACAATGAAGTTTTTCAATTGATTATAGCACGGATTTTTTCTATAATCGTAGAGTACATAAGATTCTTTATGAGCGGGAATAGCTCAGTGGTAGAGCATCACCTTGCCAAGGTGAGGGTCGCGGGTTCAAGTCCCGTTTCCCGCTCCATTCTTCGCCGGCTTAAGGCTTCGGCTAAAGCCTCCGCCTTTTAACTGGCTTCGAATGGCAGGCCAGCTATATAATAGAGATGTGCGAAGAATGCCCTTCGTAGCCGTTTAAGCCGAAACGAAGTGAGGCTAGTGTTGGCGAAGAAGGGCGTTTTCATAATTAGCGAGGGGCGAGGTACCCAAGTGGTTAAGGGGGGGGTCTGCAAAACCTCTATTCACCGGTTCGAATCCGGTCCTCGCCTCCACTTTCTAGCTCGTAGCTGATAGCTAGTAGCTTGTGGCTTAGAAAACCATTTGATAATTTCTGTTTTTCGTACTATTTCTTTGTCTAAGATTCTTGACTTACTTGCTACTTGCTAAATTACGCTTTACCGATGACGCAATAGTACATGTCGTTCAGCCTGTAGTCTGAACCTACAGGGCACTCGCCACAGATACAGCCCTGCTTGTCGACCGCGCATCTTGTAGAATTGCGAGCACAATATAAGGCTGTCTTCTCTTCCGTCTTCATACAGGCGCCATATGTCGGACAGTTCGGGCATAAACATCGCATTAAGTTTTCATTGTTATCAAGAACCTTCACAAGGATCCCCTTCCCTACTTCCCTATTCGACTGCTCTTATCCTATACACATTCCCGTTGGCCTTTTTTCCCTTACCATTTGTCTCTCCATGCAGGTCCGTGAAATAGAGTCCGTCCGGACCGAATTGCAGGCCGCAGCAGCTTGCCGGGCCATCGCCTTTGTAGTAGACGAATTCGTCGTAACCCTTGACGGCCGTAGCGTCTTCATTCAGCGCTATCTTTATGATCTTCTTCCCCTTTGGATCCCTTCCCAGAGCGTATGCGGGCCCAAACAGAGCAACGAAAAGCTCATCATTGTATTCGTCCGGAAACTGCCCACCCTGCATGAAGTCGATCGCCGTCGGCGCCTGGCAATGGTTCCACCACATTATTGAATTCTGTCTCATCGACATCGGCCAGCCGTAATTACCACCCGGCACTACCTTGGCTACCCTGTCGTCTGTGTTTGGACCATTGTCCGAGATATACAAAGCTCCGTCGCTTTTCCGCCATCTGGCTCCGAACGGATTCCTGAATCCCTTGGCATAGACATAGCTGCCGGGCATAGGGTTGTCCGTCGGTATGGATCCGTCGAGGTCCATTCTTAGGACTTTTCCGCGCAGTTCGTTGTCATTCTGCGCCGTGCTGGAGTCTATCATGCCGTCCCCGAGATTCACATAAAGCTTGCCGTCAAAACCTATAGTGAGCGCCTGTATCTGGTGGGCCGCCCTGATCGACGGGATATCGTCGATGATTGTAGACATCGAGTCTAGCTTTAGACCTGTAAGACTCGATGTCCTGATGATCTTCGAGAACATTTTGCCGTCTTTCTCATAGATCATAGATAGAAAAAGGTCGCCGGACTCCGGTTCGACGACGATCCCGGTCATCCCGGACTCGCCCGTTCCTGGAAACTTATGGTCCGGTTGATAGTTAAGAAGTCCTTCCGCGTATGAATGTACACTGAAATCTACTGTTATTACTTTTACCTGTCCGTAGAGTTCATTCACATACAACAACGGGGCTAATGGATCGTCTTTCGGTTCGGGGACAAAACAGATGTTGGCCGGGAGGTCGAGGCCTGTTGCTATGACCTCTATCTCGAATCCTGGAAACACCCACCAGCGGGAATTAACATCATCAGTCATCAAAAGCGGCCTCCTTGTTTTCAAGTGCGTTTCTCATTATAACCTTACTATTCCATACTTGCAGCGCCCGTCTTATAAATGATATATTACAAATGCTCGGACACCTTTTTAACTTATTCGACCACGCTTTTTATCTGTCCGGGTTTGTTTTTTTTGTTTTGGTTTTGCTACATGCTACACGCTACACGCTACTAGCTACCAGCTAATACGGGCGCTTAGCTCAGGGGGAGAGCGCTTCCTTGACGTGGAAGAGGTCGGAGGTTCAAATCCTCTAGCGCCCACCATTCTTCGCCGCCACTGACTCACATCTAACGATGTTCGTCTATCCGGCTACGAATGGCAGGC
>JAGVPG010000008.1 GCA_020052375.1 Actinomycetota bacterium | reverse complement strand
ATAAGTTCACGCGGGTCAAAGCGGGATATCTGGCGGCAAAGCTCGGAGCCGATCGATCCGGCCGCGCCTGTGACAAGTATGTTGGCGTCGTTTATACACATCGCCGCCTCGGCTAGGTCTATCTTTACAGGTTCCCGGCCGAGCAGGTCTTCCACCTTACGTCGCGGATAAGCGAGAGTTCGACACGCCCGTCGATCATTTCGAACACACCGGGCAACGTCTTGCATTTGACGCCGGCCCGGTCGCATAGAGCGACCGCGTCTCGTATGACGTGGCTTGGAGCCGACGGTATTGCTATGACCACCTCTTCGATCTCATACCTTTCAGCCAGGTCGGTGATGTCGTTATGAGTTCCTAGCACTTCCACCCCATGTATGCGACGGCCCTTCTTGGTAGGGTCATCGTCGACAAAACCGACCGGATCGTACTCCACATCCGGGTGCTTGAGCATCTCACGGACGATCATCTCTCCCGCGTCACCCGCACCGAATATCAATACCGGTTTCGAGCCGGCTAACACGCTACGGTGTTTCTTGATCTCGAACAGGTATCTGACAAGAAATCGCGCGCCGCCCACAAAAAACAGGGTAAAAAGCCCGTCGACTACGATCACCGACCGCGGAAATCCGGTCTGCTGGAGAAAGAAAAGCGGTATGACGATGGCGACCGAACTGATGAGTACGGCACGCAATAGGACGACGAGCTCGCGGATGCTTACATATCGCCACATGCGGTCATACAGGCCGCTTAGGAAGAAGACCAGTAGTTTGACCGCGATGACCACGACGATCGTGTTTCTTAGGATCCGCCAGTCGCTGGCGGGTATCGAGAATTCAAACCTTATAAGGAACGCAAGCAGCAAAGAAGCGGCAACGAGAGCCGCGTCAGCGATTATCTGCGGGATATGATGCCATCGCGGCTTCATTTCTTATAGTCGCTCCCTACGATGAGCAGGACATCTGATTGAGAATCAAGGGTATCGGATTCTTTGAGTTCGATATCCGGTAGGAGTTCTTTCAAGGCGGCCTTTATATTCAGGGCTTTTGCATAGTTCGCCTTCTGGTAGAACAAGACGCTCTTGGTATAATCATTCTTATCGGCGTTTCCGACCGAGACCACCTGATACCCTTTATTGCTAAGAAAGTCGGAGATCTCACCGGCAACGCCTTCGGTCGGCGAACCGTTCAGTACCTTGGCCGATATATCGTAAGACTGGATCTCCATGGCCAGCGCCTCATCCAGCGGTTTGTCGTTTCTGACCAGGTCCATGATAAGTTCGACCTTCTCCCAATCCGGCATGACGTAGCTTATGCCGTCGACTTCGCCGGCCGCGCCGGGCAGTGTGATCGTCGTCAAGTTGTTCTGGTTGACACTTTTCACATGCCCCGAATAGGAGAGCATATCCGCCATACTCATATCCGTCTGGACGCTTGAAGAGACGATATTGACCAGCTGGGGTATCTTGAACGCGTTAAGGATCTGGCCTGATTGATCTATCAGAGCCCGGGCAAACTTCTGCTGGTGTTCGATACGGGCAAAATCACCCCTGGGATCGTTTCGCCAGCGTACATAATGCAAAGCTGTCAAGCCGTCCATCCTCTGGCGGCCTTCCTCTATCGGGTCACCCAGTTCGTCATCGACCATACGCTGGTCGACGTCGATCTCCACTCCGCCGACGGCGTCCACCATTCCGATAAAACCATTATAGTCGACGACTGCGTAATGGTTTATCGAAAGGCCGGTCAGTTTCTCGACTGTCTTGATCGTCAATGCCGGACCTCCGTAGTTGAAGGAATGGTTGATCTTATCCATACCTTGTCCGGGTATCTCTACGCGGAAATCGCGCGGGATGGATATGAGCACACCTTTGTTTTTATTCAGGTCCACTCGTAGCAGCATGATGGTATCCGACCGGCCATCATCTTCTTCTGTATAGTCGGAGCCCATGATCAGGAAGTTTACCGGCTCTTTAGGCGCCGGTTCCGACAAAACAGCAGCAACAGCCCCGGCCAACTGGCCCTTGGGCTGCATTTTTCCTTCGATATACTTGACGTAAGCAAAAGCACTGCCTGTAGCGACAAGAAGTACAGCGAGGAAACCTATAAGGATGCGTTTGGCGATGAGTCGGCGATGGAACATTCTATCTGTGCTGCTCATCGACTGGGATTTTCTTGATCGTCTGACCATCTCAAATTCAACAGGATATCACAGACCTGACTATTAATCAATTTTACCTACTTGACCGCGAACATGAGTTCGCCTTTCACGGCCACCCGGCCGTCAACGGTCGCCCTGGCCGCTCCTTTGCCGATCGGGCCTTTGATCTTGGTGAGTTCTACTTCCAGCCGTAGGGTGTCACCCGGCCTGACCTGGCTTTTAAACCTGACGTTATCTATACCGGCGAATAAAGCGATCTTCCCTCTGTTTTCCGGTTTATCTAGAATGACAACGGCTCCGACTTGCGCAAGCGACTCGACCATAAGCACACCGGGTAGTACCGGATAGTCCGGGAAATGACCTTTGAAGAAGTACTCCTCACCTGTTAATGTCCATTCGCCGACGGCTCGCTTTCCTTCCTCATACTCGACTATTCTATCGAGTAAAAGAAACGGTTCCCTATGCGGTATTATACCCTTGATCTGTTCTCTATCCATCAACATACGGCTTCCTCCTTGACAATGTCCGCTCCCAGATAGCGTAATTTCTCTTCAAGGCCTTCATATCCCCGCTCTATATGTCCGACGTCTTCGACTATGGTCTCACCTTCGGCGCCCAGCCCGGCCAGTATCAAAGCCGCTCCCGCCCGGAGATCCGGCGCTCTTACAGGAGCGCCGCTAAGCGACTTTACACCCTTTATAATGGCGTGATGGCCGTCCAGGCGTATGTCGGCCCCCATCCTGTTCAACTCATCGATATACATGAAGCGGTTCTCGAACACGTTCTCCGTCAGAATGCTTATACCTTCGGCGCACGACAGGTATGCCGCTATCATCGGCTGAAGGTCGGTCGGAAAGCCGGGATACGGCAGGGTCGAGACATCGAGAGCCGCCGGACGCCCTTTGGTGGTAAGTCTGATCGTACTGTTCGCAACGCTTAAATCAGCCCCGGTCAGAGACAGTTTTTCTAACACTATCCCGAGATGTTCGGCATGTCCGGGATCTACCTGTATGCTACCGTTGGTCATCGCCGCGGCGATCAGCATCGTTCCGGCTTCGATCCGGTCCGGCATTATCTCATGTACCGCGCCGTGTAGTGAGTCCACGCCTTCGATCGTCAACACCGCGGTATCTTCACCACTGATCCTCCCGCCCATCTTATTAAGGAATAAGACCAGGTCGGTGACTTCAGGCTCCCGGGCCGCGTTTTCGATGACGGTCGTCCCCTTAGCCAGCACGGCAGCCATCAAAAGGTTCTCCGTGGCTCCGACACTTGGAAAGTCCAAGGTGACTATGGTCCCTTTCAGGTCGCTGCATTCGCCTTCTATATAGCCGTGGCCGGTTGTTATCTTCGCCCCGAGCGCCTTCAGGCCGCCCAGGTGAAGGTCTATCTGGCGTGAACCGATGTTGCATCCGCCCGGCAACGCCACATGTGCCCTGCCCAAGCGTGCCAGTAAAGGCCCGAGGACGATTATCGATGCGCGCATCTGGCTGACCAGCTCATAAGGCGCTTTGTCGCTTAGATCCCCGGCAGCGTCTATATGCAGATCGCCGTCCGGATTGAAAGACGCGCTTACGCCAAGAAATTCAAGGACCTGGATCATCGTATCGACATCTTTGATACTCGGTACGTTCTTGAGCACACTAATGTCGGAAGTGAGTATGGAGGCCGCCATCATCTTGAGAGCGGCATTTTTAGCCCCGCTTAACTTGATCTCCCCGCTAAGCGGTATGCCTCCTTGGATTATATAACGGGTCATTTTTAGATTATAACAGAATCAGCGTTGCGAGCGGCCGGAGGTCTTTATCCTTGTACGCGACCGCACAAGTGACGCATCCGCCCGCGCATAGTCCACGCCTTCCTTTTTGTCGAGTAAAGTCTTGGCTCTTTCCTGCGCCTCTTTGGCTCTTTCGATATCTATCTCGCGGGCCAGTTCGGCCGCCGGAGCGAGGACGGTCACGCGGTCCTCGAAGACCTCCAGAAACCCTCCGTGGACCGCTATATAGTCCTCAACGACACGCCCTTCTTTTTCGAACCTTACTCGAAGCTCGCCCACTTTAAGCATCGTCAGATACGGGGTGTGTAAAGGCAGGATGCCCACTTCGCCGTCGACTCCAGGCGCGACGACCATATCGACTTCCCCGTCGAACACTACCCTGTCAGGTGTAACGACTTCGCAAGCAAGCTTCCTATCAGCCACTTGGCTTAAGCCCCTATCTTTTGCATCTTCTTGGCTGCTTCAACCGCGTCCTCGATCGTCCCGACCATAAGGAATGCCTGTTCCGGAAGGTCGTCGTGCTTCCCTTCGACGATCTCTTTGAATCCGCGGATCGTGTCCGCCAGCTTGACGTACTTGCCCGCGCGACCCGTGAACTGTTCGGCAACGAAGAATGGCTGGGACAGGAATTTCTGTATCTTACGCGCTCTCTGGACGAGCAGTTTGTCTTCCTCGCTAAGCTCGTCGATACCTAATATGGCGATGATATCTTGAAGATCTTTATATCTCTGCAGGATCTCCTGGACCTGTCTGGCTACTGTATAGTGTTCGTCGCCGATTATGTTCGGGTCGAGGATCCGCGAAGTCGAGTCAAGCGGATCGACCGCTGGATATATGCCCAGCTCGACGATCTGCCGTGAAAGAACGGTCGTCGCGTCCAGGTGAGCGAATGTCGTCGCCGGAGCCGGGTCGGTCAGGTCGTCCGCGGGTACATAGACCGCCTGGACGGACGTAATGGAACCCTTCTTGGTGGATGTGATCCTTTCTTGCAGCTCGCCCATCTCGGAACCGAGTGTCGGCTGGTAGCCGACAGCCGATGGCATCCGGCCCAGAAGAGCGGATACTTCACTACCCGCCTGTACGAAACGGAAGATATTGTCGATGAAGAGGAGTACGTCCTGACCTTTCACATCCCTGAAGTACTCTGCCATGGTCAGGGCCGACAAACCTACTCTAAGACGCGCACCTGGTGACTCGGTCATCTGCCCGTATACAAGGACGGTCTTGTCGATGACTCCGCTCTCTTTCATCTCGCGCCACAGGTCGTTGCCCTCACGGGTCCGTTCTCCAACACCGCCGAATACGGAGATGCCGCCATGCTCCATCGCTATGTTATGGATCAGTTCCATGATAACGACGGTCTTCCCTACACCCGCGCCGCCGAAAAGCCCTGTCTTGCCGCCTTTCACATACGGCTCCAGAAGATCTATGACCTTTATGCCGGTTTCAAAGAGCTCTGTCTTGGTCGCCAGCTGGTCGAACTCCGGGGGTTCGCGGTGTATCGGATAACGTTTCTCTGTTTTCACCGGATCGCCGTGGTCGACGGTCTCGCCGATGACATTGAAGATCCTGCCGAGCGTCTCGTCGCCGACAGGGATCGTGATCGATTCGCCTAGATCCGTGATCTCCTGTCCGCGCTTTAATCCGTCCGTCGGCTTTAATGCCACCGCTCTGACGATATTGTCCTCGAGCTGCTGCGCCACTTCCGCGATGATCTCCTCTTCTCCTTCCGGAGTAGATACCGTCATCTTCAAGGCATTGTAGATTTCAGGCAGGCCATCGGGTGGAAACTGCGCGTCTATAACAGGCCCGATGATCTGGACTATCTTCCCTTTTGCCATGTTAAAGTCCTCCTTATTTTTTACTCGCTGACTTGAGCGCTTCGACCGCTCCCGTTATCTCAGATAGCTCCTGCGTGATCTGCGATTGTCGGGCTCGGTTGAACTTTAGCGTCAAGTTCGATATCATCTCGGTCGAATTGTCCGTCGCCGATTTCATCGCCGTCCGCCTTGCTCCCTGCTCGCTGGCCGCCGATTCCAACATCGTCCTGTATGTGACGGTCTCCGCGTAAGCAGGCAACAAGACCTGCGCCAATAACTCAGCCGACGGTTCGAATAGATATTCTTTGGGAGTCGTCTTTTCTCCCTCTTCACGTTCCGGATGTTCCAGCGGAAACAGTTTGAATGTGATCGGTTTCTGCTCAGCCACTGTTCTGAAATGGTTGAACACTATATATACAAGGTCTACTTCGCGGTTGATATACAACTCCATCAGGTGCCCCGCCAGCATCCGCGCGTCCTCGAACGTCGGCATATCCGAGATGTCCGTGTATGAGTCCATAAGGTCGTAACCGCGGTACTTAAGATAGCCGACACCTTTCTTGCCGACCGCCATCAGCCTGACCGACCTGTCCGCATCCTGTTCCTCTTTGACCAGTTCTTCCGTTCTTCTAAGAACATTTGTATTGAACGCGCCGCATAGTCCGCGATTGCTGGTAATGGTCAGGATTGCCGTCTTTTGCATCGGTTCGTGGACAGCGAGAAGAGGATGCTGTATCAACCCGACTTGCGTCGTTAGATTCTGCAACAGTTCCACCATCTTCTGCGCGTAGGGACGCGTCGCCCTGATCCGGTCTTCCGCCTTCTTGATCTTGGACGTAGCGACAAGTTCCATCGCCCTGGTGATCTGGCTTATCTTGTCAACAGACTTCAACCGTCTGCGTATCTGTCTTATCTGTCCCGCCATCGTCTCTTAGCTTCCCGCCTTGCCTTAAGCCGTCTCGGACTCACTGAAGGTTCGCTTGAACTCGTCTATCGATTGTTCAAGTTGTTTTCCCAGATCTTCCGATACTGTCTTCTCTTCGCGGATCTTTTTGCCCACATCCGGACGTGATACCCGCATGAATTCGAGGAATTGCTGTTCGAACTCGCGGATCCGGCCTATCTCTATATCGTCGAGGAATCCCTTTGTGCCGGCATAGATGATGATGACCTGTTCCTCAACCGGCATCGGCTGGTACTGGGGTTGCTTAAGGATCTCGACCATCCGGGCGCCGCGGTTGAGCTGCGCTTGTGTGACTTTATCCAGCTCCGTTCCGAACTGGGCAAACGCCTCCAGTTCACGATACTGCGCCAGGTCCATCCGGAGCATCCCGGCAACCTGCCTGATCGCTTTGATCTGCGCCGAGCCGCCGATACGCGAAACGGAAATACCCACATTGATGGCCGGGCGAACACCGGCGTAGAAAAGGTCCGGTTCAAGGTATATCTGACCGTCGGTTATTGAGATGACGTTTGTCGGGATGTAAGCCGATACGTCGCCCGCCTGTGTCTCGATTATAGGAAGCGCTGTCAAGGACCCGCCTCCGAGTTCATCCGACAACTTCGCAGACCGCTCGAGCAGGCGTGAATGGAGATAGAATATATCCCCGGGGTAAGCCTCGCGGCCTGGTGGCCGCCTCAAGAGAAGCGACAACTGGCGGTACGCTGTAGCGTGTTTTGAAAGGTCATCGTAGATGACCAGAGTATGCTTGTTATATTTGTACATGAACTCCTCGGCCATCGCGCATCCGGCGTATGCGGCTAGATATACCAGCGACGCCGGTTCGGACGCCGGGGCGTTGACGATGATCGTATAGTCCATCGCGCCCGTTTGCGTCAGTTTCTCGACTACCTGCGCGATAGTCGACGCCTTTTGCCCGATCGCCACGTAAACACATATGACGTCCTGGCCTTTTTGATTGATGATAGTGTCGATAGCGATCGCCGTCTTACCCGTCTGGCGGTCGCCGATGATAAGTTCGCGCTGTCCGCGGCCGATCGGTATCATCGAGTCGACTGCTTTGAGGCCTGTCTGCAGCGGTTCGCGGACCGGTTGTCGCTCGACTACACCCGGCGCCAGACGCTCGACCGGACGGAAACTGTCCGTTTCCACCGGTCCCTTTCCGTCCACCGGCTCCCCGATCGCGTTCACAACGCGGCCGATCAACGCCTCACCCACCGGGACCTCCATGATGCGGCCCGTCCCCCTGACTTCCGCGCCCTCTTCGACCGAAGTCTGGTCGCCGAGGATGATGCACCCGATCTGCTCTTTCTCAAGGTTCAATGCGATCCCGTACACGTCTCCGGGGAACTGGAGCATCTCATTATACATGGCGTTCGGCAGGCCTTTGATACGCGCTATCCCGTCACCGCTTTCGAGCACTACACCGACTTCCGCGGCTTCCGTGTCCGGTTTATACTGCTCGATCTGCTTCTTGATGACGTCCAAGATCTTATCCGATTGAATGATCTCTGCCATATTGTTAGACTTCCTCCTTACCCAGCGGCCTTAATGCCTCTTTGCAGATCGACAAGTTTCCTTTTGACCGATAGGTCCACGATCTTACCTTCGACCTTGACGACCACGCCGCCGATCACATCCTTGTCCACAGTGTTCTTTACCGAAACGTTCTTGCCCGTGACCTCGCTAAGCTTCGCCGCTACTCTGCCCTTTACCTCGTCGGTCATCGCGACGGCGGTCACTACCTCGGCCAGGAGCCGGTTCTTCTCCGTCTTCATCAGGTCTATATATGCCTGCGCGACATTTGTGATGAGATCGGTCCTGTCCAGATCGATCAGGATCCTAAGCTCGCCCTTAAGGAGCATCGAGGTGTCCTTAGCGAGAAGTTCATCGAGAGCTTTCTTCTTCGCTTCCGGATCCAGATCGCGGTTCTTTAGAAACTCCCGCAGTTCATAGCTTTTTTCCACAACCCTCATAAGGTCGAAAAGCTCATCTTCCAGGCGGTCTTCCATCCCCTCGACCTTCGCCAGTCCGAGAAGGCTTTCCGCGTACCCCCGGGCGATGCCGGGATCTTGAGCGCTAGCCAAGATCCTTCACCTCGGAGAGGCTGTCTTCGATCAGTTTCATATGATCTTTGGAATCAAGCATCTTGTTGACGACTTTCGCCGTCGTCAGGACCGTCAGGTCCGTGACTTTTGCTTCAAGGTCTTCGATCGCCCGCGCCCGCTCTCTGTCGATCTCCAGCTTGGCGTTCTCGACGATCTGCTTGGCTTCTTTGTCCGCCTTGGCGACTATCTCCGTCTTCACGTTCTCTGCGATCTTCTTACCTTGTTTGATGATCTCGTGAGATTCCTTGCGTGCCTCGGCGAGCTGCTTCTTATAGTTGCCCAGCAGCTTCTCGGCTTCCTGCCGCACCTTTTCCGCTTCATCTATCGAGCCGCGTATGCTGTCTTCTCTCTTCTTGATAATATCGGCCAGTGGTTTGAAACCCACTTTTGCCAATACAGTCAGTAGTAGAGCAAACGATATGACCGTCCAGATCATTAGACCCGGCTGGGGTTCGAAAAGCGGAATCTTCAGTAAAGATTCAAATATTGCCATAACATATCACCCTTCAAGCTCTTTCCTACTTACCGGTCAGAATAATACATATAACCAGGGTATAGAGGGCAATAGCCTCGACCAGAGCCGCGGCGATGATCATCGTAGTCCTGATCAGACCGCCCGCTTCCGGCTGCCTCGCAGTTCCCTCACAAGCTCTCGCCGCCAGAAGACCGATGCCAATGCCGGTCCCGGCCGCTCCCAGTCCCATTCCAATACCTGCTCCCAGATGGGCTAAGTTCATACGTAGTCCCTCCTTTCGCATCTATGAGTACTTTCAATATTAGGATCCTTCGTCGGTCACCAATGGTGACCTCCTCAGGATGACAGGTTTTCCTAGTGACCACCATGAATGGCGTCGCTGATATACATTGCCGATAGTACTGTGAAAATATACGCTTGTAAAAACTTGAAGAATATCTCCAGCAAACCGACGATGACCGATAGCACAAGCGGTATCGGCGCGATGATAAAACTCTTATACAGGATGATCAACCCGAGAAATACAAGCAGGACGGCATGTCCGGCAAACATGTTCGCGAAAAGTCGGACCATCAAAGAGAAGGGTTTAGCTAAAGCGCTGATTATCTCAATCGGGATAAAAAGCGGCGCCAGCCACAACGGCGCCCCTTCCGGCAGAACGACAGCTCGTAGATACTTCAGTGGTCCATGCTTTATGGCGCCTGTTATATGGACCGAGAAGAATACAGTTAAAGCAAGTACTGAAGTCAAATAGATGGAAGCGGTCGGTGTCGCCAGCCCCGGTATCAATCCCAAGAAATTATTCACAAGTATGAACAGAAAAATAGTGGTAAGGAAGGGTACCCAGGGCAGTCCCTCTTTGCCGACCATATCAAGGACTATGGTATCTCTTATAAAAAGGTAGATATACTCACCCATACTTTGTAAGGGCTTCGGAATAAGTTTCGTCTTACGCCCCGCGAGCAAAATAAAGACCATGATCAGTATGACCGCCAGCCACATCGTGATCACAGCCATATTTATCGACATATCAATACCCAGAACCTTTAACTTGACCAGCGGATGAAAGACCTCACTATAATGCTCGATGACATCGACCATTTCAGAATGCTCAGCCAATTTGCCTTGTCAACTCCTTTTTAGTCTATGAAAGAACTCGCTGAACCCGACTGTCTCCGAATCTCAAGACCGCCAGGATCTCCAGCATCGTAGATACGACATGGACCGATATGAAACCCAAGAGTATGGGTACTATATGCGCTTTTGACAAAGAATTGCGAGACAGATAAAAGAAGAGGGAAGCCAGGACAGGTAAGCGGACGGCAAAACTCAAAACAACGATTGTGGCCGCACTGGTCGTCCTATCTTTCCTTACAGCTAGAATAGACAGAAACAAAACGACAAGAAAATTGACCAAGCTGATTGCTATCCCAAAGACAAATGCCATCCAAGTAACCGACATAGCTTACTTATCTTTACTCCTTCGTTCCGCTTTGACCGCGATATTATACAGACTATAGAAGCCTGCCGCTGCTCCCAACATAAGTCCGCTTACCATGAAGTATGGTTCTGTGTGTAGGTAGAGATCGATCCGATATCCGATAAAAGCACCGATAAAAACCGAGGCAGCGAGCTCAACGCCGATACTTCCGTACTCGACCATACCCTGCCATGATCCCTTGTTGCCGTCCTCTTCGTACTTCATGGGTTTTGAGCCGCCCTAATTATATCGGATATCATCTACCCTGACAAGAAACATTTATTCTCGCCTCATTCAGCAATTCATCTGCTAATTTGTCCGGATAACCCTCTACATAGCGGATTTCCTTCAATCCGGCGTTGATGATCATCTTGGAGCACAGGACGCATGGTTTATGCGTCGAATAGATAATAGCGTCGTTCAACCTGACGCCGTGTAGAGCCGCCTGTATAATAGCGTTCTGCTCGGCATGCAGGCCCCGGCACAGCTCCTGGTTCTCGCCGGAAGGGATGCCCAGCTGTTCGCGAAGGCATCCTTTGGTCAGGCAATGTTCCAATCCGGAGGGCGCGCCGTTGTAGCCGGTCGCTAAGATCCGTTTTTCCTTGACTATGACCGCTCCTACCTGCCTCCGCAAGCACGTCGAGCGTGTAGCCACCTGGTCGGAGATATTCATAAAATACTCGTCCCAGGAAGGGCGACGGTCGCGTTTCTCCTCATTCATCAGTATTCGAGGCTGGGGTAAAGCGGGAACCGGCGGCACAGGTCACCCACTTCGCCGCTTACCTTTTTCTGTACATCCTCATCCCCGATGTTCTTCAAGACGCGGCTGATGAGCTTGCCTATATGTTGCATTTCCGCTTCTTTCATACCCCTTGTTGTGACAGCCGGTGTTCCGACTCTTATTCCGCTTGTCACCATCGGGCTTTGCGTCTCGAACGGGATCGTGTTCTTGTTTACGGTGATGCCTACGGCATCGAGCGCGGTCTGCGCCTTCGCGCCTGTCAAGCCGTTGCCGGACAGGTCGACAAGGAATAGATGGGTGTCCGTACCGCCCGCAACAAGGCGGAATCCTTCTTCCCGTACCGTATCCGATAAGATCCGGGCATTCTTTATGACCTGTTGCTGATATGTTTTGAACTCCGGCGCCATCGCCTGTTTGAACGCGACCGCCTTGGCCGCTATGACATGCATCAGCGGGCCGCCCTGGATACCCGGGAAGATGGTCTTGTCCACCGCTGACGCGTATTTCTCTTTGCAGATTATCAAGCCGCCGCGCGGACCGCGGAGCGTCTTATGCGTCGTCGTAGTCACAAAATCGGCGTATGGGACCGGTGAAGGATGCAGCCCGGTCACCACAAGACCTGCGATATGCGCTATATCCGTCATAAGATACGCGCCCACCTCGGCGGCTATCTCCGCGAAGACGACGAAATCTGTTAACCGCGGATAGGCGCTCGCACCAGCCACGATGATCTGCGGTTTGTTCTTCCTGGCTATCTCCCTTATCTGATCGTAGTCCAGCTGCTCCGTCTCCTTGTCCACCGTATACGGGACTACTTTATATAGCTGGCCGGAGAATGAAGCCGGCGCGCCCATCGTAAGATGCCCGCCGTGCGACAGTTCCAGCGCCATGACCGTATCGCCCGGCTTGATAGACGCGAAATAGACGGCCATATTCGCCTGGCTGCCCGAATGCGGTTGGACATTGACGTGATCTGCTATAAAAAGCTCCTTCGCCCTGTTCCGGGCTATGTTTTCCACCTCGTCCGCAAACTCGCACCCGCCGTAATATCTTTTATCGGGATATCCTTCGGCGTATTTATTGGTCAGCACCGAACCCTGCGCTTCCAGAACGGGCACGGAAGTGAAGTTCTCGCTGGCGATAAGCTCCAGAGTATTCCTTTCCCTCTTCAGTTCCGCCTTTAAGGCCTCGCTTATCTCAGGATCTATTTTTTGTATCTCGGATATCTCGGACACTACTTCTTCCCCCATTTTTCCTCGGCCTTCATGATCTGATCGACGCGCTTTCTGTGCCGTCCACCGTCGAACTTCGTATTCATAAACTCTTTGGTTATGGCGAGCGCATAAGCCGAACCCAGAATACGGCCGCCCATGACCAGGATGTTGGCATCGTTATGAGCCCGGCTGTGCGTGGCGCAAAAAAGATCGTTGCATAAGGCGGCCCTGATGCCGCGATACTTGTTGGCCGCCATCGACATCCCTATACCCGTCCCGCAGATCAGGATCCCCCGCGGAAACTCGCCTCTGGAAACCCGCTGGGCCACTTCGCAGGCAAATACCGGGTAGTCGACGGATTCGCTGGAATCGCACCCGACATCGGTCACGGTGAAACCGTTCATCTCGAGCCAGTGCTTGACCGTTTCTTTAAGATGGTATCCTCCGTGGTCGGAGCCGATTATTATGTTTTGTTTCGTCACGAGTCCTCCCTTGTCGAAGAAAATGAGATAGATGTTATTTTATCACAGCGGGAACCGCCGTTTGTAACTCCGTTATTGTTATCGCTCCCTCGCGGACTATCACCAGTTCACGGCCTGTGGCATCGACGACGGTGGAGGGTATGCCATAACGGCAGACACCATCGTCCATTGCCATGTCCGCCTCTTCGATGACCGCGGGCTCTATTTTCATAAACGACACCGGCGGTTCTTGCCCCGATATGTTGGCGCTGGGAGCAATGACCGGATGGCCATATTCCTTAATGATCTCAAGACACAAGGGATGATCGGGCATCCTTACGCCTACCGTCCCTGTCCCGGCCGTCACTTCCTCGGGCACCGCTTCACCGGCTTCGAAGATGACGGTCAATGGCCCGGGCCAGAAAGCCTTTATAAGTGACGCAGCCATAGCCGGAGATCCCTTGACCAGGCCGGCGAGTTGGTCCGTATCTGATATCAGCACAGGCAGGGGTTTGTTCGTCTTCCTCTTCTTTATGGCAAGAACGCGACGGATGCTTTGCCGGAAGAACACACCGCAGCCTATTCCGTACACCGTCTCCGTGGGAAATACGAGTACTCCGCCGTTCTTCAAGGTCTTAACCGCTTTATCGATCATGTTCCGGTCCATCCCACATCCCTTAGATATGTCTAGCCGATAGTACCCTCTCGATGCCGCTGATATCGGGGCTTATGCAAAGATCAGTAAAAAGGCCGGTCTCTTTGACAAGTTCTCCCACTTGACCGGCCATTCCGTCTCCGATCTCAAGTACGATAAAACCTCCGCTTTTTATATAATCGCCGGCACCCGCCGCTATCATCCTGTATACGTTCAAAGGATCGTCACCCGCCGACAAAGCCGCACGAGGTTCGTGGTCTTTTACTTCCCGGTCGAGCCCGGAGAACTCCGACACCGCGATATACGGAGGATTGCATACGATCACGTCGAATGATCCCTTATAACTCTCAGGCAGCCCCTGATATAGATCGCTTTCCATAAAAGTGATGCGGTCCTCGACGCCGTGTATACCGGCGTTCAAGGCGGCGATATCAAGAGCTTCGGGTGAGATATCGGTAGCCACGACGCGCGACGACCGGACATCATAAGCTACGCTTATAGCGATGGCTCCACTACCGGTCCCGATATCCAGGACCAGCGGCTCTTTAAAACCTTGCGCCAGTTCGATGGCCTTCGCGGCGACGGATTCCGTGTCGAACCTCGGGATAAGGACGTTCTCATCCACGGAAAGCTCGAGTTCCATGAAAGGAGCTTTCTTCAAAATATACTGCAGGGGCTTTCCCGACTTCCGTTCTTCAATAGCTTTGAAGAGATCTTCTTCCTCTTGGTCAGTCAGCTCGTAGTCGTCGACGATCAACCGCCACATCGGCTGCTTGGCTGTTCCTTCGATGAGCCGGCGGACGTTGCCCTGCGCGTCATCGATCCCCGCTTCCTTCAATGCCTTCTCGCCCTCGCGCATCGCGGCGCGGACCGATAAAGCGCACATACAGATCAACCTGCCTTGGCCAGCCTTTTTATCTTATCTTCGTGAGCCAGCGCCTCGATGACCTCGTTCAGTTCTCCCTCGATTATCCCTTCGAGTCTGTGGACCGTCAGATTGATACGATGATCCGTCACCCGGTTCTGCGGATAGTTGTATGTCCTGATCTTCTCGCTGCGATCCCCGGTGCCGATCTGGATGCGACGGTTATCGGCAAGTTTCGCTTGTTGTTTGTCCAAAGCATCTCTATACAAGCGGGCTCTTAAGACACGCATCGCTTTCTCCCTATTCTGAAACTGGGAGCGCTCGTCCTGGCACGAGACGACTATTCCCGTCGGGACGTGCGTGATCCTGACAGCCGAATCGGTTACATTGACATGCTGACCACCTGCGCCGCTCGAACGGTAGGTGTCTATCTTCAAGTCTTTCGGATCGATATCCACTTCGACATCCTCAGCTTCCGGCATGACCGCTACGGTTGCCGTCGAAGTATGGATCCTGCCGCCCGACTCCGTGACCGGTATCCTCTGCACCCTGTGAACGCCCGATTCGTACTTGAGCGCTCCATAGACGTCTGTGCCCTTGACGGAGAATATGACCTCTTTGAACCCTCCCTGTCCGGCCAGGCTGCTGCTCATCACATCCGTCTTCCATTTCCTGGCCTCGGCATAACGCGTGTACATCCGGAAAAGATCTCTGGCGAACAAGCTGGCTTCCTCGCCGCCGGCTCCCGCTCTGATCTCCAGGATGACATCCTTTTTATCGTTCGGATCCTTAGGCAGGAGAATAAATTTGAGCTCCTCTTCCTGTTCAACCACTTGCCTGGTCAGGGATTCGATCTCTTCCTTCAGGAAGTCGACCATCTCTTTGTCGGGCGACTCGGCCAGCAGTTCTTTGGCCTCATTAAGATGGGTGGCCGCCTGTTTATACGACCGGATCTTCTCCACCGGTTCTTTCAACTCACTGAATTCCCGCGTCAGATTACGGTAACGATCCTGGTCGGAAGCCGTTTCCGGCTTCACCAGTTCCCGTTCTATCTCCTCGTACCGCTTTTCGACTTTATCAAGCTTCCTGAGCATTCTCGATCTCCAATAGAGAAGTCAAAGCCATGATCGCGACTTCGATCTGGTCTTTATCCGGTTCCTGGGCTGTGAGCTTCTGTAACATAAGCCCTGGAGCCATCAATACGCGTATGATAATGGAGTTTTCGAACCGGCGCGACAACCTTGTCACCTCATATGAGATGGCGGCTATCACAGGTATGAGAACAAGTTGTATCAGCATCCTTACGGGTATCGTCGTCTTAGGTATAAAAGAGAATACGAAGATGGCGATCATCATCACCATCATGAGATAAGCCGTTCCGCAACCGACATGAAGCGGGCTGTACTTTAGCGCATTATCAGCGGTGAGTTCCTTGTCACCTTCATATGTATGGATCACTTTATGTTCAGCGCCGTGATACTGGAAGACGCGTTTTATGTCTTTCATCCTGCCGATCACCGCGATATACGTGATAAAGATGGTTATCCTGATAAGACCCTCTATAAGAGACTTTAGGTACGACTGTCCTATGTATCCTTTTATCAAAGATGACAGAAAGACAGGAAGCGCTATAAAGAAGATGACGACGAACACGGCCGCAAAGGTGAGAGACAATGCAAACTCCTTGGTGCCCATCTCCTCTCCTTCGCCGCCGGCTTCCTGCGCTGAAAACGAAAGAGCTTTCATGCCTATCGAGAAGGTATCTATGAGCGCGGCTATGCCGCGAAGGGGAAAGACTTTGAAAGGACGGCTTCTGAACAGGCCGCCGGTCGTTTCGATCTTGGTTGCTATCGTTCCGTCCGGTTTCCTGACGGCTACGGTATAAGCGTGGGGACCGCGCATCATGACTCCCTCGAGGACCGCTTGTCCGCCGACGTTCTTGAGCTTCTTCAATGTTTTATTCTTTGTCTCTCGGCCAGGGATCGCCGCATGTCATCTTGCCTTCGGGGCATGGGCTTCGCATACAGCCCGGCCCGGCCTTCTCAAAGATCACCGGTGCCGTCTCTTTGACAAGCCCGAGCATGGCGATCGCCAGCTCCCTGATCTCCCACTGCGCCCGGTCGCAACATCGCAGACTAAAAAAGTGTAAAAGCTCCCTGGCGTTCATCGTGACGACGATCTTCGTCTCGCCCGCCTGGGGTAATATATACCGGGCGTCTTCCGCTTCTATCCCTGATGCGAGCATCTTCTTATACAGTTCGAACGCCTTGCCGACATACTCGTTGAAAGTCTCGTTCATAGCTTCATCATCCCGGATAGCCGGCGGGGTGATGTACTCGAAATCGTCCAGGAATCTCACATAACGCTGTGACTGTTGATTATAAGAAGCGAGCCGGTGGCGCACCAGTTGATGCGTACAAGCGCGGCTTACGCCCTCGATCGCGAAGGTGTAGACCGCGTGTTCGATCGCGCTGTGGTGCCCGGCTTTTATCAAGAAACGTAAAAGTTTGGAGACATCCTCGTCGGACATCTCCTCGAATAGCTCATCAGCGCCTACAGGCGCGTAGCACAACCTGCCGGCCGCGGCTATCGTGCGTTCGGGATCGGGCGTGCTGTTAAGAATCTTGACTTTCAGCCGCGTTCTCCTCTTTAGATTCTTGTTCCTTTGGCTCATCGGCCTTTTCTTCCGCTACGGGCGCGGCCTTGGGTGTGGATTTTATATCCCCGTATTTCTTCTGGAACCGCTCTACTCTCCCGCCTGTGTCGACGAACTTCTGTTTGCCGGTATAGAACGGGTGGCATTTGGAGCATATCTCGACTTTAAGTTCCTTTTGCGTGGAACGCGTCATGAATGTCTCGCCACAGGAGCAGATGACCCGCGTCTCCTGATATTCCGGATGTATCTCCTTCTTCACTTGTGTTCCTCCTTATCTTAGTGAACCGTGAGTGGTGAGTTGTGAGTCGTGCTTTGAAAGCACAAACCCTCTCTTATCACTAATCACTTCCTTGCACCTCACCCGACTCACTACTCACTGCTCACCACTTACTCTTTAGACTGTTTCGTAATCACGTCCGGGAGACTTCTCGATCTCCTTCAAGAAAGACATGTTTGATTTCGTATCTTTTATCTTTGCGATAAGAAGTTCCAGCGCTTGCGCCGGTTCCAGCGCGTGTAGGATCCTTCTTAACTTCCATATTGATTGGGCCTCTTCCGGCTCGAATAGAAGCTCTTCTTTTCGCGTACCCGATTTCTCGAGCTCTATAGCCGGGAAGACCCGCTTGTCGGCAAGCCTGCGATCGAGATGCAGCTCCATGTTGCCGGTGCCCTTGAATTCCTCGAAGATGACTTCGTCCATCCGGCTACCCGTATCGACTAACGCTGTCGCCATGATCGTCAGACTGCCGCCGTGTTCGATGTTCCTGGCTGCGCCGAAGAAGTGCTTCGGCGGGTACAAGGCCGTCGAATCAACACCACCCGACAGGATCCGTCCGCTGGTCGGTACGGTAAGGTTGTATGCCCTGGCCAGCCTTGTGATGCTGTCCAGTAGTATCACAACGTCCCGTTTGTGCTCTACAAGCCGTTTCGCTCTCTCCAGCACGAGTTCCGCCACCTGTATGTGGTTCTCGCTCGGCTGGTCGAAGGTCGAGGACACGACATCGCCCTTGACCGACCTTTCCATATCCGTGACCTCTTCCGGACGCTCGTCCACCAACAGGACCAGCATCTCGACTTCAGGATGATTATCCGTTATCGAATTCGCTATCTGTTTAAGGATGGTCGTTTTACCTGCCTTGGGAGGAGATACGATCAAGCCACGCTGTCCTTTTCCTATCGGGGCCATCAGGTCTATGATCCTGGCCGTTATATTGTTGCCATGGTTCTCAAGCCGGAACTGATCGACCGGATAGATCGGCGTCAAAGTCTCGAAGAAAGCTCTGCTGCGCGCCTTCTCAGGATCGTCGCCGTTAACGGCATCGATCCTTAACAAAGCGCTGAACTTCTCCGTGTTCTTCGGAGGACGGACTTGTCCCGTTACCTTGTCGCCCCGCCGTAGATGAAAACGGCGGATCTGTGAGTTGGATACATAGATATCGCCCTCGCCGGGCAGATAACCGTGTGTTCTCAAGAAACCGTAACCGTCCGCCAGGATATCGAGAACGCCCTCTTTCGTGTTGAGCGTTTCGCTATCGATATCGCCGTGGTCGCCTCTGTCGCGCCTATCGCTCTGAACAGGCTGTTCTTTGGTCTCGGTCTCCCCTCCTTTTTCCAGCAGACATTCGATGATGTCGCTCTTTTTCATTCCTGTCACTCCTTTGATCCCGGCTTCGGCGGCTATCGCCTTTAGCTCCTTCAAAGGCCTTTCTTCCAGCGTGGTCCTATCCACTAAAACGACCTCCCCTTTCTAAGTCTGAAGGATGAAGAGCTGAAGTTTCTTCCTTCAGTGCTTCAGCCTTCAGCTCTTCAGTACTATAAACCTTTGATCTTTTCCCAATCTTGTTGGAACGATTCTATTCCTTTGTCCGTCAACGGGTGTTTTATCATCTTCTTGAAGACTTCATATGGTATTGTCGAAATATCGCATCCGATCAGGGCCGCGTCTACTACATGCTGCGGGTGCCTGATGCTGGCGCAGATGACTTCCGTGTCTATATCGAAGTTTATATACGCCTCCATGATCTCCTCGATCACTCCCATGCCGTCGTTTCCGATGTCATCCAGCCGGCCGACGAACGGGCTGACATACCTGGCGCCCGCGGCTGCGGCAAGCATCGCCTGGTTCGCTGAGAAGATGAGCGTCATGTTAATATCTATGCCTTCCTCGCTTAAGATCTTGGTCGCCGCCAGGCCGTCCGGCATGATAGGCACCTTTATGACGATATTACCCGCGATGGATGCCAGTTCTTTGGCTTCCTTGACGATCTCGTCTTTCTTCATACTCAACGCTTCGGCGCTGATAGGCCCGTCGACGATCGCAGCGATCTCTTTGATCATATCCTTAAAACTCCGGCATTCCTTGGAGCAAAGTGTTGGATTCGTCGTCACGCCGCTCAATATCCCCCACCCGTTTATCTCTTTGATGTGGTCGATGTTTGCCGTGTCGATGAAGAGTTTCATTTTACGCCTCCTATTGCGCCGAAGATCGAGTCCATGATGTATTCCAGAGCCTTCGAGACTGTGGCATCAAGATTGTAACTTGAAAAGACGGGCACATGGTTGGTTTTGGCGAGCGACTTTATATACTCCTGTATTTTACGGATATTTTCAAGATTATCAAGATAGCGCATATACGGCCGAGACGGCGCCGTCTCCACTTCCCTCATGAAGAAATGGCTTTTGTGCTGCTCTTCGTCTTTGACGACGATTATCAACGGCAGGATGAACGCCTTCTCGGAATACCTCTTGCTGATGAAGCCGGGTAGTACGTGAGCCCCTTCGATGACCATGTTTATACCCTCGTCGATCGCCCGTTCGATGATGGCCTCGATACCCACCATGACCGCTTCCGCCTGTTCCCTGAAGCCTTCTATGACCGGATCGACGGATTTCGGGTCCGGATAACGGAGATTCTTCCAGGCATTGAAAGATGATTTATATAGCGTGGGCATCAACTCGGGTGAAAAGAAGGACCGCATGATCTCTCTGATAGCATCCGTCGAGACCATCCTGTTAAAGCCCATCCGGTATGCGAGTTCGCTGGCGATAGTCGACTTGCCGGCGCCGGTCGTCCCGCCGACCAGCACGATTATCGGTTTATCCACCTTTGAAAGATTGTCCCACTGCCTGTACTTCCGGGCGTTTTCAACACTGACGTTGTCAGCAAGTGTCTTATATGTCAGGTCCTTTAACTCGTCCATCGTGATCATCTGTATATTATTATCCCGAAGGTGGTCTTCGATCTGTTGGGCTATCCTATACGCTCTACCCGGCGAAAGACCGGTCGCCATGATCGAAGATGCGGTAACTCCCTTGGAGTAAGGAAGCCCGTGTTTTCCGTCGCTGATGACTATGTGCTTGATGTCGTTGTTTTTCTTTGGTTTGCTTGTTTCCTTCTTCATCTTTCTCTACTTCTGCCTTGCTCTATCCGCAAGGCCTACCGCCAATTCCGCCAGGTCTCCGTCTCCACCGACAGTAACCGGTATGTTATCGACATATACAACTCTTTTGCCTTCGTCCAGCGCGGCTTCCGTAGCCACATCGACCGCGGCTGCTTTCAACTCGACCAGTAAGATGTCATACGCTCCGCCGGCTTTCGTTAAGTCTTCTTTAAGCAGCTTCCTGTTAGACAGATTGTGACTAATACCGGCGACTTCACAGCCTTCTTCACTGGCCAGGTAATCCCCGATCACCTTTCCGGCCGCCGCCGGCGCCGTGGTCGCAAGAAACACCCTTTTCCCTCGCACATCTTCCAGAGGTCTAGGCCGGAATACCGTCCTGACTACATCGATGCCCGGTCTTACCTTCTTAATGCCTTGTTCGAGACGCCGGATCTTATCTTCCGGCGCATCCTCGCCCTCGCACATCGTCAGTATGACAAGTTCCGATAGGAATATCCTGTAGGGACCGAAGTATCCGGTGATATATTCCTCTGGTTGCCACGCTCCCGCGATAAGTATGTATCCATCGGTCTTGACCGGCGGTATCGCCGCTCCGCTGCCTTCAAAGACAAGGAACTTCTCGCTCAAGCCGTTCGCCGTCCTGGCACCATCGGGTACATTGGTCACATACGGAGAACCGGCCATTCCGCCTCCGCAGCGCCTGCAGCCGACAGTCGTGATCCGGCTCGTCAGAGCGTCTTCATAATGGTCCGATGCGGCGTGCCGTCCGGCACGGCTCGCGCCTAGAAGAAACTCCGGCGTCATCTCGAGGGTCTTCCCATGAAGCACCTCGGGTTTCTCGGGACCGCCTCTGCCCATCGCGATGATACAGGGATCGAAACCCCTTTTGTCAAGTTCCCTGCACACATAGGCTGATACAGCCGTTTTGCCGCATCTCTTCCCTGTGCCGATTATCGAGATCGAAGGTTTCTGGACTATATCTTCAAAGATTGGTGGACTGAAATGGAAATCCGTTCCGGTATAAGCAACGCCGTGACTTAAGGCTAAGCAAGCATATTCAAATCGTTGTTTATATCCTACCACCGGCTCATCGCTCAAGTCAATAAAGACGTCGGGGTGGTACGCATCGATCGCTTTACGGAGTCCGGCAACCGCTTCGCTTTCCGCGATCACTGGAACGCCCAGATCGGACATCGCACCGTCATCTCTGATCTTCTCGGTACCACCGAGGAATACGGCTCCTTTAAGATCATATTCAGGATCGTCTTTCAGCTTATCCAGCGCTTCCTTTATGACCGGAGGATAATGCTCCCCGTCTATCAGCGCCACAACGGTTTTCTTCATTTCGGGATTGTCGTTTCTGCTGGAAGGTTCTGCCTCATGAAGAGGCTGAATATCCTTTGCATCTCTCTGGTGCCTGATTCTTCAAGCGACTGGGCCACTACATCCCATAACGTCGTTTTGCCGTAACCTACGACTCGCGGCTCTCCTTTGATCTTGCCCAGCTTACCTGCCAGCGTGATCGCGTCCTGATAGTTGCCCAGTTCATCTACCAATCCCATGTCCTTTGCCTCGCTGCCGGCCCATGCCATCCCCGTCGCCATCTCTCTCACCTTGTCGACCGGCATGTTGCGCCCTTTAGCGACATCATTGATGAACTGTTCGTAGATTATCTCCGTTTCCTTTGTAAGCATCTGTTTTTCCTCATCGGTCATCGGACGGTCAGAACTTCCAATATCCTTATATTTTCCCTGTTTGATAGTGACGTAACTGATGCCCAGCTTCTTATATAGCTCTTCCAGGTTCGGCACACTCATGATGACGCCTATACTACCGACCATCGAAGCCGGACTGGCCATGATCTTTTTCGCTCCGCTTGATATATAGTACGCTCCGGAGGCGCCCACATCGGCGATGGATATTACAATCGGCTTCTTGCTTCGCGTCACCTCTTTATATATCTCTTGAGACGCGGCTGCGCTGCCACCCGGGCTGTCCACCCTGATCAGTATGGAAGCCACCCGCGAGTCCTTGTTGGCCTGCCGGATCTGGCTGATGATGCTCTCCGGATTTACTGTAGCGCCGCTTAGAAGTCCGCTGTCAGAAGACGATGCGATGATGCCCTCCACCCTGATCACCGCTACCGAGTCGGCAGGACCGATCTTGTATGAGTCCCCGGACATACTCGTTAAGAATATCGCGGTGCATCCGAAACACATGAACAGGACCACCAATACGACCAACACAATCCCTATCAACCACCCTTTGTTCTTCATCTCTTCCTCACTTCCTCGCTTCCTTGCTTCCTCTCATCTACTACCGTTATATCTCCCTGCTTCTTCGTCACTTTATATGTGACCTTGTCATCCTTGCGGTAAAACTCGATATTCAGGCGCGCCTTCCCGATCTTAAGGCCCTCCATCCTGACCTCGTTCAGCCATAGCGGCATGACTGGATCTATGATCTTGAGCTGCTTTTTCGGAGCGTCAGGTTCGATGCCCAGCAGGGATTGCAGGATCAAAAAGAAACTCCCCGCTGCCCAGGCTTGAGGCGAACAGGAAACAGGATAAGCGACCGGCGGGTGCGGTACTCGCCGCGAGAAACCGCAGAACAACTCCGGCAATCGCTGATCGTCAAACCACATGGCGGCGTCGAAGAGACATCCGGCCAGCTTTACCGCCGCCTCCTTGAAACCGTATTTCTTCATCCCGGCTATGATTATCGCGTTATCATGCGGCCAGACCGTCCCGCAATGATACTGCATCGGGTTATAGTTCGCGGACGTCTTGCTCAAAGTGCGGATACCCCAACCGGAGAACATATCCGGCTGCATCAAACGCGCCACAAGCTGGCGGGCTTTCTTGGGATCCGCTATCTCTCCGAACAGACAGTGTCCGGCATTGGACGTGATGGCGTCCACAGGCCGCTTTTCCTTATCAAGCGCCAGGGCATAGCATTTGTCGGCTTCGAGCCAGAACGTCTCGTTAAACAGCTTCTTCAATGCCTTGGCCTCTTCACGAAGTTGTTCCGCCTTCTCGTCGTAACCAAGGAAATCGTATACCTCGGAGAGGCCATTCTTAGCGGCGTGTATATACGCTTGCACCTCGGCCAGGGCTATCGGAGGAACAGCCGGCGAGGAGTCTTTGAAACAGATACTTCCGCCCGAATCCTTCCATCCCTGATGGATCAACCCGCGCGGTGACTTGCGGATATATTCTACAAAAAAGTCGCCGTCGGCATCACCGTATTCGCTGATCCAGTTAAGCGCCTTGTCCATCGGATCGATCATCGTGTTGATGAAGCTCTCGTCGCCCGTCCATTTAAACAGTTGTGACACCATTATCAAGAAAAGCGGAGTCGAATCGACCGTCCCGTAGTAAGGTGTATGCGGCACTTCTCCCAGGTTCGTCAGTTCACCCTGCCTGTACTCATGCAGTATCTTACCCGGTTCTTCATCCCTCCATCCGTCGACCGACTTCCCTTGCATCGAAGCCAGCGTCTTCGACGTTTCAAACGCCGGTATGTCGCTAAGCATCAAGGTCTCGATCGCGGTGATTATGCTGTCCCTTCCGAAAGGCGCAACGAACCACGGGATGCCGGCCGCCATCATCGTGCCCATCGGGGTGGGTGTCAGGAGCTGGCGGACATCTTTCTTGCCTCGCTCCATGACCTCGTTGAACATCTCATTGTCAGTCGTTATATTGAGGCTTCCGCTATCCCATTCATCATAGGAACGCCGCAGTTCCGTTGCCACAGAGTTGAACGATGCCGTCCGCTTCCTCTCCGTCCCGACGATCGGTTTGAAGAAGATGTTAAGAGTCCGCGCTTCATGAGGTTTAAGGGTAAACGTATACGTCACCTGGGCTCCCTCGGGACCTGTTGCCACGGATGCCGGCCTGGGCTTGAATTCCACCCTGGTCTGCCTGAATACATCATCCAACCCGAGATAAGCAAGGCTCAACGCCCGGCCGTCATACTTCGGCTTCAGGATCTGGCCTCGTTTCAGGCGGCGCAGACCTCTGACTTCGAAAAGATCGAAAAAGTCGGAGCCGACCAGGAACTGGAGCTCGAGCGATACCGGAAAAAGGTTATAGTTCTTTATCCGGATCTGTTCGTAAAGATTATCTTTCGTCGCTCGCAACCGGCGGATATTGATCGTCTCCTGGGGGACGACCACGCCAGCTAGATCTACCATGTCCGCGTTGGTAAGCTCTATGAACGCACGGTAGTCCAGTTCGGCCGAAGAAGAAAGCAGTAGCGGCTTCTTGCCCTGCATGTACATCTCATAGACGCTTAGAAACCGCGTATCTTTATAATAAAATCCCAGTCCAAGGGGATTTCCGCGCGGGAGGCTGCCCTCGCTATTTGTATATAAGAATACTTCACCCTCCTTGACAACTAGCTTCTTGACTTCCACACCGGCCGCGATAAACGGGACGCCTTCGTTAAGGATCCTGATTATCGCCTCGGAGGATATGACCTCGAATTCCTCACCGTGCGGACTTTTGACCTTTTTTTCCAGCATTGGCTTTTTCCTTAAGAGTCGATCAGAAGGCGTATAAGTTCTTCCCCGTGTTTTAGATGTATGGATCCGTCCTCGTTTGCGCTTTTCTCGTCGAACGCCGGCATACCATCCGCCTCTCCGTTTGATGAGTAGAGAGCAAACGGCACCGGTGCCGGGTCGTGTGTCCTTAGACTGCATGGAGTCGCGTGGTCGGGCACTACAAGCACTCTGTAGTCCCCGAACTCCGGTAATCCTTCCATGATCGACCTGACTGTTCTGTTATCGAAATCCTCGAGCGCCTTGATCTTCGCCTTCGCGTCACCTTCGTGCCCGGCTTCATCCGGCGCTTCGACATGGACAAAGACGAAATCTTTCATCTTCAAACTGGCTAGAGCCGACCTGGCTTTTTCCTCGTAGTTCGTATCATAATACCCCGTAGCTCCATTTACATTGATGACATCCAGCCCGCTGTAGATACCGATGCCTTTGATAACATCTACAGCCGTGATCACGGACCCCTCGATACCGAACCGGTCCCTGAAGGTCGTAAGGTGCGGCGGGGGACCCTGTCCCCAGGGCCAGATCATATTGCCCGGATTCTTATCCGCAGCGATCCTCTTCTTGTTGATCTCATGGTCCCTTAACACTGCCGGCGACCGGTTTATCAGATCGATCAGGAGATTCGCGCCGTAACCGCTTGGCAGGACCTCCTTGATCGGCCTGCCCAGGACGTCATGAGGCGGATAGCATTTTGTCTCCGGCGAACCGCCTTCTTTAAGGATCATCAGATGCCGGTAGCTTACACCCGGATGGAACTCTATCTTGTCAGTACCCAAAGCATCATCTATCGCCCTGATCAATATGGCCGCTTCGTCGGACGTTATATGCCCGCTTGAATAATCGGCAAGAGCGCCGTCTTTTTCCGTTATCAGATTACAGCGGTAAGCTATCTGTCCTTTCTTAAGTTCGATGCCGTGATATGCCGCTTCGAGAGGGCCCCGTCCCGTATAATATTTACGCGGGTCATAACCAAGAAGAGACAGGCTTGCCACATCACTTCCCGTTCCGATTCCCGGCGGTATCGTACGCACCGTGCCTCCGATGCCTTCCCTGGCGATCAGGTCTAAGAACGGGATGTTCGCAGCCTCTAGAGGCGTCTTCCCTCCAAGTTCATCGAGCGGAAGATCGGCGGCGCCATCCGGGATCAACATGACATATTTCATCCGTTGACCTCTTTTAAGACCAGTTCAAGATCCGCTTCTATCTCTACAATGCCGCTACTCGACGCCTTGACCGCGGTATCGGGATCTTTAAGACCGTGCCCCGTCAGGACACATACGATACGCGAATCCTTCTCGATCGCCCCCTGTTCTTTCGCCTTAAAAAGGCCGGCTACCGAAGCAGCTGATGCCGGTTCCGCGAATATGCCTTCTTTTGAGGATATATACCGGTAAGCATCCAGGATCTCCTCATCGGAGACCATATCGATCTTACCGCCGGAATCCGAAGCCGCTTGTGCCGCTTCTTCCCAGCGCGCCGGGTTTCCTATCCTGATCGCCGTAGCGATCGTCTGCGGATCTTTTATCGGGAAACCGCGGACGATAGGAGCCGCGCCTTCGGCTTGCCATCCCATCATCTTCGGAGTCTTTTTAGCATGTCCCGCTTCCTTGTACTCTTTGAAACCCTTCCAATACGCGGTTATGTTACCGGCGTTCCCGACCGGTATGAAAAGGTAGTCGGGCGCGTCCCTTAAGGTATCGCACACCTCGAAAGAACTGGTCTTTTGTCCTTCTATGCGGAAAGGGTTAAGCGAGTTCACGAGGGTTATATCGGACTCAGACGTGACTTTCTTGACTATTTCAAGGGCTTCGTCGAAATTCCCTTTGATGGCAATCACTTTAGCCCCGTGCATCAACGCTTGCGCCAGTTTACCAAAAGCTATCTTACCTTCAGGTATAAGGACGATGCATCTAAGTCCCGCCCGCGCCGCGTAAGCCGCCGCCGAAGCCGATGTATTGCCGGTCGACGCGCACATCACGGTCTTCGATCCCTCTTCAAGCGCTTTGCTGATGGCCATCGTCATCCCGCGATCCTTGAACGAACCGGTCGGATTAAGGCCTTCATATTTCAGATACACTTTGGCTCCGACTTCCTTACTTAATGAAGGAGCGGGCAGTAGAGGCGTATTGCCTTCGAGAAGGGTAACGACCGGCGTCCGGTCGGTGACCGGCAGAAACTCGTAATATCTGGCGATGAGGCCCTGGTAAGGTGTGTCAGGTCCGCACATATTCCTTAAGTCTCAACCCTTATGATGTTCAATATGGAATCCACGACGTCCAGTTTCACTATTCTTTTTTGCGCTTCCCGGAGGTTGTGTTCTTTGACAGGATGTGTCTCGAAGACAAGCTCGGCCTTGTCCTTCCACGTCCTTTTCTGGATGACGCTGGCTAAGCTGACTCCGGCGTCACCGAACGCCTTGGATATCTTTGCCAGGACGCCTGACTTGTCCGCGGCTTGTATCAACACATAGTAAGAAGTTATTATGTCATCCATTTTTTTAACGGGTTTTTCTTCGAAGCATGTACATCCGATCTTGCCGCACCGTTCATACTGGATGTTCCGGGCGACTTCGACGATGTCCGAGACAACGGCGCTGGCGGCAGGAAGACTCCCCGCGCCCTTACCGAAGAACATGACTTCGCCGACGGAATCGCCCTCCACGAATATCGCGTTATAGACTCCGTCTACGCCGGCCAGCGGATGTTCGAGCGGGATCATCGCCGGATGGACGCGGACGTCCAAGCCGTCCTTGTCTTCGCGGGCCAGGGCCAGCAGTTTGATAACATATCCCATCTCATCGGCATATATGATGTCTTGCGGCAGAACACGCCCGATGCCTTCTTTGTATACGTCTTTGGCGGTGACTCTGGCGTTGAAAGCTATCGATGCCAGGATGGCTATCTTGGCAGCTGCGTCGTTGCCTTCGACGTCTTGCGAAGCATCGCGTTCGGCGAATCCTTCACGCTGCGCTTCCTTCAAAGCTGTCTTGAACGAACAACCGTCTTCGTACATCCTGGTCAGGACATAATTGGTCGTACCATTGACTATACCCTTAACCTGCGAGATCTTGTTCGCCACCAGCCCGCGTTTAAGCGGCGCTATGATCGGGATCCCTCCGCCGACGCTGGCTTCGAAATACAGGTCGACTCCCTTGCTGTCGGCCAGCCCGAACAGTTCTTCGCCGAAATTAGCCAGGACTTCCTTGTTCGCCGTAACGACATGCTTGCCCGTTTTGATGGCTTCCTTTATGAACCCGCGCGCGGGTTCGCGTCCGCCTATGACTTCGACGATGATATCGATGTCGGGATCTTTGATTATCTCCATGGCGTTTGTTGTGACCAGTTTCTTGTCTATTTTCACCAGATTGCGGTCTTTCAGCTCGCGCATGTCTTTGATGGCGACTTTCTTGATCGCAAGGTCCGCCTCGACCAGCCGCTTAAGAGCGCCTTTGCGCTTGTTAAGTATCTTAAAGACGCCGCTCCCGACAGTCCCGAGCCCTAATAGACCGATGTTGATGTTCTTTTTCATGGCAAACTTATCCTTCATTAACAGTGAACAGTGAACAGTGAACAAAAACAAATAGACCCATTAATACTCCTCCAGGCGCAGAAGATCCTCATAGGTCTCACGCCGCAATATTACTCGTGCGCTGCCGTCTTTTACCATGATGACGGCAGGCCTCGGCTGGCGGTTATAGTTGTTCGCCATCACATAGCCGTACGCGCCCGTCGCGGGGGTGACCAGTATGTCTCCTGTCTCCGGTTCCGGTATCTTGATGTCTTCGACTAATATATCACCCGATTCGCAGTGTTTGCCAGCCACTGAGACCGTTTTTGTCGCGCCTTTGTCCGCCTTGTTCGCGATCAAGGTCTCGTAAGTGGCTCCGTAAAGCATGGGCCGCAGGTTGTCGCTCATGCCGCCGTCGACGCTTACGTATGTCCGTGACTCGGATACCGTCTTGATCGTCCCGATCGTATAAAGGGTGACACCCGCGCTGCCGACAATAGAGCGTCCGGGCTCCGTCATTATCTTGGGCATTTTTATCCCGTGCCGTTCGGCCTGTCTCTTTATCCCCCCGACGATGACACCGGCAAAGTCCTCGATCCCCGACGGCTCGTCCGTCGACTTGTACTTGATCCCCAGCCCGCCGCCTACATCCAGCTCTTTGACGTCGCATCCGAGCTCGTCTTCCACCTGTTTGATGAAATCCGTCAGGACCTCTACGGTCTCCTCGTACGCGTCCAAAGACAGTATCTGCGAACCGATATGCGCGTGGTACCCCATTAACTCTATGTTCGCTTTTTCAGTCGCTTTCCCGGTTATGTCAAGCGCCGCTCCCGAAGCTATGCTGAAACCGAACTTCGTGTCTTCCGTTCCCGTCTTTATATAGTCATGCGTAGTGGCGTGGATGCCGGGCGTCAGACGTATTAAGATATGCGCTTTCTTGCCGACGGCGCCGGCCATCCGGTCGAGACGCTCCAGTTCGATCTTACTATCCACGACGAACCTACCCAGGTCGACGCCTAACGCGAGCTCGAGCTCCTCCGGCGTTTTGTTATTGCCGTGAAAATACATCTTCCCGGCCGGGAAGCCCGCCTTCATGCCAACAAATAGCTCACCGCCGCTCATTACGTCCAGTGATAGCCCTTCCTCCATGATGACTTTCAGGAAAGCGACTGACAGGAAGGCCTTGCCCGCGTATATGATCTCGCATCTTTCATCAAGGTCCCGGAAGGCTTTTTTATATCGGCGACATTGTTTTCTTACGTGCTCTTCGTCGATGACGAATAGCGGAGTACCATACTTTTTAGCTAAAGAAACGGTATCGCATCCGCCGATCGTCAGATGGCCTTCGGGTGATGTTTTTGATGTCAGAGGCAAGACCATGGAAGAGCTCCTAAAAGACTGCTTATACTAAGAGGTCACGATGTCTGAATTACCAGCTAGTCTAACACATGTGGTTACGTGCTTGCAATAAGTGAATGGCCTAAAGAGGCTGCTAATTAGAGACAAGTTGTCTGGATCATACTCCTGGTCGCCGTCCTTGATTTTACTCTCATTTCCAGCAGGTCGTTCGTAAGACTCTTTTTAACGCTTTATCAGAAGGTCTTCCTCACTGACCTGGGAAATGCTCGTAATATCTAAGGTCAGCTCCCTTATGGAGTTGATCCAGACAACCTTGTCTCTGTAACTTGAAGACGTCAAGTCTCTTTCACATTAAATTGCTCCCATCGTTCCGGGGGAAGAAGGAAAAAACCATGTCATTCCGAACGAAGTGAGGAATCTAGAGAAACGTGCAGCAAAACGACATCACTGTGAGGACGCCGTAGGCGTCCGAATCAACCCAGGTTAAAGGGAATGTATCGATTTCTTTTTTCTGGATTCTAGGTGGGCCGACCTAAAGGTCGGCGGCTACAAATATCGGGGTTTTCACTTCATGCTGAAAAGGTGCATTGTGGGAGGAGGGGGCGCAAAACATACGGGTACTGAATTCAAGCGCGCAGACGCTGGTCATTCTATACATTTTGTGCCTGGGGAGGTTGAAGTCTTCTTAGAGCGAGAATCTTTAGCGAGAAGAAGTATCTTCAACCTCCCCCAGGCACACTCTTTTGTGTGTTGTTCTTTGTTAGGCGGAGAAATGCTTGTTCGAGGGTTTCGTCGGTGCCTTTTACTTCATCGGGTGGGCCGATGGCGATGATCTTTCCTTCGTATATAAAACCGAGCCTGGTGCATCGTTCGGCTTCTTCCATGTAATGCGTGGTCACGAACGATGTCCTGCCGGCTTCGGCCATATCATAAAGCATCTTCCAGAATTGCTGCCGGGCGACCGGGTCGACGCCGGCGGTGGGTTCATCCAGAAAGATGAGTTCCGGGTCGTGGATGACAGCACAAGCCAGCGCGAGCCTCTGCCGGTACCCTACACCTAGGTTCGCTGTCAGTTCTTTTTCCCGGTCTCCGAGTCCCGCCATAGCCAATCCTCGCTTGACGCGTTCATCATACACCCGTCTCCCCACTTGATAGACACCCGCGTAAAACTCGAGGTTCTCACGGACCGTCAGATCTTGATATAAGCCGAACTTTTGAGACATATAACCTATCTCTCTTTTTATCTTCTCCGCCTCTCTGGCGATATCATAGCCAAGGACTTCCGCTGAACCCGATGTCGGATCTATGATGCCGCAAAGCATACGGATCGTGGTCGATTTACCGCTTCCGTTCGGCCCGACGAACCCGAAGATCTCGCCTTTCTTGATATTCAAGGTGACATTATCAACCGCCACGAAATCGCCGAACGCTTTTGTGAGTTTGACTGCCATTATCGCGTTCTCGTTCATATATCAATCCTCATTGCTATGTCTTTTGCTTAGTTTGCTTCGTCGCACTGATAACACTACTCCTCGCAACGACACCTAAAAGTCTGTCACGTCAACTTTTTCCGGAAGCGGGCGACGCTTAGGCTAAATACAATGATTCCGTAAACCGCCAGGATAAGAGCCGGTTGCCACAGGTCTAACAACGTATTCCCTTTCAAGAATATCCCTCTTACGATGATCAGGAAGTACTTGATGTGGAGGATGTACGTTAAATACTGGATGGCTGTCGGCATACTCTCGATCGGGAATATGAGACCCGAAAGTATCATGGACGGCAGAAGAATAAAATAAGCCGTCATCATCGCCTGCTGCTGCGTCTTGGATACGGTCGATACGAAAAGCCCTAACCCCAGACTGGCGAAGACAAAGAGCGCGCTCATGAAGAAGAGCAGGATCACACTGCCCCTCATCGGGACATTGAACCACAACGTCCCGAAAACCGCGATGATCACCGCGTCAAAGAAACCGATGGCCACGAACGGCACCAGTTTGCTTAGCAGTATCTCGTAACGCCTTAACGGCATGACGATCAGCTGCTCCATCGTCCCCTTTTCTCGCTCTTTGACTAAAGCTACCGACGTCAGAAGCATCGTGACCATCATCAGCAGAATACCGATCAGGCCCGGTACCATGTAGTTCACGCTCCTCATGTCCGGGTTATACAGAACGTTTATATGGTTGTCCACGCCTTGTGCCGTCCTCGTAAACCGCGGGTCTATCGTCACAAGCTTGAGCGACTGTTCCCTTATTATCCTGTTCAAGTAGGACAGTGCGGTCCCGCCCGTATTCGGATCCGAGCCGTCTATCACCACCTGGACGGTCGCCGTCTGTCTATGTTTGAGTCTTACTGAAAAATCACCGGGTATGACTACAGCCGCCGTTATATCACCGTGTTCTAGTTTTTCCTCAAGGACCGACCGCTCTTTCGTGTTTACGTTCACATCAAAGTAACCGGCGCTCTTTATCGAGCTTACAAGCTGACGGCTCTCTTTCGTGTAAGATGCGTCCATCACCCCGAGACTCATGTGTTTTACATCCGTTGAAAAGACGTACCCGAAGATCAATAGCTGCAGCAGCGGATATACGAACATCAAGAACACGAGCTTTTTATCCCGCGAAAGCTGGATGAACTCCTTCCTTATTAGGAATGAGAGCCGTGAATACAAGAACCTTTTCATCGTAACCTCTTAGTAAACCTGAGCGAGCTCAAACTGATCATAATAAGACCGAAAAAAAGTAATATGAGCGCCTCTCTCCAAAAGACGTCTAAACCCACTCCCTTTAGAAAGATGCCTCTGACCACGATCAAGAAGTAACGGGCGGGAATAAAGACCGAGATATACTGGACGACCTTGGGCATGCTGGATATCGGAAAGACAAAACCGGACAACAGAAAAGACGGCAGCATCGTGGAAAGAAAAGCGGCCATCTGGGCGACCAGTTGTGTTTCAGCGATCGTCGAGATCAGAAGGCCGATACCGACAGTCGATATCATATACACAAAGACTGCCAGGGCCAGAAGCCAGACGCTCCCCCTAAGGATGACGCCGAACCAGACGACTCCCACAAGTGTGATTAAAAATGCGTCGAACGCGGAGATCATCAAATAGGGTGTTATCTTGCCCAGCATCAGATGCACGGGTCTCACCGGTGAGACAATGATCTGCTCGATCGTCCCTGTCTCTTTCTCTCTGACGATCGCGCTGGAAGTGATGACAGCCGGTATCATCATCAAGATCAATGTGATTATACCGGGAACTATGAAATTAACGCTCTTCAGTTCTGGGTTATAAAGTAGCTGCGAGCTCACGTTTACGGGCGGTGTCCCAGTAGAACCAGCCAATCTTGCCGACACGCCTTGGGTTATCACAAGGGTATAGTTCCTTGCCGATTGGGCGATCAAAGGATTTGCGCCATCGATCACCGTCTGTATGGGGGCAGCTCGTTTCGCCTTCAGACAGGCACTAAAACCGCGCGGGATGACGAGCCCGACCTTGGCCGATCCATTCTTTAGGTCTTTCTCGATATCCTGGCGGTCTTCAGTGTAACCGACGATCCGGAACTTACCCGAGACCTTGAACCCGTCAATCAACTGCCTGCTCAACTCGCTTTTATCGGCATCATTTATCAGGAGATCGATGTTCTTAACATCGAAGGTCAAAGCATAACCAAAAAGTATCAGTAGCATAGACGGCAGTATCAGAACGGCGATAAGAGTGCGCGGGTCTCTTAGTATATGCAGGAACTCTTTACGGATGATCGGCAGGATCCTCTTCATCTTAAGCGTCTCCTCCCTGCCCGGCCAGCGTCCGCCATGCCGCTTCAAGACTGTTCGAGTCGACCTCACGGGCATATCGTTGTTTAAGTTCAGCCGGTGTTCCTTCGGCTATCATCTTGCCCTTGTCGATAAAAGCCAGGCGGCCGAACCTTTCGGCTTCGTCCATATATGTCGTGCTGACCAGCAACGTCACACCGCGCCCGTTCAACTCCAGAAGGATGTCCCATAGTTCCTGGCGGGAAAGCGGATCGACTCCGATCGTCGGCTCGTCCAAAAGCAGGATCTCCGGTTCATGCATCAAAGCGCATGACACCGCCAGTTTCTTTTGCATACCTCCGGACAGTAATCCTGCTCTACGGTCCAAGAAACGGTCCAGCCTGCTAAAACGGAGTAATTCTTTCTTCCTTTCGTTTCGTTCTTCATCCGATATCGCGTAGATCCCGGCGAAGAAATCAAGGTTTTCGGAAACTGTGAGGTCCTGGTAGAGGTTGAATACCTGGGCTACATATCCGATCTTCAGCCGTATCTTTTCGACGTCACGCTGAAGGTCATAACCTGCGACTTTTGCTTCGCCACTAGTCGCTCGCATTATAGTGGCCAACATCCGGATAGTCGTGGTCTTTCCCGCGCCGTCAGGGCCGACCAGCCCATATATCTCCCCGGTCCTTACTTTAAATGAGAGATCTTGTACAGCAGGCAGATCGCCGAACTTCTTGCTAAGATTGTTCGCTTCAATCGAGAAATCACTCATAATCCCTACAAAAACTAACCCCCTCCTTTTATTCCTCCCCCTTAAAGGGGGAGGATTTAGGTGGGGGTACTCCTCCGGCTTCTAGCTTCTAGCTTCTAGCTTCTAACTTCTTATATTCTGATCTTTGCGTCCGCCGGCATGCCAGCTTTTAGTTTATGGTCTTTGTTTTCCAGACTGATCGTGACGGCAAAGACGAGGTTTATCCGCTGCTCTTTCGTCTGGACGTTAGCCGGCGTGAATTCCGCTTTGTCCGAGATCTTCTTTATGGCGCCTTTGAAGACTCTATTGGGGTAGCTGTCGACTTTGACATCCGCTTTCTGTCCTATATCGACCTTCCCGAGTTGATCTTCGGGTATATAGACCACAAGAGATACTTCGTCGAGGTTGGCCACCGTATATATGGTGGCGCCGGGGCTTACGACCTCCCCCTCTTCATAAGGCCTTGTGATAACAACTCCGTCGATCGGTGATGTAACAACTGATTTTGTAAGATTGAGTTCCGCGAGATCGACACTCGCCTGGGCCAGCGCGATCTGTGTGGGATCTTGTTTGGCCTGGGTAACAGCCAAAGATGCTTTCGCCTGGTCGACTTGCGCCTGTAAAAGCCGGTCGTCGATCTTCGCGACTTCTTCATCCTTGGTGACCTGGTCTCCTTCTTGTTTCTTAAGCTCTTTGACCTTCCCCATGACCTCGGCGCCGATATCGACCTCTTTTGCTTCGATATTCCCGGAGACTTCTATCAGATTCTTATCCTTGTTATTCTGCTGATAGTAGTAATATGTCCCGATACCCGCAGCGGTAAGAAGAAATAGGATGATTACGATAGGAACTACCTTTTTCACAACAGCCTCCCCGTCTCGGTGTTTTCCTCCCCCTCTAAGGGGGAGGAATTAAAGGTGGGGGTGGATTTCTTTTTACCACCCTCCCCCTTGATCCCCCTCCCCTCAAGGGAGGGGGTAACTGCTTTTCTGCTCTTTACATGCTTTCCGGTGCGCTTACGCCAAGCAATCCAAGCGTATTACGTAATACTATCCTTGCGCACTTGACTAAAGCAAGACGGGAGCTTGTCAATGCGGCGTCGTCTGTGACGACCCTGCATTTTGTGTAAAAAAGGTGGAAGGCCGCCGCGAGGTCTTCGGCGTATTTCGTGAGCTTGAAAGGCGCCCTGAAGGTGGCGCAATCCTCGACGAAGTCCGGAAACCAGACCATGTGTCTGATCAAGTCCAACTCCGATTCTTCTTTTAACAACTTGAGATCTGCTTCTCCGGGGCCGGGTATTGCCACACCCTTCGATTCGGCAAAATTTAAGATGCTGCAGATCCGGGCATGCGCGTACTGCACATAATAAACGGGGTTGTCCTGCGATTGTTCCTTGGCCAGTTCTATATCGAAATCGAGAGGACTGTCGGTGCTCCGCGTAAGGAAGAGATACCGGGCGACATCAGGCCCGACCTCAGCGATCAAGTCATCGAATGTCACCATCTCGCCGGTCCGCTTCGACATACGCACGGGTTCGCCCTTCCGGAAAAGGTTCACCAGCTGGCCTATGATGATCTCCAGGCGTTCCGATCCGTAACCCAGAGCCTGAATAGCCGCTTTCATACGGGCGACATATCCGTGGTGATCGGCGCCCCAGACATTGATGACCGTATCGAATCCTCTCTCGAACTTGTCCAGATGATAAGCTATATCCGAAGCAAAATAAGTCGGTTCACCTGACTCTTTGATCAGAACGCGGTCTTTATCGTCCCCGAAGTCGGTCGTTCTAAGCCAGACGGCTCCATCCTTCTCAAAGACATGGCCGTGGTCTCTTAACTCCTGTATCGCCTTGCCTATCTCTTCGCCTTCATGAAGAGACGTCTCGGAAAACCACTCGTCGAACCTGACGCCGAAAGACTCCAGGACTAAACGAAAATGCTCGATGACCTGTTCCTTAGCTTCCTGCTGTATGGCCTGGCGCCTGAATTCCGGATTCATGTCGAAATAGACTTTGCCCTTCTTGTCGAGCAGGACTTTAGCAATATCCTTTATGTATTCTCCCTGGTAACCGTCTTCCGGGACTTTTTCATCCACATCCAGAAGCTGCGCGTATCTAGCCGAGACCGAGGCGCCGAACAGAGCCATCTGGTTGCCGTAGTCGTTGATATAGAATTCGCGTTCCACCTGATAACCAGCCGCTTCAAGGACGTTGGCAAGCGTATCGCCCACTGCCGCCCACCTGCCATGACCGACGTGCAGCGGCCCGGTCGGATTGGCGCTTACGAACTCCACCTGCACGCTCTTACCGTTTGTCTCCGCCGCCGCCCCGAAGGACTCGTCCTGTTTTTCGATCTCATCAAGTGACGACGTTAGAAAGTCATCGCTCAGATAGAAGTTAATAAACCCTGGCGGGGCCGCCTTTACTTCTTTGATGAACCCGGGTTCGGACGGCATAAAGGATAAGAATATCTCCGCTATGTCCATCGGGTTTTTCTTGAGGCCGCCGGCAAGGAGCATAGCGATATTGGTCGAATAATCCCCGAACTTCTTGTCGCGCGTCTTTTCGATCTCTACTGTCGGGATGTGAGGAAGTTCCAACTCTTTCGAGTCGCGGATTCCTTGAAGTGTGCGGTCTATTACGGATTCAAGCCTGCGCCTGATCATGTGGCCTTTATTTTGGTTTCTCCGACAGAGTCACAGTTGCCGTCTTTGTCTCTTTGTCCCTTATATATTCGACTGTCACTTTATCGCCGACCTGTTTTGCCAGGATCGCCGCCACCAGATCGTCCATCGTGGTTATCTGCTGGCCGTCGAACTTGACTATTATGTCTTTGCGCTTCAGACCCGCCTGGTCGGCAGGTCCGCCCGCAACGACTTCCTGCAGGATCGCGCCTTCCTGGACATCCAGGTTCAGCTGCTTGGCTATGTCTTTATCCACCGTTTGTCCGAGGACGCCCATGTAAGGATGGCTTACGCTGCCTTTTTCTATCAATTGATCGGCTACGTTCTTTGCCGTCTCGATCGGGATCGAGAATCCCAACCCGGCCGAAGCTCCGCTTGGAGAAAAGATCAGCGAGTTGATGCCGACCACTTTACCTTCTTTGTTCGCCAGAGCGCCGCCGCTGTTTCCCGGATTGATGGCCGCGTCCGTTTGGATCAGATTGGTATATGTCTGGCCCTGCCCGTCGTTCGTGCTTATATTCCGGTGCAAAGCGCTGATCACACCCGTCGTCACGCTGTGCTCGAAACCGAACGGGCTACCGATTGCGACAGCCAGCTCCCCGACCTGAAGCTTACCGGAATCGCCCAGCTCCGCCGCTTGAAGACCTTTCTTGTCGATCTTTATGACCGCGATATCGGTGACTTTGTCCCCGCCGACTACGGTTCCCTTCAGATCCTCGTCGCCGATGGTCACAAAGATATCCTTCGCGTTCTCGACGACGTGGTTGTTGGTGATGATATAGCCGTCTTCCTTGTATATAACGCCGCTTCCCTCACCTTTCGTCTCCTGGTTCTGATGGAACAAATCGCTTATGACCTCCGTCGTCCTGACATTGACGATCGACGGCTGGACCTTTTTGCCCACCGCGACGACGACGTCCGCTCGTTGTTCCTCGGTAAGTATGTTTATCTGTCTGTTGGCGTTTGAACCTAGCGCACCCTTGAGAAGAGAACCCGGACTGGTACCGGTGACAGCTGAGATGAGAAGCAGCATCACAAGTCCGCCAAAGAAGATCCCGATAACCGCGGAGAAGAAACAAGCCGCTGCTGCCAGGATATAGCGTCCGATCCCTTTCTTTTCAGTCTTTACAACCGTTTCTTTACCATCAGTCACTTTTATCCCACCTCGTTTATGAATTGTAGCATTACTCTTGTCCACCTGCTAGTATATGGCCGTCTATACCTTGAGTATAACCGGAAGATGTTGAGAATCTATGAACGATGTGCAAAGATTTGAAGGACAATCAGAATGCGGCCTCTTGTCTTTACTCTGTCAGCTCCATTCACTGATCATTCTGTCTTTGATGTCGCGGAGCATCTGCGTAAACTGTTCGCGGCGTCGTTCGAGATAGATCCCGGACGTGATCAAGATGAGACCTAGAAGACCTATCGTGATCCATTTGGGCAGCGCATATACGTACTCCCAGCTCTGATAGACCGCGTTCCAGGCTAGAAAGAGTATGCCACTAAAGAAAAAGACTTTGTTTCGCGCCATCAACCCGGCGGCGAGAGCGATCACAGCGAATACTGCCGCGATCAAGGCATGTATCTGCACATCCGGTGCCTTGACTATCGTCATGTAAGCGAGTGTCGGAGCTCCCAATATGATCAAGGAACCTAGCGTGTTTGAAAGAGACGTGACTTCGTATTCTTGATGTTTAGCTTTAAACATATAACCCATAGTTATCAGATATGCGCCTATCGGTACCGAGTACCATTCGATGAATGCGACCTCCAGATCGGATAACTTTATTAAATACGCGATCAGGAAAAACAGGAATCCGGCATAGAGTAGTGTTTCTTTTTCGTAGATGTAGGCTGCCGTAATATAGAAGAATCCGCCGACAGCGAAGGCGACCATCATCACGTTGGCGCCGTTTGCCGGCGCGTACATCCAGAAAGGGAAGACGCCGGCTGTCGCCGCGAATGCCTGTAAAGCAAGAACGATCAGGCAATATAAGACAGAGAAGCTAAAAAACTGCCTGCCAATCGACTGTATTTTAGTAAGCCCTGTCTGCTTGAGAGCCAGCGATATCGAGAATATCGCCATGTAGAACGCTATGAATGAGACGTTTGCCAGAAGATGAGTGATGCCTTCGTAGTCCAGGCCGATAAATACTGCTAATGCGGCCGCCGACAATCCAAGCCAGACATTTACGGAAGGACCGACAAGCATAAAAGCGAGGACCAGGAAGTAAGCAGCGCTTAGCAGGAGTACTGTCATCTGAACCGGTTGAGAAGGAGCGCTTAGAATAAACGCATAGGCGGACAAGCCGTAGACTCCGGCCAAGGCCGGTCTTTTCACCTCTTTGACGTCAAATATCCTGCCCATCAAGAAGCCGGTGAGGCTGATCGCAGCCAGCAGGATAACGGGTAGCGCAGCGAGATCCTCGCCAATACCTGCTTTGTGCGCCAGGATCTGGATGAGATAAGTAGTAAATAGTATCGCCGGATAGAGCAGTAAGTCCCGGCGCCTAAGAAACAGCGCCGTCAGATAAAAAGCGACCAGCGAGACGTACGCCAGTATAGTCGAGTTCCGCATCACGTAAACCCAGTCGCCGCCTAGGGTAGCGTTCAACGCGACAAATGCAAACGGTACAGCAATAACACTCGACAGGATATAACTATAGATCCTCAATGGTGTTGCGGCCAGCTTGAACCGTTCGATTCCTGCAACCGGACCAGCACATACAAGAAACACCAGGCTCAACAGAACCACCGCCAGAGGCAGATAATCGTTATCGACTCCGACTCTGATCAGAAAGTATGCTAAAGAACCGGTGACTAAGACGAGTCCCGGATAAAAAACGAAGCTTGTTTGTTCCATAAAGGCGATCGCTACATAGACGACCGCAAGTACAAACAAAACCGCCACCAGACTGAATGTCGCTACCGGCCGGAGTGATCCGCTATCGATTGAAAAAGCGGCCACGTAGACTGCTAAAAATGCGCTGACAAGCCCGGCTAATCCGATCGCTGAATATATAAGTGGCTCTTTTAAGAATTCAGTTTCTTTCCATTTCCGCATAGAACCAACAGTGGCCGTCCAGACAAGCGCCAGGCTCCCCAGAGCAAGGAATATCTGATCGTACCGCGTGATCTTCATATAAGCCAGCAGGCTGGCAACTATAAAGACTTGCGCGACAAACACCGGATAGATATATCCGGGTTGTCTTTTCGCCCGGTATAGGACCGTATAGTAAATAATAATCAAGGTACTGAAACATACGCTAAGCAGAAGGCCGCTCACGCCTATGATCTGCTGGTCTCTGATAAAGTAACTTATGACCAGAGGGGTAAAGTAGATCATTGCCAACGGTGCTAAAAGGTCCGACGAGCTTATCAAGGGCCGCTTAAAGGTGTCCGACAGTTCCGTCTTGCGTTTGAGCGCCAGCGATATAAACAACCATGCCAGGGCAAGAAGGACCGCGCCGGCTAGAGTCGCGGTAAAGACCTGCGTCTCGTACTTATGGTTGAAAACGGTTTCGAAGTGAAGCCCGACCAGATAGATAGCCGCTGCCTGGCTTGCACACGATAGATACGTAAGGGTCTTGTATCGAGTCGCTATAGCAATAAGGATATACGCGACGCCACAGATACCTAAGGCAGCCGCCCAGCTGATCTCCGAATTCAGCAGGTCCTTGGCGCTCAAGTATATATATCCGTCGAAGACGGTCATGATAGCACCGACAATAACGAAAGCCAATCCGCCCTTCCGGCTGATGCGGTCAGCGACGTACCACCCGCCGGCGTAGAAAGAAAGAGTTATGACAACCAGGATCATGAACTTGACGACTTCGGGGAAGCTTTCCCATTTATAGACGGCAAAGATCACCGTCGCTATGAACAAGAGGAAGACACCGAGATAAAGAAGCCAGCGGGTGATCCGGGCCAGTGTCAATGGCTCCCGGGGTGTGGGTGCCGGTCTTACCGGTTGGGGTGTTACCAGCTTATCCATATGTTCTTCTGACGGCTCTTGTGCTGGTTCTTCCAAAGGTTGTACAGCTTGATACAGCTCTTGCCATCTCGCGATGTACTTCTTTTTGATATTCTCGTAAGGCTCATTGTCGATCTCACCGGCGGCTTTCGCTTGATCGAGAGCGTCCAGCAAATATTGTATATGGGAGATCTCCGTTGTGTTTGATTCTAGAGAAGAAGCGGAGCCGCTGTGCCGTTTTCTTTTTTCCTGGTTAGACCAGATGATAGCGATGATGAGCGCTACAATTGCGATGATAGCCGGTAAGCATGCATTAAGCATAGAAAGCGACGCCACGACCAATCATCCTCCAATCATATTTATGTCTTTATTATGTCTTTAAAACAGTGGTCTGCAAACAACTATTGTACGGTTGTTGGTGTAAATTGTCGTCGACCAGGTCGAAACACATGTGACTAGTGTCAGTCTCTCGTTGTTGGCCTGTTTGTAGATACTGCCGTCGCGAACGTCCTTGACGGTCTTATCCGTGACCTCGTATACATATCGCTTGTTCTGCCAGTAAATATAGACTCTGCTTCCGTTACCGATCACTTCCAGCAAGCTGAACAGGTTGTTCGGTTTAATAAGACCGACCTCCGCCAGATTGTGGCCTTCAAGGATGAAATTTCCTTTGCCGCCTGGCGGCGGTGTATTCTGCACGCGTACTATCCCCTTCGAGAGCTGTTTGGGATTCATCCCTTCGAGGATCGGCGCGTCGACCAGCACAGACGGGATGATTATATAGTTCCCGCCGACGCTCTTCTGCTCCGCTTTCTTCTCAAGAGCCGCCTTCTGCCCGGAGAACGCAAACAGGATGATATATGGCCTGGCCAGCCATAATAGAAATAGTAAACCGCCTACGACCAGAAAGCTACCGACCAGATAGAGAAGCGAATCGAGTAAAGTCTTCAGTAGGTTTTTATTAGTCATAAAACAATTCTATCAGGAAGCTAACCTGAAAGGTTTCGTGAGTCCGATCATCATCAGACCGATCAGGATAGAAAATACACTTAAGACCGTCAAGATATTTCTATTAGCGCCTGTCACAGTACCGCCAGGGCCTGGTTCGCCGATGCCGAACGGCGACAAGGACGTCACACGGCCGGTGATTACGTTGTTGACCGTATCTAATGATACTGTGCAGTCCACCCAGTTACCGTTCTCCCAATGGAACATGCGAAGCCTGCTTTCCTGGTTCGGCGCCTGCATCCGGCTGTCATCATAGGTCAGAGTCACGGTGATCGGGCCGTTATAAGTGCTTGTGGTCGAGATATTGTAATATCCTCCCTGGAGCAAACGGAAGTTGTCCGGCGAACCCTGGCTCGGCGTCGAACTTGACGTAACTGATGTCGTTCCAGCCGAAGTGATGTTTGAGAATGTCAGTGTTGTGGCAGTGCTGGGAATAACCTGGACATTTGTGCCTATGTTCGTCTGGACGGGAGCGGCAAAAGTGGTCGCGCTCACTGTAGTGCTCGCGGCAGATTCATTACTGGATGCGTCGTATGCCTTTACGTAGAATCTGTAAGTCCGTGACGCGCTAAGGTTCTGAATAATCCAAGGGCTCTGTGAAGCAGAGATGATGCCGACATTCGTGTCAGCATCGAAGATAACATACCTTGTGACTCCGATATTATCGTTCGAAGGATTCCATGAAAGCTCTATCTCTGAAGAACTCAAAGGCAGAGCCGAGACCTGTTTCGGCGCCGTTGGCGCAACCGAGTCCTGCAGTAAAGGCGTTGTCGTCGTGACCGTATTGCTCGAAGTCGACTCATTGCCGGCGGCGTCCGAGGCCCTCACCAGGTATCTGTATGTGGTACCCTGTGATAATCCCGGGATTTGGAGCGTAAGAGCGGACGTAGTCCCGACCAAAGAACCAGTATCGGCGTTATAAACACTATATCCTGTGATTCCTACGTTATCTGTTGAAGCACTCCAGTAGAGTTCTATTGTGAAGCTGTCACGAGCCGCTCCTGACAATACCGGAACCGACGGACCCGAAAGATCCTGAATACTCAGGTTGGTGGTCACAGGAACCGATTGCAGTCCAAGACTATCTGTTACCGTGAGCTCGACCTGGTAAACCCCTAGTCCAAGGATGCTTATCTGGCCGCTTGACAGAGTGGGAGACGCTCCGGTCGGAGTCAGACTGCTTCCTATCCGCCACTGATAACTCGATATCGTATCACCAACGAGTATATCGGCATCATAAGAACCGGTGCCGTCCAGCACTAAAGAAGTACCCAAATCTACCGTATACGGGCCCCCGGGATCCGCGACGGGCGCGCTGTTTGTCCGGGTGGCGAAACTCCAGCTCTTCGCGGCAGCCATATAGTTGCCGGCTACGTCACTCAAACCGGTTGTAAGGACTACATCGTAAACCTCGCCGGTCTCAAGATCGTTTTGCGGATCAAAGGTGGCCACCGTGCCTGCCGGATTGATCGATATCGTTCCCGCGATGGATTGCCCGGAGGATTGCTTCTGAACGGTGAATGTGGTGTTGTTAACGGTCGCTGTGTCCATCTCACCGTCGAATGTCGCGATCATGTTTGTACCCAACGGCACGTTCGATGCCGTCTCTAGAGGTGTCACAGCCACTACCGTAGGCGGTGTCGAGTCGATGACAAACGGCCCGATATGTTGTGTGGATGCCCAGTTACCGGCGTTATCTTTTGTTCTTAGATGGAAATACCACGAACCGTCGATGAGAGGCGGACTGGTGGTCGACGTTGTGTTTTCTTCAAGCTCTATGCGTGTATCGGGTATCGTCGCAGCTTGCAGGCTCCACTCGATCGAATATCCGTCTAGTCCGCTGGTCGCGTCCGACGCGCCTGATATCGTGATATCGACCGTAGGATCGTTGGACCATGCGCCGCTGACGTGACTCAGGCTCGAGACGCTCGGATCGATCGGATTCACCGAGTCTACCGCTATCTGCTTGCTTTTCGCCTGTTCCAGGTTCCCCGCTAGATCCTCCGAGTAGAAGTACAGGTTGTTGTTCCCTTCGATGGCGTTTTCCGGCACTCCGTCCGTGTAGGGGGTCCAGGGACCTGATGAGGATACCCATGAGTAGTAGCTAGTGCCGTTTTCATTCCTCGTCAAGGTGATCGCGGGAGTCGTTCTATACCAGCCGTTGTCTCCGTCTTCACTGCTAGGACTTAAGGATATGCCGGTCAACGGCGCCTGCGAATCGATATAGAAAGGTCCTAAGTGGACGGTGTTTGTCCAGTTGCCGGCGTTATCTTTGGCTTTCATATGAAAATACCATGTCCCGTTCGACAGAGGCCATTTTGACAGAGCAGTTACGTTTTCCTCAATGTCTTTTTCGACATCAGGTATAGTTCCCGGTTGATTACTCCACTCGAACGAATAGCCGTCTAAACCGCTCACCGAATCCGAGGCACCCGGGAACGAAATATCTATCATTCGGTCATTCGACCATGTTCCAACGGTATGGCTTGGACTTGACACGACAGGATCTGTGGGCAGTGTCTTATCCACTTTGATCTGCAATGTCTGATCGGACTCGGAATTCGACGCGACATCCGTCGCGTGGTAGTGGAGTGTGTGGTCTCCCTCGGTGGATTGTATATTCCCGCTTGTGTATGGCTGGTCACCGTCAGAGTCCCAGTGATAGAGAACATCTGCTACACCGCTTCCGGAGCTGTCCGTCGCGGACAGACTGATCGTCGGGTACGCCAGGTACCAGCCGTTATCCCCCGTCGGATTCAAAGGCGTGACTGTGCGTGACGTGACCGGAGCAAATGAATCCACCCTTACGGTCCTTGTCGAGGTCGATGTTCTTGGGTTCCCTACTATGTCTCTCGCGACTATATACCATGTATGAACGCCTTCGGACAATCTGGCGGTGGCACTTGTAAGCGTCGGAGAGACGTCCTTGTTGAATGCTCCGTCTATGTATAACATATACTTTTCGAGTCCCGATGTCTGATCGGGAGACGCTTCCCAGGAAAACAGTACGTCCCTAGTGGTCACCCAGGCGTTGTTTGCTGGAGCTGAAAGATCGAAGGCGGGCGGACTTGTCCCGTCTATCTTGAAAGGTCCCAGATGAACAGTGGAGGTCCAGTTGCCGGCGTTGTCCCTTGTCCTCATGTGTACGTACCATATCGGTGCGTCTTGCACAAAGCGCGTATCTAATGTCGTCGTCTCTTCAAAATCTTTTATCGCGTCAGGTATAGTGATCGGGTAATAACTGTATGTATAAGAATATCCGTCTACACCGCTGACCGCGTCTGACGCACCTGATATTGAGATGTCGATAAATCGATCGGTTGACCATTCTCCTATTGTATGGCTCGTGCTTGATAAAGTCGGGTCGATCGGACTCACGGTGTCCACCGCCATCTGCCGGTTTTGCACCTGTTCTAGATTCCCTATCTCATCCTCCGAGTAGTAGTAAAAGGTATTGTTGCCTTCGATGGCGTTTACGGGCACCCCGTCTGTGTATGGAGTCCAGGGTCCGAAGGTGGAAGTCCATGAGTAGTAGGTGGTGCCGGTCTCACTCCTTGTCAGGGTAATCGAAGGTGTCGTCCTGTACCAGCCGTTTTCTCCGTTGGGAGTAGCTGGATTCAGAGATATGTTGGTGGTGGGTGGTGCCGTGTCTATCGCTGAAGTGGGACAACCGCTCAAGGACTGGGTGTTCGTGGTCGCGTTTCCGTTTAAGTCCTGGACACGGACGCCGAAGGTGTAGTCCGTCGAGGGGATGAGTCCGGATACCACGTATTCGTACTGGGCATTCACTCCCGGATATGTGACGCCCGGGTCCGTCGGTGAGACGAGGATGTAGGGAGATGTGTTCCAGTTGAAGGAGCCGTCCGGGGCGTAATAGAGCCTGTATGTCACGCCGTTCGTATCGGATGCTCCGTCCCAGCCGATCTTCATCTCTCCGCCTGGTCCTGTGAACACGAATTCAGCGAACCTTATCGCCCAGGCCGTGTTCCAGGTGGGAGAAGTCGTGTCCACCTTGATCACTTTGCTCTTGACGGATTCAGAGTTGGACATGTACGCGTTGTCCCACGAGTAGTAGT
>JAGVPG010000020.1 GCA_020052375.1 Actinomycetota bacterium | reverse complement strand
GATGTCTTCATGACCCCTTATTTCAGGGTATATACGAATCCCGACATAGTCGGAGTGGAATTCAGCGGAGCGGCAAAGAACATAGTAGCAATAGCCGCCGGGATGTCCGACGGGCTCGGATTCGGGGACAACTCAAAGGCCTCATTGATGACCAGGGGACTTGCGGAGATAACGCGGTTGGGTGTGAACATGGGATCGAATCCGCTTACGTTTTCCGGTCTGGCGGGCGTCGGAGACCTTGTGGTCACATGTTTCAGCAGATTGAGCAGGAACAGATACGTCGGTGAGGAAGTTGCTAAAGGACACCCCATAAAGGACGTCACAGACCGTATGAAGATGGTCGCCGAAGGCATACACACGACAAAAGCCATCTATTCGATATCAAAAAAGCAAAGTATAAACATGCCCATTACGGAACTCGTCTACCAGGTACTGTATGAAGGCAAAAGTGCCGGAGATTGCGTCCAAGAGCTCATGATGCGGGCTGCCACCGACGAAGCAAAAGAGGGTTACCTTAGCTAGCTACCAGCTACAAGCTATTCTGTTGTTATTAAGGGTTGATTAAGATATAATTAGTAACAACAGTAACAAGGAGTCTTTATGCCACACCTAAAAACCTGGTCAGCATCGGTAATCGTAATATTGTTGATGGTGGCTCTTCTGATCGGATGCGCAAACTCAAGCGGACAAAATGTCAAACAATTCAGCATGAAAGAAGACGTGACTGTAGGAAGAGCGATCTGGAAAGTCGTTAAAGCGGAAAAGACGAAAGAGATAACAGGCGGCGGTGGTATGGGCGCTCAAGCGGAAGGGACGTTCATACTAATAGAGCTTCAAGTAAAGAATGGAGCTTCCGAATCGTTCATGCTGACAGGCATTGAGATGGAAGTCGTTGACGAGATGAGCAAGCGATATGCGTTCGATTCAAAGAACAACAGTACTTATCTTGGATCGCTAAACAAAGACAATCTTGTGAATCAAAATGTAGGACCGGGTGAGACCGCAAAGGGCTGGGTGATCTTCGATGTCGAAAAGGACGCGAAAGGCCTCAAGCTCAGAGTGCATGACCTGGATATAACCTCCGAAAAGACAGCCCTGATCGATCTCGATATGTAAACGCACTGTCAGTTAATAAGATCGATCAAACGTGTAAGCGGCATCACAAGATAGCCGCTTATTTTTTTACACTACTTGCGGAACATGTGAAATAATTGTTAAAGTTACAAAGAAGTTAAGACGAAATTCTAGATGTCAAAACGTGGTTTCTAGGAGGTATGACGTGAGCAATAGAAACTGGATCGTGCTATTCGCAGCCGGCCTCGTATTATTCGTATTGGTTGTAGCTTGTGGCGGAGGCGGTAACGGCGGTGCAAAACTATACAAGAAGAACGAAAACGTAAAGGTAGGCAAGGCATTGTGGAAACTATTGGACGTCGAGACAGGTACTGAGTATTCGAAGAAGGACGGCGGCAGGATCTCGGCCGAGGGGATGTTCGTTTTATTGAAAGTGAGCATGAAGAACGAAGGAAACGAGCAGACGATGTTAACAGGTGAAGAGCTAGAACTGGTCGACGATTCGAAGAACACATACTCGTTTGATTCAAGGAACAATAACATATATCTATCGAATCTGGGCAAGGAGAACCTTGTCAATCAAGGCGGCGTTGCTTCCGGAAAGACGATAACCGGGTGGATCATCTTCGATGTCAGCAAGGATTCGAAAGGCCTGAAGTTAAAAGCAAAAGACATAGACATAAGAACGAGGGAGTCTGCTCTAGTGGACCTCGGTCTGTGATCGTATAATACTAAAAGATAAGAAGCACTGTTCTTGACCAGTGTGCGCTGCAGGCGGGCTTGATGATATCAAGCCCGCCGTTCTATTTATCGGGAATCGGAAAACGGAAAGAGAAAATGAAAGTAAAAAGCAAAGGGGACGATCACGAAGAACGAGATTCCGAACAGGTCAGCAGGATGTTCGACGAGATCTCCGGTTCATACGATCGTTTGAACCGGGTGATAAGTCTGGGCAGAGATCTTGCGTGGCGCCGCATGGCGGCTAAAGCGACTCTGGATGTATGTCCGAAAAAGATCCTTGATGTCTGTTCTGGAACGGCGGACATGGCTATTGAAATGGCAAGGACTGTCGGCGGGAATCCTATTATCGACGGTGTGGATTTCTCACCGGACGCTTTAGATAGCGGTTCGAAGAAGCTCAAGAAGACCGGGCTTGAGAAGGTCGTCAGGCTCAAGGTGGCGGATGCCGAATCGTTACCTTTTGATGATTCTTCGTATGATGCCGTTACCATAGCATTCGGCCTCAGGAATATAAAAGACAGGAATAGAGCGTTGTTTGAGTTCAAACGCGTTTTAAGGACCGGGGGACGGTTCGTATGTTTGGAATTCAGCCGGCCGGACAACCGTGCGTTAAGACATCTAGTTATGTTCTATCTGAGAAACGTAGTCCCGTTGATCGCTTGGTCGTTCAGAGCTGATGCCGGTGCGTATAGATATCTCGCGGAGACTGTAGCGGCCTTTCCCGACGCTCCTGATCTATGCGGCATGCTGAAGGATGCGGGGTTCGTCAACACCCGTTATAAACAGTTGTTTCTCGGTTCGGCAGTAATACATATAGCCGATAAGCCGTGATCACTTTGAGAAAGCCGAAAGGACCGCAAACACGCTTTGGTGTTTGAGGTATACCCAGCCCGGAGTCACAACAAACATATACATGCCTAGAATCGAGCTTGTGAGCATGACTCTGACCGCTTTCACCCTTATCGGGTCGATAATCTTTAAGAATCTCTTCATAATTACTCCCGATCGCTATCTAAATCCGTTGTCCCCCCTCATAATTCAATATCGGCAATAGCTCAAAGAACATTAGGCCGCTCAGGTCTTTTTAAGGTTCATTATTGTGTATTGACGTGGTAGAATGATGATAGTCTGTCCGTACTTTGATTAAAGGTGGTTCGTGTTGGCAAAAGTCACGATAGAGCCCGTATCCAGAATAGTACTCGGATTAGTCATCATCATCATCGTTGTAATCTTGGTCATATTACTTCTGGTCATGCTCGCGGCTGTCTTGTTACGGCCATTGCTGGACAGGTATAACCGTCCGGCGGATATCAAGAAAGCCAAAGAGCTGGGAGATGAGCTTGCGTCGAGCAAAGGAAAGACATTCGTCGCCGTCGTGGCGCATCCGGACGACGCGGAATGGTGGGCGGGAGGCACACTAGGATTGCTGGCGTCAAAAGGAAACAAGGTCGTGCTGGTCGTCGGGACGTCCGGTGAGAAAGGCGCCAATGTAAACGGCTTGAATAAGATACGCGAGCAGAAACAACTGGAGGCCGCGAAGATACAAGGGTATTCGAAGGTCGTCTTCTTAAGGCATCCGGACAGGGGCTTAAGCGAGGCCCCGCATCTTACAGAAGAGATCGTCAAGGTATTCGATCAGTACAAACCCGATGCCGTCTTCACATTCGATATCGCAAAGGAAGGTCCGGTCTATCACCATGCCGATCACGAAGCGGCGGGGAAAGCGGCCTGGGCGGCCGGTCCGAAATATAAGAAGGGATTGATCTACTATCTGATCCATACAAGCGCTCCGAACACTATAGTTGACTTCGAGCCGGTCAAAGAGAAGAAAGGCAAGGCCTTGAGTATAGTTACAAGTTACGGACAGAACGCTTTGTGGATGCGTTTCTTGAGGCCGGTCGTCAGGTCTTCAGCCAACCGCAACAATGACCAATGGTATGGAGGGCGCAATACTTTTACGGAGGTGGGTGTCCAATACGGAGAGGTGTTCCGTAAGGTCAGTTCTTGATTTCACATTTGCACAGGATCGAGATTTGTTATATATTTATAAATTAAGCGGACGTTCTTCTTTTATGACCTAGATTATTATATCCGGAGATATAAATATGAATAAAAGGACAAAAGAAACCAAGGAAACGAAGAAACCAAAGACCAGCAAGAAAAAATTGCTTCTCGTAGGTGGTATAGCGGCGATCACGGTAATCATTCTGGCTGGAATCACCCTTCTTATTGGATCCAGAGTATTTGTCTCAAGCAATGACGATTCAAAGCAGAACATCGTTTATGATAATGATGCCAAAGACATCATGCAGCGCGCCATCACAATGACACAGGTCTATAATTACGAGCCGGAGCACGGCAACTTCAACGGCATGAACGCTTCGGAGCTGAAACGATTGGATCCCAAGGGCAAGTATGTCGACGGAAGGCCCGACAGCGTTAATGAAGTCGGGATACTGGATGTCGTAACGGATGGTTTCTACCTGGTCTGCATCAGTAAAAGTGGGCGAGAGTTCACCGCACGTAAGAAACCCGGCCAGGGCATCAAGCTCAACTACTGGACCATAGACCCGCGTAAAGTACCCAGCAAAGAATAGCGTTTACGGCTGCCAAGCTTATGCTTAAGAGGATAATAGCCTGCTTATCAGCAACGCTGTTGTTAGCATCCCTCGGTCTCATGCCGGGATGCACGAGCCCGAAACAGACTTCACCACACAGTACTACTCCGACTGCATATAATCCTAACCCTTTGCGTAATATCAGGTTCTGGGCGTATCAGATAGACAACGAGGACCAGCCCGGAACGATTCAAACATATGTGGACTCGAGGTACGATATGCTGGTACTCGACGATACGCGAAGCGTCAAAGGAAATGAAGCGTATGACGTAAAAACGGACGTAGCGAGACTAAAAGCGAGCCTCAACTCGTTTGGAGGGAAGAAGATCGTCATAGCATACATGGATGCAGGCGAAGCAGAGGACTACAGGTGGTACTGGCAAGAAGGATGGCAGATAGGTCGGCCTGACTGGATCGTCGCTAAGGATCCGGGGGGATGGAAAGGAAACTATCCCGTCAAGTTCTGGAAAAACGAATGGAAAGAATTGATGAAGCAATATCTGGACAAGATCATCGAGGACGGTTATGACGGCGTATATCTGGACTGGTTGGAGGCGTATTCGTTCGGGCCGGTCAAAGCGGTGGCCAAGGCCGAAGGGCTTGATCCGGAAAAAGAGATGAAGAGGTTCATCCTGGACCTTCGCTCACATGTGGAAAAGACGAAGCCCGAGTTTATATTCATAGCTCAGAATGCTGCTGAACTTGGTAAATATCCCGAATATGTATACTTGTTCGATGCCATCAGCCAGGAAGAAGTGTTTTCCGGCAAGGAGACCAAGACTCTCATAGATCAACTGAAACTCTGGCAGGACTTACAGAAACCGGTGTTCAATGTGGAGTACGAGACTGATCCCGCAAAAGCCAAGCGACTATACGAGATCGGTGACATGCATAAGTATAAGACATATGTGACCACTCGCGAACTGGATAGACCGACAATCACATTGCCTCCGGGATATTAAGGGGACATGCGTGAAAAGCTCGACGACTGTTTTTGACGGCGGGAACTGTATAGGCGGTAATAAGATACACCTCCAAGCCGGAGAGACCGGTATATTTCTGGATTTCGGCCTGAACTTCAAGACACTCGGGATGTATTTCGAGGAATTCTTGAAACCCAGAACAGCGACACATGGTATCCAAGATCTGATCGCGCTGGGCATCATCCCACCATTCGAGGATATTTATAGAGAAGATGCCATAATACCCGGCATGACTATAAAAAGCGGCATGCGCCCTAAAGTCGACGCTGTATTCATAAGCCACGCCCATGTCGATCACACCGGAAGCATCAGTCTTATCAGGCCGGACATCCCCGTCTATGGGACACATATGACTGCGGTCATATGCAAGGCGATGCAGGATTGTTCCAGGGGTGGCCTCGAGGGCGAAGTTGCTTACTATACGATCAGGGTCATCGATGAGAAAAATCCGGACAAGATCACTAAAAAATCAAAAGATCCGTGTATAAGCAGGAGTTTTTCTCTAGTCGATAGACATGGTGAAACGGATAGCATCCAGCAGTTCTGGTGTCGGCCATATTCGGGGAAAGAGCTGATCGCGAGTCCATTGATAAACTCGGATGGAATAGTAAAAGATATCCCGTTTGAAGCCATACCGGTCGATCACTCCATATACGGAGCTACCTGCTATGTATTTGACGTTGGAGGGCGTTCGTTCGTATATACGGGTGACTTCCGGCTTCATGGGCGAAGGCAGGAGATGAGCGATGCGTTTGTACGCCGGATAAAACAGATCAGTCCTGATTATCTCATGGTAGAGGGCACCAATATGGGTAGCCACAAGGGAAACGACACGATCAAGGGGCGCCGGGCAAGTGAAGACGATGTGTATCTGAACTGCCTTAAAGCAACCAAAGACGCAAGCGGAAGATTGGTCATCGCCGACTTCGGACCCCGCAATATCGAACGATTAGAGATCTTTGTCGAGATAGCCAGAGAAACGCAAAGACACCTTGTGATAACACCTAAGGACGCGTTCATGCTTTATGCTATGAATCTGGCCGATCCAAACATACCGGATATCTTAGCGGATGACGTGATCATGATATACGATTCAGGAAAATCAAAAGAAGCTAAATGGGAATCCGGCTTCATCAGACAGGAGTTCTCATCTAAATACATAACACCGAAGGCGGTCAAAGCGCATCCCGAAGACCATATCCTGGCGTTCAGCTTCTTTGATATAGCCAACCTCCTGGACATTCAGCCGGATGGAGGGATCTATATATATTCGACTTGCGAGGCCTTCTCTGAAGAGATGGTCCTGGACGTCTGGCGCCTTGGAAACTGGCTGGAGCACTTTGGTATCGAGCCGGTCGGATTTAAGATCGACAGGACGGGAGGCTCTCCGGGCGAGGCGGAGATCGAATTCACACCCGGATATCATGCTTCAGGCCATGTATCCGCGGACGAGCTTATCGACCTGATATATGATGTAAAACCTAAGGCCATCATCCCGGTACACACAGAGCACCCCGAAATATTCGCGGACCGGTTTGGAAAAGATTTTGAAGTGATCCTTCCCCGGCACGGTGTCCCGATAGAACTATAGTATTGACAACCCTTGCTCTAATCTATAAGTTCTAATCGACCGATATAGACATTGATCGTCAGCCGTTTTTTAGCCCGTCTGCTTTTAGAGAGGTGATTTTGACAATGCATCTTACACGCATCAAATCCCTGATGGTCGTCTCGTTGTTAATGGCTTTACTACTGACCGGGAAGGCCGGTGCGGACCTGGGAGTAGGACACAGAGTCGGCGGAAGCGTAAGTTCCGGCAAGACCGATACCGAAGTCGAGATGCAAGCGGAAGACGTGACTATCAAGCTGACACCCGCGCTTCGCACAAAATCACAAGATGTCAGCGTGCCGGAGAAGATGAACGGCTATTTCCTTATGCATGTCATAGCAAAGTTCACAATGGTAAATACGGGTGCCGAAAAAGAGACCGTGAACACCGTTTTTCCGATGCAGGTAATGGGAGGTATCGGCAGGGGGCAGACTGTTCAAAAACTTAAGGTAATGGTAGATGACAAAGAAGCGACGACCGAACAGATAGAGCTTGACAGGCAGCTGGGCGGCTTCGAAGGCGTCAAGGAAAAAAGCAAATGGGCGTCTTTCGATATGGCTTTTGAACCGGGCCAGACACGCCATGTGACCGTTACATACGAAGCGGATTCCGCTCTGGTACCGAAATCTTTCGAATATACTGACATCGGATATGTGCTTGAGACGGGCGCCGACTGGAAGAATAATATCAAGAAGGGCACAATAACCATTGAGATGCCATTCGAATACGGCGATCAGTATGTGAAGCTGGAAAGCGGCGGGCCCTGGAAGAAAGATGGCAAGAGACTGATCTGGAGCTTCACTGATCTTGAACCGACGGCGGAGGATAATATAAGTGTCCAGGTGCGCGCGGACACCATCCGGGCTTATTATAAGAAACCATACTTCAGCAAGATCGAAGCGTCCTCGTTCAAAGAAAGCGACCCGTCGCCGACGATGGTTGACGGCGAGTTCGTCGAGCCCGATCCCGAGAATACGGTAAGGTACTATCCCTTCTACGCGTTCGACAGCGATCCGACTACCGCATGGGCCGCATATACGGCCATTGACGGCAAACCATGGATCAAGATCGATTTCGCGGATGCCAAGCTGGTCAATAGCATCACAGTACTTAACGGATTCAAGGGGCCGAGGACTGAGATACCGTCGATAAAGGGCGCGAAACTGATGATGATCGAGTTCTCGGACGGTTCACAGAGGTTAGTGACGCTGAAAGACCAGGATGGGGAACAGACGGTAAAGATCCCCACAGAGCTTACTAAATCTCTCAAGATAAGCATCCAAAGCATCTATGGCGATGATCAAAGAGTCGGAATCTCCGAAGTAACGCCTAATTTAAGCAAGCCGGTCGTAAAGCCGGGCAAAGCCAAGTCTTTCTACGATTCGGACGACTTCACAATGATGTTGTACGGCATATTCACGGCAGGCAGCCTGATGGTGCTTGTCCTGGTCCTTCTGCTGATCCGCAAAAGGATAAGACCCTAAAAACCCCCAGACTCCGGATAGACTTAAATCACGTAAATACCCCATGTTATACTACTAGTTTGCCATAATTACTAATAATATGTTGACAGATTGGAATTATATTATAATAATACTTATATAATGCCTTCTAATAATATAGAAATCGGCGAGACGGGTGAGAGGATCGCGTCTTCCTATATCAGAAGATCCGGCTACAGGATAATCGTTAAAAACTTTAAGACCAGGATCGGGGAGATAGACATCATAGCTTATAAACAGCGGACCCTGATCTTTATCGAGGTCAAGTGCCGGAGATCTGAGCGATTCGGGGCGCCTTTTGAGTCTGTGACCAGAGAGAAGACTAAAAAGATAAGAAAGATAGCCCAGCAATATATTTCCCTGAACCAGCAGGAACTTAAAAACTATAAGGAAATCAAGTGCCGTTTCGACGTCATCTCGATAATGCTGGGAGCAGATGACAAAGTGTGTGAGCTTATTCATATGGAGGATGCATTCTAAGATGCTGGCAAAAGTGGCAAGCGCAGTTTTGACCGGACTTGATGCCGGCCTGGTAGATGTCGAAGTAGATGTGACATGGGCGACATTGCCCAATTTCAATGTGGTCGGGTTGCCGGATGCGGCTGTACGCGAAGCGCGTGAGAGAGTCAAGTCGGGTATCAATAATTCGGAACTGGAGTTTCCGCTCGGAAAGGTAACGGTAAACCTCGCGCCCGCTTCGCTTAGAAAGGAAGGCCCGTCATTGGATCTGCCGATAGCGATGGGGATCTTGCAGGCGACAAAACAGATCGAAGCGGAGACGATCGATGATTTCTTGATGATCGGCGAGGTGTCACTCGACGGATCGGTCAGACGAGTATACGGAGCCTTATCGATAGCTTTATGCGCGTTGGAGCAGGGCAAAAAGGGAATCATACTGCCGGCGGAAAGCGCTACCGAAGCCGCAGTGGTTAAGGGCCTTGATGTGATCCCCGTCAGTCATATACGGGATGTCATAAGGTTCCTGAAGGATGGGGAAGAACCGAAACCGTTGGTCTTGGACATAAAAAAACTTACAGCCTGTACAGGTAAGTACGACGTAGACTTTTCGGATGTAAGAGGGCAAGAACATGCCAAGCGAGCACTAGAAGTGGCGGCGGCCGGTGGGCATAACATACTAATGATAGGGCCGCCCGGTTCGGGTAAGACCATGTTGGCCAGGCGCTTTCCGACCATCCTCCCGCCGATGTCTCTGGAAGAAGCCCTGGAGACGACAAAGATATATAGCGCGTCCCGTCTCCTGCATTCCTCTATCTCGCTCATGTTCAAAAGGCCTTTCAGGGATCCGCATCATACGACTTCGGACGTCGGGTTGATCGGCGGAGGGAGATTTCCAAAACCCGGGGAGGTAAGTCTTAGCAATAATGGTGTTTTGTTCTTGGATGAATTGAACGAGTTCAAACGCTCGACTCTAGAGGTCTTACGGCAACCGATCGAATCAGGCACTGTAACCGTATCGAGAGCGATGGGCACAGTCACATACCCCGCTGTATTCAACCTCATTGCAGCGATGAATCCGTGTCCGTGCGGACACCTGGGCGACAAGACGAGAGAATGTGTTTGCACTATTTCCGAGATCAGACTGTATCAATCCAAGATATCAGGCCCTTTGAAAGATAGGATCGACGTGCATATAGAAGTGCCGCGGCTTGCCAAGGAAGATATGGTCAAAACCAACGGAGGAGAATCGTCAAGAGAAATAATCAAGCGTGTGAACAAAGCAAGAAGCGTACAAAAAGACCGTTTCAAAGAGAAGAAGGATATGTTGAACGCCCGAATGTCGGTTTCCGCCATAAACCGCTTCTGTCTTTTGGGAGAAGAATCAAAACGATTCATTGAAAACGCTATAGATAGCCTGGGACTAACGGCTAGAAGCTACCATAAGGTACTGACGTTGGCGCGGACGATATCTGATCTTGATGATAGTGAGACTATCCAGACCAGGCATCTTGCGGAAGCTCTACAGTATAGAACATACGATAGACAGAACAGGAGGCGTTTCTAATATCCATACGCTAAAGATCGCGGATGATGATTACCCGCAATGCTTGCGGGAGATATCATGCCCGCCCGCCACTTTATATATAGAAGGAGGTCTACTGCTGTCGTTCAGTAAAGAAAGACGGCGCGCGGTAGGGATCGTCGGATCGCGTCGTTGCAGCGCGTACGGGCGTGACATGGCTGCCCGCCTCGGGGAAGATCTCTCTCAAGAGGGCATAACGATCGTCAGTGGTCTTGCTGAAGGGATCGATGCGTCAGCACACTGGGGAGCTTTAAAGGGGCAAGGTGGGACGATCGCGGTACTCGGATGCGGGCTGGATGTCGTCTATCCAAAGGTCAACCAGGTATTGTATACGAAGATCAAAGAAAACGGTAGCGTAATAACAGAGTTCGAGCCTGGCACGTTACCGTTTCATCAGAATTTCCCGGCCAGGAACCGGATCATAAGCGGTTTAAGCGATCTTATAATCGTGGTCGAAGGGGCTGAAAGAAGCGGTGCTCTGATAACCGCTGACTTCGCACTCGAACAAGGCAAAGAGGTGATGGCCGTACCCGGACGCGCCGATACGAGGTTTTGTAAAGCGCCTCACAAGCTTCTAAGATCGGGAGCTGGGCTGGTTGAGACGAGCCAGGACGTTCTTGAAGAGCTGGGTATGGATAGCCATTCTAAGCCTAAGCGATCAGGCAATATACCGCAGCTTGAAGCATTAACTGATGAAGAAACGCAGGTCTATAGGACACTTGCCGAAGATTCACAAAATATAGATGAAATAATTATGAATACAGGGTTGCAAACTCATATAGTAAGTAGTATTTTAGTTATACTTGAGCTAAAAAGATTGATTATTAAGGGGCTTGATTCAAAATACCATGTATGTTCTTAAATGCGGAATGGTTGATAAAAAGAGGTGTAATCATTGAATATAAGGCCTCCTTACGCCTCTGGTGTTTTTTATCTCGGATACATGGAAGGACTCAAAAGAGAGGTCGCAAAATGCCTTGGGCAGGAGACAATAGATGTAGAACAGATGAAAAACGCCATAGGGGTCATAGTACCCCATGCGGGATATGATTACTCGGGTGCTGTGGCAGGAAAGGTGTACCGGAACATCAGGATGCCAAAGACATTCATAATAATCGGCCCGAACCATTCGGGTTTCGGTTCGGATATCGCGGTGGATACGAACCATTCATGGAAGACACCACTGGGCACAGTAGATGTAGACGAACCACTCGCAAAATCGATAATCAAGAAGTCACATGCAGCAAAAGAAGACTATGACGCCCATCGCCTGGAACATTCGGTCGAGGTCCAGTTGCCATTTCTGCAGCATCTGACGAGCGGTGAGATGACATTCGTACCGATATCCGTCCGGGGAAACCTTGAAGCTGAGACAGCCGAATCGGTCGGCCTGGCTATCGCCGACGCTGTAAGAGACGAAGGCAGGGATGTGTTGATCGTCGCTTCTACGGATCTTACGCATTACGAACCCCTACCGATAGCCGAGAGAAGCGACCAGATAGCCATAGACGCCATGTTGACGCTTGAACCGTTGCATATGCTTGAAGTCGTGTTCGAACACGATATATCCATGTGCGGACCAGGTCCGGTGGCTACGATGATGTATGCGGTGAACGATCTGGGGGCGACGCAGGCGGAGCTGGTCTCATACAGGACCAGCGCGGATTTTTCCATGAACGATAAGAACGTCATCGGATACGCCGGTATCGTGATCACGTGAAGACGCATGATAACGGTAGCACGACCATCGAGACGATCATCTGGCTGCCGATACTGTTGATGTTGATCGCTTGCATCATCCAGTTCGGATTGATCTTCAACGGAAGGAATGCCGTACAGGCGGCATGTTTTGAAGCTGCCAGACAAGCGGCGCTGTCAGACGATCCGGAAGGAGCGGCGAGGACCACAGTGGAGGGCTTTGCGAACGGTGTTTTGCCGGGGTGGAAAAAGGACGGGCTGGTACGGACGAATGTGGCCATGCCGGAAGGGACGGACCCGGGCTGCCCGGTAAGAGTAGAAGTCGCGTATGACGTACCTGTTTTTCTTGCAAAGCTGATACCGGATCTTGCGTTTAACGGAGGATTGACGACCGTAAGAGGATCCGCAGAGATGTTGATAGAAGAAAAGCCGTAAGAAGTGAACAGTGAACAGTGAACAGTGAACGGTGAGCATAAAGTAGTTGGAAAGATCTGTGTAGCCGCCGACCTTTAGGTCGGCTTAAGGAGAAACGAAATGGAAGAGCTGGGGAGAGAAGACAAGACGCGGATATTGATAGTGGATGATAATGTCGAAGAACCGTATGACCTGGCGGTTTTGTCTCCACCCTCGATGGAAGCCATCAGATGCGGTTCGGTGGCGGCCGCGCGTGCTCTGGTGGAAGAGTTGAAGCCCAAAGCTGTTTTCATAGATGCGGATCTCCGCGGTTCCAAGGATTTCATAAAGTGGATAAAGAGACATAAAAGCTCAGCGGTAGTAACTATGAGCAAGAATCCTGTCTGCAGCGATCATGCAAGATGGGGCGCTGACGGCCATATTGAAAAGCCGTTGAACAGATCGAGTCTCGAGATGGCGATGAGGCGCATCTGTGACGGCGCTTCAGGTATAGAAGAAGCCCCTGGCTCTATCAGCTCCGGTTACGACAAACCCGGAAGACCCGAAAGCGTTAACGACTATGAGAACGTACACGTTGTGACACAAGAGGTCATCGCGGTATGGGGCGCAAAAGGGGGCGCGGGCCGGACGACGATCGCTGCAAACCTGGCAGCTCACTTAAGCGATCTAAAGGTACTTTTGATCGACTTCAATTTTTCAGAAGGCCCGAGCGATCTTAGCGCCATGCTCAGACTGCCGGCCGTGCCGCATATCGGCAGGTTAATTGACAACCTGGGTGATAGAAGACAGGGTTTTGTGGATTCACTGATCGAACCCCCGACAGAAGCGTTCACAGTGGTCCAGCCACCACCGACTTTGGAGATCGCGGAAAGGATCGGCGTGGATGAAGTCGTGGACGTAATAGACAATGCGCGCCGCATGTTCAATATAGTGATCCTCGACCTGCCGGCGAACCAGTCACCAGTGACTATGGAAGCCGTAGATATGGCGACGACCATCCTTTTTGTGACTCAGATGCATAACGGCAGCATTGCCAGGATCGAGGCTATCAAGGACCAGTTAAAGAGTGATGTGACAAAGATGTTGGTGATCAACAGGTTTTCGGGCAACCCGGTGAAAGCAAGGGAGATCTCATATTTCCTTGATCTGCCGATTGCGGCGGTGGTGCAGGAAGATGCGCATCTGGCTGATAATATAAAGAACGACACTATTTTTATAGACTCAAATACGATATTTTCAGAAGGAATTGTTGAAATAGGCAAAAGTCTGTTAGGATTTAAAAGTAAAGACTTAAAAAGCAAATGGAACATCTTCAACCTATTAAAGAGTATTTAGCAAAAGAGGTGGTTTAATACGCGTATTGTAAGAAAAAAGTGTCGGGGGTTCAATAAGTATGAAAGTACCAGGAGACGAAAAAAGAAATGCGAAAGAGAGGTGTGAGCAATGGCGCAGATCAAGAAGAAAGACGATCTAAGAAGTCTTATCAAGGAGCTTGAAGAGACCAAGACGACGACTTCCGGGACTGACATAAAAACTGGATTCATAACCGTCGAAGAGGCAGCGGAGAAACTGGCCTCCGACGTCAACACCGTTCGCAAGATGATGAGGCGCGGTGAGATCAAAAGTGCCCGGATCGGCAGAAGAAAGTATATTAACGAGGATGATCTGACACGCTACGCTCAAAGGCGGGCCGAAGAAGATGCGGTGAAGATGTCGGATCCCAACAGGTTGATGACTGTGTCAGAGGTGGCGGAGCAATTGCGTTTCTCTGAAGCTCAAGTCTACGACATGCTGAATAAGAAGATCCTTCTGGGCTTCAGGATCGGCGCGGGGGCCGGTTCATGGAGAGTGCAGAAACAGGACATAGACGATTATATCGTAAGGCAGAGGAAGCAAGCGATCAGTAAGTAGATCTGAAGGCTGAAGGCTGAAGGATGAAGGATGAAGGATGAAGAAACTCTTAAGTGTGAAGAGTAAGCAGGAAACAAGGAACGGGCAATAGATAACAAGACCCTCATAATTTTCCTCCCCCTTGAGGGGGGAGGAATAAAAGGTGGGGGTGGGTTTTTGTAGCAGCCGACCCGACTTCGTCGTTGCGAGTCCACCGAAGGTGGACGAAGCAATCTCATGTCGGAGGCAATAGAAGAAAAGGGGCGGGGATTAGTCCCCGCCCGATAACCTAAAAAAGTGGCCGTAAAAAGGCCAAATTTTTTTCAGTATATGATAGTAATAACATATAGTAATTAGTAAGCCATTACGTTAATAGAGATTAGCAACACAAAGAACCTATGCAGTAACAATAGAAAGGAATAGTGTTATGTATTTAGTAAGAGCACTACAATCAAGGGCAGTGAGGTGGGCTCTAATAGCAGCAGTGCTTGCCGGAATCACATCATACTCAATACTCATAAACATACTCAAACAGGAGACAGTAGTCATAGTGAAGAGACGTATAGAAGAAGGAGAAATCGTCAAAAAAGAAGATCTGATAGTAAAAGGTGTTCCAATAAGTTCAATAAACGAAAGAGCGATTCAAGATCTGCAATCAGTTGCGGGAAAGAAGATACGAGTCACGAGACTTCCCGGAGATCAGCTTACAGAAGATAATCTGCAAATAGGAGAAGAAGATAAAAGATCAAGGAAGCCGGGGAATGTGATCATGTCGCTTAACGTTAGAGATTACCAACCCTTATCCGAATACATCACAGAGGATGATCTGATTAGTATAGTCGCAATCAGTCAGTACGTGTCTATAGATAAGCAACCGGTTTCGACGGTACTTAAGGGGATAAAGTTGATTGAAGCAAAAAAGCGTGAAAAAGACCAAGATCAACAAAAAGCTGATACGGTTCTATTACTTGAAGTTCCAATAGATCTAGCGGAACGCATAATCGCCTTGGAATCAAAGAGCTACTTCAAGGCCGTGGTTGACGGGGGAGACTGATTGGTTTTTAGGGAGGCATCTTGGGTCGATCAATGATTGAGGAAAGACAACGCCTACTCGATATAGTTCAGGCCAAAATCCTCAAAGATATCGAGTCGTATAGTAAAGAGCATGTCGGAACGAATACGAATGATTCATCACGAGATTATATCCGGCAATTGATAATGACGACTATCTCTGAGGCGCAGGTATCAATTTCATTAGACCGTGAGGATCTGGTCGAATTCATATATGACCAGATATATGGTTTAGGTGTGATAGAACCTTTGCTCAAAGATTCTTTGATCACAGATATAATGGTCGAAGGTCTCGATGTATACGAGGTCAAAGGCGGTATCAGATCTAAGAGCCCAAGCTTTACGCGCCATGATCAAGTCCAGACGATAATAGACAGGATAACAGCTAGAGTCGGAAAACGCGTCGATCTAGCAAATCCAGTATGTGATTGCGAGCTTCATGATGGGAGCCGGTGTCATATCATCATCCCTCCTGTATCAGACCAGATCTACATAACGATCAGAAAACTCAAATGTATGGATCTTATGATTGGCGATTGGATAGAAGAAGAAGCCATAACCAAACAAGAAGCGGATTTCTTGAAACATGGGGTCCAAGGACGAAAGAACATATTGATTTCAGGTGGTACGGGAGCGGGAAAGACCACATTACTAAACACCCTGGCGAAGAGTATCGACTCCAGGCATTTGATCGTAACGCTTGAGGACACGTATGAATTGGAGCTACCTCATGACTCGATAAGGCGTCTTCTTACAAGGGACGAATCCGTTGAGGGTATAGGCCGGATCACCTTTCGCATGTTGATCAAGAATGCTTTAAGGATGAATCCGGATCGGCTCATCATGGGCGAGGTGAGAGACGAGTCTGCATATGATCTGTTGCACGCTCTTAATATCGGGCATAGGGGATCGCTGTCTACGATACACGCGAACTCTGTAATGGATGCTCTTTGGAGACTTGAGACGCTGGCGCTATCCGGTGGCCCGGGATTAGCACTTCTGCCGATCAAAAGGCAGATCGCCCGGGTTATAGATGTGATAGTGCAGATGCAAGGTGTAGAGGCTGACAGAGAAACGGTACGAGAAAGAAAGATCGTCGATGTAGCAGTTCTTGATAGTGAACTGTCAGAAGATGACCTATATGTCATCACGTCTTTATAGAAAAGGAAAATAATGACTGGTGCAATAACATTGCTTGTGGCTGTAACCGCATGCAGCGCCGTAGCTGCTATATGTTGGAAGAAAGAAGACGCAATAACCGGTCTACGGCACAGTGTAGGGATTGGGGCACTAAAAAAGGGACAACTCTACAATGGAGGTATTGATAATTGGTTGAAACAAGCCGGAATGCAAATCACAGGTGAAGAATGGCTGATCATCAACTTTCTTTGCTTATTGACACCAACCGCCATTGCACAGTTGTTACAAATCCCTTTTTCTATCAGTCCTTTAATAGGCATCGGGTGTTGTGTGATTGCTAATACATATGTTCAACAGCATAAATCACAAAGACAGAAACAAATCGACGTCGAAATAGAGGGTGTCTTGCTGGATATGGCAGCTTCACTATGGACTAATCCGTCGATAAAAGTGGCGTTGGAGACGGCAAGGGATGAAGCGAGCGGTCTGATGAAAGCCGATCTAGACAGGGTCATCCAAGAGATAGACCATGGGCTGAACATAGATCAAGCTCTACAAAGGTGGGGGGATCGGAATAAAGGCGAGGTCCTCAAACTATGTGTTCGAACGGTCATCATATGCCGCATGACCGGAGGGAAGCTCGCCCCCGTTCTTGAAAAACTAGCCAAGATCAGTCGCGAGCGATCGGCTTTAAAAAAGGAGATCGATGCTCAGGTGGTTCAACCGAAGGCAACAGCGATAGCGGTCTCGATCGTCCCGGTAGTATTTCTACTTTTAGCCGGCGCGATAAATCCAGGATATATAAGTTACCTTTGGAAGCCATCGGGACTGCTGTTTCTCTTATACGGTATTGTCTCGGTCATGTGTGGTTTCTTGTGTCTTAGGAGACAGGCAAGATCAGTCATTGGAGAAAGATGACTATGGCTTTAGCAATATTGTTTTTTGCTGTTTTTATCGGATCGATTAGCTTTATTGCTGTAAAGGTCAAGCATGATATATTACAAGACTCTGTGAAATTCGATTCGGTTGTTGCGAAGCATATTCATAAAAGACCTTTAGTATTGTCGAGTCTTACAGCCGTTGGCCTCTCTATCTATGAGTTCTTTACTTATAAAAGGGTATGGGTTGTTCTCATTGGTTGCTTGGCGGTGCTGATAATACCAAAAAGCATCAAGAGACAAGAGGCTGCGAGAAAGAGAAGGACCATCCTGAAAGAACTGCCACATGCCATAGAGATGTTGGCGCTAATGGCAGACGCAGGGCTGAATATTCCTGAAGCTATTAAGTATGTGATCAGGCATGAAGAGGGAATGGTTGCTGGTCTTTTAGAGCATGTTTCTATGGAAATAGAGGCAGGATCTTCACGTGCGCTAGCTTTGAAGCGCATGGCAAAAGATTCGGGGGTCGAAGAGATGCGCTTCTTAGTAAAAGTCTTGCTCCAGGCCGAAGAATATGGGAAACCGATAAAACACATTTTGCTTGATATGGCAAGGACGATCAGGCTCCGGCAAAGATATGACATTGCGGCAAGAGCGAACAAGCTACCAACGTTGATGCTGTTGCCCATATTCATATTTATAATACCGCCTGTCCTGCTTCTTTATATGTTACCGGCTATTCTAAACGTAAAGCAACTATTTTGACTAAGATCATCGATAGTAAAGCACGAGATGAAAGGAGGTGTTGTATTGTGATGAATAATTTGATCTATCTGCTCCGGAGAATCGATTCCTGTGAGCGCGGGTCTGAATTGACCGAGCAGATCTTTTGGATAGGGCTGGTCATCTTAGCGGTTGTACTTCTTTTACCGCAACTAAGAACTCTTTTGGTAGACAATCTGCAAAATGTGATGCAGGCGCTGCAATAGTAAGAAACGTAATGGATAAGACTGGAGAGGGGCATATGGTCGGAATAAAGCTGATAAGGATCGTACACTACATATTTACTAGGTCGAGAGCAGTTGTAGTCTCGACCATACGCTCTCTCTCGTTATTAGTCATCGTCTGTATGATCACATGCGCGACCTGGGGTTTAAAGGACATGGCCTATGCCGGCGAGTGGTTAAAATCTGATCCGCAATCAACGACATGGGTCGACACGTCTCACTGGGTGGATAAAATCGAATGGGTCGACACCTCTCATTGGGAGACTTCCATACAAGATGCATGGGTATCTTCCGGCTATTGGGATTGGACTACTGAATATTATTGGACGTATAGACTGCAGGTATTACGGTACGACAGTGGTGTACAATACGTATCCCGTGAAGGCCAGATAGGCTGGTCTTATGTCCAAGAATATGGAGAAGATAGAATCTCTGTCTTTAATGTCACGTACTATTTTGAGGCCATCGGCAGGTATAGAGCTGAATGGGATGCAGCGATCTATAAGAAGATCTGGTATCAAGAGTCATATTCGAAATCTTACTGGGTCGACACATCTCATTGGGAGTCGCAAGCAATCAAAGAATGGATTGCATCCGGTCAGTGGGAGACGCATCAAGAATGGGTGGGATCAGGATATTGGGCGGAACCGCTACATGGAAGAATAACGATAGCAAAGACACCGACTTTTATATTTACAAAATGGCACTGGTTGACTCAAGATGGGACCTGGCATTCTTACATCGACGAAAGGGCCAACGTGAGGATATCCGTTTCGTGGACGGCAGAAAGGCCGGTTGCAGGTGTATCTCACTACGCGAACATCACTCGCTTTGATGACTCATCTTCCGTCGATCACTTGATAATAGCTGTTCACAACCTTACTGATTATCAAACGGCGGGAGAAATGCAGACTGTAACGGAGTATGAACATGCAGGGACTGCCAAACATACCATAGAGCTACGAGCACAAGACGGTGCAGTCGCAAGAATAGATTTTGAGATCCCGGTGAATGGTTTTAATGGGGTCAACGTAAACGAGGAAAGGGAAAGTGGCATCGAAAGTGAATTTCTTTACTCGTCCAGAGACCTTGAGACTATAGTTTTTTAAAGAGATGTCAAGGACAGATTCGTTCACCGGCCAATCAGGAAGTGTTACTGTCCTTATTGTGGCCTTCTTGCCGGTCTTAATCCTTGTGATGGGCTGGAGTATTGACACGGCAAGGGTTCTTACAGCTAAAGTCGAGCTTTATAAAGCGACGGATCTGGCGGCACGGGAAGTGGCGCGAGAGATAGACTTAAAAAGAGCCGCAAAGACAGGCGAGCAGTACAGGACCGAACTAGATGTAAAGGCCAGAGAACAGGTATTGAAGAATCTGGACGGGCTTGTCTCCGGTAAAGTAATGGAGATAGACGCGTATGAGTCAGCTTCCAGTATAAGGGTTACTTCATCCGCAGAGATTCCGCTCGTATTTTCCGGGCTTGCCGGAAAAGAGCGGACAACGATCACCGTGACAGGTATCGGCCGATTGATGATGGTAAGGGAAGAACAGGGATTTTGATCTTATAGTCTGTTAGATATTATTTACGATAAATGTGTTTACAACCTAGGGTAGCGGTGCTATGCTTGATGAGGAAGAAGAAATAAAGTTCCTAAAGGAGAGCAGTTTGGCTGGAAAGATAGCAGTCAAAACGGTTTCGTACGTTGAAAAACAAACAGTGGAGGCGATGCAGTCTGCCTAATTCTTACTAAACGAATAGTGGGGATTAGCGAGATTGCCGCCTTGGTCTTAAGGGCGGTTTTTTGCGTCTTTAGAACCTAAGACGTAAGTCTCTCATCAGGTAAGTCTGTTCTTTGAAAACTAAATAGCGCGCAGCAATTTGTCGAATTCGAGCTTCTGATTAACTTTCTTTGGAGAGTTTGATCCTGGCTCAGAACAAACGCTGGCGGCGTGCCTAACACATGCAAGTCGAGCGGTCCTTGTCCAATCGGAGAGCTTGCTCAAAGAGAGGACTTTTAGGATAGCGGCGAACGGGTGAGTAATGTGTGGGAAACCTACCCTCAAGCGGGGGATAACTCATGGAAACATGGGCTAATACCGCATAATGCCTCTCCAGGGCATCCTGGAGAGAAGAAAGCCTTCGGGCGCTTTTGGATGGTCCCACATCCTATTAGTTTGTTGGTGAGGTAATGGCTCACCAAGGCGAAGATGGGTAGCCGGTCTAAGAGGATGGTCGGCCACACTGGGACTGAGACACGGCCCAGACTCCTACGGGAGGCAGCAGTGAGGAATTTTCCGCAATGGGCGAAAGCCTGACGGAGCAACGCCGCGTGGAGGATGAAGGTTTTCGGATCGTAAACTCCTTTCAGCAGGGACGAAGCCGCAAGGTGACGGTACCTGCAGAAGAAGCCCCGGCCAACTACGTGCCAGCAGCCGCGGTAAAACGTAGGGGGCAAGCGTTGTTCGGAATTATTGGGCGTAAAGCGCGTGTAGGCGGTCTATTAAGTCGGATGTGAAAGCCCCGGGCTCAACCCGGGAAGTGCATCTGATACTGGTAGACTTGAGTCTGGAAGAGGGAAATGGAATTCCTGGTGTAGCGGTGAAATGCGCAGATATCAGGAAGAACACCAGTGGCGAAGGCGGTTTCCTGGGCCACGACTGACGCTGAGACGCGAAAGCTAGGGGAGCAAACAGGATTAGATACCCTGGTAGTCCTAGCCGTAAACGATGGGCACTAGGTGTGGGGGGTCGTTGACGCCTCCCGTGCCGCAGCTAACGCATTAAGTGCCCCGCCTGGGGAGTACGGCCGCAAGGCTAAAACTCAAAGGAATTGACGGGGGCCCGCACAAGCGGTGGAGCATGTGGCTTAATTCGACGCAACGCGAAAAACCTTACCAGGACTTGACATGATAGCGAAAGCCTATGGAAACATGGGCCCTCCTTCGGGACGCTACCACAGGTGGTGCATGGTTGTCGTCAGCTCGTGCCGTGAGGTGTTGGGTTAAGTCCCGCAACGAGCGCAACCCCTGTCCTGTGTTGCCACCATTTAGTTGGGAACTCACAGGAGACTGCCGGTGTCAAACCGGAGGAAGGTGGGGATGACGTCAAATCATCATGCCCTTTATGTCCTGGGCTGCACACGTGCTACAATGGCGTATACAATGGGTCGCAAGCCCGCGAGGGGGAGCCAATCCCAAAAAGTACGCCTAAGTTCGGATCGAAGGCTGCAATTCGCCTTCGTGAAGGAGGAATCGCTAGTAATCGCGGATCAGAACGCCGCGGTGAATACGTTCCCGGGCCTTGTACACACCGCCCGTCACACCACGAAAGCTGGTAACACCCGAAGCCGGTGAGCTAACCCTTTTGGGAGGCAGCCGTCGAAGGTGGGATTGGTGATTGGGGTGAAGTCGTAACAAGGTAGCCGTAGGAGAACCTGCGGCTGGATCACCTCCTTTCTAGGGAGTATAAGAACTCCAAGTCATCCATGGCTTTTAAGCTGTGATTTTCAAAAGTAACACCAAGATCGAACATTCAAAAGCTGTTTTGACAAGCGCGCGCTATTTAGTTTTGAGGGAGCAGATCCCTTGTTTTAAACTCGCACCTTGAAAACTGCATAGTGGAACGCCGAGTATATGAATCAAGTTATTAAGAGCATGCGGTGGATGCCTTGGCACCAGAAGCCGAAGAAGGACGTGGTCAGCTGCGATAATCCTCGGGGAGGCGCAAACAACCTTTGATCCGGGGGTATCCGAATGGGGAAACCCAGCCCGAGTAATGTCGGGTTATCCGTACCTGAACACATAGGGTACGGAAGACAACCAGGTGAACTGAAACATCTTAGTAACCTGAGGAAAAGAAAGAAACCTCGATTCCCTTAGTAGCGGCGAGCGAAACGGGAATAGCCCAAACCTATCAGATGTCAAGGCGGCGGCCGTTGTCTGATAGGGGTTGTAGGACTGGTCTGCTTTGTCTGCCGGCAAAGCGGGGAGTTACAAAATCCGAGCATAACTGAAGCCTGTGGAAACAGGCGCCACAGAAGGTAACAGCCCTGTAGGTGAAATGTCCGGATCTCCCGATCAGTATCCTGAGTACGGCAGGACACGTGAAATCCTGTTGGAATCCGCGGGGACCACCCCGCAAGGCTAAATACTCTCTGGTGACCGATAGTGAACTAGTACCGTGAGGGAAAGGTGAAAAGTACCCCGGGAGGGGAGTGAAATAGTACCTGAAACCGTATGCTTACAAGCAGTCAGAGCTCATCTTTTAGATGGGTGATGGCGTGCCTTTTGTAGAATGAACCGGCGAGTTACGTTTCACAGCAAGGTTAAGGTTTTTGCCGGAGCCGAAGCGAAAGCGAGTCTGAATAGGGCGATTTAGTTGTGGGACGTAGACCCGAAACCGAGTGATCTATCCATGGCCAGGCTGAAGTTACGGTAATACGTAATGAAGGGCCGAACCCACTAGCGTTGAAAAGCTAGGGGATGAGCTGTGGATCGGAGTGAAAGGCTAATCAAACTCGGAGATAGCTGGTTCTCCCCGAAATAGCTTTAGGGCTAGCCTCGGATGTTCTGTTACGGGGGTAGAGCACTGATTGAACTAGGGGCCTTCACCGGTTACCAAACTCATTCAAACTCCGAATACCGTAACACTAGAATCCGGGAGTCAGACTGCGGGGGATAAGCTTCGTAGTCGAGAGGGAAACAGCCCAGACCGCCAGCTAAGGTCCCTAAGTATATGCTAAGTGGTAAAGGATGTGGAGTTACTCAGACAGCCAGGAGGTTGGCTTAGAAGCAGCCACCCTTTAAAGAAAGCGTAATAGCTCACTGGTCGAGCGATTCTGCGCCGAAAATCAACGGGGCTCAAGCATATCACCGAAGCTGCGGGCGTCAGGCTTGCCTGGCGCGGTAGGGGAGCATTCCCAGCTGAGTGAAGGTATCTCGTAAGGGGTATTGGACGGCTGGGAAGAGAGAATGCCGGTATGAGTAGCGAGAGATAGGTGAGAATCCTATCCGCCGAATGTCTAAGGTTTCCTGGGGAAGGCTGATCCGCCCAGGGTTAGTCGGGACCTAAGCCGAGGCCGAGAGGCGTAGGCGATGGACGACCGGTTGATATTCCGGTACCGTCTTGCTGCGTGTCCTTCGGGACGCACCGATGGGGTGACGCAGGAGGGTAGGTCAGCGCGGCGTTGGTTGTCCGCGTTCAAGCATGTAGAGGGAGAGGATTGGCAAATCCGTCCTCTCTTAACCTCGAGGTGTGATGACGAGACGATTTAGTCGAAGTGATTGATCCCATGCTGCCAAGAAAAACCTCTAGGTAGTAGCAGGACGCCCGTACTAAAACCGACACAGGTAGACAGGTAGAGAATACCAAGGCGGACGAGATAACCCTCGTTAAGGAACTCGGCACATTGACCTCGTAACTTCGGGAGAAGAGGTGCCCCATTAGCGTAAAATCCCTGCGGGTGGAGCGCGAAGGGGTTGCAATTACCAGGCCCAAGCGACTGTTTACTAAAAACACAGGTCTCTGCTAAGTCGTAAGACGATGTATAGGGGCTGACGCCTGCCCGGTGCCGGAAGGTTAAGAGGAGAGGTTATTTGCGGCTTCGGCCAAGAAGAAGCTTTGAATCAAAGCCCCGGTAAACGGCGGCCGTAACTATAACGGTCCTAAGGTAGCGAAATTCCTTGTCGGGTAAGTTCCGACCTGCACGAATGGCGTAACGATTTGGG
>JAGVPG010000018.1 GCA_020052375.1 Actinomycetota bacterium | reverse complement strand
TTCAAGGACGCGAGGACTGTTTGAGCGCAGTCACCAGACTCTTTCTATTTTTCTCCCGCGCGAGTTCCGCAGCGACCTTAGAAAAGTGTGCAGCATAAGACAAGGACAGTTATTCAAGGAGCTTCTTAAAACAATATCTTCCCGTGAGCACTCACTTTTTACGCTCTTTGACGGCGCATCGCAGGCCGCGGCCGCGGATGGCGGGGGTGAAGCACATGTTGTCATTCAGGCAATCAGACCTTTTCCTGTCTCCGGAACGCCACTTGTTGATAAGGTCCGGCTCGCAGATCAGCGGCCTGCTCATGGATATATAGTCCGTTATCCCATTATTTATGAGTTCCTCGGCGACTTCGTATGAGCGGATACCGCCGACGAGCATTAAAGGTATATGTATCCTTTCTTTGTAACGCATAGCAGCGTTCCTGTAGTAAACCTCCTGGTCTTTTGTCTTTATGACTCCTTTCCGGATAGCGTTATACCGAATAGGAGAATGTATCGTTCCGCCGCTAAGCTCGATCGCGTCGACTCCGGCTTTTTCCAGCATCGCAGCGGCTCCAAGCATCTCTTCAATAGTCAGGCCATTATCCAGAAAATCCTCGGAGTTCATCTTTACCAGTAATGCCGTTTCACCGCCGGTAACCGATTTGATGCTCCGGATGATCTCTAAGATTATCCTTACTCTGTTCTCAAGGTCACCTCCGAAGGCGTCCTCCCTCTTGTTGTAAAAAGGTGATAGGAACTGGCTTAGGAGATAACCGTGAGCGGCGTGCAGTTGTACGCCATCGAAACCGGCCTTTTCCGCTCTGACTGCCGCCTGCGTAAATCCCTCGACTATCTTCTGGATCCCATCGATCGACAGCTCCTTACAATCAGGACCCCGGTGGTTTTTCATAACGGATGGACCTAAAGGACAAAGTCCGTTCAAACGGTACGCGCCGTGACAACCGGAATGCGATATCTGGACGACTAGGTTGCCGCCCTCGTCGTGGATCGCGTCCGTCATCGCTTTCAGGTCATCGATCAGATCGTCACTGTATATTCCTAGCTGGTGAGGGCTGGCCATGCCTTCAGGACTTATATACGCGTGCCCTGTTATGATCAGACCCACTCCGCCACGGACCAGATTCAAATAAAGCTTTGCAAGTTCCGGCGTCGCTCGTCCGTGGGTGTCCGCCATACCCTCCCACGTCGCCGATCTCACAAAACGATTAGGCATCTCTATCGTATTTAACTTTGTACGGTCGAACAGTTTTTGCATCAGGATTCCTTGTGACTTTGTGAAGGTTATCCTAGTTATTATAAAAGTGAAAGGGGCTGCGCGCAAGCGCAGCCCCTTTCTTTTCTCCGTTACTCTTGACCCCTTAGTCAGCACTCATATTGACGGTCATGACACTGTTAAAATTCCACGTCTGCGCCACTCAAAGTCCACCGCCCGGAACTCTTTTTCGTTCTATACTCCCCTCTCCCTTGAAGGACCGCCTTCCCGGTACCGTGCGCCTCGATCTTTATGTTCCTGCCGTCCATTTTTACGGTTACATCCGTGCCCGAGACCTTGATGTGTCCGTTCAAGCCGGTATATACGATAGTTCCGTCCTCGAGGACTTTCTTTCTTCCCTTTCCATCAACATCGATCTCCGCGTCACCGGCGTTATCTTTTACTGACAGAGTCCCGTCGCCATGAATATTCGCTCTTAGGCTTCCCTGCAGGGCTGCCCTGCCGTTTCCTCTGGCCAGTAGATATCCGGTCCCTTCGACTGTGACTGCCATGAGCGGCATTGTCAGTAAACAAAAAATCACGGTCGTGGCAACAATCGTAAGCAAGATCTTCTTCATTCCATCCCACCTCCTTTCGTTAAAAAAGAACTCTTGAGACATTGTGAGCCACGAAGGTTAGGATGAGTTTAAGTTAGGGTTAAGTGTGTGTTAAATCACGAAGGGATATAAACGGTGAAGGTGGTTCCTTTGCCTGGCGCGGAGGCAACGTCGATCGATCCGCCGAGCGCCTCGACCATCTCTCTGGCTATGGCAAGGCCCAGTCCGGCTCCCGTTCCTTTGCCTTTTGCTTCCTTGCCGACTCGATAGAAACGGTCGAATATCCTAGGTGTGTCTTGCTCCGGTATCCCGGGACCTTTATCCGATACCATGATCATTGCCCGGTTGGGCATATTAGCGGGAGAATCCTTGCCCGTCCGGACATTGACTGATGAACCAGCGGCCGAGTGTCTTACAGCGTTATCGACCAGATTGATAATGACCTGCTCCAGGCGATCCGGGTCGGTCTTGATGCTGTGAATACCTGGATCACTATCGATCTTAAGATCGACATCCGCGTCTTCAAGTTGAAGTCTCAGTTTTTCCTTTATCCTCTCTAAGAAAACCGGCAGGTCTATGTCTGTCAGCTCGAGATTCAAAGCGTCCGCGTCGATCCGCGATAGCGTGAGAAGGCTTTCGGTCAACCGCTTGAGCCGCTTGCTCTCCTCGTTGATCACCTTGAGCGACTTCTCAGTGTCTTCTTTGCTCTTTGCCACACCTGACAGCAGCGCTTCCGAGTATCCTTCTATAGACGTAAGCGGCGTTCTGAACTCGTGCGACACATTAGATGTGAAATCCCTCTGGGCTTCATAGCTGCGGCGTACCCTTTCTATCATATAGTTGAAACTCCTGGCCAGCCGCCCGATCTCGTCCTGCGATTCCGTCACAACCACCTGTTTCAAGTCGCCACCCGCCGCCTTGTCCGCCGCCTGAGTCACCTTGTGGATCGGCTTAAGAATCGAGCCTGATAAGAGAAGCGCTATCACCGCCGCAATGATGAAAGACAAAGCGGCTGAAAGAATCAATAAATAAAAGAACGAGAGTTTGGCCCGGCTGAGATCCTCTAATGGAGCCGCCAGTACGACTGCCTTTATCATCGGGTTTCCCTCGACCGGAGATGAAACGAGCAAGACATCGCTGCCTACGGCCGGCAGGTATTGTTCGGTGATCCGGGGCTTGTCCAATGGTACGGTCTGCCTCTTGAACCGTCGGATACCCATCCTCATCTGCGGCGCCGGCGGAGGACCAATCAAACGCTCGTTCTGGTCGACCAGGAAAACCCGTACGCCGGTCAATTGTTCGGCCGTCGATATCAGTCGATACAGTTCGGGCTTGTTCACTTCTTGTGCTTGGTTAGCTATCTCATCGGCCTGCCTTCTTAGTTTCCTCTCAGCGTCCCGCCTGGCGTAGAAAGACAGGAATGAGTAGAAGACCAGGCTGGTCAACGCGAGACTTATAAAAACAGCGGCGGCTATCGAGACTGTCAGCCGTGACCTTAATGTTTTGAACATCTCAACGGCCTTTAAACCGGTAACCGGCGCTTCTTATAGTCTCGATAAAACGGGGTTCGGACGGGTCTTCTCCGAGCTTCTCTCTGAGATGTCTTATGTGGACATCGACCGTACGCGGACCCCCGAAGAAGTCGTATCCCCAGATCCTCTCCAGGAGCTGCTCGCGCGAGAATACTATGCGCGGGTTCGCCGCAAGCTGCTTTAGCAGGTCGAACTCCTTGGCCGTAAGCATGACATCTTTGCCATCGACTTTGACCTCTCTCGTTCCGATATCTATAACGATATCCTCGAAATCTATGATGCCGCCGTCCTGCGTCGTCGTCTCCGTACCCGAGCGCCTTAGTACAGCCTTTACTCTGGCGACAAGCTCGCGAGGGTTGAAAGGTTTTGTGACATAATCGTCTGCTCCCAGCTCCAGGCCGACGACCGTATCGGTCTCCATATCCTTCGCGGTCAGCATGATTATGGGGACGTTCGACTCCTTGCGTATCGTACGGCAGACTTCCCAACCGTCGATATCCGGCAACATTATGTCGAGGATGATCAGAGACGGCTTCAACTCGTGGAACTTGTCGATGGCTTCCCGGCCGGTGCCGGCCGTCTCGACCCTGAAGCCCTCGTCTTTCAGCCACATCGATATAAGATCGGCAATGTTCTGTTCATCATCTACAGCCAGCACTAGGTCCATGGGCAAAGTATATCATTGGTTTATTAAATTCAGGTGAAGATTAAGTAGTGATTAGTGAATAGCGACTAGTCACTGTTCACTACGGAGACGCCGCTTAAAAACGATAGATATGCCGGGATCAGGGGGAAGAAGCAGGGTGAGAAAAGAGAGACAACGCCGCCTATGAACGCCAAAGGTATCGAAACCGTGCCCAAACCGGTCTGTTGGACAGCCAGAGGCGCGAGCCATGCCGTCATACTGCTTATCCAACCCGTCAGCACCGCGAGCCCGAAGAAGATCAGAAAGATCCCGGCGGTTTTTTGGATCACATCCAGATACTTGTTCACCTTGACCAAGACCGGTAGAAGCGCGCTTATGAACAAGGCGATCACAAGCAGAGGTAGAGCAAGCCCGAGTGAGAAAGCGACCGACATCAGAAATCCCGTGAGTGAAGACTGCGTCAACGCCAGAGCCAGGATCGCTCCGAATACCGGTCCGATGCAGCCTATGCAGCTGAATGAGAAGATAAAACCGACAAGGATCGACCCCAAGGGTCCGGCGAGTTTGAATCTCGTCACATCGAAACCCCGGACACCGGGTAGGCCTGCCTTTTCCAGGATGCCCGTCATATAGATGCCGATCATTACTATGAACGCGCCCGCGACTCTTTGAAGGATAAAACGGTAGTCTATGAAGAACCTGCCGACCAGACCCGTCGTCGCTCCCATTATTATAAAGAGGATGGAAAAGCCGATGCTGAAAAGCAAAGCGTGCCACATTACGCGGAGGCGCGCTCTCGCTTTCATTTCTTTTCCGCTTCGCTCTGAAGCCATGCCTTCATGCCCTCGACGTCCAGATAACCGCTGCGGCTGACTTCCGTACCGTCGCTGTCCAGTATGATCATTGTCGGAAGTGAGATGACATTATATTTCTGGAAAGGCGCTGTGTCCGCATTCTCATCGATCCTCACGGGAACGTAGTGACGGTCGATCAGATCTTTCACTTGAACGTCCGGAAAGACCTTTTCATCCATCTCTATGCAAGCGCCTCACCCACTGCCCCAGAAGTCGATGAGCACTTTCTTCTGGTCGGCTTTTGCTTTGCTGATCCCCTGGTCGATGCTATCTCCCCATTGCAGCGTATTCCCCGTTTTTCCAGCATTGGATATACACCCCGGACCAAGAGTGAGAACGGCCAGCATTAACAACACCGATACCGTGATGACCGTTATCCGCTTTAAACTATGTGCTTGCATCCACATACTCTTTTCTTTATATTATTTTGAGTTTGAAAATCCGACTCCTACATTTTAGTGTATCATGGTCTTTATTGATTATGACAGCATGTGGCCTTTTATGATCCAGGAGGTATATAAATGACCGGTTCCGGCAAGACCGAACGAAACGCGGATACCATTGATTCACTTCTAGCCGAAAAGAGAGTGTTCTCTCCGCCACCGAAGTTCAGCGCCAACGCGCGTATCAAGACACCCGAACAGTATCAAGAGATGTATGAAAGATCGATCCATGATCCTAATGGATTCTGGGCGGAGCAAGCGGAAAAACTCGTATGGGCAAAAAAGTGGGATGCTGTCGAGGAATATGACTTCGATAAGCTGGAGATAAGCTACTTTAGAGGCGGCAAACTCAACGCCTCGTTCAACTGCATAGACCGCCACCTCGGTAGTGAACTGCGCAATAAGGCGGCCATCATCTGGGAAGGCGAACCGGGAGATACCAAGACCCTTACCTACCAGGAACTTTATCATGAGGTATGTAAGTTCTCCAATGTGCTTCGGCGCCACGGAGTAAACAAAGGCGACAGAGTAACTCTGTATATGCCGATGATACCCGAGCTCGCCATCGCGATGCTCGGTTGCGCCAGGATCGGCGCCATCCACAGCGTCGTATTCGGCGGATTCAGCGCCCAGGCATTGCGGGACCGCATCCAGGACGCGGAGGCTAAGATGCTTATAACCACCGACGGTTCTTATAGAAGCGGGAGGATCATCCCGCTTAAACACAACGCCGACCAGGCTCTCGCTGAATGCCCATCCGTTAAGACATGCGTCGTCTTCAAACGGACCAACTCGGCGGTCAACATGGACCCGGAGCGGGACGTATGGTGGCACGATGAATTGAAAAAACCGGACGTCACCCTGGAATGCGAATGCGAAGTGATGGATGCCGAAGATCCGCTGTTTATCCTTTATACCAGCGGCAGTACCGGAAAACCCAAGGGCGTCGTCCACACGACAGCCGGCTACTTACTGTTTAGCATGCTTACGTTCGAGGATGTTTTCGATTACCATGATACCGATCTTTTTTGGTGTTCGGCTGATATCGGCTGGATCACCGGACACAGCTATGTAGTTTACGGCCCGCTTGCAGCCGGAGCGACCAGTTTTATGTTCGAAGGCGTACCCAACTATCCCAAGCCCGACCGTTTCTGGGAACTGATAGAGAAGTACCGGATCAACACCTTCTATACGGCGCCTACCGTCATAAGAGCGGTCATGCGCGATGGAGAAGACTGGCCCGCGGGACGCGACCTGTCCAGCTTGCGGCTGCTTGGAACGGTCGGCGAGCCGATCAACCCGGAAGCATGGATGTGGTACTACAAGAACATCGGCCATGAGAACTGCCCGATCACCGATACCTGGTGGCAGACGGAGACCGGCGGGCATATGATCGCCGCGCTGCCGGGAGCCATGGCCGTCAAGCCTGGTTCGGCAAACAAGCCTTATTTCGGTGTGGTCCCTGTAGTATTGAGGGAGGATGGTTCAGAAGCGGCTGTAAACGAAGGCGGGTATGCGTGTATCAAGAGACCGTGGCCGGGTATGCTTCGCGGTCTTTACAACGATCCCGACAAGAAACGGTTCCGGGAAGTCTATTTCGAGAGGTTTCCCGGATTCTATATGAGCGGCGACGGCGCCCATATCGACGAAGACGGTGACTACTGGTTTATCGGACGCATCGATGACGTTTTAAACGTCTCCGGTCACCGTATCGGGACGGCTGAGGTCGAGAGCGCGCTCGTCTCGCACAACGACGTAGCGGAAGCCGCGGTCGTCGGATATCCTCACGAGATCAAAGGTCAGGGGATCTATGCTTTTGTCACGCTCAAGCAAGGTGTCGATAAGAGCGAAGATCTAAAGAAGATCCTCGGAGGACACGTGCGGCAAGAGATCGGCCCTATCGCAAAACCGGATGTGATCCAGTTCGCCGACGGCTTGCCTAAGACGAGAAGTGGTAAGATAATGCGCCGCATACTACGTAAGATAGCCGCGGGAGATACTGAGGACCTCGGGGATACTTCGACTCTGGCGGATCCTTCCGTTGTGACGTCCCTGATCGAGGATAGCGCGCCTTCTAAGATGTCGTAGCTTTCTCTTGTTCTAAGATGCGGCTGCTACCCTGATCATGTACGTTCCGCAGTCAGCGTGATCCACATGATACTTGATGTCCACGTGATGGGCCGAACAACTGCCATGCCTGTTCCATTTGCATGACCGCATCCGGCAATGTTCCACATATGAATTGTCTCTCCTGTTGATGTATCGCATGACGGAACGGGTGAACATCTCGCATTGGGCGTGGCTTGCGGCTACTTTGATATGAGGCGCGTGGCAGTGTCCCTCTTTACAATAGAGACATTCTTTTGCCTCACAAGACCGAATCGGGGCCTTCACAAAAGCCTCCTTGGGACTAAAAATCTTAATAATAAAATAACTCTTTAATGTGAATACGTCAAGATGTATTCAGAATTATGATAAATTATTCTCAATCTTTATTGATATAATGAGGACGGTCGCAGATGAAATCGATACTGAGCAAAATCAGCACTTTTTTCGGCAATCTCGTCCTGAGATATGGTGTCCTGGGGCTAGCTATCGGTATGTTCGCGGAGAGTCTCGGTATCCCTACAGCTTCCGTCGTCCTTGAACTTACAGCCGGCCCCCTTATCCTCACAGGTAAGACGACTTTTTTGGAAGCGGTGATATTCGCCACGGCCGGTTTGACACTCGGTTCGGTCGTCAGCTATTACCTGGGTTATTACGGTGCGGATCTAAGCAAGAAGATCTTGAACCGCGGAGGGCCTCAAGTCAAACGCCAGCAGACCAAGGCCCAGGCGTTCCTGATGAAATACGGAGATGTCGGCATCCTGTTCGCCCAGCTGTTCGGCCCTGCAAGGACATGGATCTCGGTACCTGCGGGCGCGCTCAAGATGGACATAAGAAAGTTCACGATCTATACGGCGATCGGCGGAGCCCTTTACTGTTCGTTCGCGATCGGTTTGAGTGTAGCCCTGGCTACGATTTTCAAGGCTTTCTACAATGAACTGCTCGGTTACCTGCGTTCGCCCATCATCGCCGGAGCCATCACCGCGGGAGTCGTCACTCTGATCGTCATCGCCGTCCTTCTGATCATAAACCACTATAAGAGCAATGGTAATGGGGAGATGGATGAAATAAAAAAAGGAAAGCGGAAAGAGTAAAGAGGAAAGGAAAAACATAAAAATCAAGGGACTATTCGAGGCCTTTTGTATCTTTCCATTTTCCGCTTTCCGCTTTCCACTTTACGCGTTATGTTGCGGGGATGTCCTTGCGTCTGAAGGCGATATAAGCGGCGATTGCGAATGCGGCTGCCAGTGCGAGAAACAGCGCTACGTCTTTCCACGGAACCTCGCCCGTTGTCAGAGCTGCAGCCGGTTTGTAGTACTTAAAGAACGACATCCATCTTAACTTCGCGACTGTCTTGTTCAGGTCGGATAGTGCGTTTAAAAAGTGCGATCCTATAAAGACCGTAATGGATGTGATCAGCGCTTTGCTCCGGTCCATGATCATCCCGAAAAACAGACTTAAGCATTCAAGGAAAATAAACATGCTCAATGCCAGAATACCGGTCGCGAACAGCCCTTTTGTGCTGATTTCAACAGCATATGCCCTCGCGAATAACCATATCCCGACCATTGTCACCGCGTCCAGCGCAAATATCAAGGTTATATCCGCCGTAAGCCTTGAGGTCATCAACTTCCATCTCTCCAGCGGCTGACTTAATAGGACGTCCATCGTTCCGTCGTTTATCTCTTTGGCGACTATGGCTGTCGCTAACGTCATCACGTATGCGCCGACTATGATAGGCCACCATAGACTAAGAAACTCGATCGACAAGAAACCTGCCGGTGAGAAAAAGTCTGCGTTGCCACCTCCTGCTAAAAGGCTTAACAACGCTTTCGGATATTGCTTAAAGATCTGGGCAAAAGCCGCGTTCCCTGCAAAAACAGGATAGATCGCTATGATCACGAGCGCGTATAATAAAACCGACATCGACATCATAAACATGCTAACGCGCCGGTCTTTGATGTCTCTATATATAAGGTTGAGGTTCATCTTGTAACCTCCCCGTAGAATTCCAGGAATATCTCTTCAAGGCTGGCATGCTCGATTATCGTGTCGGCCACCTGGTGCTTTGCCATCACTTTTATGACAGGATCTATTTTCCCTTTGACTTTAAGCTTAAACTCATGGTCGTTTGCCTGGATCACACTCACCCCGTCGATATCGAACTCTTCTTTCTTGACCGTGTCCAGGAACGTCACTTCGATGTGTCGTATCTTCTTGGTCTCCACGGCTTTCACATCTTCGATGGCGACAAGCTTGCCTTCTTTCACAATACCCACCCGCTCGCATGTCTTCTCGACATCCGGCAGTATATGCGATGACAGAAAAACGGTCTTTCCTCTGGCCTGAAACTCCCTAAGGACCTTATAGAACTCCTTTTGCATCAAAGGATCCAGTCCGAGAGTGGGTTCATCGAGGATCAATAAGTCAGGGTCGTGCATAAGCGCAAGGATGATGATCAGCTTCTGTTTGTTTCCCCGGGATAGTTCTTTCGTCTTTCTTGTAAGATCAAGATCAAAGCGTGTGACGAGGTCATCTTTTAAAACGGCTGGCTTGTCCGGTCTGAACCGGGAAAAATACTCTAGGAGTTCCTCGCCGGTCATCTTGGGATAAAGGTTCAAGTCGCCTGGAATATATCCGATGTTTTGCCTGACCTTAAAAGATTCATGGACGATGTCGTGGCCCATCACAGTCGCTTTGCCGCCGGTCGGAAAGATCAATCCCAACAGGCATCGTATAGTGGTTGTCTTGCCGGCTCCGTTGGGACCCAGGTAGCCGAAGATCTCACCCTGCTTGACCTCAAGAGATAGATCTTCGATGCCTCGCGAAGCCCCATAGTATTTTGTCAGCTTCTCTATTTTAATAACCGCCATAACGACTCCAATAGTAAAAGCCGACCTGAAGGTCGGCGGCTGCACTCACTTCCTTTTTACAAATTCAAGCGCTTTGATCGCTGCTTCTTTACCGTTGTTCAAGCAATCCGGGACCCCGACTCCACGGTACGATGCTCCTGTAATAAAAAGGCCTCCATGCCCGGCGGTAAGTTCCTCGATCTTCTCCACTCTATCGGTGTGCCCCATCGAGTACTGTGGCATCGACGCCTTCCAGTGGAACACTCTGGAAAAATACGGTTCGGCTGTTATGCCCAATATATCTTGCAGTTCGTGTCTCATCACTCTGACGATGCGTTCGTTGTCCTGAAAAGCCAGGTCCTGGTTGAAAGCGCCTCCCGCGAAAGTCCGTAGTAGCACATAACCCTCAGGAGCGCGGCCCGGCCATTTGGAGGATGTCCATGTCGATGCCATGATCTGTCTGTTCTCGACCTGCGGCACAAGAAACCCGTATCCTCTGAGATCGTGAGGCACGTCTTCCCTTTTATACGCCAGATTGATGGTCGCAGACGATACGCACGGTATCTCCAGCAAAGAATCCGAGAGTTCTTTATCAAAGTTCTCTATCAGGTCGGCGCATGCGTATGAGAGCGTCGTCATGATCACGGCGTCTGCCTCTATTCTTTCACCGTTCCTTAAGACGACGTCGTAACCAGCTTTTCCACCGGTCTTCGGTTCTACCCGCTCGACAGCACTGGTCATTTGTAGATGCTCCTGTCCGATGCCGTTTTCCAACCCGTCTATCAACTCCTGCATCCCGTTCTTGAAAGAAACGAACAGGGTCCTTTCAGGCCCTTTTGAAAACGACGGGGCTGCCTTAGCCATCTTACGTTTTGCCGATAACATCGCTATGATCAGGCTTCTCTTATCCTTTTCATACTGGAGGAACCGGGGGAATGTCGCTTTGAGGCTCATTGTTTCCGGATCACTCGCGTGTATCCCGCCGACCAGCGGTTCGGCTATCTTGTCTAAGACTTCCCGTCCAAACCGGCGGGTCACGAAACTGCCGAGACTCTCGTCATCGAGGCCTTTCGATCTTGGAATAAACAGATCCATGCCGGCTCTCAGTTTGCCCCGCCATGTCAGAAGGGCCGATTGCACGAAAGGTGAAAACTTGGTCGGGACCATCATCATAACGCCTTCCGGCAGCGGTTCGAGCTTCCCGTCATTCAATATAAAGGTCCCCTGGTTTTCGGTCTGCGTATTTATAAGGTCTTCGTAGATCCCGATCTTCTTTGCAAAATCGTATGTCGCCGTCTTGTCACGGATGACGCAGTCCGGACCGCCTTCTACCGTGAATCCGTTTATCTTCTCGGTTATCACCTGCCCGCCCAGCCGGTCTTGCTTTTCAAGCAGTACGAACTCCATGTCCCCATTCTCTGCTTGTAGTTCTTTTAGTGTATACGCGGCCCCGAGTCCGGATACTCCGCCACCGATGATCACGATGCGCTTCAAACGTTCCTCCTAGGCAATATGCTTGTGAACAGTTTGGGCAAGTGCATTTATAAAGCTCGACCTGACATTAAGACTTGGAGCGCGCTGGTATTTCATTCCCATAGACTCCGTTTTTTCCTTCACTTTAATATCAAGGTCGTAAAGCGTCTCTATGTGATCCGATACAAAACCCGCAGGTACGACGAGAATGCTTCGCCGACCCTCTATAGACAACTTTTCTATAATACCATCAACGTCCGGCTCAAGCCACTTCCCGGTCTTACCACTACTCTGCCAGGCCAGATGCCATCTATCAAGACCTGATTGTCGGGCGACTTTGTGCACGGTTTCCCTTACTTGATCCGCGTACGGGTCACCCGTATCGACCATTTCGGCAGGTATGTTGTGAGCCGTGAATACAACGTCTGTGTCTTCCCTCAACGCCTCGTCCACGCCGCATAATCCCTCGTAGACCGTTTCGGACAGAGCGTCTATAAACAGCGGCTCATCACAGTAGCTTCTGATCTCTATCGGTTCAACAGGTGATCCCAGACCTTGCAGTGAACGTTCTAACTCCGCGAAATACCGGCCGGTGCTTGCCATCGTGAAGTACGGATTCAAGCTAAGAGCGACCAGACGATCCGGGTTTTCTTCGAGGATAGTTCCCAGAACTTCAGCGATAAACGGGTGCCAGTTCAACATCCCGACATACACTCTATATCCGTCGTTGCCGGTGTTGAGCGCTTCTTCAAGCGCCCTCGCCTGCTTTTTTGTGATGTCGAGCAAGGGTGACTTCCCGCCGATCAGATCGTATCGTTTCTTGATCTCATCCATGCGCCCGGGTGGCAGAGGCCTGTCTCCCATCATCCGCCTCATAAACGGCTCCACATCCTCCGGTCGTCCGGGACCGCCGAAACCCATCAGGAGCACCGCTGTCTTCATCGTCTTAAACTGACCTCATGCACCAGATCGACCAGATATTTTACGTTTTCTACAGGTGTAGGCGGCAGTACACCATGTCCCAGGTTAAATATATGACCGTTGCGGCCTCCGGCTTTTTTCACGATCGACCTTACTCTTTTATCGATCTCATCCTGTCCGGCCATCAGCGCTACCGGATCGAGGTTTCCTTGTATGGCCTTGTCAGGACCGATCGCATCCCACGCCCTGTCGAGGTCGACACGCCAGTCGACGCCGATCACATCACCGCCGGCAGCCGCCACCTTATCGAGATACGTGGAAGCGCCATTGGCAAAATGGATCACCGGCACACCGGATCCTTTCAAGGCGTCGGTGATCTTCTTCGTATAAGGCATGGCGAACGCTTCGTAGTCGTCCGGACCAAGGCAACCGACCCACGAATCGAATATCTGAACCACCTGAGCCCCTGCGTCGATCTGCGCCTTGAGATAAGTGACGACTACATCGGCGATCAGATTCATCAGCGAATCATAGAGCCCGGGCGCCTGGTACATCATCCCCTTGATGGTAAGGAAATTCCTTGAATGGCCTCCTTCCACCATATAACTGGCCAGCGTAAACGGCGCGCCTGAGAAACCGATTAGCGGGACTTTCCCTTTCAGCTCATGCCTAAGGAGCTTGATCGCGTCCGTGACAAAACCGACATCGGCGGGTTCGATCGGCCTCAAGGTCTTATATGTCCGTTCGTCCCTCACAGGATTGTTGATCACCGGCCCCCGGCCTTCCGTGAATTCGAGGTCTATGCCCATAGCTTCGACCGGTATCAAGATATCCGAGAAAAGGATCGCCGCGTCTATTCCTATCCGGTTCACCGGTTGCATCGTGACTTCCAGCGCGACCTCAGGTATCTTGCACATCTCCAGAAACGAATATTTCTCCCTTAAATCTCTATATTCCTGCATGTAACGACCGGCCTGCCGCATCAGCCACACCGGCGTCATGTCTACCTCTTCTCTCCTGCATGCCTTCAAAAACCTGTCTTCTCTACTCACTCACGTCTCCTTCTTATGCACCCCCTCCTTTTATTCCTCCCCCTTTAAGGGGGAGGATTTAGGTGGGGGTACTGCTAGACTATCAATCTATCCACCATCATCAATAAGAATATCATGCCCAGGAACGGATAGGCGCTTAGTTTATATACCCGCCAGGCGTTTTTTCCCGTTCCCCTGATCAGCAGGTTTATATTTGCCGCTATGACTACGGTACTTAGGACGATCGCCCCGGCCAGATAGATAAATGTGAACTTGCCGATGCTGTACAGCGCCAGCGTCGCGCTTGACAGTAAGACAGCGAATAAAAGCAGTACTGATTCCGCCGTCCTTTCGGATACAGTCAAAGGAAAATACGTATAACCGGCTTGCCAGTAATCATCGCGATACGCGAGCATGAGGCTCCACACATGCATCGGGACCCAGAACGCGATTATCAAGCATATGAACGCAATCGATAAGTCCAGGCCATGCCTCACCGCTTGCCAGGCGATCAATCCAGGTATTACACTGGAAATGATCCCCATCCAGTGTGTTATCGCCGTCTTCCGCGCAGTTATCGCAGCTACCAATCCTACCAGGCCGAAGACCGGACATAGAGGATCCAGGAACCAGCTTAACGCCAGGCCGGCTACGATCAAAGATATGATCCAGGGCAAAGCTTTCTCCGGCGGCGAGATCCTGCCGGCAGGTAACGGCCTGTTCCTGGTCCTTTCCATCCGGGCGTCGAAATCCCGGTCAAGATAGTTCGTTATCCCGTTCACCCCGGCGCTGCCTATCAATAAAGCGATAAAGACCAGCAACAGTACTTTCGGGTCGGCCCTTCCCCCCCCTGCTACAACAGCCGTCGCGGTCCCGTAGAAAGTAAGCAGCGCGGTCTCGCTCGGCTTCAACACCTGTATATAAGCGGGCATCAAAGCCACTTTCTACGCCAGAACCAGTACAACATCCCACCCGTGATTAAGATCATCAAACCCAATATATAGAAGTATCCGTAATGCCAGTACAACTCCGGCATGTACTTGAAGTTCATACCGTAGATGCCGGCGATCACGCTAAGAGGCATCGCGATCGTAGCTATGATCGTCAAGGTCTTCATTATCGAGTTCAAGTTGTTCGAGATCGTCGCCTGGTATATCTGCATAGCGCCGCTTGCCACGTCATGCAGCGTGTCGATCAGGTCAATGATCCTGACCAGATGATCGTAGAGATCCTCGTAGTAACCGATATTCTCTGCGCTGACAAAAGACTGTTCGCGCCGTAAGACCGAGTTTACTACTTCTCTCTCCGGTGCGGCGATCTTCCGTAATTCAAGCATCTTTCTTTTCAGGGTAAACAGCCTTTTGACGTCTTTGCTCGTCGGCTCGTTGAACATCACGTCTTCCAGTTCGTCAACCTCATCACTGAAGCCGTCGACGATCAAGAAGTAATCATCGACCGCGGCATCCATAAGCTCGTAGAGTACTCTTTCGGGCCCTTCCGCGGCTAGATCCGGATCGCCCGCCATGAGTGATAATACCTTGTCCATCAGCTCCATCTTTTGATGGTGAACAGTCAGCAGAAACCGGTCGCATATGACACACTCGAACCGTTCCGGTGGCGATGTCACGCCCGGATCGATCGAATACCAGGATAGAAACGTAAGCCCTGCCGCCCTTTTCAACTTGGGCAGGCTTTGTCCGGTCCGTATCTCCTCCATCTGCGGTCCCGGTATCTTTAAGACTTCTTTTAAAAAAGCAAAATCGGCTTTTTCGGGAGCTGAGATATCCAACCAGAAAGTTTTCTTGGTTTCCAGACAGTTCTTGACATCTTCGATGCTGCTTGCGACAGGCTTACTACCGGTTTCGAAGATAAGAAGTTGTTTCATGAAATACTCCAAAAGGTTATTTGATCTCTTCCAGATCGACGAGACTGAAATGCTTGTCTTTAAACAACTTGATGCAGGCATCGACTACTTGTTCGTCATACAAGGTGCCCCTTTGAGCCGTTATCTCTCGAAGAGCGTCGTCCATACCCAGAGCCGGCCTGTAGGGCCGGTGCGAGGACATGGCTTCCACGACATCGGCTACCGCGATTATCCTTGCATGCAGCAAGATATCGCCATCTTTTAGACCCCTCGGATACCCCGTCCCGTTGACCCTCTCATGATGCTGGACGATGATCTCGATGATCGTCGCGTCGAATTCTGTATCGCCCAGGATCTCACTGCCTGCTTGGGCATGGTTCTTTATGATCGAGAACTCGAAATCATTCAAAATGCCCGGCTTGCTTAGAAGTTCGGTCGGGATCAGGATCTTACCGACATCATGCAGCAAACCAGCCACGCGTATGCGTTCCATATCTTCGTCGCCGATGCCGAGTTCCACAGCTATCGCGCACGCCAGTTTGGTGACCCTTTGCTGATGGCCCGCGGTATAGGGATCTCTCATCTCGACGATCCGCGACATCGTCTGGATGACGCCTTCCATCATCTTCTTGACTTTTACAAAGCTTTCAGCTAGCTTTTTCTCGTCTCTTTTGCGCCTCGTTATGTCGTGGACTACAAGCTGCGCGGCCGGCCTTCCGTTATATATGACCGGGCTCCCGATAAACTCCGCGTCGATATATGTGCCGTCGAGACGCTTTATTTTCTCTTCAGCCGTAGGCACCGGTTTTTTATCGATGACCATCTTTTTGGCGCGTTCGATCACCTTCTCGCGATAATCGGGGTGCATAAGATCAAGGATCGGCATACCCAGGACTTGTTCCGGCTTCTTGGCGCCAACCATCTTGAGCCCCACCTTGTTTATAAAGACCAGCTTCGCGTCCTGGTGGACAACGATGGCGTCAGGCGACAGATCGACGAGTGTCCTGTATCTTTCCTCCGATTCTTGCAGCAATCTTTGAGCTTCGCGTTGTTCCGTGACGTCTTTCCAGATATTGACCACGTGCGTTACGCGTCCTTCTTTGTCTTTCACGGAGAACATCGTCGTCTCATGGATGATCTTGCCCCGTTTCTTGCCCTTGTAACCCTTCTCAACCGCTTCCAGGTCCGTCACAAGGTCTTTGACGACTACCGTTTCGCCTTTAAAGACACGTTTTATATAGGGAAGCATCCCCATCGATTCGACTATCGGGTCTTTGAATATATTATAGAAACCGATTACATGGGACTTCTTGACACCGTATAACTTACAAAAAGCCTTATTTACCAGCAGCGCCGTTCCTTCCGCATCAAGTACTTCCACCGGATAAGGCATTTGCTCAATGATCTGGTTTAGCCGTTCCTCGCCTTCTTTCAATCGCTCCGCTATTCTCTTGGAATCAGTGATGTCCATTGCCGAAGCTTGGCGTGTTTTCGTACCTGGGATTATGTTTATCTTGATTAATGCGTATCTTGTGTCACCATTCTTCGTGACGAAACGGAATGTATAGCTCGTGGGTGCTTCTGTTGGAACTTCCCCGCGTAGTTCGTGATATTTCTTCATCCACTCGACGTCTTCTTTATGTATAAAGTTCGTCCAGCTCTTACCGATTACCTCTGATTTTTTATAACCGACTAATTTAGTAAACTCTTTGTTTACCAAGATTATTCTTGTGTCTTCACCGAATACGATCTGTGCCGTGAGAGATATCTCGAAGATCGTCCGATACCTGGCTTCCGATTCCAGAAGAAGGTCTTCGGCTTTCTTTATCTTCGTTATGTCCCTGGATATGCCGATGACAGCATCCGGGTTGTCACCTTTTAATGCCACAGGGATCAGTCTTGTGCTATACCACCTTGTACCGAACTGCGTAGGAAGATCGATCCGGTATCGCTCAGACTTACCTGTTTTAAACACTCTGGCTATCAAGTCCATCTGATCGGCTACCGTTTTTTTCGGGAAGATGTCTTTGAGACCCTTGCCTATTATGTCTTTTACTTTTTTCCCGATGAGTTCGGTTCCGTACCGGTTTACGAAGATATATCGTCCTTGTCTATCCAGAATATAGATAGCATCTTCGGCGAGTTCGGCGATCTTCTTCAGGTATTCGACATTCGCGCTTTTATCTTGTTTCTTGACGCCCGTTGCCTTCCCTGCCATATAAGACCGCCTTTATCTATAGAGGTGAAGCTAGCTGACTTCGCAATTATAGCATAAAATTTCGATACTCCTGTATAATGAAAAAATGACACCGAACGAAGAAAAACCTCAACTCGGTACCGCCGAAGCCGAAATAACGAGTCCAGAATCATCGCTCATCCAGAGAGGATTCTCGCCCCGCCGTTTGTTCCATTCATTTACTTATCGCGACTACCGTTATTTCTGGACGGGCGCCTTGCTGTCGAACGTAGGTACGTGGATGCAGATGATCGCGCTCGGCTGGATAGTCCTCGAGATGACGAACTCGGCTTTCTATGTCGGCCTCGTCAACTTCACTTCCCAGATACCTGTCTTCTTCCTGGTATTCCTGGCCGGTGTGGCAGCGGACCGTTTCAACCGCAAGAACCTGGTCATCTTGACGCAAACCGTCGCTATGGTCCTGGCATTCCTTCTAGGATTCCTTATTCAGACACATCAGGCGACTATCCCGGTGATCATGATCATCAGTATCGGCACCGGCATCAGCACCGCCGTTGCTTTTCCGGCATGGCAGGCGCTGATCAGCGATATTGTGCCAAGGAAAAACCTATTGAACGCGATCGCGCTGAACTCGGCGCAGTTCCAGTCGTCCAGGATGGTCGGACCGGCTATCGCCGGACTCGTGCTGGCGACGTGGGGCGCGTCCTCCAACTTCTATATCAACGGTGTCAGCTTCATCGCGGTTATCATCGCCCTGTTCTTGATGAGACCGAACATCCCAGATCACGGCGACGCCGGAGACAGTCTGTTCAAGCAGCTAAAGACCGGATTCATGTTCGCCTGGGAGCGACCCGCGATCAGAGTCCTGCTATCGACGACCGCTCTTGTGACTTTCTTCGGACTGTCCTATATCGCGCTAATGCCCGTCTTCGCCAGAGACATACTTAAGGGCGGCGCTAAAGGATTCGGTTTTCTTATGGCCGCGAACGGTGGTGGCGCGGTAGTCGGCGCATTGGCTGTCGCCTACCTGGCCAATGTAGTCAGGCGAGACCTCTTGATAAAAAGCGGGGCGATCGTTTGCGGAGCGTCGTTGATGTTATTCTCATTATCCAGATCGTTTTTGCTCTCGATGTGCATCCTCGTCATAACCGGCGCCGGTTTTCTTGTAACAACGTCGTCGCTCAACACATCTCTCCAACATCTGACTCCAGGCGCTATAAGAGGCCGCATCATGAGCATGTTTGTTTGGTGTTTTATGGGAATGATGCCGTTCGGTTCCCTGATAGCCGGCGCCATAGCAGAAAAGATCGGAGCTCCGATCGCAGTCTTCGGCGGTGGTTCACTGACCCTTCTGACCGGCCTGTCCCTACTTTTCATGAGATCTCTCGACCTGGTAGATAAGCCATAGGCACGGATCAATCAAAGATTATCTCACTACTCTCGATCCTGAAGGCGATCCTATTCAGAGGAGCGACGGCCGGTCCCGCAAAGACCGTTCCATCCGCTTTGAATCTCGAACCATGGCAGGGGCAATCCCATGTCTTGTCTGCGCTGTTGAAGGATACGATACACCCCATATGCGTACATGTGGCATCAAGCACGATCGTCCCGTCTTCACCGTTATAGACTGCCACATCGATATTGCCGATCTTGCCGGCTTTCCCTTCGTCCTTACCTATCTCATCGATCCTCATCGTCTTTGCCTCACAGGCAGCGCGGCATGATAACTGGAACGGACCAGTGGCCCCGCTTCTACGTGTATGAAACCCATATCCTCCGCCAGGTTCTTTAGACTCTCAAAACGTTCCGGATGCATATATTCTCTCACAGGGATATTCGCCGGAGACGGCCTTAGGTACTGGCCGATCGTCAAGTAGTCACAGCCGGACCCGATCAGTGCCCTGAATACACTTTCGATCTCGCTGATAGTCTCACCTAAACCCAGCATTATGCCCGACTTGGTCTTGATGTCACCATTCATATCTTTGGCTGCCTCAAGTAAACGCAGTGAACGGATATAAGAAGCACCGGGCCTTACTCTCTCATATAAAGATGGGGTAGTCTCGACGTTGTGCGATATAACATCTGGATGCGAATCCACGACTTGGCTGAGGGACCATCTGTCCCCTTTGAAGTCCGGGATCAATGTCTCGATTGCGGGCTGTCCGTCGATCCCTTTTAGAGCGTCCACTGTACTGGCAAAGTGACCGGCCCCGCCATCAGACAGGTCATCCCTGGTCACAGATGTGATGACCACATATTCGAGGTCCAGCTCGCTGACCGCTGCAGCGATGCGTTCCGGTTCGCCGGCATCCGGGGTGTCCGGCTGTCCGTGAACGACGGCGCAGAAACCGCAAGCGCGCGTGCAAATATGTCCGAGGATCATAAACGTCGCCGTCATGGCGTCGTAACACTCGCGTCTGTTCGGGCATACGGCTTCCATGCACACGGTGTTCAACCGGTGTTTTCCGACAATACTCTCCGTCCGGTCGTAGAGGTCACCGATCGGGGCGCCGACCTTCAGCCATTCAGGACGTCCGCCATCGCGCATACAAACCTCCTTTTCACATCTTCAATGCATATATCTCCGCTAAGTTCTCCGGCCATTGAAGTCATATTCACTCCGGACAATCCGCACGGTTTGATCTTGGCAAAGTATGAAAGGTCGGGGTCGACATTTATCGCGAGGCCGTGAAAAGTCACCCACCTTCTTATACCGATGCCGACCGAAGCGATCTTTCCGTTTCCCGACCATACACCGGTGCGGGACAGGACAGTCCGGGTATCCAGCCCGAACGATGTTAACGTCTTTATGATGCCTGCTTCCAGCTTCCTTAAGAACACGCTTATATCCCGGCCGCGTGTCTTTAAGTCGATTATCGGATAACAAACGAGTTGCCCGGGGCCATGATAGGTCACATCTCCGCCCCTGTTCATCCTGAAGACAGGAATCCGGCCATGAGGTAGGTTCTTTGCGTCCCCCCCGCGTCCCGTCGTATACGTGTGCGGATGTTCGACCAGCAACAAATAGTCCGTTGCATCTCCCTTTATTTTCTCGTCGACCAGCTGTTGCTGAAGTTTATAAGACTCCCAGTAAGCTCTTTCTTTAAGATCTATTGTTTTGATTACCCCGCACCCCATCCGTTCCCTACTTCCCTACTTCTCTACCTCACTACTTCCCTATTCCCCTACTTCATCACGCTTTCGCCGTCGGCATCCAGCGCCGCCTCTTTGAGCGCTTCAGATCGCGTAGGATGTGCGTGAACAGCCATTTTAAGTTCTTCAAGGGTACTTTCGGCGTACATGGCTTCGGCACATTCTTGAATAAGCTCGGTCACTTCACCACCGATCATATGGACTCCGAGTATCTCATCGGTATCCTTATCTGCTATGATCTTGATGAATCCTATTTCATCGCTTTCGCACAATGCTTTGCCGTTGATCTTGAAACTGAAGCGTCCGGTCTTTATCTTCCTCTGCTCCCCGGCCGCTTGGGCCTCTGTCAACCCGATTGACGCCACCTGGGGTTCGCAATACGTACAATGCGGTATTTTCAGCATATCGACCGGCGCCGTATCACGGCCGGCGATCGTTTCTACAGCGACGATCGCTTCGGCTGAAGCCTTGTGTGCCAGAAGCGGCGGTCCCGCGACGTCGCCGATCGCGTAAATATCGGAAGCGGTAGTCCGCATCGACACGTTGACCTTTATATATCCGTGCTCGGTCCCGACACCCGCGGTTTCAAGTCCAAGTCCATTTGTCAGACCCTCGCGTCCGATGGCGACCAGCAGACAGTCCGCATCAACCGATCTCCTATCGCCTCCGCTATCAGTATAATCAACGGTCACCCCGGTATCTTTCTTATCGGCCTCTGCGACTTTGGCTTCTACCTCTATTGTGATGCCCTTTTTTTCCAACTGTTTCTTAAGCTCGAACGAGATCTCCTCATCCTCGTTTATCATTATCCGGGGCGCCGCTTCCAGGATGACGACCGACGAACCGAGTGCTCTCATCAAAGTCGCGGTCTCAACCCCGATCGGCCCGCCTCCCAGTATCGCTATAGACGCCGGCGCTTCGGCTAGGGCTACGATATGATCGCTGTATAAGATCTTCTTTCCGTCCGCCGCAAATGCCTGGATGAACTTAGGTTTTGAACCTGTGGCGATGATGATGTCCTTGGTCTCTATCGTCTGTTCTTCGCGGTTCTTAAGATTCTTTACCCTTACTTTTCCCAGACCGGCAAGTGATGCCAATCCGTCGAAGTATGCCACCTTGTTATTTTCAACCAGAAAAGCCAGCCCCTTTTCGAGGCGTTCGACGACCTTGTTCTTCCTGGACATCATCCTTGAAAAATCGATGCCATTCATAGATGCGTCGACGCCGAATTCTCCGGCGTTTCTGACCAGCCCGGAAACCCTCGCGCTCTCCAGAAGCGCCTTATACGGGATGCATCCTGCTTGCAAGCAGACACCGCCGATCTTGAACGCTTCGACCAGTGCCACCTTCATCCCGAGCCGGCTGGCCTTAAATGCGGCAGTATAACCTCCGGGGCCTCCGCCGATGACAGTCAGATCGAACATCTAAGCAAGTCCTTCCGGCTCCATAAGCCTGTCCCTGATCTCATTCAGGAAACGCGCCGCGGGTTCTCCGTCCAGCACTCTATGGTCTATCGATAACGTCATATTCATCACCAAAGCCGCTTTGATACCACCGGACTCATCGACGACAGGTCTCTTTTTTATAGAACCGACCGCCAGGATAGCGCTCTGGGGAGGGTCGATGATGGCCTGGAAGTGTTCGACATCGAGCATCCCGACGTTGGATATCGTGAAAGTCCCTCCCGTCAGCTCACCGGCGGAAAGTCGTCCGGACCTCGCGCGCTGCACCACATCATTCGATATCTTTGCCACCTGTTTTAAAGACAGTCTTTCGCATTCCTTGATAACGGGAATAAGAATCCCGCCTTCGATAGCCACCAGAATACCTATGTTTATGTTCTTATTCCTAACGATCCTGCCATCTATATAAAACGAGTTGACGATCGGATGGGTCTTTATCGTTTCGACGACCGCCCTCGTAATAATGTGCGTATAGGTGATCTTTACGTCCTCTCTTCCTCGCTTCCTCTCTTCCTCCTTGAATGCTGCCGCTTTGTCCATCTCCACCGCTACAGTCAGATAAAAATGGGGTATCTCTGTTTTGCTTTTAGTCACCGTCTTAGCGATGGCTTTCCGCATGGCGGACATCTCCTCGATGTCGCCGCCTTTAACAGGTTTGCCGACAGCCGGTCCTGCTTTTACCACCGCCTCGACATCCTCTTTCGTTATGCGTCCGCCCGGACCCGTACCCGCTATCCCGGCTATATCCACACCAAGTCGCGCAGCCACATTCTTTGCCAGTGGCGACGCCTTCACCTGTCCTGGTCTCCCCGCCTCCTTGACCTCCTTGACCTCCTTGACCTCCTTGATCTCCTTGACTTCCTCGACCTCTTTGACCTCCTCGACCTCTTTGACCTCCTCGACTTCCCCCAGCATTGCAATTGCGCTTCCCACCGGGGCGGTTTCCCCTTCTTTTACGACTATCTTACCGAGTATCCCGGAATCGAACGCCTCGACCTCCATATCCGCTTTGTCTGTTTCGATCTCGACTATCTTCTCGCCTTTTTTTACTTCATCGCCCACGGCTTTGAGCCATTTCAAGACCTTGCCTTCTTCCATCGTGTCACTCAATTTCGGCATGATGATGTCGGTCATATCTATCTCCTATTCAAACGCCGACTATCTGGTCGACTGCACTGATTATATCTTCCACCTGCGGTAGTGAAGCCGCCTCCAGATGCTTGTTATACGGAGCGGGGACATCGCCGCCCGCCACCCTGGCGACCGGCGCATCAAGATGATCGAAGGCCGATTCCGCGATACGCGCCGATATCTCTGCGCCCGCGCCGCCCGTTTTCCACGCTTCGTAAACGACTACGGCTCGCGATGTCTTCTTGACCGATCCGATGATCGTATCCATGTCCAGTGGATTTAAAGTCCTTAGATCTATCACTTCCGCGTCGACACCCTTCTGCGCCAGCTCTTCGGCGGCTTGAGCCGCAAGCATGGCCCCTCTGGAATAACCGATAAGTGAAACATCTTTACCTGTCCTTGTCACCGCCGCTTGCCCGAATGGCACCAGATAGTCGGAACCATCCGGCACCTCGCCCTTCAAGCCGTAAAGCCCTTCGTGTTCGATGAACATGACAGGGCCTTCATCCCTGATGGCGCTCTTTAGAAGACCCTTCGCGTCGGCGGGAGTCGCCGGAACGGCGACTCTAAGGCCCGGACAATGCAGAAAATAAGCTTCCAGGCTTTGTGAATGCTGCGCTCCCAGCTGATGCCCTCCCCCACCCGGACATCTTATGACCAGCGGCACCTTTGCCTTTCCGCCAAACATATATCTGATCTTGGCGGCGTGGTTCACGATCTGGTCCATTGCGAGCAAAGCGAAGTTCACGGTCATCAGCTCTACAACAGGCCTCAAACCCGCTAAGGCCGCGCCGATGCCGCAGCCGACGATAGCCGCTTCCGAGATCGGTGTATCGATGACCCGCCTTTCGGTGAACTCCGCCAGAAGGCCCTCGGTGACCTTGAACGATCCGCCGAAGAATGCGACATCCTCACCCATCACGAAGACACGGTCGTCTCGCGCCATCTCTTCGCGCAAAGCTTGGTTTAAAGCTTCCCTATATCTGATCTCTGCCATTTTTTAAGCACTCCCGTTCGGATACAGGCCGTCCATAAGTTGAGTCAAAGGAGGTTCGGGGCTTTTCTCCGCGAAGTCCACGGCGTCCGCGACCTCCGCTTCCACTTCCCTTTTTATCTCATCAAGTGTTTTTTGATCCGCCGTTCCTTCGTTGACCAGATGCGACGAGAACTTCGTCAACGGATCACGATCCCGCCATATCTTCAACTCCATCTTGCTGCGGTATTCGTCCGGATCCGACATGGAATGTCCCCTGAAGCGATACGTCTTGGCTTCGACGAATGTCGGACCTCCTCCGCCTCTGGATATGCGCGCTGCTTCTTCCACGCCCTTCCTCACAGCCATGACATCCATCCCGTCGACCTGGACCGCGCGGATATTGAAACCGCAGACACGTTTATATAGGTCTTCTACAGCGGAAGCACGGCTTACATTCGTACCGATGCCATAGAAGTTGTTCTCGCAGATGAGCACCAGGGGAAGCGACCAGAGCTTGGCGATGTTCACCGTCTCGTGGAAAACACCCTGGTTTACCGCCCCGTCTCCAAAGAATACGGCAACGATCTCATCACCGTTCCTGTACTTGACCGCTTGAGCTATGCCTGCGGATATAGGTAGTCCGCCGGCGACGATAGCGTATCCGCCCATGAAACGCAGATCGGGATCGAACAGATGCATGGAACCGCCCCGTCCGTGGCTGATGCCCGTCGATTTCCCGAAGAGTTCGGCCATGACGGCCCGGGGCGTTGCGCCTTTGGCGAGGGCGTGTCCGTGTTCGCGGTAGGAACTGACGACATAGTCTTTGTCGGAAATAACAGACATGGCCCCTACGGCGACGGCTTCTTCGCCCGAATAGAGATGGGTGAAACCGGTGATATTTCCTTTCGCGTATTGTTCAGCGGTTGTTTCTTCGAAGGTCCTGATGAGGAGCATCTGACGGTAGAGCTTAAGGTGTTCTTGTTCAGTGAGTCCAAGTTCGACGACCATCCGCCATGCCCCCCGATCCCCGGTACAAACCGATAAGTGTAGATTTATTATACATAAGTCATTCAGGTTGCTAAAGCAATACACAGGATTATAGACTTCTATAGAGATGCAACGGAAAACATGGCTTTTCACACTCGTCTTTGCCGGGGTATTGATCTCGGCTTTATACGTAGAAGCGCTCTTACTGAAAGACTTGAGGGCAAATACGATCGCGTTCGAATACGTGTTTATCGCCCTGTTCGGGCTCTATCTGGCTGCGGCTTCCATTATATTCTATAAACAACTGCCCCAAAAACAGACGCTCACTATAATCATCGCGGTCTCTATCATAATACGGCTTCTGATGACGTTGAGCGTGCCGACGCTCTCTGATGATATATACCGTTACGCTTGGGACGGTAAGATCCAGACGGCGGGTTTCAATCCATACATGCACTCCCCTGACGATAAGGCCTTATCCGGCCTGCGCGACAAGGAGGTATATGCCGGGATATTCGAAAAGAAAGGGAGCTCCATCTACCCTCCGGTCAGCCAAGCCTTCTTTTTCATCTCGGCCTTGCCGGATGTAAGACCGGTCTACGCGCTCAAGCTTCTGCTTTCACTCGTTGATATAGCGTCGATCGTCCTTCTTGTTTTTATCTTGAAGCACTTGAAGATGGATCCGAACCGGATCGTCTTTTACGCGTGGAACCCGCTCGTCATATTCGAGATCAGCCATAGCGGGCACATAGACGGATTGGTCGTGTTCTTTCTGCTGGCCGCGATCTTGCTGCGGCTTAAGGACAGGGGTTTTTCATCAGGCGCTTTTAGCGGACTTGCGATCGGCACCAAGATCTTCCCGGCCATCCTTCTTCCGGCCCTGATCAAGAAACGTGACTTCAAGATACCCGCCGGTATCGCGGTCGCGCTGGGACTCGCTTACCTGCCATATATAAAAGCCGGTAAGACCCTGCTTCCCCTGTTTGCGTCAACGAGCGGCCCGAGGTTCAATGCCGGCCTGAAATACTTCCTCGAACTGTTCGTCGGCGGCCAGAGTCCGGCTTTCGACGCCGTGTACAAATACATCGTGCTGGCTGTGATCGCATCCGCTGCAGTAGCCCTCTATATGCGCGACGAAAAAGACGACCGTTTCGTCATGGACGGCTGTTTCTTAATGTCCGCCCTCTACGTCGTCTTGCTACCCTTCATGGCACCCTGGTATCTGGTCTTCTTGATACCGTTCCTCGCATATAGGCCCTCGCCGGCCTTCTTGTACCTTTCAGGCGCCGTTATGTTATCTTATCTTTTCTATGCCACGTTGCCGTTGCATTATCCGGAGTGGGTACGTTACGCCCAATACGTGCCTTTCTTCGGGATACTCGGATTTCAGGGTATCAGGCGGATGATCCGGTCGCTCACATAACGGAAGGCCGTCTCCATGATAGCTCCTGGCTTCATTAGATGTCTCTTCAGCCAGTTCTGAATCAGGCCTTTAGCCATTGCAGCTTTCAGTTTTAGGATCGAGAAGTGCGACCGGTAAAGGAGCTTATGCCGTTTCGGAGAAGTCCACTCTTCATCATTGAGAACGGGCGCGACTTTTTCATATAGGTCGGTGCCCGGAATGGGGTACGGCACCGTATACGATAGATAATCGAGTCCCAGGTGAGACGAATAGTTGACCGTCTTAATAAGCGTATCGTTCGTCTCTCCCGGATATCCGAGTATAAAAAACCCGCCCGTTTTTAGCCCGCTTTCTAAAGAAAGGCCGACAGCCCGGCTTCCGGCCGCCACATCCGTCCCCTTCTTCATCTTCTTCAACATCGTATCGGTGCCCGACTCCAGACCGAAAAAGACCCTATCGCATCCGGCATTATGCATACTCTTCAGAGTAGTAAGGTCGATTCCGTCGACTCTGCTTAGGCATTCCCAGGTGATGTTCAGACCTCGATCGCGTATCAGGTCGCAGACCTCGATCACCCTTTTTTTGTCCAGCGTAAAACAATCATCCGCGATCCAGATCCTGTCATAACCCGACGCCGCGATCCCTTCCATCTCATCGACTATACCGGTAGCGTTGCGTCCGATACACGAGTCGCCAAAGACCGGCTTGCTGCAGAAACCGCAATGATACGGGCAGCCGCGCGATGTTATCATGCTTGTCACCGTATGTCCGTAGTGGCCATGCCAGTAGTCTTTATAAGCAGTATCGTCAAAAAGGTCTCTAGCCGGCGTCGATAACGCGTCGATATCGGTTATCCTATCTCGTGGCGCCGTCCTTGTGACCGTTCCATTATCTCCATACGCGAGTCCCCTTATACCTTTCGGATCATTGCCTTCGATGACCGCGGTCATAAGCTCAGGCATCGTGTTTTCACCTTCACCGATACAAGTGATATCAAAGACATGAAGGAAACGTTCCGGGGTCGCCGAGGGATACGGGCCTCCCGCAACCTGAAGTCTTGAGCCTCCATTCAGGCGTCTGGCAAGTTCTAAAGCCGCGTGCTCCATAGTGATCATCACGTAGTATCCGACGACGACAGGATCGGCAGCCAGTGTCCGCTCAACTACGCTATCCGGATCGGTAAACGTCCCGTCGATCAGGTCGACCGAGAAACCTTTATTCCTTAATGCCGAAGCGATGTAGCCCAGGCCAAGCGGTGGGAACTTGAATATCGAGGTGTCTTTCGCATGTTTGTAGAAATAGGGGTATATCAGGACCGCGTCCGCCATCTTCAGGCCTCGCCGGTTTTCTTTCCTATGACCTCTATCCGGTAAGCAAAGCTCTCCCGTCCACTTTTTGTCAGATCGTATATGAATCCTGACCATGACAGAGTATCCGAAGCTTTCTCCCATCCCCGGTAAAGCGGGATACGCGGGTGGTTGTTGACAGCGAATCCTATCATCTTGTCCTTACACATCATCCATGCCTTATCCGCATCGACGTTGATCCATCCGCCTATTGCCGACTTCCTAAGGTCGGTGCCCGAAGAATCCGAATAGTTATCGAAGACGCCGGCTCCTTGTTCGTTTAGAATATAGAGCCTCGCGGAACCGCCGGCACGGATCGATCCCTGATGATCGATCTCGATGTCGATATTATCTTGTCCTATCCTATAAAGGACTCTTACGATTGCCGGCGGGTCGACCTTTTTAAAGAAAAACTCGACACCTGCTTTTCTCCTTGCTGTTAAAGCGACCGGCAGAAACCGTTGTACAAGCGGAAATCGCTTATAGACCCATCCTCGCGCTTCGATCCATCTGTACCGTAGATCTGACTCTATCTCTTTTCCGCCGGTCTTCGCCCTTTGCAGAGCGTCCATATAGAATGTCTTGATATAGTATCGTGATCCGTTCCGTTCTTGTTCCTCGATGTCCGCCGTAAACGACAGATACGTCCCGTATCTGTTTACTATTACAGGGACACCGAACCCCATGCCTTCCTCACAAAGAGGCGTCCCGTCCTTGTATAAGATCACGCCTTTTTGTAGCCCCGAAGTCAGACCTCTATTATCCAGATCATCCTCATTGCTAAAGCTCATGTTTAACATTAGATATTAGAACCCCTGGACTTTGACTCCGAAGACATACGCGGCGATCGCTACGGCTCCGTGTATCAGTCCGACTACCCCTATCACAAACCCGTTTATCCGGTGCACTTTGAAATCGACCGGGATCCACCGCGCGCCAACAGCTATCTGGAACGCGACCAGCGAGCCAACTAATAGCCCCAACCATAGATAGAGCGGCTTACCAAAAATACTCGGTATGACCAACATCTCATTCCTCCTTCTCCAGCAACCGTCTTATATTCCCTGTTCCCTGTTTGCGCTCATCATACAATATGGTACGCTTTAGTCAAAGGGCGGGTGTAGCTTTTGGTTAAACACGAAGACCACAGCCATGATATTATCGAATGCGCCGAATGCGAGGGCGATGTCGAAAAGGTCAAGAAACAAGCGCCTATGTACAGGCAGTCCCGCGTCATCCTACTCGCGACCTCCGGCTTTTTCACAATTCTCGGTGCCTTGCTCGGCCTTCTAAGAATACCGTCACAAGTGACTCACGCCGTCTTCGGTATCGCTATAATCACGGGCGGTTTCTATCCCGCGAAGCTTGGATTCGAGGCATTACGCAAGTTTACTCTGAATATAAATACGCTCTTGGTGACGGCGACTATTGGTGCGGTGATCCTCAATCTCTGGGAAGAAGCCGGGGTGTTGGTCTTTGTCTTTTCACTCGGCAGCATCCTGGAGACATACGCCGTAGATAAAGCCCGTAACTCGATCGGCGCCCTTGTCGAGTTAATACCCAAGCATGCCATGGTCATCAGGAGCGATAAAGAATCCCTGGTCGACGTGGAAGATGTTGAGATCGACGATGTCATCCTGATAAGACCTGGTGAGAAGATACCCCTTGACGGATATGTGATCTCCGGCTCATCCAACGTAGACCAGGCGGCCATAACGGGAGAACCGATTCCCGTCTATAAAAAAGAAAGCGATACAGTCTATGCCGGGACGATCAACCAGCGCGGAACAATGGAGGTGCGCGTGACGAGTCCGGCCGCTGATACGACACTGGCACGCATCATCCATTCGATCGAAGAACATCAGTCGAAGAAATCCAGCTATCAACGTTTCGGCGAGCGTTTCGGCCGTTCGTACACACCGGTGATGTTTCTGATAGCTCTGGCGGTAGGCATCCTGCCGGTCGTCTTCGGCGCCGGTGACGCGAAGTCATGGTTTTACCGCGCTCTCGTCGTCCTCGTCGTCTCCTGCTCTTGCGGCATCGCCTTAAGCGTGCCCGTCGCTGTCGTCGCCGCCATTTCACACGCGGCCAGACACGGCGTCCTTTTCAAAGGCGGTTCATACCTTGAGATCGGGAGGAAGGTACATACGCTGGTCTTCGACAAGACGCGCACGCTGACGACGGGCCGTCCTCAAGTAACCGACATCCTGCCGCTTAGCGGACATTCCAGCGAATCGGTGTTGAGTCTGGCGGCCAGCATCGAGACCCGCTCGGAACATCCTCTTGCGGAATCGATCGTTAAAAAAGCAAAAGAAGAAGGCGTCCCTTTCATGCGACCCAGCGAGTTCTATGTCGTTCCGGGTATGGGCGCGAGAGCGACCTTGGACGGCACCGTATACCATATCGGAAACGAGAGACTGTTCAAGGCGCATGACTTTACATTCGATGACATGCGGCCGGAGATAACACGTTTGGAGAACGACGGCAAGACACTGGTCTTCCTGGCAGCCGGGAACCGGTTGGCAGGGATCATCGCCATTTCCGACCAGTTAAGGCCTGAAGCCCGCGAGATGATAACCTCCCTCAAGAAGATGGGGCTTAAAGTCGTGATGCTGACAGGAGACCACCCGCAGACAGCCCGTGTGATGGCGGAAGCCGCCGGCATCGACGACTTCAAGGCGATGCTCCTACCGGAAGACAAAGTGAGCGAGGTCGAGAAGATGTCATCTGAAAACAGCCTGGTGGCGATGGTCGGAGATGGCATCAACGACGCGCCGGCTATGGCCGCGGCCGGCCTCGGTATCGCGATGGGCGCGGGGACGGATGTCGCTATTGAGACGGGTGATGTCGCCTTGATGACCGACGACTTATCAAGGGTGCCGTTCATCTTCAAGCTCTGCCGGCGCACCGTCGATACCATCCGCTTTAATATCACGGTCTCGCTGATCATAGTCGCTATACTGGTCCCGGCAGCCTTGGTCGGGAAGATAGACCTCGTCCCGGGGCTTCTTTTGAATGAAGCAGGCGCGGTCCTCGTCATCTTAAACGGTCTCCGTCTATTGCGATAATACGCGCTATCGATATTTGCATTATGCTTATCTTTTATATAATGTATCCTTATCATCCTTGTCGTCCTTACCCTGGAGGTGGACTCGATGCAAGAACTACAGGTCAAGCCACTCAAATACGAAGCTCTGAACGGACTCTCCTCGACGCAACTGAAAGAACACCACGACGTCCTTTACGCGGGCTATGTGAAGAAATTGAACGAGATCCGCGCCAAGCTGGCGGCGGCGGATAAGTCCGAGGCCAACGCCAGTTACAGTCTCTACGGCGAATTGAAACGCGAGGAGACATTCACGGCAAACGGTATCCGGCTCCATGAAGCCTACTTCGATAATATGGGCGGTGACGGCATTCCCGACGGGGCGATACAGGCCATGATCAATGAGGATTTCGGCTCGTTGGATGCATGGAAAGAAGATATCACGGCAGCCGGCATCGCGGCGCGTGGGTGGGTTATAACAGCTTTCGACCTGACTGATGGTCATGTCTACAACTATCTATGCGACACGCACAATCTGGGCTGTATATGGAATTGCGTGCCCCTGATCGTACTTGACGTGTACGAACATGCTTACTTCATCGACTATGCCACAGCCCGTAAGAAGTATATCGAGGTCTTTCTGCAAAACCTTGATTTCACGATAGCCAACGAGGCTATCGCGCGAAACAACCTTATAAGATTGCGTACGAGAGTCTAAAATTTCCGTTTATTAGAGGAGGCAACAACCATATGCGTGTTTCTGTAGATCGCGACCTTTGCATCGGTGACGGAAGCTGCGTCGAGGTATGTCCAGAGGTATTCGAGCTCCGGGACGACGGGCTTGCTTATGTCATCCTTGACAATATACCCGAAAGCCTTCGGGACAAGGTGAATGAAGCGATCGAGATCTGCCCGGTCGAAGCGATCAGGATAGAGGAAGACTAAGAACGGATAGCGACTTTAGATAACCTCTTGACATAGTGCAACATATCACATACAATACTATTAGGTGTTATATTTATATTCGAATATGACAATATACCAATAGGAGTATGTTTTATGAAAAACCATGAGTTCTACTGCCTGCATTCAGACCTCTGTAAGACTCTCGCCAATCCGAAAAGACAATTGATCCTGGACGCCCTGCGCAACGGTGAAGTCACTGTGGGTGATCTGGTCAATCAGACCGGCATTCCGCAAGCCAACGTTTCCCAGCACCTGTCTATCTTAAGAAACAAAGGCATAGTCGTCGCCAGACGCCATGGCAGCCGTGTCAATTATTCCATCACCAACCCTAAGATAATCAAGGCATTCGACTTGATCAGTGAGGTGCTTAATGAATCTCTGGCCGGTCAGTCCAGAACGGTCAATAAAGCAGTCGGTAAAACTCATTTAGCGTGAAAGGAGGCGTATAGACATGAGTGGCGATCTTAAGAAGAAGGTCTCCATGGTCGTTTTCAGCGGTGATATGGACAAGCTCTTTGCCGCTTTCATAATCGCGACTACGGCGGCAGCTCAAGGAAACGATGTCGTCATGTTCTTCACTTTCTGGGGGCTTCGCGCTCTCAAGAAGAAGGTGCCTACAGGACAGAGCTTGTTCGGAAGGATGCTGGGGATGATGTACGGCGGCGATATCAACCGGGCCACACCGAGTAAGATGAGTTTCGGCGGTGTCGGAAGATGGATGTTCAAGAAGATGATGAATGCCAGGAATGTGGAGTCCCTGCCGAATCTCCGCCAGCTCGCTATAGACCTGGGCGTCCACATGTACGGTTGTCAGATGAGCATGGACGTCATGGAGATACCCAGAGAAAAGATGATCGACGAAGTCGAGGGATGCGTAGGCGCCGGGTTCTTTGTAGAACAAGCGTCGAATTCCGATTTCACATTGTTTATCTAAATATCAGGCATTTGATTAAGAAAAGGAGGTCTACAAATGGCGGACGAAATGAAAGTCGACATGGAGTTGGATCTTAAGGGTCTTCTCTGTCCCCTTCCGATGGTCCGTGTGAGCCAGAACATCACTAACGTGCCCGTCGGCGGCATCCTGAAAGCGGTCGCCACAGATCCCGGCAGCCTGGCCGATATCCCTTCATGGGCGCGAAGCACCGGGCATGAGATCGTAAAACAGGAACAGGAAGGTACAGACTTCATCTTCTACATAAAGAGGCTTAAGTAGGCATGGATCTTTTTTCGTTCACCATCGCCGGGTTGATGGTCTACGCGGCCCTGGCCGTGTTCTTCATCGGCATGACCTATAGGATATGCCACTGGTTTTCAACGCCGAAGGCTAGCATCAGACTCGGTATGTTTCCTAAACCGAAAACACGCTCCGGCAGGTGGCTTAAGATGCTCAAGGATACCATCCTGTTTCCACAGGCGCTGGACGTCGACCCGACTATGTGGTTTATGGCTATCGCTTTCCACGTAGCCGGCCTTTTGATCTTCTTCGGGCACCTGCGCTTGATAAAGGAGTTTACACCTATCGTATCCGCGCTCGGATCCAAAGGAATGGATACACTGGCATTCGTCACCGGAGGGACATTCGGTATCGTCATCACAGTGGTCGTCATATATTACCTCTTCAGAAGATTCGCGTCACCATATAAAGATATCAGTGTCCCGGAGGATTACCTTCTGCTGATCCTGATCTTGCTTGTCATCACGATGGGAAACCACCTAAGGTTTTTCGGAGATGTACATGTGGCGGACTATCGCGCGTACGTACAAAGCGTTCTTTTATTCAGGCCGTCTTTCGACGCCGCGCTGGCTCATTCTTCCATAAGATGGTCGCTCGTCGCCCATGTGTTTCTGGCCAATATCCTTCTGATGTATTTCCCGTTCAGCAAGCTTACACATACCGTCGGCGCGTTCTTAGCTAACCTTGTAAGGAGTGACTAGCGGTGCCCGGAAAAAAACTTGAGACTCTGGCCGGTGTGATCGACGCGAAGATGAACCGCCAGCTGAAACTATACCTCGATATATGCGCCAGGTGCGCCATCTGCAGAGATGCTTGCCACCAGTATGTGACTACGCAAGATGTCCGTTACCTGCCGGCTTACCGGGCCGAGCTCATACGACGCATATACAAGAAATACTTCACCAAGACCGGTCAGTTCGTACCCTCTTTATATGAGGGTAGAGATCCTGACGAAAACTTGCTCGAGGAGCTTTATGATGTCATGTACGCGTGTACGGGGTGCCGCCGGTGCATGTACTACTGTCCGTATTCGATCGATACCACATGGATCCAATCTGTCGGCAAGGCCATGCTGCTGGCCGCCGGAAAGGGTTCGGAGATGCTGACGCAGCTTGCCGACGCGGCTATCGATAAAGGCAAGAACATCGACTTGTATAAAGACATTATGAGAGATGTCCTTAAGACCGCCGAAAAAGAAATGCAGGATAAGGTCGGAGATAAAGAAGCTCATTTCCCGTATGACAAGGAAGGCGCCAATGTCCTCTACGCCGCCCTGGCCGGAACACACAGTATCTTGCCTGCAGCAATCATATTCCATATGGCAAAAGAGGACTGGACATTGTCCATGTTCGAGGCAGCGAATTACGGTTACTTCCTGGGTGATGCTGCCAAAGCCAAAGAGATCGCCGGACGGATCATCGACGAGGCAAAGAAGCTTAAGGTCAAAGAGGTCGTAGTCTCTGAATGCGGCCACGCCCATCGAGTCTTTAAGTTCTTCTATGAGATGTGGGCTAAAGAGAAACTGCCGTTCAAGGTCTCAAGCATTCTCGATAAAGTATCGGAATATATTACAGACGGCAGGATAAGCGTGGACCCAGGTAAGATCGACATACCCGTCACATACCATGACCCGTGCCAGGTCGGCAGGAACTACGGTCTTTTCGAAGAGCCCCGCGCGGTTGTCAAAGAGATCTGTTCGGACTTCAGAGAGATGACTCCGAACCGCGCCAAGAACTGGTGTTGCGGAGGCGGAGGCGGCCTGGTCGCCGAGCCGGCTCTTGAAGAGTTCAGAAAGACTACCGGCAAACTCAAAGTCGATCAGATCAGGGATACAGGCGCCAAGATGGTGGTCAGCCCGTGTGAGAACTGCCGCTTGCAACTGGATACACTGAACGAGCATTACAAAATGGATATCGAAATAACTTCGATGATAGACCTGGTCGTAAGGGCTTTGAAGACATGATGCTGACGATCTTGGGTTCCGGCTCCCTTGTACCAAGCTTAAAGCGCGGCACTCAAGGTTTTCTATTACAAGAAAACAGCACGAACATCCTCATAGACAGCGGTTCGGGGACTTTGTACAGGTTGCTCAAAGCCGGCCTGACTTACAACGATATTGACATTCTGTGCTATACCCATTGTCACCTGGACCACTTCGCCGACTTCCCCGTCTTTCTGTTCACTTCGAAATACGGGATCCCTCCCCGGGCAACAGACCTCACGGTCATGGGCGGCAAAGGGTTCCTGTCGTACTATAAGAAAATACAGGATATATACAGCCGGACGATCGAGTCGGACCTTTTCGATGTGAATATCGTCGAGATGCCCGACATGCAGATATCGGGTATGACAATAAGAACATGCCGCATTCCCCACAGCCCGGAAAGCGCCGCATACCGGTTTACGTCAAAAGATGGAAAGTCGGTGGTCATATCGGGTGACACTGATCATTCTCCCGATCTGGTCGACCTAGCCGAAGACACCGACCTATTAGTCTGCGAGTGTTCGTATCCTGACGGCATGAAAGTCGACGGCCATTTAACACCCTCATACGCGGGCCGGATGGCTACAGAAGCCAACGCGAAAAAGCTCGTACTAACGCACCTTTATCCCCCGACCGACGACGTCGATCTCGTTGCTCAATGCGCGAAGGAATTCAAAAGTGAGATCGTAGTCGCCAATGACGGCATGGAGATCGAGGTATGAGCCACGTCTTCGACCCGAAACATAAACACGTCCTGGATGACCCCGGCAGAAAGAAATGGCAGGATCCAGAGCTGCTTATAGATTGGCTGTCGATAAAAGGCGATGAGACCATCGCGGATATAGGAGCCGGCACCGGTTTCTTTGCTATCCCTTTCGCCGCGATGTCACCCTCTATTAAGGTGTATGCCGTCGACGTAAGCTCCGAGATGCTCCAGACGCTAAAAGACAAACAGCAAAAAGCCGGACTCGATAATATAAACCGGATACTAAGCGACGAAAACGGTATCCCGATAGATGATGCTGCAGCGGACATAGTCCTCGCAGCTGACGTATTTCACGAGCTGGTCGGCAACACAAAGATATTCGAAGAGATCAAAAGGATACTGAAAGACGACGGACGGTTCATCGTAGTCGATTGGATAAAGAAACGAAGAGTCGTCTTCGGCCCCCCGTTCAGATCGCGAAAGACTCCCGAAGAAGTGACATCGATCCTTAAAGACTACGGGTTTGCGCTACGGCGGCAAGCCGACCTATACCCCAAACACTACACCCTCGAGTTCACCAAACACTAAAAGTGTGTGCTGCAACGCACGTAATAATAATGTAGCCGCCGACCTTCAGGTCGGCTCACCTCCTGTGTCGTTGCGAGGAACCCCTCTCTGGTGTCGTTGCGAGGGAGCGAAGCGACCGAAGCAAACTACGAAAAAGTGAGTACTCCCGTGTCTTTTTCCTGGATTGATTCGGTCACCTAAGGGCGACCTCACAAGGACGTCGTTTTCCGTGTTACAGAACTGGCATTTCAAGGCACGATCCTAGTTGCTAAGCGGTCTTTCTGCGCTCTTTGTGGAGGCGTTCTATAATCCACATCCTCATCAATGTCTGATACCCAAGCCCTTTTGAGTTCGCTAATTTCTTTAGATCAGATAGAGCATCTTCATCGATTCTAAGAGATATGGACTTCTTGGGTCGTACATCTCTAAAAGACTCCTTGGCATCTTCCATGTCCGCCCAAAATTCAGAAGCGTCATGAGTGTCCCAGAATTCAGCGATCTGCTCATCTGTCATCTTCTTGAAATCAGGAAGTTTTTTTGCGTCTATCTTGTTCTTCATTTTTGGCATTATACTCAACTCCTGTATTGTTTTTTCTCGCTTTTCGTCATTTGCCTCGCCGTTATTATTTTTATGGAATCATTTGACTGCTTCTTAAACACAACTACTAGGTATTTCCCGCTTATAGATGCACCTAAAGCCACATAGACACCGGCATGCGCTTTGATTCTTTTATCACCTTGGAATACCTCTTCGACCTCATGTATCGTCAACCCGTGTTTCTTAATAACTTTCTCTTTTGTTTTGCTGTCCCACTCGATCTTTGCAATATCCAAACAGTCTCTCCAACTCAGTTCTCAATCTAAAACTTCATCTACCTTCAATTACTATTGTATATACATTGTATGTACGTGTCAACTTGGATATTTCCTCGAAACTTTATTTGGAGCTCTAGTGGCTATACCTGCTATTTGTTACAGAACTAACAATTCAAGACCTGACCCCGGTCAACTAGAACAGTTTCATGGTTTAAACCATGAAACTGTGTAGTTACGTGGTTGGCTTGCCTTTGACAAGCTGGATTTTTCTACCTTCAGACCACTAATAACGATTATATGAATTAAAGAAACTTCGTAGCTGCCGACCCGACTTCGTCTTTGCGAGGAGCCCTTCGTAGCGCAGCGAAGAAGGTCGACGCGGCAATCTCATGCAGTCTTCTTGTCACTCGTAGGTGACTAATAACGAGCAATAAGCAATAAGTTTTTGTAGCAGCCGACCTTCAGGTCGGCTATCTCCAAGCCCGAAGAACCCAGAAAAACGAAATCACGAAATGTCAAAATACAAGACCTGACCTAGAGATAGTGAACAGTGAACGGTGAACAGAAAGATCTTTGTAGCAGCCGACCTTCAGGTCGGCTAAAATCCAAATGTTACAGAACTGACAATTCAAGACACAACCCTATTTATGCCTTTTCCAGGGAGCAGAGGTTGTTTGGATCATACTCCTGGTCGCTGTCCTTGATTTTATTCTCATTTCCTCAGGTCGTTCGTAAGACTCTTTTTTACGCTTTAGCAGAAGGTCTTCCTCATAGACCTGGTAAATGCTCACAAAACCTAAGGTCAGCTCCCTTATGGAGATGATCCAAACAACCTCCGCTCTTAGAATGCATCAGGTCTTGTAGCCGCCGACCTTTATTCTGTTTGCTTTTCCTCAAACTTAGCATTACAGAGAACACAAGACGTTAGAAAACAATCCAACTTTTCCTTATTGCCTAAAGATATACTTGCAAGCTCCGGACGCTGAGTGAATAAAACGAGAAACTTTCGTAATGTCTGCCGGAGATACTCTCGAAGTTGATTTATAAACTTAGAACCGTTGGAATCCTTAACAACCAACTTTTTCTGAAAGTCGTCTCCTGATATGCTTCCATGAACAAAGTCGCTCCTCATCTTATAAGCAAATCTTATGAATCCATATATTTGCTCTCTGTCTTTGCCATCCCTACCCAGGATTGTTGCAGCTCTTAAAGCTAACTTATGTGAAAGCTCACTGCCTCCTTGAATATATAAACTCTCTAATGCAATAACCGCATCAATTAGTTGCTCCGCGGTGTCCTTTGTTTCAAATGTAGATTCATATCTATCAAGGGCGATTCTCAGGCGTGTTACTGCTTGAGATCCTACTTCAATCTCCTTCCACAAGGTAAGTAATTGTGGAAAGTCGTCTTTCTCGAGGTGGAAATCGGGCATAAAGCCAAAAACACGATCCTCAAGCGAGAACCCGTTCTCGGAATAAGGTTGCCAAGTTATTAGCAGACGAAAGAACGCTCTTATATGTACACGACTTACTTGGAGTAGACGAAGGGCGCTGACTACGTTTTGCGCTGTTGTTTTTTCGTCGTCAAGCCATTGGTTGCTGCCGGAAGGTACTTTAGGTTTCTCGCAATCTATAATCACTGCAACGGGGTGTCCTTGTAGATATCCGGGAGAGGATTCATCTTTTCGGACGGCTGTCTCGGCCATCGTAAGACAATCTTTATCGTCAATTCTTTGTATGGTCACTGAAGGGCTTAGTCTGGCGCAAGGAATTGATGTGGTAAACCCATCTAGTACAGCTACTAAACGATATTTGTATGCCCTGCAATAAAGGAACGTTTCAAGTTTCTCAAATGCGATATCAAAGTTCTCATGAATTCGGTCGAACTCAAGATCGTTGTCAATTAAGTCTCTGACAAAGAAGGGCAACAAATACCACTCGATCTTATTAGTTTCGTCATAGAAAGGTTCAAGATCAATTTCAGAATCAGACCTTATTATTTCAGCACATTGCTTAGTTTCGTCCAGCTTAGATATCGCATCTCGGATGTCATTCAGGAGCAAGAACCTCGGTTCATACCAAGTAACGATATATTGCTCCGACCCAAGCTTTTTGAAATCGCATCTCTGGCGGTACTCAAAACTGAGTTCTAGTGTCAGTCGTGTAGTGCTTAGTAACCCAATAACCGCTTGAACAAATTGCTGAGTTGCCTGGTAAAGGTCAGTGTTATATGGCTTCCAATGTGCGCTCGTCATAAGTATATTGTACGCATTACATACATAATACGTAAGGGACCACGGCGTACTAATGAAGAAAATGAATTAAGTTCACCGTTTCTCAATGGGTGAAAAACTAATCAGATGCACTTAAGGGAGTATTACTTTCCAGAACATTACTGATGCCTGTGATTAGAAAGAAAAATCTAATGACTTTCGAAATGTCAAAATACAAGCCCTGACCCCTTTTATTATACACGCCGACACTCAGATCGGTTCTTTAGCAGTCGCCGTCCACAAAGCTTTGATGAAAATATGTGTCTTATCAATGGCTTCATAAGCCTGTTTTCCATCTACTTTATGGTATTTAAGATGAATAGTATCTTCCAGCTGATTCTTTCTAAAATCAATCAGCCCGTCTCTATGCTTAAAAGAGTTCACTACTTCTCGAACATTCTTAAATATGTCTCCCTCTTCTAGGTTATCTATGTTGATTCCATATTCTTTTTCGATTAATTCCAAAATGTCTACGAGCTTAAGATCCTGAACCATTTTCAACGACCGGATCGAACCATTATATAAGATACTTGAGTCTAATATCGTTTTTGGTCCTTTATGTTTGCTTGAATCCAACCACAGCCGATGTGCACAGGCGTGGAGGGTACTCTCCATAAGAGCATTGAGTTCATAATAAACTGCACGAGCAGTGATTTCTTTTCGCATTGACGTAAAAAATAGTTCGTTTCCAAAATCACCAATTCCCTTCCCTTCAAAATCGCCTGCATCTTCTTTCTCGCACAAATCCTGAATCTCGGCGTTAGCTTCTTTGTCTATATGCTCTAGAAAATTCTTCAGACCATTTAGTTTGATTTCCAAAACGAAATTCGCATTAGTCATTTCCTGCTCCAATTATAAATGCAATTCTTAGCTTGGTTTGGACCTTCGTGCACGATGTGTCTCAAAGAGAAAGTTGGACATAGTTTTGGCTGCATTCACGACCAATACCGCATGTCTCTTATCGGGCTTATATTTCCGGGCATGCCGATCACCCATCTTATTACTAATGCCAGCAATCCCATGGACTATACTAGTCAGCCCAGATAGAACCTGTTTGATCGCTCCCTCAAGATCAGGGCGGCTCCCTGGATCAAGATTGAGCTGCTTTTGAACACGCTTATAAAGTTTAGGCAAATCACCATCGTAAGGGTTGGCATCACCAGTTATTTCAGTGTCTATTTCAATCAGAAAACCCTCAATCAAAGAGCGTGCGTTAGTTATTGCACCATCATAGTCGCCAGCAAGTATTTTTTCATTAGCTTTGACAGTCTGTTCATCAATAAAAATATGACCTTCTTCTTCAGAACCCTTAAATGGATGAATGAATTCTACATCAGAACCGGCCCTATCTCTAATTTTTGGAATTCCCTCAACTAGGACAACTTCGTAACCGTCATACTTAAACATATCGTTTAGATAGTTGCAGGCACCATTTTGGTCGAAGTCTGTATCAAAGAACTCGCGGGGATCGAGAACTTCGCGCACGATTGCAGATAAAGCAGGTGTATTGTTCAGTTGACGTAGGCGATCTTCAGTATACTTCCATCTAGATGGAAAGCCATCTCCATATACATCATCTGCCCCGTAATCATTGAATAGATTGACAAGCTGAGGGCCACTACGATAGGGGCTAATTTGCTTATCACCAGTGACTATCTGGCCTAATGCTTGGATTGACCGAGCAGAAAGCTTCATCTGTTTATCTCTCCACCAAAAAATAGATATATAATCGATCCAACAAACCTACTTTTAGCCTTGTATATTACTTCGTTTACGCCTGTCACTAGTTTGGCCCCCTTCCACAATTTTGATTTCTTCAGCAGTCAACCTATACAACTCATACACGAGTTGGTCGATCTGGTAATCGGTGACGTCGATCTGGTTCTGGATAGCTGTTTTTTCATGTGGCGTTCTAGTTTCGATAAGCTTCTTGTTGAGCATAAGTATGTTATCAACAGCACCTATCAGGTGCTCTGCTTCGATGCTCTTACTACTTAGACTATCTGTCTTGACAATTGGGATTCTGCCCAAGTATTTAAAGATCAATTGGTAGCCGTTTTGGATCTGTGTGCAATACTGAGTTATTAAGAACCAACCCAGTTTAGAGTTAAGCACTGCCAAAAGAATTTTGTCTGCGTTCGGAATTATCCATATAGCATTGTTGCCAAGCTTACCTGTATCATCAAAAGAGAAGACTGGTTTAACCTGAAAGACCAAATACATAATTTTAGGTTTTTCAAACTCATCATAGTAATCGCAAGCACGTAATTCCCACCAGTAATCGCCTTGATCGTAACGTTTCTCGGCAGCCATCTTAAAAGGTAAAAGATGACTAGCAACAGCGGGATACTCTTTACTAAACCACCCCCAGGCATCCTTTGTGTTTCCAGATTTAGTCCGTGTCCATCCCTTTGGAATCAATATTAAGTGCTGGTTTACAAGGGATACCCTATAACGTTTGACATCTTTACCGGCAAGGAATGGCTTTATAATCTCAGCGCTTTTTGGATCTTCGGATATCAGTCTATCTCTGGTTTCCTCACCGATTACAAACGCCTCGTTGAGCCCGGTC
>JAGVPG010000024.1 GCA_020052375.1 Actinomycetota bacterium | reverse complement strand
GGGATGGGGACCTGCGGTATCGCCGCGGGTGCCCGGGAAGTCAAAACGGCGCTTGAGGAAGCGATAAAGAAAGCCGGCCTTAAATGGGAAGTCGGCATAACCGGTTGCGCCGGGATGTGTTATCGTGAGGTCCTGGTCGACGTGACGGCAACCGGACGAAAGGTCACATACGGCGATATGACGACCGGGCGCGCTTCCAAGATCGTGGAAGCCCTGATTAAAGGCGAGTTCAAGGACGAATGGATTGTCAGAGACTCAAAAAAGAAGATGCCGGACGATAAATTCCGCGAGCGCCAGGTCAGGATCATCCTTGAGAACTGCGGAGAGATCGATCCGGAGAATATCGACGACTATATAGCCCGCGGAGGATATAGGGCTCTCGAAAAAGCGCTGAAAAAGATGAAACCAGCGGAGATCGCGCAGACGGTCATGGATTCAGGACTGCGCGGAAGAGGCGGAGCCGGTTTCTCGACGGGCATGAAATGGAAGCTGGCGCAAGAATCGCCCGGTGACGAAAAATATATCATCTGCAACGCTGACGAAGGCGACCCCGGCGCGTTTATGGACCGGAGTGTCCTAGAGGGAGACCCCCACCGTGTCCTGGAGGGCATGGCCATAGGCGCTTTCACCATAGGAGCGCGTGAAGGATATGTTTACTGCCGTGCGGAATACCCGCTGGCCATTGCGCGCCTGAAGACCGCGATATCCCAGGCGGAGAAACGCGGGTTCTTAGGTGAAAACATAATAGGGACGGGTGTCGATTTTCATCTTCATATCAAGGAAGGAGCCGGAGCGTTTGTATGCGGAGAAGAAACGGCGCTGATGGCATCGATCGAGGGACATCGCGGGATGCCGAGGATCAGGCCGCCTTTTCCGGCCGAATCCGGGCTATGGGGCAAACCTACAAACATAAACAACGTCGAGACATTCGCGGCGATCGCCTGGATAATCAATAACGGGGCTGATAAGTTCAAATCGGTGGGCGTTGAAAATAGTACGGGGACCAAGGTGTTTGCCCTGACAGGAAAGGTAAAGCGCAGCGGGTTGATAGAAGTGCCGATGGGTACACCGCTAAAAGATATCGTCTTCGACATCGCCGGAGGGATCAGAGACGACGGCAAGGCAAAAGCTGTCCAGATCGGCGGTCCTTCCGGGGGGTGCATCCCGGCCACGATGCTTGAGACGCCGATCGACTACGAGTCGCTTGCCGGCGCCGGCGCGATCGTCGGGTCCGGCGGCATGGTAGTCATGGATGAGACAAGCTGCATGGTCGATGTGGCCAAATATTTTCTTAAATTCATCAAGAACGAGTCATGCGGGAAGTGCGTACCTTGCCGTTTGGGCACAAAAAGGATGCATGAGATACTGATAAAGATAAGCGACGGCAAGGGCAAGATGGAGGACCTGGAGAAGCTTGAGAGGCTGGCGCGGGATGTCAAAGCGGCGTCGCTCTGCGGCCTCGGCCAGACGGCGTCTAACCCGGTCATGAGCACTATCAGGTATTTCCGTGAGGAATATGAAGACCATATACGCAAAGGGATATGCAAAGCTGGAGTATGCCAGGCGCTTCTGACAAGGTTCCAGATAAAACCGAAAGCGTGTAAAAGCTGCGGCATCTGCGCGCGCGTATGTCCGTCGGGCGCCATCTCGGGCTCGAAGGGAAAGCCGTATCACATAGATCAGGCAAAGTGCATAAAATGCGGACTATGCCAGAAAGAATGTCCGTTTGACGCGATATATAAGAGCTGAAGGATAAAATATGGTTACGTTCGAAATAAATGGGCAGGTAGCAAACGTCGAGGAAGGGATGACCATCCTTGACGCGGCTAAAAAGCTCGGGATAAAGATCCCGCATCTCTGCTATGACCCGAGGCTCAAGCCATATGGCGGGTGCCGGTTGTGCCTGGTGGAGATCGAGGGCGCCAGAAACCCCGTTCCTTCATGCGCGGCCAAGGTGACGGAAGGGATGAAGGTCCAAACAGACACGGTCACTCTGCATGAGATAAGGAAGACCATCGTCGAGTTGCTTCTTTCCAACCATCCGCAGGAGTGTCTGACATGTGAAAACACAGGGCAGTGCGCGCTGCAGGATATCGCATACGAACTGGGTGTCAGGGAGATATCTTTCGAGGGCGAAAAGCATTTCCACACAGTGACCGATCCGAGCCCGTTCGTCGAGAGGGAGATGGATAAATGCATCGTGTGTGCCAGATGCGTGCGGATATGCCGCGACGTCCAGCACTGCTCGGTCTATACGCTGGCGTTCCGGGGATTTGAGATCATACCGACGACTCCTTATGACAAACCGCTGACGGAATCGAACTGCGTGTTTTGCGGGCAGTGTATTTCGACATGCCCGACAGGAGCGCTGACGTCAAAGATCAGCCGTTTCAAAGGGCGTCCGTGGCAGACGCAATCGACCACCACCACGTGCCCCTACTGCGGGGTCGGTTGCCAGCTCGAGTTGATCACCAAGGACGGGGAGATCATCGATATACAGACTTTCCCCGGCGAAGGCGTAAACAAAGGTAATCTGTGCGTCAAAGGACGGTTCGGCTATGGATTCGTGAACCACCATGAACGTCTTAAGACTCCTTATATAAGGAAAGAAGGCGAGCTCAAAGAGGCTTCCTGGGATGAAGCTCTCGACTATATCGCGGTTAGGCTTAAAGAAGTAAAAAAGGAAAGCGGGCCGGATGCCATAGGGTTCCTAAGCTCGTCGAAGTGCACGAACGAGGAGAACTACCTTCTGCAGAGACTTGCTCGGGCGGCGATAGGGACCAACAACATAGACAACTGCGCGCGTCTTTGACACGCTCCGACGGTGGCCGGTCTGGCCGCGGCGTTTGGAAGCGGGGCGATGACGAACTCGATCGCCGACATACCGAAAGCGGATGTGATCCTGATCACCGGCTCGAACACGACCGAAGCACATCCCGTTCTTGCTCTGGAGATCATCTCCGCCGTTAAGAACGGTGCCAAGCTGATCGTTATCGAACCGCGACGGATCAAGATGGCGGACTACGCGGATATCTATATCTCGCAAAAACCAGGGACCGACGTCGAACTCTACAACGCTATGATGAACGTCATCATAACTGAAGGCCTGACCGACAAGGACTTTATCAAAGCGCGGACGGAGGATTTCGATGCCCTTGAAAAAACGCTCAAGAAATATACGCCGGAGAAGGCATCCAAGATATGCGGCGTACCCGCAGACACGATAGTAGAAGCGGCCCGGCTTTACGCGAAAGCAGGGGCGGCGACGATAATCTACGCGATGGGCATCACGCAACATACGACCGGTGTGGACAACGTCTTGACAATGGCGAACCTGGCGATGATGACAGGCAATATCGGCCGCGAGGGCACCGGTGTCAACCCGCTAAGAGGGCAAAATAATGTCCAGGGAGCTTGCGACATGGGCGCTCTGCCTAATGTCTTACCCGGTTATGTAAGAGTAGACGATAAAGATGGAAGAAAGAAGATGGAAGAAGCGTGGGGGGTCAAGAAGCTCCCGGATAAACCGGGACTGACGGCACCCGAGATGATCGACGCTGCCGCAAACGGCGATATCAAGGCGATGTTCATCCTGGGAGAGAACCCGATGCTGTCCGAAGCGAACCTCGTCCATACGGAGATAGGCCTCGGCAATCTCGACTTGCTTGTCGTGCAGGATATTTTTATGACGGAAACGGCGAACCTGGCAGACGTCGTATTGCCGGGCGCGAGTTTTGCCGAAAAAAGCGGCACCTTCACGAATACGGAAAGACGCGTCCAGCCGATCAGGCAAGCGGTCGAACCGGTTGGTTCAGCGCTCCCCGACTGGATGATAATCACGATGATCGCGAAAAGGCTCGGTCATAAGATGGAATATAGGTCTCCGTCGGAGGTCACCGATGAGATAACGCACGTAGTGTCCCAGTACGGAGGGATAACATCGCATAGGGTGGCGAAGTGCGGCATCTCATGGCCATGCCCTACACCCGAACATCCGGGCACGCCCATCCTGCACAAGGATAAATTTGTCAGGGGCAAAGGCAAGTTCCACGCCGTTGAATACAGACCGCCGGCGGAGGTAACCGACAAGGATTATCCGTTGATATTGACTACCGGAAGATATCTGCAGCAGTTCCATACCGGCACGATGACGCGGCGGGTGGCAGGCATCGAAGACCTGGCGCCTCGCTGCAAGGTACAGGTCCATCCTGCTGACGCGAGGAAATATAAGGTCAATGACGGTGACATGATCAGAGTAACTACACGGCGCGGCAGCATTGAAGCCGCCGCCGACGTGACCGACACGATCAGGCAAGGCGTCATCTATATGCCGTTCCACTATGCCGAAGCGGCGGCCAACACACTGACGAACGCCGCGCTCGACCCTGTCGCCAAGATCCCCGAATTCAAAGTCTGCGCCGCAAACATAGAGCCGAAGAATTTGTAGCCGCCGACCTTTAGGTCGGCCCTTCCTAAAAAGTGAGCATTCACAAGAGGCACAAAGCATCGCTTACTCGTTATTCTGGGTTCTTCGGCGCCCTATGGGCGCCTCAGAATGACGGCTTTTCCCACTTCAGTTGCTGTTTTAATGTATACGAGAAACGACGTCATTGTGAGGACGCCGCAGGCGGCCGAATCAACCCAGATTAAAGCAAACGTTACCGACACTGTGCCTACAAGATCTGAAGAGACGTTATTCTCCCTTCTTTCCTACCAAATGATATATAATAGATATATAAGTGATATCACATTAAGGAGGAATCATGTCGAGAGTGATAGTAACAATACCCGATCAGCTGCTTAATACACTTGATCAAGAAGCGAAGAAAGAGGCTCGCACAAGGAGTGAGGTGGTACGAGAAGCAATACGTTCTTATATAGAACAGAAAAAGGAAGAAGCGGAGTTTCGAGCCAGACAGGCGGAAGCGTTCAGGCATATGGACGAAGCTAGAAAAAAGACTGCCGGTTCGGATTTCAGCGGCTCGGATTTCATAATCAAATGGAGGAACCGGCTTGCGGCGGATGAATAGCACCCCGCTGCTATTAGATGCAAGCATAATACTGAAATGGTTTATAGATGAGATTGATTCGTCACTAGCCAAAGAACTTGGTCTTAGATTTCGTAAGCGCCGCGTGATTCTGACCACGACACGATTTACATTTTATGAAGTCGCTAATGCCCTAAAGTATACAAAGAGGTTTTCCAGCGAAGATATCCGAGGTTACCTCAAGGACTTGACCGACAGTGGCTTACACATATTTGAGTATCAACTCAATGTCCTTCAAGAGGCGGTGGAGATAAGTATGGAATCGAATATATCTGTCTACGATGCCTACTATATCGCTCAAGCGGACATCGAAGGATTCAGGTTTGTCACGGCTGATGCCAAGTTGGTTGACAAGCTTCGCGGCGTTACTGATATTATGACGTTGGAAGAGAGTGTGATGACATGAATGATGCGGCGACAGGGGCCTTTCTCCTGTTCTTTATAGGAATATACCTCTTCGTCATGGTCGTTTTCATGATCATGTGGGTGATGATATGGGCTTTTACCATAGCTCTTATACTTCTAATGCTGGCCGGATTCGTATTATGGGTCTTTATGCTTATCGATTGCATCAACAGGGAAGAAGATGACTTCCCCCCGATGTTCGACAACCCGAAGAATACCTGGATATTGATCCTGGCGATATCGTTTGCCGTCGGCTTCTACTGGCTGGCCGCGATCATATACTATTTAATGGTCAAGCAGAAAGATAAGGAAGAAGCAAGAAGCGAGAAGCAAGAAGCGAGAAGCAAGTAGTTGGGAGAGGGTTATTGAGTGTAAGTGATAGCGACAGGACGGTCGCGCTAAAAGATATCAATGATACAGGCAAGGAAAAGGTCGGCCCAAAAGCTTATAACCTCGGCCGGCTGACCACCCTCGATTTCAATGTTCCGGACGGTTTTTGCATCACAGCCCTTGTCTATCGCGAGTATATACAAAAAAGCGGCCTGTTCGCGAAGCTTACTCAGGATGTCCGCGAAATGGCGATGACGCCGGACAACAAGAAAAGGCTCTTGCTCAAGGATCTAAGAGACGAGGTCGCCCGCATGGAACTTGCATCCGACCTCAAGGAGGAGATCGCTGCTCGTTACAACCGGCTTGGAGACGGTCTGGTCGTCGTACGCTCCTCTGCCGCATCAGAGGACTTGCCCGGCCATTCGTTCGCCGGGCAACACGGCACCTATTTTGCCCGCGGGCTTGAGGAATGTCTCGAGCATATCAAGCACTGCTGGGCGTCATTATGGTCGGACCGCGCTTTTTTCTATCGGGAACGGAACGGTTTCGATCACATAAAAACAGAGATGTCCGTCATCGTTCAGATTCTCGTTCCGGCCGAGTCTTCCGGGGTGATCTTTACGACGAACCCGCTGACGAACGACGAGGATGAGATAATTATCGAGGCATGTTACGGCCTTGGGGAGTCATTAGTCTCGGGAAAAGTGACACCGGACAGTTTTATGATCTCTAAAGACAATCTCGATATTATAGACCGGAAAGTAGCGGCTAAAACCTCCGAGGTCGCAGCGTGTCAAGACGACCGGGGCTTTTTGTACATCTGCGAACGAAGGATCGACGGACCGCGTGCCGACAACGAGGTCATCAACATAGACAAAGCGCGGCGCCTCGCGCGGTTAGCCCTGGAGATAGAGAACGTCTTTGCGGCGCCCCAGGACATAGAATGGGCTTATGTCGGGGATCAGATATTCGTCTTGCAGAGCAGGAATGTGACTACCATAGGCTCGAAGAAACAACGGCAAGAAGATCAGCTGCCGGAAGACCGCCAGATATGGAGCAACATAAACTCTGGCGAAGTGATGCCTGATGTTATGACACCGGCAACGTGGTCGATGGGCAAGCGCCTAGGAGCCGGCCTTTTCGATGTAGTATTTGGGAAGATAGGGCTCAAACTGGGGGATAATTTCCTGTTCAACCGGATTGCAGGCAGGTTGTATTTCAATCTGAACACACTTGTAAGCGGGGGCAAAAAGGTCCCGGGACTCAAAAACGTGCGCCTGACGGAAGTATTGGGCGGTCAGCAAGATAAGATACTCGAGGAGCAGATCCGCGCTCTGACGGAGGAGGACCTACCCGATTTTCAGTATGGTCCGATGACTATGATCTTAAGCATACCTAGGTTCATGTACTGGGTTTTTTCACATAAAGCGACCCGCGGTTTCCGTTTTATAAAATATGTAGATACGCGAATCGATGATCTCGCGCAGACCGATATTTCGAAGATGACAGACTCCGAACTGGCCGAACACATCGGTTCCCGCCTGGATGAAGCGATAGACGATGGTCTCGAGGTAGTCAGCTTCGGGCTGACATCGGTCACGTTCTTTGCCAGGCTGGACAAGTTCTGCAAGGAGAATTTCAGTGATAACCACAAAGTGATGGCCAATAGTCTCATATCGGGAATAGGGGGGATGGCTTCCGTTAAATCAGGCTTGGACCTTTGGCGACTGGCCCTTCTAGCGGACAAGATAGAATCTGTCAAGAAGGCCATCATAGATGAATATCCATATGCTGACACGCGGTCGAGGTTGGAAGAGACTCCGGAAGGCAAGACTTTTTTTGAAGAGTGGGACCTATTCATGCGGGAACACGGCCATCATACGAGAGGTGAGATCGAGTTTTATAATCCGCGCTGGTCCGAGATGCCGGATTACGTTCTTGACATGATAAGGTCTTATTTAATGAGTCTACCTGATAGCGATCCTCTGGCAGGCTATCACCGCAGAGGGGAAGAAAGCGAAGCCCTGGCCTCCGACTTAAGAAGCAGAATAAAGAATCCGTTCAAGAAAGCGATGTTCAACTATTATCTGGAGCAGGCAAAGAAGGGGTCTACGGTAAGAGAGAACGGCAAGAGCGCTCTTATCCGATTTCTCTCTTTGATCAGGAAGCGCTTACTTGAACTTGGACAGCGGTTTGTGGACAGAGGGATCCTAAAGGAAAGAGACGACATATTCTTCTTTGAATTCGAAGAGATGCCTGCCATCGCGTCGGGTGAAAACACAAACGATATACAGGCGGTCGTACAGCAGAGGAAGAGAGAATATAAGCAAAACCTGGCCATCACTCCCCCGCCGGTCATCATCGGCGGTTTTGATGCGGAAAGATTCATACCCGCGGAACCGGACAGGACAAAAAAAGAGTTCACAGGTATTCCGGTCAGCCCGGGAGTGGTGAGGGGGCCGGCAAGAGTAGTCTTGCGCTCCGATTCGGGAGAGAAGATCAAGCCGGGAGAGATACTGGTGGCGCCATTTACAGACCCCGGATGGACTCCCTACTTCACGCCCGCGGCCGCCATCGTCATGGACATGGGCGGGCTGTTAAGCCACGGAAGTATCATAGCCAGAGAATACGGTATCCCCGCGGTCGTAAATGTCGGCCCGGTGACGACCATGATAAAGACGGGACAGATGATAGAGGTGGACGGGGATCATGGGAGGGTTAGGATCTTGGGGAAAACGGAAAGCGGAAAGAGGAAAGAGGAAAGAAAACGGTAATCAGTGGCGGAGAAGAGTGGAAGCAGAGCGTGCCAGGGCGCTACCCAGGATGGATTTGTTGATGTTGTCTTTGAGCGAATTGCTCACCGGGTAGGTGACGAGTAAAGCTAGTAAAAGGGCCAGTACGGTCATGCCGAGGATAAGATGCGGGATGGGCCCCAAGACCCGGTCGATATCGCTTCTCTTTGACGTCCATATCGATTTCTCGAACCTCTTACGCGGATGAGAGGTGGCTATAGCCAGTCCGACGTCGATCAATACTGCAATGCTCGCGAACCCGACCAGGTAACCCCAACCTGCTGGTAGTCTTAAATATGTATAAAGGACAAAAGCGAGATAGGTATAGGTGAACAGGGCGACACAGATGCCGAAGCCGATATAAAGGATGTCGAAGATGCTTTGGGTCATCCCCTTCTTAAACCCGAACGCGATATTGATGATGGCTATAACGGTTACAGCTATGTCCACCCAGTTCATTGTGCTCCTTTCGACTCTCTTCTTTTGCCAGCTCCAACACTATTGATGCTTCACAATGCACCTTATTAAGATCCCAGTATCTATCAAGAAGCTCCATGCTTTTGTCATGAGAAAGTTCTTTGAAACCGGCTTTTTTGTAGAACCGGATCGCCTGGTCGTTCGATTTCCATGTGCCGACGAGGATGTTCGGTGACTTCGCTAGCTGCAAAAGGTGTTCCAGCAGTCGATACCCGATCCCCTTCCCCTGTTCTCTCGGCAAGACGTACGCGTGCCTGATCAGAGTGGCGCCTTCCCTTTCCTGAATACCCATAACGCCCAGAAGGCATGGACCGATAGCAAATCCGAAGAAACCGACGCCGTCACGCATCTCCGATTCGAGGTATTCGATCGGCATAAACGGTTGATGCCAGCAGTCCTCCGGTATCTTGTCCCTATAAGCCATAGCGGCCTGGTTTATGACCTCGAGGACCATATCCAGGTCCTTCTCCGTACACTCTCTGATCATAGCTGACTATAAATATAGCACATGTGAAAGCGAGGAAGAGAGTTAGGGAAGTAGAGAAGTAGTGAAATAGGGAATTGACTTTGTTAGTTCAGATCATATGCAATTAAGAATTCTCTTCTTCTCTTTCCTGTTTCCCCACTTCCCTATTTCCCTGTTTACCTACTTCCCTACTTCGCTATGCTATAATAATGACCTGTACATACGCGTCTCACCTTTAAGGAGTCGCTTATGAACGACAAGACGATCGCTATTATCGGGTCCGGAGTCGTCGGTACCGCTATCGGCCATCTTTTAAACCAGAGGGGATACAGGATAGCTGCCATATCGGCGCGCACGACAAAGACTCTGGAGCAAGCGAGCCAGTATATCAGGGCGCACGCGACGACCGATATAGCGGCGGCGGGTTTCATGGCGGATGTCATTCTGATAACGACGCCGGATGATATGATCGAGACGGCGTGTAATGAACTGGCTGTCCGGGGGGTTTTCGGACCGGAGCATTATGTGTTCCACACCAGTGGAGCGTTATCAACGAACGTCCTCGAGACGGCAAGGACGAAAGGAGCAAAGGTCGGCTGCATCCATCCGATGCACGCCTTCGCCACGATCGATGGGGCTATCGAGGACCTTCCGGGTTCGGTGTTCGGCGTGACAGCGGATGAAGAAGCATTGCCGCTGGCCAGGCAGATAGCGATCGATCTCGGAGGCGAACCGATAACGATCAGGGACGAAGACCGTCCCATCTATCACGCGGCGGCTTGCGCCGTATGCAACTATCTTATAACACTTGTGTATTACGGACAGCACCTTTACGAATCACTCTTGATACCGCCGGATGCCGCGCTCAAAGCGTTTCTTCCTTTGCTTAAAGGGGACATCAGGAATATCGAGCGGTACGGTACCGCGATGGCCCTGACCGGTCCCATCAGCCGCGGGGATGTCGGAACAGTAAAGGGACATGTCGACGCTTTAAAGCGTAGCCTGCCCGAGGATGTGGCTTTATACAAACTGCTTGGACGCTATACGGTTCAAGTGGCATTGGACAAAAGGACGATAGACCGGGAGAAAGCGGACCGGTTCTTAGAAATCTTGGACGGTGATTAGCATGAATAAAAAAGTGACGGTCCCGTATCTTATAGAACAGAAAAGATCCGGCGGCAAGTTCACGATGTTGACCGCGTATGACTATCCGACGGCGAAAGCGCTGGATGAAGCGGGCATAGATATACTTTTGATCGGCGATTCGGTCGGCATGGTCGTTTTGGGTTATGACAGTACGTTGCCGGTCACGATGGAGGACATGATCCATCACACAAAACCGGTGGCCAGGGCCACGGAACGGGCACTTGTCGTATCCGATATGCCCTTCATGAGTTTCCAGATATCCGCCAAAGAAGCCATGAGGAACGCGGGACGTTTCGTCGCCGAGGCCGGCGCCGAAGCGGTAAAAGTGGAGGGCGGCGAAGAGATCGCCAGGACCGTATCGAGGATCATCGGCATGGGCGTGCCTGTCATGGGACATCTGGGTCTGACGCCGCAGTCGGTACATCAGTTCGGCGGATATTCTCTTCAGGCAAAAAACGTTGAGGACGCGAAGAAACTGATCAAAGACGCTAAAATTCTTGAGGAAGCCGGTTGTTTCTCGATCGTCCTTGAGAAGGTGCCCGCGCAGATCGCGCGGATCGTCACGGAATCCGTATCCATCCCGACGATCGGGATAGGAGCGGGACCGGATTGCGATGGCCAGGTCCTTGTGGTGCAGGACCTCCTGGGATTATACGAGAAGTTCGTACCCAAGTTCTCCAAACAATACGCTCATCTGGGAGCTGAGATACGCAAAGCTGCCGGACAATATGCCAAAGAGGTAAAAGCGGGAGAATTTCCGACTCAAGAACACTCGTTTAATGCTGACGACAGCGTTTTAAAAGCTCTTCAGGATATGGAAGACGCGGAAAAGGAGTAGTTCTTGACCAGAGTCCTTCTCGTCTGCATCTTCACCGGTGTCATCCACAGCATAGACGCACTATACTATAGCAGCCGCATAGCTGCCGTAAGAGTCCGCAAACTCGGCATAGCGCTGACTCTGTTCAATTTCCTGATCATCCTTGCCCGGGGCGCGAATACGATCCAGGCCCCGATCACCGGCAGTCTTGTCGACCAGGCGATGGTCGGATATACACACCAGGTGCCGGCGGCCGTCTTGATGTCTCTTGCATGGAGATTCCGTTACATCATCTTCTCCGCCACTATCGGCAGTATTCTGGGCGCTCTACTGGTTCCAAGCTTTATCCAGGTATTCACGCGAGTATTGTCGATCTTCGAACGGGAAGCCTCGGTGATGAAACTGTTCTTGAGGATGTTCAGATTCAGGACCTACCGGGTGCTTGTCGAGTCTGTCCGGAAACCACAGGTGAAAAGGCCGGACGAACACGAGAAGTCGACGATCCCCAAAGGATTCTTGATAGCTAATGTCATAGTGGTGGCGGTATATACGACGGGCGTCTTGTCGACCATATACAGCGGCGCTCTCATCCCGGTATTCCGGTTGACAGCGGACAACCTCAGCGGTGTCGTTAATGTGATAGCGACCATCCTTCTTGTCATCATGGTCGACCCGATGATCGCCCTGACAACCGACCGGGCGATCGCCGGAGAGAGAAGCGAACATGACGTCAAGGTCATGGTGTGGTATCTAGTAGCCGGTAAGATCATAGGCACACTTATCGCGCAGATCGTCTTCCTGCCGGCCTCCGGAGTCATAGCGTCAGTGGCCATGGTGATCAACAAGCCGGGTGTGATGCTTCACCCCGCTTCGTTGTTACAGTTTTTCCCCCGCCTTTTCTAAGGTACAATTGTCTATATGATCTTTTGGTCCTCTAAGGAGCGTGGATGAAGCAGAAGAAATACATACTCGATACCAGCGCGCTGCTTAGCGATCCAGACCTGGTTTTTTCATTTCACCATGCTGAGATCATAATACCGCAGATAGTCCTATCCGAACTCGACAGGTTGAAAACAAGCCGGGTCGATAGAGCCCTGGTGTTTCGCGGGCGAGAGGTGTCCCGCATCCTCTACTCCCTCTCCAAACAGGGGAAACTTACAGACGGAGTCGAGACGGAAAGAGGCTCGATCATCAAGATAATGCCATCGGATAATCTTGGAGAGATACCATATGGTCTCAACCTGAAGAACGCGGACGACATCATCCTGGCAATGACCCACAATATCATAAAACAGAATCCGGAAGCCGACGTAACGTTGATAACCAGCGATCTGAATATGCTCTTACGGGCCCAGACACTCGAGATCACAGTCGAGCGTATAGAGGAAAAGCTGTTTAAGAAGAGTTTTGTGCAGCGAGTGAAGGAAGAACGCGAACTGAAACTCCTGTTGTCGTTGATAGTGATTTTGCTGCTGGGCGGTATCATATCGACATCATTGTATGTTACCGGATATCTAACACCTCCGAGCAAAACCGATGTCAAGGAGGCCGATTTCAGAGTGCGCGAGGAAAGCTATAAGAGGGTGTTGCGCGAGAATCCTCGCGATATCCCGGCGCGCAAAGGGCTCGGCAACCTTTATTTCGATAACAAACTGTATTCAAAAGCAATCATCGAATTCCGGTCTGTACTGGAGATAGAGCCTGACGACACGGATGTTCGCAGCAAGATGGCTATCTCTTACCTGGAAATAAGCAATTACGATATCGCGCTGACCGAGTTCGGCAAGGTCCTGGACAGGGACCCTTCCTACTCCGCCGCTTATTACTATTCCGGTCTGGCTTTCGAGAAAAAAGGCTATCCCGTCGAGGCGGCTCAACAGTACGAGGCATACCTGCAAGTGGACCCGAAGGGCCAATACGCGAAGAGTGCCGAGGATAGACTCAAGAATCTTGGGAGAAGGTAGCAATAAGCAATAAGCAAGAGGCAAGAAGGATGTGTAAAGATGGAAATGTATGACCTGATCATTATAGGCGGCGGACCCGCGGGATTGACTGCCGGACTATATGCCTCGCGGGGCGGCCTGAAAACGGTCTTATTGGAGAAGAACTTTACAGGCGGGCCGGTGATGATCACAGAGGATATCGAGAACTTCCCCGGTTTCCCTGGCGGCGTGAAAAGCCAGGAGCTCATCGAACGGATGACCGAACAGGCAAAAAGCTTCGGCCTGGAGCTTAAAGTGATGTGCGATGTCAAAAAGCTTAAGGTCGAAGGCAAAGAAAAGACAATCATAGCTGATGACGACGGCAAGGACAAAGAGATGAAAGCACAATCCGTCATACTTGCGACCGGCACGCATCCGAAGACACTTGGCGTCCCGGGCGAAAAGGAGTTTGGCGGTAAGGGCGTCTCATATTGCGCTACTTGCGACGGTCCTCTCTTTAGGGATAAGAAAGTCCTTGTCATCGGCGGAGGAAACGCGGCTGTCGAAGAATCGCTTCATATAGCCAACTTTGCGTCCGGCGTAGTCATCGTCCACAGGAGGGACGAGTTGCGAGCGGATAAGATCATTCAAGACCGGGTGCTTGCGAATCCTAAGATAGATGTCATGTGGAGCCACGAGCTTTTGGAGATAAAAGGGGATATGCTGGTAAGTGAAGCAGTTGTAAGAGACATCAAGACGGGCGAGGCTAAAGACGTCCCGACGGACGGTGTATTCATATATGTCGGCACGGAGCCTAACACGGGTTTTGTCCGGGATATGGTCGAACTGGACGATAGAGGATTTATTAAGACGGATGAACGGTTGAACACATCGGCCCAGGGAGTATTCGCTGCCGGCGATTGCCGTGCGAACAGGTTAAAACAACTGGTCATCGCAGCTGGCGAAGGCGCGCTCGCGGCTGTGCAGGCGGAGAAGTATCTGGGACACATATAAAGGGAGGAAGCGAAAAATGGCTGATAACATCCTGCATCTGACGGACGACACTTTCAAAACGGAGGTCCTTGAATCAAAAACACCCGTATTGGTGGATTTCTGGGCCGAATGGTGCGGGCCATGCCGCATGATAGCTCCGATCCTGGAGGAGATAGCCGCGGAACACAGCGGCAAGATGAAGTTCGCTAAGCTGAATGTTGACGAACATCAAAAGACTCCGATGGATCTTAAGATCATGGGCATACCCACTTTGATAGTATTCATATCCGGAAAAGCCGAGAAGCGGCTGGTCGGCGCGATGTCCAAGAACAAGCTGGTGTCGGAACTGGAAGAGTGGATCAAGTAAGATGAAGATCGGCATCTCCGGAAAAGGAGGAGTCGGCAAGACGTCTGTCGCGTCCCTGCTGGCTCAGGTCATTGCCAGAAACGGTAATACGGTCCTTGCAGTCGATGCCGACCCCGCGCTTAACCTTGGCATGAGTCTGGGATTCCCGAAAGAAGTCTACGAATCGATCACCCCCATTGCCGAGATGAAGGATCTTATCAGCGAGCGCACCGAGACACAGCCCGGCATACCGGCCGCCTTTTTCAAGATAAACCCTACCGTGCATGACATTCCGGAGAAGTACTGGGCCGAGCATAAAGGAGTACGGCTTTTAGTCGTCGGTACATTTCTGGTGGGCGGTGAAGGATGCGCTTGCCCGGAAAACACGCTGCTCAAGAATCTTATGCGACATCTGATCGTCGATCGGAAAGAGACGGTCATCCTTGATATGGAGGCCGGCCTAGAACACCTGGGGCGCGGTACGACCGCCTCTATGGACGCATTGATAGTAGTCGTCGAGCCGGGGCAGAGGAGTCTGGCTCTGGCTCACAAGATCGACGGCCTGGCGAGCGATATAGGGGTCAAGAAAGTCCTTTTTGTGGCGAACAAAATAAGAGACAAGGAAGATAGAAAGACGATCCTGGAATCGCTGCCCGAAGAACGGATGATCGGCTTTATCGGTTATGACGAAGGTCTACGAGACGCGGACATAAGCGGCACTTCTGTGTACGATGCCGCTTCGCCTGCCAGCATCCAAGAAATAAAACAGATCAAGCAAAACCTCGAAGCCACCCCCTCCTAAATCCTCCCCCTTCAAGGGGGAGGAATAAAAGGTGGGGGTAGGCCTTGACTATAGAAACATAGACGTGCTACGATTTATGTAATTCGTAGCACTTTTTATTTTTGGAGGTCTCTTTGGGAAAGACTGTCAGGTTCGGACTAGCTATGGACGACGAGCTCTTAAGCAAGTTCGACAAGCTTATCAGCGGAAAAGGATACGCGAATCGCAGTGAAGCTGTACGTGACCTTATCAGGAACGAGTTGGTCGAAAGCGAATGGGAATCCGACGAAAATGTGACAGTGGGCACGATAACCCTTGTGTATAACCACGAAGTCAAGGATCTATCGGACAAACTAACGGATCTTCAGCACCAGTTGCATGACTCGGTCATATCCACTCTTCATGTTCACCTGGACGCTCACAACTGCCTGGAAGTCCTGGTAGTGAAGGGTCCTGCGAAAGACGTAAAGAAGATGGCGGACCATATAATCGGAACAAAAGGTGTAAAACACGGGCGGCTCACGATGAGCACGTCCGGGAAGGGGATCGTCTAGAGATTAGAGATTAGTAATTGGATATTAGAAATTAGAGATTAGATTTTACAAGGAGGTAATAACATGTGTCAAAACAACCTGGGGATAGTGCCGGTAAAGATCGGTCTGGACAATGTCGTCAATCATCTTGAGGTGGAGAAGAACAACCTTCTTGCGTGGAGCGAGCTGGCGAATGCCGCTCACATGGACGACCTTGAACAGTCGCTGTCCGAGGTCATCGACGGCCTGGCAAACATCTCGGCGAAGCTGTCAAAGACCGCGGATGACCTGAAAGACGAAGACGCGGGCGGTTCCGAGATCACCATCACACCATTCGAGGCCGAACACAAACACCCGCATGAGCACGGACATGAACATGAGCATCCGCACGCGCACGGCGATGAAGAGTCGCATATCCACAAACACGACGAAGGACACCATTAGTGCATCTGCCCGACGGGTTCCTGGACGCGAAGACATGGGCGACCATGGATGTCGCGTCGGCAGGAGTCATAGCATACGCCGTAAAAAAGACGTCCGAGAAGTTCGAGGACAAACAAGTGCCGGTAATGGGAGTCGTAGCGGCATTTGTATTCGCAGCGCAGATGCTGAACTTTCCTGTTCTAGGAGGCACATCGGGGCACCTTGTCGGCGCGGTGCTTGCCGCGGTCCTTCTGGGGCCATGGGCGGCGACCCTTGTCATGACATCGGTGTTTATTATCCAAGCCTTGTTCTTCCAAGACGGAGGCATCATGGCGTTGGGCGCAAATATATTCAACATGGGGATCATCGGCACGGTCGCCGGATACTATATCTTTTCTTATGTCAGGTCTCATTTTGACTCTGACAAGGGTCTGCTGTTCGGAGTCTTTGTAGCGTCATGGATATCCGTTGTGCTGGCAGCCGTTTTCACGGCATTGGAGCTTGCCTTTTCGGGGACTTCCCCGACGAAAGTCGTTGTTCCCGCAATGGCCACCGTCCATGTTTTCATCGGTTTAGGTGAGGCGATCATAACGACCGCGATCGTGAGCTTCATCCTCAAGGTAAGACGGGACCTTGTTTATGGTGTATCGGAGCAGACAAAATACGAAAAACGCGCGTTGCCTGTAGTAGTCGCGATCATCGTGATGCTCATTCTTTTATCGCCTTTTGCCTCTTCTTTTCCTGATGGTCTTGAAAAAGCAGCCGAAGTCCACAGTTTTGCGGGCAAAGCGTCGATTGTCCTTAAAACGGCTATGGCGGACTATGCTTTACCGGGAGTAGCTAACGCATCGTTATCAACGATCATAGCCGGAGCGATCGGCGCGGTCCTCGTATTCGCACTGGCGTTTACGGCGGGAAGATCGATAATGTTCAAAAGGAAACGAAGAAGTGCATCATAATTATCTGGACCGGTTCGCGTCCTTAGGCAGCCCGATACACCGGCTTGATCCACGGATAAAGGTCATAAGCCTCTTCGCCTTTGTGCTGACTGTAGTCATCACCCCGGCTACTTCGTTCTATGCTTTCTTTGCCTATTTTTGTCTGATCATGGCCATCGTTTTTTTAAGCGACCTACCCTTGTCTTTTGTGTTTAAGCGGTCTCTTGTGATCATCCCGTTCTCGCTCATGGTGGGTTTGTTCAACCTGTTCTTCAAACCGCCCATAGTGTTTATAAACATGATGGTCAAATCCTGGTTGTCCGTGCTGGCCATCGTGACGCTTTCGTCGACGACTCCGTTTAACGTATTGCTTTCCGCACTTGAAGCGCTTAAGGTCCCGCATATTATAATAGACATCCTTTCTTTCATGTACCGTTATGTCTTTACGTTGATAGACAGAGTCATGAAGATGGAACGGGCCAGAGTGTCGCGGAGCTATGGCCGGTTGGGCTTGAAACAGATGTCGGCCGTCGGCAATATGCTTGGCTCGTTATTTATAAACACATATGAGCGAGGCGAGCGCATCTATATGGCGATGGTGTCCCGCGGTTTTGACGGACAGGTGCTGGGACGTACGCATTTTGTGCTGACGGTGTATGATGCGGTCTTTCTTGGTTACATGGTGACCGCCTTGCTTCTGATAAGGATCATGGTGGTGAGATGGTAAGTCCTAAACCGCCGGCTATCGACATAGAGGCTCTCAGCTTCACCTATCCCGACAAGACTGTCGCCCTGAAGGGGCTGGACTTGAAGGTGGCCGATGGCGAATGCCTTGTGATCGTGGGGCCGAACGGAGCCGGCAAGTCGACGCTGCTTCTTTCGCTTAACGGCCTGATCGAGACGGAAGGAAAGATAACGATCAAGGCGGAGGTCATGAACAAGAAGAACCTGAAAGAGATCAGGCGGCTGGTCGGTGTCGTCTTTCAAGACCCGGACGACCAGCTGTTCATGCCGACCGTCTTTGAGGACGTGGCCTTCGGTCCGATCAATATGGGGATGCGCGAAGAGGAAGTGCATGCCCGCGTCCATCAGTCACTCGGCTTGGTCGGTATGGATGCTCTGGAAGGCCGCCTTTCACACCATCTGAGCTTCGGCGAAAAGAAACTCATATGTATAGCCACAGTCCTGGCAATGGATCCGGCGATCCTGGTGTTCGACGAGCCGACCGCGAATCTGGATCCGCGCGCCAGGCGTCATCTGATAAGCCTTTTGATGGACGACCTTAGACAGACGAAAGTCATATCCACGCACGACATGAACTTCGCCGCGGAAGTGGCCGATCACGTAGTCATTCTCTATAAGTCGAAGATCGTCGCGGACGGTCCGGCCCGCGAGATTTTAACCGACGAGAGACTCCTGCTAGAATATGGACTAGAGATGCCGACCAATATAGACCTGAAGAGCTGAAGGATGAAGTCTGAAATGATACTGGTTAAGAGCGGGCAGAAGGGGCGGATGGTCGTCGATGTGCAGACCAAGCTGCTCCGGCTTGGATTCGACATAGGAAAAACGGGTGTAGACGGGGTTTTCGGTCCGGAGACCGAGAAGGCGGTCCGTTTGTTCCAGTCAAAGCGGGGCCTGGATATCGATGGTGTTGTCGGGCCCGACACATGGCACGAGATCGTCGAAGCTACCTACCGCTTAGGCGACAGGCAACTATACTTCCGGGAACCTCCGTTCAGGGGAGACGATGTCCGCGAGGTCCAGGCGACATTGAACAACCTCGGTTTCAATGCGGGAAGAGTGAATGGTGTGTTCGGCAGCCTGTCGGATAAAGCGGTCCGTGATTTTCAAAAGAACACCGGCATGCCTGTCGACGGCATAGTCGGCGACTCCACCATAGTGGCTATGGATAATCTGAAGAAACGCGTCAGCTCGGGCGGGATAACCGGCGTCTGGGAAAGGAACGGTCACACGTATGACGAAAGCGAGCTCTTCGAAAGGCGCGTCTTCGTGGTTGCCGAAGGTCCCGGGGCAAACCGGATCGCCGAGCGTTTGAAGTCGATCATGGTGCGGGAAGGGGCGAATATCCGTATCTTAACGGATGTAGAGTCCAAAGACGCGCTGGCGGACGAGGCCAACAAATATGAGGCCGACATAGTCGTGTCGATCGAGTTTAACTCATCCGAGGAAGAAGCCCGGCGGGGTTCGACATGCTACTACTTCGACAACGGCGAATATTTCTCGTCGCGTTCGAAACAGATAGCGGAGATGGTCCAGAGCCAGTTGTGCGGCGGGCTGCCGCTGTTCGACAACGGGATCGAGGGAAAGAACTGGACGGTCTTAAGAGCGACAAGGATACCGGCGGTCGTTGTCCGTCCGGCGTACATATCAAACAAGTCCGACGCGAAGGTTGCTGAGGACGAGATATTTACCGACCAAGCAGCTCAGGCGATAGTCAATGCCCTGCGTCGTTACTGGCATGACTAGCCCTCGCCTTGCGAAAACGGCTTATATGTGTTAACCTATTGTATTTGAAAAGACTTGAAATCGAACCGGATACAGTCTTTGAGGTGGTTTAAATCAGGATCGATAAGAAATACAACCGGAAGTTCTTTGCGATTTTCGGTGTCATACTTCTAGCGACTACGCTGTTCTTACCACAAACCGCGATTGCGGATTCAAATTCAAGGAGATCGGAAGCCCAAGACGTTCAGAATGAGATCAATCAACTGAACCTTGAGCTTGCCGACGCCGTCGACCAGTACAATGAGGCGGCGGCCAGACTTGACGAGCTGAACGCAAAGATCAGTGGAAACCAGGATCAGCTTAATCAAGTAGGTGAGCAACTCGGAAAATCCCTGCGTATCCTGAATAAGAGAGCGACAGGCATCTACAAGCATGGCGACGTATACTCGATGGAAATAATCTTCGGCAGCAAAAGCATCAACGACTTTGTTACACGCCTCGACCTCTTAACGCGCGTCGGCAATAGGGACGCGGAAGTGGTCAGACAGGTACAAGCGGACAAAAGGCAGGTCGAGGAGACGGCAAGGATGTTGGACGGACAATATAAAGAACAGGCGAGCATGACGGCGGACCTGGAAACCCGCAAGGAAGACATCGACTCGAAGCTTGGCGACAAGACGAACGTCCTCGCCAGCATACTCCAGGATGTTTCAAATATGGAAGCGGAAGAGGCCCAGCGTGCGGCTGACGCGGTCAGAAACAGAGGTAGTGGCGGCAGGCGATCGGGTGCGCGTCTCGTATCGCCCATCCCCGGTTGGGGTTGGGGCGACTACGCGCCGGGTGAATGGAGCGATCACGGACCCTCCGGACACGGCGTCTGGCTGGGCGGTGACGCATACGACGCGATGTGCGGCGACGGAGTCGTCATATACGCGGCTCATAGCGGTACAGTAACCGAGGTCGGTTTCGGCCGGGGCGGCTGGACCGTCGTATCGGGCGACGGGTTTGAGACATGTTACGCGCACGCGGACCCGTATTGCGGAACAGGCGAATATGTCGTAGCTGGGCAACCGATCGCGATGACCGGTTCCGGGTTCGGGCATCTGCACTTTGAGTTGATAGACGGCGGCGAAGCAATAGGTGCTGGCGACTACCAGTATTATTTCTGATGAATACGCTAAAAAACGCTAAAGCGATAGCGGTCTTCTTAATAACTGCGCTGATACTTGCTGTAACGGCGGTGCCCGCTTACGGCGATCCGATCGATGACAAACAAGCTGAACAATCTCAGATCCAGACGGAGATGAATTCCGTCAACAGCGAACTTCAGGACGCGATCACGCGCTACGACTCGGTTTATTCCGACTTGAACGACACCGAAGGCGCGATCGCGCAAAAAACGAAGGACCTTGAAGCGTGCCGGCAGGATCTGGATAAGGTCACTCAGGTAATGAACGAGCGAGTACGCGGCATGTATAAGTACGGGGATGTGAATGTCCTCGAGATCCTGTTCGGCAGTAAGAGCGTCTCGGACCTGACGGAACAGTTCGACCTGATGTCAAGAGTCGGCAACGCGGACGCCGACCTGATCCGCCGCACCAGACGAAGCAAGCTTGAGATAGAGACCACGCAGCTAGGATTGGAACAGGACAGACAACGACAGCAGCAGCTCGTATCCCAGGTAGAGAACGAAAAAGGCCAGATAGAAGACCAGCTGGCAGATAAGCAGAACATGCTTTCAACCTTGGAGAACGATATATCGCGTTTAACGGCCAACGAAGACGATGCGCCGATCCAGTCTATATATCGCGGCAACCCCGGACCGACTCACGGCGGCGTGGTCGATTGGGCATACGCGATGATCGGTGTACCGTATGTATATGGAGGGACCAGTCCTGACGGTTTCGATTGTTCGGGACTCGTCCAGTACTGCTACGCGCAGGTGGGTATATCGCTCGACCGGATGTGCGATTACCCGCCGAACCTGAGCTGGGACGAACTTCAACCCGGGGATCTTGTATACAGTCATAGCGGCGGGCATGTCGGCATCTATGTCGGCGGCGGGCTTCAGATCCACGCGCCATATAGCGGGACATATGTACAAGAAGGACCCATATACGATTTTTGTGGCGGCTACAGACCTTAGGTAAATGTTAACGGCGGTTCATATTTATTGAAAAGATGCGGGTTGTCTGTTATTATTTAGAAACCCGATATTTTGGCGCTGAACAGTATAAAACAGAGAAGGCTAAATATCGTATATTAGGATATATTAAATAAAATAGAAAGAAAACGAGCTCCGATCGGTTGGATATGTACGAAGGGCGCATCATGCATGCCACGAAGTATAACGAACTTGATAACGAGCTGCATAGTTTCATAGAGCAGTATGTCGACTCATTCATAAAATGGGACCTTGTAGCATACTTCCACTACAACGCTGGCGCAAGAGGCACACCCGAAGAGATAGCGGGAAAGCTCGGCAGGAAGACCGAAGACATCAAGGAAGCTCTTGAAATGCTTGATAAGAAAGGCCTTCTATCACACCAGGGCGATGCCGGAGATATATACTTCTATCAAGCACCCCCGGACCTCAAAGAGAAGGTAACAAGTTTTTGTGAAGCGCTCGAAGACCGCGATAAACGTCTCGAGATCCTGGCGAAACTTCTCCGCCTAAAGACCACCCGATAGTCTCTCAACTTGCCTAAATCATCATTTTAATGTAGAGTTTTTCCAAATAGGAGTGTGTGTTATTGGCGTTTACTGATTGGCTTTTGCGCTTTTTTACAAAGTCGTCCGATAGTATTGAAGAGACACCCCTTTATGATGATAGGGGCATAAGCCTACCTCTGGATTTCAAGGACTTAAAAAGGATCAACATCCTGGTCGTTTTCGGCCCATCTCAGCTCAGCATCAGCACGTATGCTTCGTCTTTTATCAAACAACTGGATAAAGAGCGGTTTCAGGTCTTTGCCGCGGGCCCCAAAGGCGTGATCCTGGACGAGCTTAAGACACAAGGCATAACAACGTTTCTGGTCGATATCGCGCCGGGATTGCATTTTCTAAGGGATATGAAAGTAGTATCGCGGCTGAAGAAGATACTGAACCAGGACCAGATAGTCTTAGTCGATGCTCATGGATATAAGGCGTCACTCGTCAGCGGGCTTGCGGCACGCGCGGCGAAGACGCCGATAGTCCTCTTTAATCTGCATAATTTCATCATCGACGAGGGCGCGGGCAGGTTCAAGCACCTGTTCTTCGATGTAACCGAGAGAGTCCTTCCGTCGATGGCTGATAAGATCATAGCCGCGTCAGCGTCGCTAAGACACCGCATCATCGACAAAGGTAAGGCTGAGAGCTCGAAAGTCGTTATGATCCATACCGGTATCAAGCTAAGCAGCCAGACTGCGGCTTCTTCAAAACGTTTTTCGTCCGCGGCCGACCTTCTGGCGTTAAAGACAGGCGCGCCGATAGTGGCAACGGTCGGTACGCTTACTCCTCAAAAAGGTGTCAAGTACCTGCTTAATGCCGCTACGCACGTCTTAAGGGACATGCCGAACGTCCAGTTCTTGATCATCGGTGACGGCCCGTCCCGCCACGAACTGGAGATCATCGCCGAGAAGTTCGGCATACATAAAAGAGTCACGTTTACCGGCTGGCGCGACGATACGGTTGACATCATCGCTCATACGGATGTCTTCGTATCCCCGGCGTTGACAGAGGGTTTCCCACCCATGATCCTGGAGGCGATGAGCGCCGGGAAACCGGTTGTAGCGACCGCCGTCGGTGGGACACCGGAAGTCGTAGTAGACAGGGAAAACGGCTTTTTAGTCCCGCCACGCAAGCCGATGCCCATGGCCCAAGCCATCCTTTTCCTGCTCACCAACAAGGAAGCAGCCATTCAGATGGGAGTAGCCGGACGACGCCGGACGGAAGAGGAATTCGACCTGAAAAAGACCATCAAAGCGACCAACGGTGTCTATGATGAACTTATTGACACCTGGCAGGAAGCAGAGAAACGCAAAACCGAACAGACGGAGAAAGACCCCTCTTAAACCACTCCTAAACTTGACATTATAAGACTCAAGTTTTATTATATTATATATAGCAAGGATATTGACATATTGGCTCTGTTATCATATCGTTTTGTTATCCTATGAACCAAAAAATGAAGGGGGTAAACATAATGGCAAAAGCAATAGGTATCGATCTGGGAACGACCAATTCATGCGCGGCCGTCCTCGAAGGCGGCGAACCGGCGGTCATCCCGAATCCTGAGGGAGGAAGGACGACACCGTCTATTGTGGCTTTTTCGAAGACGGGAGAGATGCTGGTCGGACAGCTGGCAAAGAACCAGGCGGTGGTAAATCCCGACCGGACTATAAGATCGATCAAGAGAAAGATGGGTACGCGAAGCAAGATAAAAGTCGGAGATAAGGATTATACGCCAGAGCAGCTATCGGCATTCATCCTGCAGAAGATGAAGCAAAGCGCCGATCACTATCTTGGAGAAAAGGTGATCGACGCGGTCATCACGGTCCCTGCTTATTTTGACGACGCGCAACGGACTGCGACGAAGAACGCGGGTGAGATCGCCGGGCTCAACGTCTTAAGGATCATCAACGAACCGACTGCTGCGGCTCTTGCATATGGCCTTGACAAGGATAAGGACCAGACGATCCTGGTATTCGACCTCGGAGGAGGTACATTCGACGTATCCATCCTCGAGATCGGTGAAGGCGTGTTCGAAGTCAAGTCGACTCACGGAGACATGAAACTGGGAGGCGACGATTGGGACGACCGGATCATCAACTGGATGGCGGACGGTTTCAAGAAAAGCCACGGTATCGATCTTAAGAAAGACAAAGCTGCCATGCAGCGGTTGAAGGAAGCGGCCGAGAAGGCGAAGATCGAGCTTTCGACCGTGACTCAAACAAACATCAATCTTCCCTTTGTCACAGCGACGCAGGAAGGCCCGATGCACCTGGATATGACACTGACCAGAGGTGAGTTCGAACAACTGACTGCCGATCTGGTAGAAAGGTGTGTCAGTCCGTTCGAGCAGGCGATAAAAGACGCGAAGATCGAGACGAAAGATCTCGACCACGTGATAATGGTCGGTGGAGGGACACGGATGCCTGCCGTTCAGGAAACGGTCAAGAAGCTCGCCGGCGGAAAAGAGCCGCATCACGGCGTTAACCCGGATGAGGTAGTAGCCATCGGCGCGGCCATTCAGGCGGGAGTGCTCAAAGGCGAAGTCAAAGAAGTCCTACTTCTTGATGTTACCCCGCTTTCGTTGGGTATCGAGACAAAGGGTGGAATATCGACCAAGCTGATCGAACGGAACACGACAATACCGACGAAAAAGAGCGAGGTCTTCTCAACAGCGGAGGATGGACAGACGAGCGTAGAGATAAACGTCTTACAGGGCGAAAGGGCTATGGCCGGGGATAACCGCAGTCTGGGTAGATTCCAGCTTGTAGGCATACCCCCGTCGCCGAGGGGTATCCCGCAGATAGAGGTGACATTCGATATCGACGCAAACGGCATCGTCCACGTGTCGGCCAAGGACCGCGGAACGGGTAACGAGCAAAAGATGGTGGTCACCGGCGGCAGCAGCCTGGGTTCCGATGAGATAGAGAAAATGCGGAAAGATGCCGAAGCCCACGCTGAAGAGGATAAAAAGAAACGAGAGCTTGTCGAGGTCAAGAACACCGCCGACAATCTTATCTATACGACCGAGAAATCAATGCGCGATGTGGGCGATAAACTCTCGGACGCGGAAAAGCAAGATATAGACAAAGAGATCGCCGAGGTCAAAGAGGCGCTAAAGACGGAGGATGCGGACAAGATCAAAGCAGCCACAGAAAAACTTCAGCAAGCGTCGTATAAGGTCTCGGAGGCTTTATACGCCAAAGCATCTCAGCAGGCGGGACAGACCGGAGAGGCCGGCGCCGCGGGCGCGGGTGGCGGACAAGGCGGAACTTCCGAACAGGCGGCTGGCGATGAGAACGTTGTGGACGCCGAGGTCGTCGAAGAGGACGATACAAATAAGAAATAGATGGACAAAGAGCAAGAGGTGAGATAGTGGAGGCGGAACATAAGGAGCACAAGTTACATACGGACAAAGAGTTGCGGAAGAAACTGAAAGAGAAAGACGCGCTCTTAAGCGAGTATCTGAACGACTTAAAGAGGCTTAAGGCGGAGTTCGAGAATTATAAGAAACGGATCGATCGAGAACATCTTGATAGAGTGAACTCGGCTTCTATGCATCTTGTAAAAAACATGCTCCCGGTACTCGACGATCTGCAGCGGGCAATAACGTCGGCGGACGAACATGAAGACACGGAGAAGATAGTCGATGGCCTGCGTCTCGTCAACAACCATTTTATGAAGGTCCTTGAGGACGAAGGCGTAAAGCAGGTCCCGGCCATGGGAGAGATATTCGATCCGCGGTTTCATGAAGCGGTCATGCAGGTCGAATCGGATGATGCGGAGGACGGGCAGATCATCGAGGTGTTACGGGAAGGCTATATGATCGGTGATAAAGTGCTACGCAACACTATGGTGAAGGTTGCTAGTAGGGTCAGTGAACAGTGAACGGAAAAGATTTCTATGACACATTAGGCGTCCCGCGGGACGCGAGCGACGCTGATATAAAGAAGTCATATCGCCGGTTGGCGCGCAAATACCATCCGGATGCCAACGCGGGCGATAAAGCGGCCGAGGAGAAGTTCAAAGAGGTCTCACAAGCGTATGAGGTCCTTGGCGACTCTAAGAAACGCACGGATTATGACAGGGGTGTGAGTTTCTTCCAGCAAGGCGGCTATGGTGATTTCGAAGGGGGCGCGCCCGGAGGCGGGTTCAACGGATTCGACATCTTCGGAGATATCTTCGATATGTTTACCGCCGGCCAAGCAAGAAGACCGGGTCCGGAGAGAGGTAGAGACACATATTATAACCTCGGTCTGAAATTCGATGACGCGGTCAAAGGCACGGCCGTAAGGATAAACGTTACCCACGAGATCGCTTGCGACGTATGCGGCGGTTCCGGAGCGAAACCCGGAACATCTCCCGTGGCATGTAAAGTCTGCAACGGACGCGGGATGGTATCGAACAGCCAGGGCTTCTTCAGTATAAGCCAACCTTGCCGCAACTGCGGCGGGACAGGCCAGATCATCGAGACACCCTGCGCTAAGTGTCACGGCCGCGGACGGATGCCGAAAACAGAGACGCTGAATGTCAAGATCCCGGCTGGAGTACATGACGGGTCTACTGTAAGAATCAAGGGTAAGGGCGAAGCAGGCGCTTTAGGCGGGCCGAACGGAGACCTGTATGTCGTGACCAGGGTCGACCCCCATCAGTTCTTCAAACGGGACGGCGATAATATCTGGCTCGAACTCCCTGTCACCTATATGGAGCTGGCTTTGGGAAGCAAGGTCAAAGTCCCGACATTGAACGGTAACCTGACTCTCAAGATCCCGGCCGGATCCCAGTCGGACCAGATATTCCGCTTGCACGGTAAGGGGTCACCGAGGCTTAAAGGCCTCGGTAAAGGCGATATGTACGTACGGTTGAAAGTGGTCGTGCCGGCCAAGCTGACGGCGGAGGAAAAAGAACTTCTCTTGCGATTGAATAAACTGGGACCGGAGGATATCCGCAAGGATACGTTGATTTGAGTCTTTTGGGTGGTAACGATGAACAAGAGGAATAGGAAGAAACCGGTGGAAAGGTGCGATGAGGATGCGGTCTATGTCATAAGTGTGGCTGCGCACCTCGTAGGTATGCACCCGCAGACACTGCGTCTCTATGAGCGCGAGGGTCTGATCGAACCGAAAAGGACGCCCAAGCGCTGCCGCCGCTATTCGGAGCACGACCTGGAGCGACTACGCGATATCCAAAGATTGACGCAAGAGTTCGGCATCAACCTGGCAGGTGTCAGGATGATCATTGAGATGCGACATCGGCTCGCGCACCTTGAAGAGCTGGTCGATGAGGTGGAAGCCGACAGGCAGCGGATCGAAACACAGATGGACGACGAGATCGAACGGATACGGCGGAGCTTATCAAGAGAGATCACGCTCTTCAGGCCTGGCGGGTTGACTAAGATCTGATCTAGGGGGATTTTAACGATGTTTAACAAGTTTACGGAGAAGGCACAAGAAGTGATAGCGATAGCACAGGAAGTGATGAGCAAGACCGGCGGAAACCAGCTGGGCTCCGAGCACATACTCGTCGGACTGCTGGCGGACACGGACGGGTCGGTATCCCATATCTTCTCCTTTCTTAAGATCGATATAGGCGAGGCCAGGACACGAGCCGATCAAGCTGTCGAACTTTCGGTGACGAAAAAAAAGGAACAGGAAAGCGGCGGTGTCACGGCCCTTTTTATAACACCAAGGGCAAAGAGAGCGCTGGATCTGGCTTTTGAGGAATCCCAAAAACTAGGGGACAACGTCATAGGCACCGAGCATCTTTTACTCGGCTTGCTCAGGGAAGGCGAAGGAGCCGGGGGTTTGATCTTAAAGGACCTCGGCATGACGCCGGACAAAGTATATAAAGCGTTGAACATCATACGCGGCGGCCAGATCGGAGAAGAGGGCAAGACGACGTCCCGGGCGATGCTCAAGAAATACGCGCGTGACATCACACAACAGGCAGAGGAAGGAAAGCTCGATCCTGTCATCGGCCGCGACGACGAGATAAAGCGCGTTATCCAGATACTGTCCAGGCGCACCAAGAACAATCCGGCGTTGATCGGCGAGCCCGGCGTCGGCAAGACGGCGATCGTTGATGGGCTGGCCCAGAAGATCGCCGACGGCGATATCCCGGAACTCCTGCGCGGCAAGAGAGTCATGTCTCTCGACCTTGCCGGAATGGTGGCCGGAGCGAAATATCGCGGCGAATTCGAGGAACGGCTCAAAGGTACCGTCGAAGAGATCAGGAAGGCATCCGGCGAGATAATCCTGTTTATAGACGAGCTGCATACAGTAGTCGGCGCAGGCGCGGCGGAGGGAGCGATCGACGCGTCCAATATCCTGAAACCGGCTCTTGCACGTGGTGAGCTGCAGTGTGTCGGCGCGACTACTTTGAATGAATACCGTAAATATATAGAAAAAGACCCGGCTCTTGAGCGAAGGTTCCAGCCCGTCCTAGTCGAAGAGCCTTCGGTTGACGAGACGATCGAGATACTGAGGGGCCTTAAAGACAGGTATGAAGCGCATCACGGAGTGAAGATCAGTGATGAGGCGGTAATAGCGGCCTCTGCGTTGAGTCATCGTTATGTGAGCGACCGTTTCTTGCCTGACAAGGCGATCGATCTGATCGATGAGGCGGCATCCAAGCTTAGAATAGAAACGGTCATGTATCCACCCGACCTTCGCGACCTGGAAAGGAAACTCAAGGACCTGACCATGGAAGGAGAGGCGGCTGTACAAGCGCGGGAATACGAGAGAGCCGCGATGCTCAGGGACGAGACAGATAAAGTCCAGAAGGAATTCCAGACGGCGCGCGATAGGTGGCTCGAGGAGAAAGGCATAACGGGCATCATAGTCGGTGAGGATGAAATAGCCGACATCGTATCCTCATGGACCGGCATCCCGGTAAGCCGTCTGATGGAGGAAGAGATACAAAAATTGCTCAAGATGGAAGATGTACTGCACGAACGGCTCGTGAATCAGAACATGGCGGTCGAAGCGGTCTCTGAAGCCGTCCGCCGGGCGCGAGCCGGCCTTAAGGATCCGAACAGGCCGATCGGTTCGTTCATATTCCTCGGTCCGACAGGAGTCGGCAAGACGGAGCTTGCGCGTACGCTGGCGGACTTCCTATTCGGCGACGAAGCGGCGATGGTACGGCTGGACATGAGCGAGTATCAGGAACGGCATACGGTGTCCCGCCTGGTAGGCGCGCCACCGGGTTATATCGGATATGAGGAAGGCGGACAGCTTACGGAAGCTATCAGACGCCGGCCATACAGCGTAATATTGTTGGACGAGATAGAGAAAGCGCACCCCGACGTCTTCAATACCCTACTACAGATCCTTGAGGACGGCCGTTTGACGGACGCGCAAGGACGGACGGTCGATTTCAAGAACGCCGTTATCGTCATGACATCGAATGTCGGCGCCCGCCAGGTGACAAAGCCGTCACTGGGTTTCAAGAAGAACGTCGAAGAAGAAGCGGATGTGTATGAGTCGATGCGCGACAGCATGATGAGCGACTTAAAGAAGACATTCAACCCGGAATTTATAAATAGAGTAGACGACATAATCGTATTCGAACCGCTGGATATGGAAGACTTAAAGAAAGTCGTAGACCGCATGATCGCAAAGGTCAAAGAGGAAGTAGAAGCGCTCGGATACGATTTCGAAGTGACTGAATCAGTTAGAGAGAGACTTGCTCTCGTAGGCAAAGACTCCGAATACGGAGCCAGACCTCTCCGACGGGCTATACAACGCGACATAGAAAGCCCGTTGTCGAAAGAGATCCTGCAGAAAAAATTCAATCCTGGAGACGTAATAGTTGCAGAATCGCAAGGGGATGGTATAGTTTTCAGGAGGAAGACGAAGGCAAGTGTAAAGTAAGCTCACAAAAGAGGTGAACACAACATGCGCGTCGGAATGCCGCGCGGTTTGATGTTCTACAAGTACTACCCCTTCTGGCAAGCTTACCTAGACTCTCTCGACGTAGAGTTGGTCGTGTCGGAGCGTACAAACAAAAAGATCCTCGATCTGGGGCTTGAAGCGGCGGAAAACGAGTTTTGTCTGCCGCTTAAGGTTTTTTACGGGCACGCGTTGAGTTTGAAAGACAAAGCAGACGCTCTCCTCATACCAAGACTCGTCAGCGTCCACAAGAAGGAATTTACATGCCCCAAGATGCTCGGTCTCCCCGATCTCATACATGCCCTTGAAGGCCGTGTGCCTCCTGTTATATCTCCGAAGATCGATGTCAGAAAGAACACGCGCGGTTATTACCGTGAGCTCATGGGATTAGGAAAACGCTTCGATGGTAAAAACAGGCGCATTGTTTCGGCTATCCTGGCCGGGCGGAGAGCCCAGATAGAGTACGAGAAGAAGCTGATCGCCGGTATGACTCCTCCGGAAGCGCTTGAGGGAGATACGCGCGAGACGACGAAGCAAGAACTCACCATCGGGCTAGTCGGCCACTCATATAATATATACGACTCTTATATCACCCTCGACCTTATAAAACGCCTGAGGCGAGCGGGAGCCAAGGTCCTGGTCCCGGAGAACATCTCTCCCGAGACGATAGACGCGGAAAGCCGGGACCTGCCGAAACGCCTTTTCTGGACGTATGAGAAAGAGATCGTCGGATCCGCGTTTCACTGGATGAAGTCCGAGGCGGTCAGCGGCGTCATCTATGTCCTGGCGTTCGCTTGCGGCCCGGATTCGTTCATCCAATCGGTGATCGAAGATAAATCGAGGAGCCTCGGCAACGTTCCGGTCATGTCTCTGGTCATCGACGAACATTCGACCGAGGGCGGTATGATAACACGTTTGGAAGCATTTATCGACATGTTGAAACGGAGGGATCATGCGGCTTGCAACGCCTCACATGGGTAGTTTGTATGATCTTCTGGCCGACCTTTTTAGTCGTATGGGAGTCGACTATCATGACACGCCGCGAACGACCGAGCGTACCGTGAACCTCGGTGTCAAGTATTCGCCGGAGTTCGCCTGCCTGCCTTTGAAGATCACCGTTGGCAACTTTGTCGAGGCCCTTGAGACGGGAGCGGATACGCTTCTAATGATCGGCGGGATCGGCCCGTGCCGTTTCGGTTATTACGCGGAGATCCAAAAAAGAGTCCTGAAAGAAGCGGGATACGGTTTTGATTTCATAACCCTCGAACCACCCAAGGTCGGATGGATAAACTTCATCTCAACAATAAAGCAGATGGCGCCCGGTTGCTCCGTCTATAGCATCTACAGGCATATAAGGGATTGTTTCCGGAAAGCGCAGGTATTGGATATGCTAGAGAAGAAGTGGCTGGAGCTGGCGGCTTACGACGAGACGCCAGGCGACACTACCAAAGCGTATGCGGCGGCACAGGAGATCGTGAAACGCGTAACGCGGCCGGAAGAGCTCGCGGATGCGCAACACGATGCGTTCTCGATCATGGACGGTGTCCGCCGGGACCATGACAGGAAACCGCTAAGGATCGGGATCATCGGCGAGTTCTATCTGCTTTTAGAGCCCTTTTTCAAATTCGATATAGAACCGTGGCTTATCAAGCGCGGAGTATCCGTAGACAGGGGTGTGTATCTGACGGACTGGATCGGACCGACGACTAAAAATCCGGTAGCGGGAATGAGCGCCGGCGAAATAGAGATAGCAGCCGATCCGTATCTTAAGCATACGGTCGGCGGCGACGGCCTGGCGAGTATCGGCCACGCCGTTCATTACGCTAAGGAAGGCTTCGACGGCATAGTCCACCTTCTGCCTTTTACTTGTATGCCGGATACGATCGCCAAGGCGTTGCTCGTCAACGTTTCGGAGGACTATGGCATCCCGGTCCTTTCCATGATCGTCGACGAACAGACGGGAAAAGCCGGAGTCCATACACGCCTGGAGGCGTTCTTAGACCTGATGGCGAACAGGAGGAGATCATGGACGCGTACTTAGGGGTAGATGTTGGTTCCGTCAGCACGAACCTGGTCGTGATCGATGAGGATGAACGCGTCGTATGCTCTCTGTACCGGCGGACTAAAGGCCAACCGATCAAAGCAGTCCAGGACGGATTGAGGGAACTCGGCGGGATACTGGATGAGCCAGTCGAGATAAAAGGCGCCGGAACGACCGGTTCCGCCAGGACTTTGAGCGGCGTCATCTGTGGTGCGGATATCGTAAAGAACGAGATCACGGCGCACGCGATAGGAGCTGTACACTATGACCCGGAGGTCAAGACGATCCTTGAGATAGGCGGACAGGACTCGAAGATAATCCTGCTTAGAGATGGCATCGTGGTCGACTTCGCCATGAATACAGTCTGCGCGGCGGGCACCGGCAGTTTTTTAGATCATCAAGCCGCGCGTTTAGGGATACCCATCGAGGAGTTCGGAGATTACGCGCTGGAGTCATCGAAAGGCGCGCAGATAGCCGGGCGCTGCACGGTTTTCGCGGAATCGGACATGATACATAAACAACAGGTGGGATACCTTGTTGAAGATATCATCTACGGGCTATGCCAGGCGCTCGTCAGGAACTACCTGAACAATCTAGCCAAGGGCAAGCGGATAGAGACCCCTATCGTCTTCCAGGGAGGAGTCGCCGCGAACGCCGGCATCCGGCGGGCGTTCGAGGAATCGCTCGAAAAAGAAGTGCGCGTACCGGAGCATTACGGCGTGATGGGCGCGATCGGCGCGGCTGTACTGGCAAAAGAGACAGTCGATGACGGGAGGCCGACCAACTTCAGCGGGTTTGAAGTCGCGGACCGCGACTTCAAGACATCCAGTTTCCATTGCGGAGGCTGCTCGAACAACTGCGAGGTCATCAAGATAGAACTGGAAGGCGACCTGCTGGCGCGCTGGGGCGGCCGCTGCGGCAAATGGGAACTCGAAGAACACCCAACCGTGTCGTTGCGAGGAGCAACGCCTGCCAGCGCGACGAAGCAAACTATGTAAAAAGTGAGTGCTCCCGGTCGACATAAGGCAGCCGAATCAACCCAGCTTTAAGAGCCGAAACAGCTCCCGCTCCCAAGAATCCTAAATGTAGCAGCCGACCTTCAGGTCGGCCTCTTTGATACAAAACAACATGACTCAAAATAAGATTGGTCTAAAATCGGAAAGTTTTATAGAATAAGCATATGAAATCTCCGATTCTTAATTCACCATATACAGAGCCAAACAAACACTTCAAATCAGATGAGAGAGGGCTGACAGATGAAGTCCTCGAGCATCGACGTCCAAGCATCTTCTACATTCCAGTACCATGCGTAAAAACAAAACAAAAGCAACTCGAACTAAACATTTCAGAAGGTGCTTTCGGCAGTGAATTGCAGAGAGAAAACGAGTTTATTAATAAAGCAAGAGCGAAGATTAAGAATGGCACAAAGACGGCTATCAAGTCCTACATAAGTGACTTAGGATAATGTCTGTAACTTTGGCAAGGATGCAATATGCGATTCTACGTTGGTATCACAGATAAACGTTGGTTTGAATATCTCAGAAAACATGACCCGTATGAAGTCAATTTTTGGCGTCCAAAGAGTACTAGCCAGTTCAGGGTACTTGAACCTGGTGGTGTTTTTCTTTTTAAATTGCATAGCCCGCACGATTTTATCGTAGGTGGCGGATTTTTCATCCGTCATGACGTCCTTCCACTGTCGCTTGCCTGGAGTGCATTTAGCAATGGTAATGGTGTTTCTGATATCAACGAGTTTCGTAAGAGGATAGCCTCTATTCGTAGAGACACGGAATCGGATCCTGTGATAGGATGCACGATTCTAATGTCTCCATTCTTCTGGGAAAAAGAGGACTGGATTCCTGTACCGGCTAATTGGGATCGCAGCATTATGAGAGGCAAAACATATTCAACTGACGATCTGATTGGTCGGCGTTTATGGGCGGATGTCCAGGGCAGGATACATGCATCACTGAAGTATTCCGAGATAACAGAACAAATATATGAAGATAGAGCACGATACGGTAATGAGTTTCTGACTAGAGCGCGATTAGGTCAAGGCAGCTTTCGTGTCCTAGTCACCGATGCTTATAATCGTCGGTGTGCGATTACAGGGGAAAGAACGCTACCAGTTCTTGAAGCGTCGCATATAAAACCGTATTCAGACGGAGGACCAAATAGAACTAGCAATGGCCTACTTCTTCGCTCTGATCTCCATACCCTGTTTGACCGCGGGTATATTACAGTAACTCCGGACTACCGTATAGCTGTCAGCAAGCGCATAAAAGAAGAATACGAAAACGGTAGAGATTACTATGCCTTCGACAGCCACGAAATGCAGATCCTACCAGCACAATCCTACGAACGCCCAAACCAAGACTTTCTGAGCTGGCACAACGACGCAGTCTATCAAGGCTAACGAACCAGCGCGATCTTATTGATAAGACGACAAAGAATATCACAGATACCTTCACGGGTTTTTACCTGAATAGGAAGAGCTCCAACTCCACTCTCATTACCGAATTCTTCGAGGATTGAAATTCTACCTTTCTCCTGGGAAAAGAAGCTAAACTCGGTTCCGGGGTATACTACCCAGACGCTCTTTACGTTATGGATAGCGTCACGGTATGTATGCATCTTATATAAATCACCCTTCTTAAAAACCTTTTGCACTTCTTCCTCAGTTTCTTCGTTCTCGAGTGCTTGTTCGCCTTCAGCGTCTTGCGCAAGGAAATCACTAGGTGAGTCATATTTGAACTTGGCGTCAAACAAATATATGTCGTCCCCGAATTCTATTGTTATATCTGGTCGTAGTGGAGTTGAATATGAACCTTGTTTATCTGATGGCCTATTACCGGAAAAGGTCTTGTTGTAATATAGACTAACGTCATTCGGATAAGTAACTTTGATCCTATATTTTAAATAAGTTCTAGTCTCATCACTCTCCGAGAGTCTCGTGTACCTGGGCGTACCAAGTAGACTGCTTAAAACTTCCTCGAATTGGAAGAAGACCCAATACTCATAGAGCGTAGCTATGTCTTTGTTGTCTATTATCCTTCGCAGGTCCTTAGAATCAATTGGGTAGTTAGTTGCTAAGTTCATTCTTGAGAAGTGTTCAAGAATCTCTCTATAGCCATCACGTTTCTGAAGAACTTGAGAGTCCAAAGGAATGCGACGTAAGTCGCCAACCTCAAGAAAGAAATTATCAGATAACATTTGGGACAGTGAATCTTTCATTTGCTTTATATCCCTATGGAGATCTAGGTTTGTAAATTTATCTGTAGAAACCTGAGTCTGCTCAAAAAGTGAGATGAGATCTTGGGAGCTTTCAAGAAAATATTTGATAAACCGGTTCTCGTTACTGTCAATAGTAAGCTGAAAAGATGGATCTGTTGTTTTACTAGGAAAGTAAGAAGATTTTGATTCGCTAGCACGCTGCAACTTCTGCGCAAGACTCGTTCTTGCTAGGCTGCTTGAAGAATCTACTTGGATAAGGCAATCAGAATTCATAAGAAATCGATCAATACTTCGAGAATCAATCGTACTTGCAAGCGAAATATCTTTTTCAACTATCTCTTGGTGTGTTTTGCGGTGCGGATTGTAGAGTATCCTATGTATGAGCGCGTCCAACCTCGCATGATGTTCAATCTGAAGCATGATATATCTAAGGTAGATAAAGTTATGGTACAGCACATCTCTATCTATTGTTTCAGTGCGATCAAAAGGTAAATATGTTGGTGAATTGAAGTCGAAAGGTAAGCTGGCAACTCGTTCAGTTATATAGACGAGCATTTCTTCAAACTCGTGCGATGATATTTTCTTGCTATCGATTTGGATCTTTTGACCACAGAATAAAGAATTGCCAACGAAGTTGCCGAAGTTTAGAAAGCCGCTTCTATCTTTTTCTGCCCAGTCAAAGATGTTTAGCTTAATGTATTGATTGATCTCGTTTGGGGGATCTTCATCGAAGACAACTAAATAGCGTGTTTGTTCCTGTAAACAAATGAACCCATCTTCGGTTGGTTCGATCTTTTCTTGGCTTGTTTTATTCCTAATGGTGAGGTTTGTGTTTGTCATTACTACTCTATAAAGCTAACGAAGCCTTGATCACTCAGAGTTCTAAGCATCCTATTTAGCTTCTGTGCTGATCGTGGGTACTTAGCTTTCTTGAGAATACCTAACCATTTATCATCTTGATTCTTTATGTAACTATCAATATTGCCTTCCTGTAACTCAGAATCTCCTAAAGCAAACTGAATAATTTCCACCAGAGGCGTCTGAAGCTTCTGTTTACTCCCATGAAACTTTGGTAACACCTTTTGCAGAATCTGAATATCGAGCGCTTGGTCTAGCTTATTATTGCCGATTAGGTCCTCCGTGTTATTAAGATAGCAAGCGATTTCATTGCATACTCTGTAACCAAAATGAAGGTTGAATTTTTTAAGCAGCTTATGAAGAGAGTTTATAAGCTGCTTTTGTTCGTTCGGAAGCTTTCTAAAATCAGCTTTTCCTGGAACGGTTCTTAAGAGATCTCTAGTTAGTAAAGTGTTGTCGATTGACTGTTCACTGATAGCAAAGCTGGCGTCTCCATCAGACTCATCTAATAGATTGACTTGGTTGAATTCAATAACATTGGCCCTATCCAATACTTTTGGACTGAACATATATGTTGTCTCATCAATGTTTACAGTGCCTGTAAAGAATACATTTAACGGGATCTCCAATTTTGGAGCGATGAAATAGTCAGATCCATCTGAATCCTTAAACGTTAAGTCTCTTGCGCAATCATGAAGGATCAATGGTTCTTGCTTAAGCTCTCCATTCTTCATATCTATTCTTCGGCTTTCTAAACAACTAAGGAAGTCAGAAAAATAGTGCTCAACTTTGGCTAAGTTCATCTCATCTAAAATTACAAAATACGGCTTTGGATTCGAAGGATTTTCCTCTATTTCTTTCGCGGCCCGGATTAGGAGTTTAAGAAATTCGGTGGGTTGGTATTCTTCTGTTAGCAGGTTATAGAAACCTAGCAATCCCTTACAATCCATCCAGTCTGGTCTAACTGAAACAAAAACACATCTATCGCTGTGTGCTTTAGTCTGGATAGTTTTCGGGCTATATTTGGTTATTCTTATCTGTTGTTGACTGCTATCTTCATTCTGAACGACCTCAATGTGGATGTAGTCGCCAACCACTAGATTCTTACTAGCCCATTGATTGAATAAACCTCTAAATCCGATTGAAATATAATCATATTTATCTGGCTGTATCCAATACTTTATAGAACACATTTGCGATTGGTTATCGAAGATGACTTCTATTTCTGTTGATTCTCCAGGCGATGGGACATCCATCATGGAGGCAAGTTCTTTTGATACAATCAGACGATGGTACTTGAGGAAATATGGTTTAACCTGATAGTAATAGCTGCCTTCTTCATTCTTTGGCAGTGGCTCTTGTCTTTCATATGTTGTTTCAGGTGCAAAGAAGTCAGCAGTAAGCTGCGCAATCTTTGTTTTGCCAGTACCAGAAATACCAGTCAGTAAAACAAATGGTTTTGTCTTTAAGCTCAGAATGTAGTTGCTAAGTGTTTCTTTTGAAAATGTGAATCCATTGTTTTCGAAGAACTTATAAAAGCTTTGCATAGCACCACCTATGATTTCTTGAACTTCGTCAGCAGTTAATGATGTTATTGTCTTGCCGAATTTGCCTTTTAAATGTTGGGGAATAAGGTATTCATTTGTGTCGTACCAGTTAATCTTGGTTGTATGCTTGTACTCTTGTCTCGCGGTATCATAGTTATATGATCCTAAAACACGTCCAACACCTAGTATTTTGTCTCTTCCTTTGTTTGCTAAGACTATATCTCCGTTCTTAAGCATTAAAAGGTTCCAGAGGAATCTTATGCTTATCTCGCTCTCTCTTTTGCTATAGTTTGGATATTTGTCATAAACGATGTTTTGTAGTTGCTCAAGTGTCTTGACGTGTGATAGGTCTCCGATTTCTTCCCACCCAAAGCATATAAAACCACCCTCGAGGCAATCAACCCAAAACCTAGCTCCTTCACCCGGAGCAATTTGCCAGTATCTAACACCTGTATTCATTAGCTTTTCGATCTCATCAGCTTCTTCTTTGGCTAGAAGGAAGTTTGTTCCTTGTGATTGCCTTACTATTTTACTTTTTTGGAGGATTGAGTTGTTAAGAAATGATTCTCTGGATAAGTAGTTATCACCCAAGAACTTATCGATTTTCACATCAACAGCATATTTGCCAAATCCTCTACTTATATCGTCTTCAGAACGTTCATAAAAGCTGTTCAATATAGAACCTTGTCCGTATATTCCAGCATTAACACCCGACTTCCAGAAATAAACCTTGTCTCCGCTCGCGAGCTGCTCTTTATTCTGGTTTGCAGCCCACGAGCCTTTTTCTTGTTTCTCTAAGAAATCTAGAATATCAAATCTTTCTGGGTTGCCTTGGAATATCCATGAGTTGGTTTCGTCATTGAGCCAATGCGCGCACGCAAAGATAAAATCATACGTTCCCCAACTGATGCTTTCGTCTTTGAACTTAGATCTACTTGTTAAGTAACTGTGCAGTTCCGGATACTCTTTCTTGCTTCTAAGGTATGACTTTATAAAAGCAGCTACATTCTGAAAAGACAAGAACTTCTGTCCTGGTGATGCATCACGAAGTCTACTGTCTGGTTCGAGGTCACGAATTAGTGTGCTATATTCGTCATATTTTACATAAAAATACTTATCCGGATAAAGGGCAGCAAGTATGAAACTAACAAACCTATAGTCGATAAACGAATTCGCTCGTTTGTCTTCAACCTTTTTTTGTTGATGAAGAGACTTAAGCATATCCTTAAACGAATCTATAAAATGATCTACTTTTTCTATGGAGTCTATTCTTTCTAGTGAAAATAAACTCTCAAATGCCTTTCTGGTTCTAGCTGGCTCGTTGGGTGAGAAGAATTTAACCAATGTTCTTCTTGGATAGTAGTTGCCAGCTTCAATCAAATTCCTTGCTTCTGAGAGTGATTCATCCAACATTTTGTTAAGGTCTTTTCTTTTAAGATCGAACTTGCTCCGGAATCCAGCAACACAGTTAAACTTATAAGTTTCACCTGTTTTGAGATCAAAATAGTCTTTATCATCACGAATGAGACCCGTATATTTCTTGAATTGCTCATCAAGACGTTGTTGGTGTTTAAGGGTCAAGATTTCTATACAAAGACTTAGTAAATCATTATCAATAACGTCTGCCATGTCGGAGACTCTGAGTTTATCAACTGTATTGAAGAGCTGGTCGAGTTCGATGATTAGAGCATATTTCGTTGCTTGTCCGTTGTTGGCGTTAAGATATTTTTGTGATAGATCAGTAAAGTTTGAGACAAACTCACTGTAACTTCTCGGTTTTACATACCCAAGCCACGTTAAAGCATTATCTGCACATCCGTTCTCAAGTGGTTGGTCTTTAAGTCTTGCCCAGAATTCGCGAAGACTATTTGTTGCGCCAAGTCTTTTTTCCCACTCATCCTCATAGTGATTATTGTTTTGCATTTCTGTGAAGGCCTGAGCAATTTTCCCCGGATCGTTTTTCTGAAGGATAAAGTCGGCGCGTGCTTTCTGGCTAGCAGACCAAAGTTGCTGTCTGTTCCAGAGATCCTTGAAGTTTTTTACAGTTGGATTTTCTAAAAAAGTTTTGGTTTTGTCTTTGATTTGCTTGTATGCTTCAAGTTCGTGATCAAACTTTATGTGTCTAAATTCCAGTTTTCCTTCTGACACTTTATTAGCCACTTTTGCATATGATTTGAATATGTTCTTATTAATATCTAAGGGTTGCACAGCTAAAGAAGAGCCCCCTTCATCTAGCGCTGCAAAATATCCTTTGCCTATGATATTCACTAAGAGATCGGCTTCCTGCTTTGAAAGTTCAAATAGATACCCTTGTTTTACTTGAGCTTGCTTAGTAAAAGGACCTCTGTCTGATATTTCAATATCAAGTATCCTTGGGGTTACGGATTCTAAAGAAACCGGCTGATCCAATTCTAGATACGATAGATCTACCTTCCACCCGTTCCCAGTCCATTTGCCTTGCGAATAATCTGGTGGAGGACTCTCGTATGCACCTGCAGTTGCTATAGATATGGCTCGAATCTTTCCTTGAGAGTAATTGATTACGAAGTCATTTGCTTTTACTCTTGAAACATTCTCCAAGTAGTAATGTGGATTACCTTGTACATCTCTTTGGGGCGCCCATATTTGTTTTGTTTCAAGTTCTTCCTTATAACTTCTTCCTTGACATACCCACCAGAGTGAAACTGATTCGGTCATTTTAATCTCCCGGTCAGTCAGGCTTTACTAAAGAGGCATTGTTCCGTATTCATTGTATAGAAATCATACACTTATGAAGTGATGTGTCCAAGATAATACTGATTAAGCAAAAAGACGGATTACTAATTTTCATGGTCATCTATGAAAAAAGCCCTCTGGCGCGCAGCTCCCAACCAGCTGCTTTGTCCTCTGAACAGAAGTAAACCGCAAACCGGAATCTGAGATCTGTAATCAGTTATCCGAAATCCGTGACTCGTAATCCGGAACCTGTCATTTTAAGCCTGAAACCCACAAACTCCCACGTGCACGGCAACATATCAATCAGCAAAAGCCCTAATGAGACAATATGCGCCGCTTCCATACTCTAGTGTATTGGTGCATGGAAATATGAGTTATTGACAAGCGAACATGTGTTTGGTAATGTCATTAGCATGCCTGAGAAGAAAGAATCCTTCATACAAATAGTAACTCCTGAAGCTATTGAGAAAAATATCTACGTGATTAGAAACCAAAAAGTAATGCTTAGTATAGATTTGGCAGATTTGTACGACGTCGAGGTACGCGCGCTAGTCCAGGCAGCCAAGAGAAATATAAAGAGATTTCCGTCTGACTTTATGTTTCAGCTTTCTGATAAGGAGTTTTCAGACTTGAAATCACAAATTGTGATTTCAAGTTGGGGCGGTGCGCGTAGATCTCGACCATATGCTTTTACTGATAACGGGGTGGCTATGCTCTCATCTGTTCTAAGGAGTGAAAGGGCGATAGCTGTAAATGTAGAGATAATGAGGGCATTTACCCGGCTTCGTAAGCAAGCTTCGATCCACAAAGATCTAATCTTAAGAATTGATCAGATCGAGGAGAAATATGACAGTCAATTTAAGATTGTATTTGACGCCATTCGTCAGCTTGTTATTCCACCTGATAAACCAAAAAGACCGATAGGGTTTAGGAAGGACTGAATATTTCGTGACTTCTTTTTCTGGGTCATCTGTGAAAAAGATGCTGAATGCCAAATCGACCAACTCGTTTATGTGTTGATGCGAAAGATTCTTGACACTACCCAAGAGGGATCTTTAAATCTTTTGCCCAGTCGTACGAAATCTTTTCCCAGTCCTCCGTTTTTTTGTAGCCTTCTTCGTCGTGAGACATCTTCGAGATTTGTGCCGAAGTGAGAGATCCTAGAGAGCTAGCGACTTTTTCAAGATTTGCTTTTTCTTCCATGGAAAAAGCTGAAAGATCTGGCTCCTCTAAGGCGCTTAGAATCTCACCAGCGACATCGTTTTCTTGGTCGAAGACTACTTCTTGAGCTTCAAGAGACCTATTTGCAATCATGCTACCTATTAAGAAATCATAGCTTTCTGGAACAGGACCATAACGTGCATGAACATAAGCACATCCAGTTACAGAGACACTAGTAGTTTTGAAGTTTATGAAGTCGAAGTACCATAGAAGTTTATTTAGCTTAGTCTTGTATACAGGAGTTTTTAGTTTTGACGTAAAATAGAGAACCGCATTTTCGAACTTCTCTTCATCGAATAAAAGAAAACCACTATAGATATCGACATTTCGATACATCAATGCATCACTAAAGCATTTGGTAAATTCCTTCTCTGGTAATTCACCTAGTCTTTTTTCAACCCGGTGAATTTGATGTGGTGAAAGTTTGTCACGGTATCGATCAAACAAGATGCTGAAATTCTCTGGATCGTCTATGAGAATGAGTTCATTGTTATGGGCTTCGTCTTGAACTCCTCCAGCTTCGTAGCGGTGGAGAGTAATTTCTCCCCAACCGAGAAGCCGGCTGAATGTCCTCTGGCTCAAACCGTATTTTTCCCTTATTTTCTGGATTTCATTAGGTTGAAGAAGTTCATGTGCTTCGCGGTACGCGTAGTAAGCCTTTTGGATGTTTGCTTCCTCTGTTTCAGTGTCCGCGAAATATTCTTTGCAGGTCGGACAATATTCAACTTGCGCTTCAATCTCGAACGGTTCTTTGTTAATTATTAGAGTTTCCTTTTTCTTGCCTAGTTTTATCTCACGTTCTTCCTCGCAGTTAGGGCATATATCGATTTTGTGGCCTATTTCCGTGAACTCATTCATATCTTATTCCCCTCCCTGCTTATCTGAATGGATACAATAGAGTTTTTTCTGCTCTATGGAACGAGATGCACTTCCCAATGTGCTTACCACTCACTGTAAAGATTTTTAGCTTAATATAGATGCCATCTGCTTCACTCAGTTTCTTTCCAAAGATCCAAACTTCATCACCGGGTTTATCTTCATCTGGCTCCGGCCCAGAAATATAGTCTTGGGGGGTTAGACTAAGAATGATTTCCTTTCTTAGTTCTGGAGTTAGGTTTAATTCAACTAAAGACTGTTTGTTTTTATCACGGATTACTACAAAGCACCTCGGCGGCCAGGCTTTCTTAAACTCGTTAAGAAATAGTGTTACATGCCACTTTCCCGTCACCAGTACCTCCTTATTAATAATGTTATCATATGATAACAGTTTGTCAATAACCTTTGGTTTTTGTTGACAAGATATCTTATTCATTAGCTTGGCCGACCTGAAGGTCGGCTGCTACAAAGATCGCATATTGCTTTTTGTGTAGTTTGCCTCGCCCCCTTCGGGGGCTCGCAACGACACGTTGGGGGTAGGCATGGGATTGCTTCAGTCGGCGCTGTGCGCCTCCTTCGCAACGACGAAGTCGGGTCGGCGGCTACAAAGATCGTATTGCGTATTGCTTAGTTTGCTTCGCCCCCTTCGGGGGCTCGCAACGACAAAGAGATGTAGTTCTCTGTTCACTACTTTCCCTTTTTCTCTTGACACCACCATGCTAGACCATAATATAATTATCCTATTGTAACTAATGTCACTAAATCCTTTCAGGTGGGCTATGTTTAAAATCATTGAAAAAGAAGAACTCGCGCATACCATTTACATGATGCGGTTGGATGTGCCGGATATCGCCTCTAAGGCGAGGGCCGGACAGTTCCTTGTCATACGGCTGAATGAGACGGGAGAAAGGATCCCGCTAACGATCGCCGATTACGATTGTGATAACGGAACGATCGACATCGTTTTCCAGGTCGTCGGCAAGACGACGGAACAACTTTCGTGCATGGAGATCGGCGATTCCATCCAGGATATCGCCGGGCCGATGGGCAAGGCTTCTCACATCCCGCAAGATGAAAAAGTAGTCGTTGTCGGTGGCGGTGTGGGAATCGCGCCTATCTATCCGATCACCCGCGCGTTCCACGAAGCGGGCAATCATGTGATCGGCATCATCGGCGCCAGGTCTGAAAACCTTCTTATCTACGAGGATAAGATGAAAGAGGTCTGCGATGAGTTCCATCTGACTACGGATGACGGCACAAAAGGCAGATGCTCCCTGGTGACCGCGCCGTTGACGGAGGTCCTCGAAAAGAATAAAGACGTCAAGCTTGTCGTCGTCATAGGCCCGGGCATCATGATGAAATGCTGCGCGGAAGCCACAAAACCATTTGGTGTAAAGACCATGGTAAGCCTGAACTCGATCATGGTCGATGGTACGGGCATGTGCGGCGCTTGCCGCGTTGAAGTCGGCGGGGAGACGAAATTCGCCTGCGCTGACGGCCCGGAGTTCGACGGCCACCAGGTGAATTTCGGTCTATTGATGGACAGGTTGCGGGCCTATACCGGAAAAGAGAAACAAGCGCTGGACGATTTCCACAGTAAGGATGGATGCAAATGCCAGACGAAGTAAAAGACACCAAGAAACCCGCGCCGACACCCAGGCAACCCAGAACACCCATGCCGGAACAGCCGGCGGAAAAAAGGCGCCGTAACTTCCAAGAAGTGGCGCTTGGCTATACGGAAGTCGATGCCCTGAAAGAAGCGAGCCGCTGCCTGCAGTGCAAGAAACCGAAATGTCAGGAAGGTTGCCCGGTCAACGTCGATATCCCCACGTTTGTCGGACTTATTAAAGAGAAGAAATATATAGAGGCCGCCAAGGCCATCAAGGTGGATAATGCTCTGCCGGCGGTTTGCGGCCGCGTATGCCCGCAGGAATCGCAATGCGAAAGTCTGTGCCTGCTCGGTAAGCGGTTCGAGCCGGCGGCTATCGGTCGGTTGGAAAGGTTTGTCGCGGATTATGAGGCGAACCACAGCAATCCGGCGGATATCTCGAGCGAGACGGGTGACACTTCCGATAAGAATAAAAAAGACCGGCCGAGTGGTTATAAGGTCGCGGTCATAGGATCTGGCCCGGCGGGCCTGACATGCGCAAGCGACCTGGCTAAACTAGGACACGAAGTCACGATGTTCGAGGCGCTTCACAAACCCGGCGGCGTGTTGATCTACGGTATACCCGAGTTCCGTTTGCCTAAAGCGATCGTCCAGCGTGAAGTGGCGTATATTGAAAGCCTAGGCGTCGAGCTCCGCGTTAATTCTGTCATAGGAAACCTTTTTACAATAGATGACCTGATGAGCGAGATGGATTATAACGCGGTATTCATCGCCAACGGCGCCGGTTTCCCGATGTTTATGAACATCCCGGGCGAGAACTTGAACGGCGTCTACTCCGCTAACGAGTTTTTGACACGGGCGAACCTGATGAAAGCATATCTGTTCCCCGAATACGATACGCCGATAAACTGTGGCAACAAGGTCGCGGTGGTCGGCGGCGGCAACGTGGCGATGGACTCGGCAAGAGTGTCCATGCGGCTCGGGGCCGAACATGTCTATCTCGTCTACAGAAGAAGCGATGAGGAGCTCCCAGCTAGGCGGGAAGAGGTCCATCATGCCAAAGAAGAAGGCATCGAATTCAAGCTTCTAACGAACCCGGTCGAGATCATCGGCGAGAACGGCGCTGTAAAGGCAATAAAATGCATCGAGATGGAACTGGGCGAACCGGATGACTCCGGCAGGCGGCGACCGGTACCGAAGAAAGGCTCGGAGTTCACGCTCGATGTCGATACGGTCATCATGTCGATCGGTACAAGTGCCAACCCGCTCATCGGGGCCAGCACCCCGGGTCTTGAACTCAATAAACGGGGCTATATAGTAGCGGACGAAGAGAATGGAAAGACTACAAAGAAAGGCGTTTACGCGGGTGGCGATATAGTAACAGGTTCAGCGACAGTCATCGCGGCCATGGGCGCCGGCAAACGCTCCGCCGCCGCCATCCACGAATATCTGCAAACACAGTAGCAAGCGAGGAAGCAAGGAAGCACGGAAGAATAAAAACTGACTGTATAAGAATAGAGTAATGAGCGGACCCCCACCTTGGGTCCTCCCCCTATGAGGGGGAGGAATTAAAGGAGGGGGTATTCTTTTTTTATCCCCCTGACAATGGTAGGCTTTAGACGGTAACCGCTCGTCATAGAAAGGAGTCAATATGAAGAAAGTACTGATCACAACGGTATTTCTTATCTTTCTGGGCTTATTAATGGCTGGTTGTTCCACTGCGAACGACCAGATAACGACACAGTTGCCGGCTCCTAAGGGAACGGGTAGCGGGACGGTAAGTAAAGAAGCAGCTACGGATCAATCCGGGGGTACGGCCACGTCACCATCCATACCGCAATCGCCTAAGATGATAAAGACCGCGAACATATCGATAGAGGTCGGCAAGGGCGAGTTCGAGAAGAAATTCGAAGAAGCCGCTATGGTCGCCGATCAGGTCGGCGGGTATGTAACGAAATCGGATACGTCTGGACAGAAAGGCGAGTTGATTAGCGGCACTGTTACTTTGCGGGTGCCGTCAAAAAGGTTTGAAGACGCGATCAAACGTGTTAAAAAGCTCGGTAAAGTACAGAAAGCCGCAACGGGCGGTGAAGATGTAAGCGAGGAATACGTCGATTTACAGAGCCGCTTGAAGAACTATAAAGCACAAGAAGAAGCGCTGATCGCGCTTATGGCAAAAGCCCAATCCGTTCAGGATACGCTGACTGTGCAGCAACAGCTTACAAGTGTTCAGGAGCAGATAGAGATAATAACCGGACGGTTGAACTACCTACAGAACCGGACGGACTTTTCGACGATCGATGTTACGGTGGAAGAACCCGGAGCAGTCGTCCCGGAAACGGACGAGTGGGGATTCATAACCGCTCTGAGCACAGCGGCCAGGGCATTTCTCTGGACCATCAACGCGATCATAATCATTGTAGGCGCGGTCGCCCCGATCATAATTCTTGCAGCCGCAGTGTTCTTCTTGATCCGCTGGTTGATCAAACGGCGCTACACTTAACCGTTATAAGGATCGAAGGAGTTAACGCAGTCCGCGACTGTCTGGACCTGTTGTGTTGACAGGTGCGGATGCATCGGGAGAGACAAGACTTCTGAAGAAGCCTGTTCGGCCTCTCTGAGCGAGTTCTTTTCGTATCCCAGGTAGCTGAACGCTTTTTGCAGATGCAGCGGAGTCGGGTAGTTCACGGACGATGATATGTCATTCTTCTTAAGGTGTGCCGCCAGTCTATCGCGTTTACCGGTTGTGATCGTGTATATATTGAAAGCATGCTTCGAACCGTTGTCGACCGCGGGTTTGGTCACATGCTCCGCGGTAATATGTTCATCGTAGAGTTTTGCGGCCTGGATCCTTAGGTTTATCCAACCGTCCAGCATCTTGAGTTTCACTCTCAACACCGCGGCCTGCACCTCATCCAACCTGCTGTTGTATCCCAACATCTCATGGTCGTACTTTGAGGCGGCGCCATGGACTCGCAGCATGCGAGCCATATTCGCGGTCTCATCGTCGTTTGTCGTGATCATCCCGCCGTCCCCCATACAACCGAGGTTCTTGGTCGGGAAGAAACTGAACGCTCCGGCGTGGCCGATCGAACCTGTCTTCTTTGCGCCGAAGCCGGCGCCTGCCGCCTGTGCGCAGTCTTCCAGGACTTTCAATCCGTATTCATCCGCCAGGTCCCCGATCATATCCATCTCGCAGGGTTGACCGAAAAGGTGGACAGGTAGAAGCGCTTTTGTTTTGGAACTTATCTTATGTTCTATCTTGTGCGCATCGATATTGAAAGTCTCGGGGTCGATATCTACAAAGACGGGAATGGCGCCGATCTGGGCGATCGAATCCGCGGTCGCGACAAAACTGAAAGGCGATGTAATGACCTCGTCGCCTGTTTTGACTCCTAGCGAAAGCAGGGCGATGCGCAGGGCGTCGGTTCCTGAGCCGGTACCGATAGCGTGCTCAACTCCGATATAAGCGGCAAACTCCTTTTCGAATGCCTCTACATTTGCGCCCAGTACATACTGTCCGCTCCCGGCCACCCCAAGGATGACCTTATCAAGCTCGCTCTTAAGCGACTCATATTCAGCTCTTGGATCCACCAGCGGTATCATATACGTCCTTTCCAGCTAGTAGCGAGTAGCTTGTAGCGAAGTAAAAATTCCTGCTTTTAAGGGCTACAAGCCACTAGCTACAAGCCACCTGCTCATTATAGTATAATAACCGCGGAGGTCAAAATGCCTGTTTATATACATTCAACTGCGGAAGTATCCAAGAAGGCGGAAGTCGGCAACGGCACTGCCGTCTGGAATCACGCTCATATACGCGAGGAAGCTAAAGTCGGTAATGACTGCGTTATCGGAAAGGATGTATATATAGATAGAGGTGTCAGTGTCGGCCGCGGCTGCAAGATAGAAAACAGTGTTTCCGTATATCATGGCGTGACGATCGAGGACGATGTATTTGTCGGCGCGGGTACGGTCTTCACCAACGACAAGACGCCTCGCGCATTCAAGAGTGATTTCGAACTGCTGCCGACACTCGTCAAGAAAGGCGCGTCGATCGGCGCTAATTCGACCATCATCTGCGGCATAAAGATCGGCGAATACGCGATGATCGGTGCAGGTAGCGTCGTCACCAGGGATGTCGCGCCATATGCCCTCGTATACGGGAATCCGGCCAAACAACACGGCACGGTCGATGAGGATGGGAAACGCGGATGAGCGTGAAGGTGGGAGTCGTAGGCGCCGGACGTATCGGCGAACATCATATCCGGAACTATACGTCGATGCCACACGCCGAAGTGGTCGGCATATATGACATCGACTACGGGAAAGCTGAAAGGAAAGCGGCAGCATATAAAACAACCCCGTTTAAGGACTTGCCGGGGTTATTAGGTGAGGTCGACGCCGTGAGCGTATGTGTGCCGACTGAAAACCACGCGGATGTCGTGGAGGAGGTCGCGGCAAACCGGGTCGACGTTTTGCTGGAGAAACCGATAAGCTCGTCTTTGGAAGATGCCGACCGCATCATCAAAGCGGCTGAAAAGGCGGGTATGATCTTGATGCTCGGACACGTCGAGCGCTTCAATCCAGCGGTTCTGACTGTCAAAGATATCATGGATCCGGGAGAAGTCGTCTATATCGAGGCGCAAAGGATCGGACCCTTTGAATACGCGTACTCCGACACGGGAGTAGTCTTGGACCTGATGATACACGACATCGATATAGTCATGCATCTGATAGGATCGGATATTGTAAAGGTCAACAGCATGACGCAGAAGGTCCGCTCCAAAACGGAAGATGTCGCTCACGCGCAACTCAAGTTCGAGAACGGGATGGTCGCGGTGCTGGAAGCGAGCAGAGTAGCCAACCGCCGGATAAGATCGATGAGCGTCACCCAGAAGGAGCAGTATATAACAGCCGACTATCAGACGCAGGAGGTCTTTGTAAGAAGCGGCCTTTCAGCCGAATATGTCGGCGGCAAGAACGTAAGCTACAAGCAGGTCGGGGCTATGGAGATACCCTATATCCAAAGAGGCGAACCGTTAAGGAACGAACTGGAGCATTTCGTAGACTGTGTCGCAAAAGGCTTGCCACCCGGGGTGACGGGTGAAGAAGCCAGGGATGCTCTTAAGGTCGCCTTACAGATCGTGGCTGAAGGCGGTTAGGATATCGAGTATCTTCTTGCTGGCGTCGACCGGTAGATGTACCTCAGCGGCTTTCATCTTTTCAAGTTCCCCGGGATCATCAAGAAGCCGGATCGCTTCTTTTAATATCTGATCGCTCTTCTTCCCGACGATCCGGTTCTTACCGGCTCTTACGAAGTCCATCCATTCCGTCTCGTCTCTAAGGATCAGCGCGGGGATATGCAGGCCAGCCGCCTCTTCCTGGATCCCGCCCGAGTCGGTCATGATGAATTTGGCGGATTTCACGAGCTTCAGGAAATCGAGATATCCGACCGGATCGATGACCTCCATCCGGGGATCCAGTTCAAGGTTTTCCAGGTGTAACGCCTTCTTAGTACGGGGATGTATGGGAAAGACGATCGGTATCCTGTCGGCAAGGCTGTTCAAGGTGGTTATAAGTTCCTTCAAGACGAACGCGTTGTCTGTCGTCTCACTCCTGTGTATCGTGACGAGGATGTATTCACCGGGATCTATGCGCAGTCTTTTAAGTATCTTTGAAGCATCGGAGTAACCGACGTTCCTCATGCATGCGTCGATCAGCGTGTTGCCGGTCAAGAAGATGGAATCCTCGGGTACACCTTCGTTTTTCAGCTGATCGACCGCGTCTTGATGCGGCGCGAACAGGATATGGGAGCTGTGGTCGGTCAATACCCGGTTATATTCCTCCGGCATATCCCGGTTAAACGAACGACAACCGGCTTCGATGTGGGCAAGATAAACACCCGATTTCACTGCCGCCAGAGCGCCGGCCAGTGTGCTGTTGGTATCGCCCTGGACGACGATCAAGTCGGGCTTTTCCTGCTTGATCACGGGATCCATCTTAGCCATCATCGAGGCGGTCTGGACGAGGTTATCCGCCGAACCTACCTCAAGCGTATAATCGGGTGTCCTAAGGTGCAGTTCGTTGAAGAAGATGCGGTCGAGGTGATAAGCATAATGCTGTCCCGTATGGACCAGGTTGTGCGTAAAATGCTGATCGAACAGGGGAAGTAAGGGCGACATCTTGATGATCTCCGGCCTGGTGCCAAGGACTGTGAGTACTTTCATACAGACAAGAATATGACACCGCTATTCGAATTGCAAATGTGTGATAATATTTAGAAACATGAAGATCATGTACGCAACGCCCTCTTTTCCGTACCCGCCGGACCGGGGAGACAGGATAAGGTCGCACCACCTTATCAAAGAGATGTCCCGCGACCACGATATAATACTGGTATCCTTCTTAAGACCCGGTGAAGAGCGTTCTATCGACGCGATGCGGAAGTATTGCCGGAGGATCGAAACCATACCGTTCGACGGCGAACGCGCCTATATCAAGTCGGTTTTTAACGTCCTATCGCGCAGACCGCAACAGATGTACGCTGCCAGGTCGGCTCGTTTAGAGGAATCGATCGGCCAGGTTGTCAAAGAAGAGGGTCCGGATATCATCCACATTCACAGTCTACAGTTTGCTCATTATGCGGAACCGTACGACATACCCAAAGTGATAGACCTGGTTGAAACGATGACACTGATGTATCAACGGATGCTCCCCCATCGTCGTGATGCCTTATCCTATATGTACCGGCTAGAGCTTGCTAAGGTGCGCCGGTATGAATGCTCCGGCTTAAAAAGCTTCGACCGCGTGCTGGTGATGTCGGAACCGATCAAGGATCATTTGGTCGATATGGGATGCGACGCGGATATAAGCGTGGTCAGAGTCGGAGTGGATACGGAGTATTTCAGACCGGAGATGAAGGATGCGGATCCGGATAGGATCGTCTTTGTCGGAACGATGACGTTCTATCAGAATGTCGACGGGATCGTATTTTTCTGCCGGGAGGTCTTGCCGTTGATAAGGAAGGAAATACCCGGGGTCAAGTTATGGGTGATCGGCGGTAATCCGCCACCCAGCGTGGAAGAACTAAGCAGACAGGCGGGAGTCGAGTTAACCGGTTATGTGGGTGACATAAGGCCGTATTTGAACGCTTCCAGCGTTTATATAGCGCCAATACGTATTGCTACAGGGCTGCATGCCAAGATACTGGAGGCGATGGCCATGGGCTTACCGGTCGTCGCGACTCCGCAGAGCTGCGAAGGCATGGGTGTCGTAGATGGAGAGCACGCTCTGCTTGCTGCAACACCCGGGATCTTCGCGGATAAAGTGGCACAATTGATGAAAGATAAGGCCTTGAAGAAGAAAATAGCGGAAAACGGACGGCTTTTAGTGGATAATAATTACACGAGCGCCCATGCGGCCGCGGATCTCGAACGGGTCTATAAGGAGATAATATAAATCGGACGGAAGGATATGATCGATGGATGGAAACGGTATCTCGATAATCGTTCCTCTATACAACGAAGGAGAAAACGTCAGAAGACTCGTCTCGGCGGTTGAGATGGCGCTCGATGTTGTTGAAGACTGGGAACTGATCACGGTGGATGACGGTTCATCGGACGATACGCTTAAACGCTTGCACGAGGAACAGTCACATCGGCCGTACATGAAGGTCGTCACCTATCTGCGGAACAAAGGACAGGGAAATGCGTTAAAAGCCGGGTTTAAAGCGGCTAAAGGTGACGTGATAGTCACGCTGGACGCGGACTTGAGTTATGATCCAAAAGATATAATGAGGCTGGTCGAGCCGCTGCAAACGGACCGTTTGCTGGATATAGTCATCGGGTCGCCTTACAGCCGGGGTGGCAGGACGGAAGGCGTGCCTTTCTTCCGCCTTTTCTTAAGCAGAGGCGCAAATTATCTCCTTGGATTTGCTCTACCGGGGCACCTGCGTACGGTGACCGGCATGTTCCGCGCCTACCGGCGGTCTTTGATAGACTGCCTGGACGTTCAGGCAGACGGCAAAGAGATACATTTCGAGATCCTGTCAAAGGCACTGGCGACCGGGAGTAAGGTGATAGAAGTACCAGCGGTCCTTCGTGGGAGGGAAGCCGGTAAGTCCAAGATCCACGTGCGCGGCGCCATCGTCTCACATCTTTTGTTCTCTTTTTTCGAAAGGCCGGCCATCCTGTTCGAGATCATCGGCTCGATCCTTCTCGTGCTCGGACTGGTAAGTGGTGTCTATATAGTATGGCTATGGCAGCACAGCGAACTCGACCCGACAAGGCCGCTGATGCTCCTGATGGCTCTGTTGATCCTGGTCGGTTCGATCGTCCTCTCGTTCGGGTTCATAGCCAGCCAGATCGCGGAGGTGCGCAAGGAAGTCTACCGTGTGCAAAGAGAGAACCTGGATATAAAAAGGCATCTGGAGAACAAGCAAAACGGGGAATCTTCTTGATGCGTGTTCTGATCGTCTGTCCGGGCTGGCCCGGTAATGTGAACCCGTGGAACGGGATCTTTGTCCGCGAACAAGCTGAAGCCCTTGTCAGACAGGGCATATCTGTACACGTCCTTACAGCCCGTGTCTTTAATAAGGATGCTTATGAGATGCAGGACGGACCGGTCAAGGTCTACAGGTTCCGGTTTCCCTCAAAACAAATGCTCCTTGCGGAATATGAAAGGATACCCGTTTTCCGTATAGGTGTGTATCTGCTGTCAGGTATATATAAGGCATTTCGCCTTATCAAAAAGGAAGAATGCGATCTTCTGCACGCCCATTTTGTAATACCCACCGGCTTGATCGTCGTCATCGCCGGAAGACTACGGAGAAAACCGGTCGTCATCACGGCACACGATTCGGACGTTGTTACCTTCCCGGAAAAGAGCAGGATCGCCGGGTGGCTGATCGGATATTCGCTGCGTCACGCGGACCACATCATCCCGACCAATGTCTACCTTAAAGATCATATCAAAGAACATTTCGGGATTAGCGAAGACAAGATGTCGGTCATACCGCTTGGGGTGGACCGGGAGTTGTTCAAACATATCGACCAGGCTGAAGCCAGACGCAAGCTGGACCTGCCGGCCGCTACGCGGATCATCCTATATGTCGGTGCTTTGCTCACGATCAAGGGCGTGGATATTCTGCCGGAGGTCATATTAAAAGTCTGCGACGTGGTTCCGGAAGCACTTTTTGTATTCGTAGGCGCGGGCCCCCTTAAAGATCTGTTGGTCAGCGACATTGAAAAGCGGGGTCTGTCCGGTAACGCGATGTTCGCGGGGTCCAAAATACACGAAGAACTCCCGCTGTGGTATGGAGCCGCGGACCTTATGGTCTTGCCGACTACGTCTGAAGGCCTCGGCATGGTGGTAAGGGAGGCAATATCAGCCGGTTTGCCGGTTGTCGCCTCTAATGTCGGAGGCGTACCCGATGTGGTCAAGGATGGAGAGACAGGTTACTTGACAGAGCCGGGAGACACGTACTCGGTTTCCGAAGCGATCATAAAAGTCCTGGCAGATAAGGGATTTAGAGAGACTGTACGCAGGCACAGTTCGGTCATCGATCCGTTCGATCACCAGAAGATAGCGAAGCGGGTCATGGACGTTTATAAGCGTATCGCATGATGTTCTGGATCATCCGCGTCTCCTGTTTGTTCTCATAATAGAAGGCATGGAATATGATGTTGTATCCGATCCATATGACTCTCCCCTTGCCTATCTTCTGAACGCCGACGACGACTTTCTTACCGTCCGCAGTGACAAGATCCGAGATCGGCAGGACTCCGGGCAATTCAAGTTCTTGATAAGTCGACCCTTGCCAGGGGTTCTTAAACTCGTCGATAAACGGCCCGAACTTCGAGGGGTCGACATGATAACTCAAAGTAGGATCGTGCATATTGAAAACGGCGTGCTCGGGCAGCGTCCTTTTAACGATCGAGGTGCCCAGGAAACTGCTGTTATTGAGGTCATATACGGACTTGCCAGCGTTACCTGAAGCGTCGATGACGACCGTCCCGCCGCCTTTCACATATTCCCTCACCACGTCCTCGGCTTTCTCGACGTTCTGCCATTTGAAGTTGTAGAGCAGGAGCACCTTATACTTGCTAAGTTCGGAAGGACGGTATTCATCGAGATATGTGACTCCCAGCGCCCGAGCCGTGTCATCCGGAAAGGGGCTTTTATCCCGCATGATATAGTACTTGAATCCCAGCATGTCTTCAAGATAATGATCGATATCCTGCCCGACCAAGAAGATCCGTGGTTTGTCAGGGGGCTTTTTATTCTTCTGTTTGACGAAGACGTTCACCTGTTGGAAATGCTTGATCGCTTTGTAGTTGGCGACCTCTCCGCCGCGCCAGATAGATATAAAAAAGTCCGGTTGATACTTGCCGAGCTCGTGCGCGTACGCGCGGTCGTCTTTAAAGATCGGCATAGCGACGACCGGACGTTTCAAATACCAGGCGACGGCGACGAAGTAATCCGCGTAGACAACACTGTTTTTGCGAAGCTGCGGACGGACCCAATCACATGCCTGATTGACGGCTTCCGGAATGCCCCAACCACCGATGTCCTTAACGCTTACATAAGACTGGTACGCGGAAAACGAGGTAAAAGCAAGGATGCCCGCGGCGGCCACGGCTGTGACCGTCTTGTATATCATCTCAGGTTTAAACCGCTTGATCCAATCGGTCGTCAACGCGACACCAAGGACTGCCAGGTAAGCCGCCTGGGGTGTCATGGTTATAAAATAACGGGTCTCTTTGACCAGCTGGTGGCTATGGTAGCTTAGGAATGTGACGAACCAGATAAAGACGAACATATCGAGGCGCTGTTCCTGATTGAGGTCGACGACATAAGGGATGACGATGAGGAACAAGCCGACAATAATGGTATTTGCGACTAAAAAATTTATCCTTGAGAAAGTCAAGAAAAAGGTCACAGCCAGAACAACCGCCACTGTGGATGCTGAAATATATAACGGTCTAAGAGATTTCTTAAGCAAGCGTATAATGAATGCTCCCGTGCCTATCAAGAAGAGGATGACAAGGAGCCATCCGCCTTTGGAGACCGACATCATCTTAGGCAGATTGGTGATAAAGAACGTGGTCGGAGGAGTCGCGCCGGTGATCACCTTCGCTGGAGTTCTCTCGACTGTCGTGGCAACACCCAGAGGTCCAAGGAACTGAAACAAAGCTTGTCCCCGGGTGATATGCCAGTAGTAGGATATATCGATCGATAGGACGACCAGACTGATAAGGACACTTTGTCCTATCGCCTTCATATTGCGAAGCAGGTTGATCTGTCCCAGAAGATAGAAGACGATCGGGAACAACATAACGGCCGCGGTATAACGTGTTAAGAATGAGATGATGAACAATGGAAACACGGCGATCAAATAACGGGAGTCTCTGTTCTTGCCGAGCACAAGGAAGTATATAGTCCAGATGGACAAGGAGATAGCAATGATGTCTGTTGCGCCGAGAGTGAGGTTTAAGATCATGTCGGGTAAAGATAGGAATATGGAAGCGCCTGCCAGGCTTAGAAGGGCTGGAAAACGTTGTCTCATCAATAGATAGAGGCCGGTCGCGCCGGCGATATAGAAGAAGGCATCCAGGAGATACGCGACGAGTTCGTTGACGAAGCCCATCCTGAAGAATAGAGAGAGCAGAAACGGTTGGAAGGGCGGGCGTCCGATCTCATAGTAAGTCGATTTCCCGGCCAGCGTCAGCGCGTTGGAAAGAAGGGCGTAACTGTCAAAACCAGGTCCGTGTTTCGGCAGATACTGGATCATAAGGCGATAATAAACGATGACCGAACCGGCCACCACTATCAGAGTTACGAAAATAATGTCTAATAAAATGACGTACCGTTTGTCGTCAGTCATCGCCTTTTTCTTCATTTGTTTTTGTGACCGTTCTTAAAGCCGTTGAAGAGGCCGTGTTTCATACCTTCTCTTAAGCTATGGACGCTTTCGTCGAGATCACCGTTACCGTTTGAACGCCCGTTGCTTGATCCTTTGACGTCCCATACGGCGGGTTCTACCATCGTCCTTAGGAATCCGGACATCCTGAAGTAGAACACGATCAGCCTGTATACGGGTAAGACAAGGATCCAGGGTAGCGCACTCTCAGTCTTCTTCTTGGTCACTTCGTCGACTATAGTAAAAGCGCTAAACGTCTGCAGTATCCCCAGACCTATGTAGAATATATACATAAAGCCGATGGCCAGCAATATCGTCATGACCGGGTATCCGAAAAGCGGGAACAAAAGGATTATGAACGTCCACATCAACCTCGGGAATGCCAAGGTATGATCGGTGATGAGCATCTGTGGCAAGCCGAACCAGCCTACCGGACCATACTCACGGTTTCCGATCATATCGCGGTGCGCTCCGCAGACTTCAAGTTGTCCCCTGCACCACCTCACTCGCTGCGAGTAGAGGTGTGTCCAGGTGATGACCGGTTCCAAGAACGCCTTCGCGTCGGGAACGTAACCGACGTGGGACTTGGTTTTGTGGATATCGACGGTCAAGTCGAAGTCCTCGGATACCGTCCGCGGGCGGTACAGCGGCGTTTTCTCCAGTATGTCCCGCCTGAAGGCCGAGAACGCGCCGGCCAGTATATATGTGGAATGGATCGTTGCCTGGAACTGCCGGCCCAGCCGGAAGGCGTCGAGGTATTCAAGGAACTGGCATTTGGCCAGCATTTTCTCCCGGATGCCGAGCTTGCGGGTGATCAGCCTGCCCTCTTCATCCAGGATCAAGTTGCCGAATTCATCTCTTTCTTCGACTATCTCCTCGCTGATCTCGATATGACCGGTTGCTGCTGCCATATTGGAGTTGCCAAGGAAAGCGCAAGCCATATTGCGGATGGCATCCGGCGCTAGTACGACGTCGCTGTCTATGGTGACCACCAAGTCGGAGCCGTTCATATGTTTGACGCCCAGGTTAAGCGCGTCCGGTTTGCCCATATGTTCATCGGTTATCAGAGTGATATCGCCGTTGAATTCCTGGACATCCGTGTGGTCGCCGTTCAGGAGATAACCATTCCCATTCCCGTTCTTTACATTCTTGCCGTTGTTCCCATTCTCGTTCTTTAGATCCTTGCTTCTATATATACCGGGTTGGATATGGCCGTTCCCATTCCCGTTCCCATTACCGTTTGTCTTCCCGCCGTCCGTCTTAAGGTAGCCGTTCCCATTCCCGTTCTTCCTGAAGCCGTTTCCGTTGGTTGCCTGGCCGTCGATGTGGTCGAGCACAAGTTCAGCGGTACCGTCCGTTGAGCCGTCATCGATGACGATCACCTCGAGTTTTTCATGCGGGTAGTCCTGGTTCTTGATCGAGTTCAAGCAGCGGTCTATCACTTGGTTCTCGTTGTATGCCGGTACGATCACCGTCACACCGGGAAGATATTTATCCGAATACGCTTCAGCATGATCGTGTCTACCCCATATGAGCACGACGAACAGGCGGACGAGCGTGTCCGTCCCGTCCACTATGATAGGCATGAGTATCCAGACACCCCATATCAGCAAGAACATCCATAGTTCGGTCATGGCGTCCCGTTCGCCCCCTGTGACTCGACGTTCTGACCCACTATGACCACGGTCGGCCTGGTCAGTATGAACCAGTAAAGCGCGATGATGACTACAAAGAAGAACAACCGGCCGACGACAGCGTGTCCCCAAAAGATGGCTTGCCGTCCCATCGTGGCGGCAAACCATGTGATGATAAGCATCCTCATCAGGTTCGCAATGATCGTAACGATCAGGCCGATACCGATAGTCGCCGCTTTTCTTTGTTTTGAGAAACCCGGATAGTAAAGGATGAGGCCGAGCAAGATGCTCGATTCGATCAGGGCCGAGCATTCGATGTTCGTCTCCAGTACCACCCAGCCCAGGGCGTCTTTAACAAGGATCGCATTCTGGCCCAAGAACCGTGCGTTGACTCCGACCAGGGGCGCCAACATGGATGTGGTGTATGTGACAGCGCCTTCGATCTTGTCGGAGATGCCGACCAGGCGGGCGCCGAAGATCAATATAAGCGCCAGACCGAGAGCCGCCGTGACATAGTATGTCAGCCAGGCACGCCGTCGTCTGAAGACGAGTATGCCGGCGGCATAGACGACGATCGATATCAAAAAGACGGTCAATGTGGCTGCTTGACTCACGCCGTCCGCCTCCTTATATATAAGACCCTTCTCCTGACCAGTACGGCGATGAATGACGCCACAGCAATAACGGTCAGCGTGATTCCGAGAGTAGGTATGTTGTATACGCTCTCATAGGCAAACATATAGCTTTCCTTAGCGTTATCGCCCGAAGGCGATGAATCGGTCTCGATGGCACCCCCGGTACTTACCGTCCAGGTGTTCGTATCGCCGTTATAGTAGTAATAGAAGAGGTCGTAGTTACTGTCCCGGCGGACATACATGATCGTATTACTGGCTGCGTCTGATACCAGTTGGATATTATACTCATTGTTACCGCCGGTCAGAACGACTGTCGTTTGTGTGACAAAAGCGGCTCCGTTCTGAGACAATGCCCAAGCCAGGCCGGCGCTTCCTGTGACTCTCCCGTCCCATAGAAGGACCGCATTCCCGGACACACCGGCGTATGCCACGTCGATCACCCTACCGTAAGAAACCGTATTGGTGAGCGTATTCAAGCTTGTCGGTCCGGTCCAGGCGGTGCCGCTCCAGACGACACCGTTGACGTGGTTGCTGGGTGACGTTTCCTGCAAAGCGACGGTGATGAGATCGCTGGTCGGTCGGGGGTCGGCACCTACCGTCAACTCTCTGATCGGTTGGTCTAGATTAGTCGTCGGTCCGTTGTTGACGGTCCAAGTAGTGCCTATGAAGGTGGCATATTTCCAATACGGACTACCGTTGACACCCCAAGCCACCATACCGTCACCGGACGCCGTCTCATATGCGCAATCGAAATCCCAGTTGGTGCTGACGCTGACCAGGCCCCAGGCACCGCCTTCGTTGCCCCACGCGGAGCCGCTCCAGACACGGGCGTTGATGTTGTTTGTACCGCCGTCTCCGACTGCAGTAAGGATCATATTGTCCGCGTTCAGTTTGTTGGCCAGGATGAACCAGCGGAGATTGCCGATAGAGGTCGTGAAGGTAAAACTGCTCTCAGCGGTCCAGTCATAGTGGTTCGTACCACTGTTCCAAGTGCCGATCCGGTAGTACGCGGTCGTCGCAGAATCGCTTTTCCCGTAGACGACCATGACGCGCCCGGAAAGGTTCTCAAAAGCCACGTCGAACAAGCGATACGCGTATTGTGCCGCGCTTTGCGTATACAGCAGCTCATTCGTCCACGTCCCGCCGGAGTAGCTATAGACCTTGAAATTGTCGGTAGCTTGTGTGGTGACCATGGCCATGACGTAGACTCCGGAGTTGGTTGGCGATGCCTTCATGACCGTCCAGTTTGTAGTCACATTGTTAACGGGTCCGGAAGTCTCGGCACCTATGGTCGTAGGCGTCCACGTGCGGTATTTCTGACCTCGTGATCCACCGGTTCTGGAACCATAAGAGAGCAAACCGTCGCCTGCCGCCGCGTATGCAGGTGGAGGTGACATCAGCACAGCGGTCACAGATATTATCAAAGCGAGAGCGACCGTTCGTATCTTCATTTCCGTCCCACCTCCGGAACACCCTGATCAGCGACCATGCGCCACAGATAGCTCTCGCCGTACAGTACGACACGCTCATGCCATAGATCGGTGTAGAAGGTCTCATGTTTTTGCCATCCGTCCTTAAAGTCTTGAGAGCGGATGATGAGAGGCTGAAGTGACAATGGTAGGCCGTTTTTGCGACAGACCTTATCGGCCGTTATCGCGGGATCCTCTTCGTGGTATCCGTTCGTGACAACGATCACCAGGACCATACTGAGAGGATCATCTCCGTTGTGACTGCGCGGTCTGATCAGATTGATCATCCTGATGCCGTCGATCTCCTCAAGGAGGGCAGTGGCAACGCGAGGCAGGACTTTGCCATATACTTCATTGCTCTCGAAAAAGCTTCTCATGCGGCTTAGTTCAAAAAGTTCGAAGATCTTGGAAGTCACCGGGTTGTCAAGATCGGGTGTGACGAAGGTCATCTTACTGTGCTTGTCGAGATTGACTATGTTTTGGGTTGCAAACTTCTCTAGATATCTTTTCGCGTTGCCGGAGTCTATATTTGCGCGCCGTGCGAGCTCGCTTATGTGCAGGGGGTTGCCCGGGTTATCAAAAAGGACCTGTAGTAGGTTGCGCTGATACTCATGAAACAGCCATGTTAAATTCAAAGCACCGCTCTCCGCTGTAATTCTTACACGATACGCTGTATAATTTACAGCACCTTAATACAATTATCGTATCATCCGGTGCAAAACTCAAGTATTTTGTGAATATTAACTATCGTTCGTACAAGATGTGGGATTACAAGGGGTCGACCTGAGTCTTAAGGAATGGGAATATTTCAGTTATTTGTGGATTTCTTGGCGCGTATTCTTTTTAATTTCGGGAATGGAGCGGCGGGCTCGGCGAATAGGTATCCCTGCCCGAACTGAACGCCGATGTCTTGCAGTTTTCTAAGCTCGTCGACTGTCTCTATGCCTTCGGCCGAAACGAACGCGCCGGCCTTATTGGCGAACTTGACGATGGTCTCGCAAAGGTCCTGCCTTATCTCATCGCTGTCGATATTCCTTATCAGATGGATATCGATCTTAACGAAATCCGGCTTGGCTCGCGCCATCAACTCGAGGCCGCCGTAGTATCCGCTGCCGGCATCGTCTATGCAGATCTTAAAACCGATCGTCTTCAGGTAATGAAGCATCGTCGGGAAGAGCTCGAAATCGTCGACCATCGATTGCTCGCTGACATCGAAGATCAGTTGTTCCGGACCGAGCTTGCTTTGGGCTAGCGCCAGGGAGTCGCCGATGTTCTTCAACTCCGGGTCACCGATGGCGTGCGGGTAGATATTGATGAACAAGAAATCGGTCGGCAGGCCGTTGGCAGACATGAACGCCTTCTCACGGCAAGCCTGATCCAGCTTCCAAACACAATCGCCGTCGTGGGCGATCTTAAAAAGCGTTTCCGGATCCTCGATCCCCTTCGGTCCACGACTGAAGGCCTCATAGGCGATGACCTTTTTGGAATCGAGATGGACGACCGGCTGGAAGACTGTCGTAATCTGGTCCAACTCGATGGCCTGTCTTAATTCAGCCAGTTTGAGCTCCCTGTGTTCCAGCTCCTTGTCACTCGCATTTTCGCGGGCGCGTTCGACGGCATTGAACACAAGGTGTTCAATGCTCAATCCGGGCTTGCTTTCGATAAGAGCCGTGCCGCAGCGGCAGTAGAAACGCCGGTAGACGTTAGGATCGAGCTGTTTCTTGACTTCGCTGCGTAGTGTTTTGACCAGCCTCTTTCTGATATTCAAAAGGTCTTCCGGTTTTATCTGCTTCTGCTTGCGCGGCGGAGAAAGGAGGACCACGAAAGCATTACCGCATTTCATGACGGCGGCGACCGTGTCTTCCTTTCTTATGCATGTGCCTCTGAGTTTATCCAATACCCGGCTGACGATGTTCAGAGTCTGGTCGAAGACCTGATAGCCGAAGGCTTCCTGGATCTTGGCGGACCGCTCTATGTCGAGGTAGAGGATGCCGACCTGTCCTTTTGTCTTTAGGGTGAAGGTTATCTCATCGAGGAATAGGGATAAGGTGGGCAGGCCGGTGATCTCGTCATAAAGAAGGCTGCGCAGCATCTTGTTCTCAGCGCTCAATGAACCGAGGTCAAGATAACGCATCAGGATCTTCTTACTGCTCTCCCTGTTTTTTTGTGCAGGTGTTTCTTGGGAGGAATCAGTCATCGCTACCCTCTTTAAGAAGACTGCTGCTATTTACATGACCTAAATATTATACAACTTTTTTATACAGAAATGAAGTGAAAAAAAGCTAGTAGCTTGTAGCTTACAAGATTACACTACTATAGTATAAATACAAGACGAGATGTCGTTTTGGTTTTAAGCTACAAGCTACTAGCAACAAGCTGGTTAATGAGGTGCCATGCAGGTAGGGATCATAGGGATGCCGAACGCGGGAAAGACTACTCTATTCAATGCCGTCACCAGAGTCCATGCGGTGACCGACATGTATCCGTTTACGACGATCGAACCCAACATCGGGATGGTCGAGATCACGGACAACCGTCTTGCGCGAGTACAACAGATAGCGGGTTCAAAACAGATGGTCCCCGCGAACATCAGGTTTATGGATGTTGCCGGCCTGGTCAAGGGGGCCAGTAAGGGCGAGGGCCTGGGGAACAAGTTCCTGAGCCATATACGGGACGCGGATGTCCTGGTCCACGTAGTCCGTTGTTTCTCATCCGATACGATCGCCCACGTTGAAGGAAGGATCAGTCCTGCTGAAGACATCGAAACGATCGCCCTGGAACTGATGCTAGCGGACCTAAGTATTATAGACAGGCGGATAACAGAGTTGGAAAGGCGGGCGAAGACAGGCGATAAAGAAGCCGTCATCCAGCACGACTTACTTGCGGCGATAACGGAGAAGCTAGACAAAGGGATCATGCTCCGGCCTAAAGACATGACTGATGAGCAGAAAGAACATCTTAAGGACGTGCCGCTTCTTACTCTGAAACCGGTCATTTTTGTTGCCAATGTAGGAGAGGGGGATACTTTTGACTCGAGTAACCCGCTTGTACGGGAGGTCGAGGAGAAGGCGAAACAAATGGAGGCAGGAGTAATCGCTCTACCGGTCGAGATCGAAGAGGAGATCTCCGAGCTGGACGAGGCGGAGGCCGTCGAGTTTCTAAAAGATATGGGGCTGGAAGAATCGCCCCTATTGCAGTTGGTCCACGCGGTCTTCAAATTATTAGGCCTTATCACGTTCTTTACAGCCAATCCCAACGAGGCGCACGCGTGGAATATCCCTGAAGGGACAACAGCCAGGAAGGCGGCCGGCAAAGTGCATACGGATATGGAACGCGGCTTTATCAAGGCGGAAGTCGTCGCTTTCGGTGATCTGGATAAGGCAGGTTCCATGCACGCTGCAAAAGAACACGGGCACTGGAGACTTGAAGGCAAGGAATATGTAGTAAAAGACGGAGATGTCATCTATTTCAGATTTGCGGTGTAGATAGGTGAGTAGTCCTATCTGAGAATCACGTTCCTTTTATTGCACAGAACCCTCTTTGCAAGTGATTTGCTTATTCGGCTTGCAAATAGTATAGAAACCTTTATAATAGTAATAAATATACCTTATGTGAGGGAGGTGACATATTTTGAAAAGGTTACTAAAAGCAATTGCGCTACTCGCGATCGTTCCGGTTCTTTTGGCGATAGTCGCAGGTTGCGAAACAGATAAAAAGACAGAGGAAAAGAAGTCGGCTGACTTGATAAAACAGGTCACAAAGGACAATCCGATAGTCGTGGACAAACAGGGCAAAAAGGTCATGATCTACACGGAAGTCCAGGGGAAGGCTTTTACGGAGCCTTCGATACACTGGGGTATAGTGTTTAAAGACGGCAAGGTCGCCGACAAAGCCCTCTTTAAGAGCTATGCCAGCCATGAAAAGTTTCATGCGGCGCTCGTGGAGATCGGCGCGATGCCGGGAGATAATCTTCAGATCGATAAGACGGACGGCAAGTTTGTCGATGGTGAAGCACTCAAGGTGACAGCGTCTTGGGGTGATAAGCAGAACATCCCGTTATCCAAGGTGATCAAGGATCCGAACGGCAAGGATTTCGATGTAAGGTTTGGCGGGAACCTGAAAGCCGCAAAGGATAACAACACAGGGTGCATCACTTGTCTGGAAAGCTGTCCCATAGCCATAACCAGTAATGCGGTCTACCCGCAAGGCGGCTATAAGGAAGGTAAGCTAAAGTGGACAGCCAACAGCGAAAACTTGCCGAAAGACGGAGAGGCGGTGATCTTTACCTACTCTCTTAAGTTCGGAGAAGGACGGACGCCTGCTTTAGAAATGAAATCGTCAAATGAGATGCCGACCGCTACACGACCACTTCTGGTGAGTAAGAAGGACAAGGAGATCAGGATATATACCGAGGTAAACGGTATACATCTATTTGAGCCGACAGTCCACTGGGGTATCGTTTTCAAGGACGGCAAGTACGGTGATCGGGCTATCCTGAAGGCCTACTCCAATCAGAATGATTTCTATGAAGCATTGGTCCAGATCGGCGCTAAGCCGGGTAATAATCTTAAGCTCGGGGAAACCGTCGGCCAGGTAGTCAAGGGTGACGTACTGGATGTAACAGCGATCATCCCTGGCAAGAGCGACAAGCTGTCGTTAGGCGACATCATATCGGATTCGTCAGGTAACGGATTCGAGATCCATTTCGGAGGCAACCAGAAGGCGGCTCGCACGAAAAACACCGGTTGTATAACCTGTCTGGAAAGCTGCCCGATCGCTGTGACGAGTAACGGGATGTATCCGATGACGGATACAGTCAAGCGTTTCCTGTCACCGAATTCGAGGTTTACCGGCATACAGGGTGTATTACCCGAAGACGGAAAGCCGGTCATCGTGATCTATAAACTCAAGTAGCATTTTGCTTTTTTAAAAAGGGGTCAGGTCTTGTATTTTACCATTTTTGTTATGGCCGGATGTTGAAATACAAGACCTGACCCCGTCTCCCCCTTCTTGACATTCCTACACTGTGTAGTATAAAATGAGGACATGGACTTTCCAAGCGTATTTCGACCAAGACAAAAAGGATTAGGCAAGATATTCGGCCACCTCGAGTGCGATATCATGGACTGCGTATGGGATAAGGGCAGCGCTTCTGTAAAGGACGTCTATGAGGTGCTTCACGTCAAGAAAGGGATCGCCTATACGACCGTTATGACAGTCACCGGGAGGCTCGCGGAAAAGGGCCTCTTGAACAAGCACCAGAGCGGCAATAAATATATCTACACGCCCGTCTATACTAAACAAGAGCTAATGGATATGGTATCTAAGGAGGTCCTGACCGGCTTGTTTGCCGACGACCGCCAGCCCGTGCTGTCGAATCTCGTGGACGCCTTTGAAGGCCTTGACCGCGAAGAACTTGAGCTTTTAAGGAAAGAGATCGATAAAGTAATAGACGATAAAAACGGGGACTAGATGAGATTTAAACAAGCAAAGAACCTGGACAACAAGATATGGGAACACCCTTTGACCATTCTCGGCCTGGTCGGCGGTATGGGGTTGTTTGTCGCCGGTTTGTGGAGCATTTACATCTACAGGTGGCTGCCCTTTTTAAGGAACGCGCTGATCGCGTCCAGGGACAGTTGTCTTACATTCTTTTCGTTGTTAAAGGGTTATCCATTGATCGCTCTCGTCTTATTCATCTTTGTTTTGCTGGCCGCAGGGTTCTTCAGGGCCGTCTATCGCGTATCTCATAAGTTCCATCTCGACAGGAGGATCGAATCCAAGCAGACGCTCTTAAAGCGCGGGGCGGTCAATGATCCCAAACTGCGGCATGTGCTAGACGCGATATTTGACAAGACACAGATCACCGTGCCGGTTTATCTGGTAAAAAGCAAGAAACCCGTTTGCCTGGTGCAAGGGTTGTTAAGGCCATCCGTTATTATATCCACCGCGATCTGCGGAGAACTTACCGAGGACGAACTCGAAGCCGCCATGCTACATGAGATCAGCCATCTCAAAGCTAAGGATCCCTTGAAACGGTTGGCGGTCGAGTTTGTCGCCGACTGGTTGTTTTTCATCCCTATGATCAGGGAATTATCGGTGCATCTGGGTTACTTGCAAGAGGTACTCGCCGATTCATACGCCGGTAAGGTATCCGGGAAACCGGCGACTCTAGCCAGCGCGATCGTGAAGATCGCTACAACGGATGACCTAGGGCTCGCATCACCACTAGGTCAGACGCATCTGACAAAACGGGTAAAACGGTTGCTGGGTGTCCGGCACAGCGTGTCCTGGCGGCTTGGTGTTTTATCGGTCATCGTAAGCACTGTCTTTATAGTGATGGTCGTAGCGATCCCGTTTGCGATCGGCAGCGAGAAAGTAATCAGCCAGAATGGAAACGCATGTGCCAAGCAGTGTCTTGTTTCAGCAGGTAGCGGACAGGCGAGTGATTGCGTAAAGGATTGCGCAAAAGGACTTAATAAACACTAAAAAAATTTAACTTTAAACTACTACGATTAGTAGTATTCGGAGGTCAGAGAGTTGGCACTAACAGCAATATTCATAACAGGATTGATAACCAGTCTTCACTGCATCGCCATGTGCGGGAATTTCGTTTTGACCTTTTCAGTGACGGGACAGGGTAAGAACGCCTCGAAGCTCGCGTCCATACTTCCGCAGATCTACTATAACGGCGCGAAACTGATATCTTACGGGACGGTCGGAGCTATGGCCGGGCTTCTTGGCGCCGTGCTGAACCTTGGCAAGTTCCGGGGTTGGGTCAGTATAATCGCCGGTGTTTTCATGATCCTTCTGGCTTTGAACATGCTCGATGTGCATCCTTGGCTGCGAGTATTCTCGGTCCGGATGCCGAAGTTCATAACAAGAAGGATATTCAAGTCGGCGCAACGCGAAGACCAGTTCGCGCCGGTATTCTTCGGACTCATAAACGGCTTTATGCCGTGCGGGCCGCTGCAGGCGATGGTGTTGTATGCGGCTAGTACCGGCAGCGCTTTGTCCGGCAGCGCGACTATGCTCGCCTTCGGGTTGGGTACGGTCCCGCTTATGCTCTTCTATGGTACATTCGCTTCGTATCTTGCCAAGAGGTTCCAGAAACCGATGATGGTCTTTGCCGCAATAGTCGTCATCGTCCTGGGCCTGGTCGTTTTGAACCGTGGCCTGGTTCTTAATGGATTCAAATACAACTTCAAATATGCACAGGATAATATAGCTTCGTTATTCGTCGAAAGCGAACAAAAGCCGGTGGAGACAGTCGAGACTGGCACTTCTAAAGTGCAAGAGCGGCGCATAGACATACAAGGCCGGTACGTACCGGATACGCTGGACGTCAAGGTCGGCTCGAAGGTAAGGATCACCTTCTATCGTCCGGATAACGACGCTTGTAGCGAATACATCGTATTTCCAGCGTTCGGTATAGATAAGAGACTTAAACCGTTCGGCGAGACTGTGATAGAGTTCACGCCTAAAGAGGCAGGAACGTTTACTTTCACATGCGGCATGGGCATGTATCAGGGGACTTTGAACGTCACCGGTTCGGGCGGAACAGTAAAAATAAGTACTGCAGACATATGGAGAAACCGCCTGATCGCGTTTATCATCGTCTTAGGAATGACGTTGACAGTCGGTTTAAAAGTGTTTGAAAAACCCGTTGAACAAAAAAGCAACAATAAGAAAAGACCGAAGAAAAAGAGGAGGTAGTCTTAAATGAGCGTTATAGAGAATCTGAGGAAACCTGAAAGAGTCAGGCGGAATATCGTTATTATCTGGTTATGTGTGATCCTGGGAGTAATGGTCGTGTATGCTTTTGCCTCGGGCAGCGAATCGACGGCGTCTATTACTGATGATGCGCAAACCGGTTATACGCAGACCGGCGGGAGTAGCGGTAGCGGATCTGACGGTGGATCCGGGTGTGCTTGCTGCGGTGGTGGCAACCAGGCGGAGATCAAAGGTCAAGCGATAGCTGCGGGAGACCGCCAGGAGGTCACGATCAAGGTACAGGGAGGTTATGATCCTAATACCATAGAGGTCAAGAAGGGCCTGCCGCTCCGGATCACGTTCGAAAGAAAGAGCACCAACGGTTGCGACAAACAGATCGTATTTCCTTCCCTCGGGATAGCGAAAGACCTGCCGGACGATGGGAGTCTAACGCTGGACATCCCCATACCTGACGCAGCCGGACAGACGATCGACTTCACATGCGGGATGAGCATGTTATCGGGGAAGATAGTGGTTGTGGAATAGAGCTGAAGAATGTGTAGCCGCCGACCTTCAGGTCGGCTTAAGAATGGACAGGAGGGATTGTCATGACGGAGACTACGTTGACTACGGTGAAGCTATCTACGACGGGGATGCATTGCCCGAGTTGTAGTATGCTGATAGAGCTTAAGCTCAGGAAGCTGGAAGGCGTGGAAGAAGCGAGATCGGACTATATCAAACAAGAAACGACCGTTAGTTTCGATCAGGAAAAAGTAGACATGGTAAAAATACTCGGGACAATAGAGGAAGCCGGGTATCAAGCGACGGTATTAGCTTGATATTGAAGGAGGGTCATATAAATGGTGGCCGTTAAAAAGGTGACGCTGGCAGTGGGCGGCATGCATTGCGCAAGCTGCCAGCAGATCATAGAGATGGGTTTGAATGAGGTGGACGGTGTAATAAAGGCGAACGTCAACCTGGCGACCGAACGCGCAACGGTCGAATACGATGATGATGTTATAAAACTATCCGGCATCATCAAGGTGATCGAAAATACCGGATATACGGCGTCGGAGATAGAAGAGGGCGCCGGCAAGGACACACAACGGGAAGAACAGGAACGCGAGTACCGTCACATCCTGTATCTCTTCTACTTCAGTCTTACTTTGAGTATCCCGCTGCTGATCTTGAGTCTGCCTATGATGGGGCTGGAAAAGTTCGTCCCCGGTTTCTTGATGATGTTCATGGACTGGCCGTACCACAAGCTCGTCCTCTTTCTGCTGGCGACGCCCGTCCAGTTTATCGCAGGGTACCGTTTCTACCGGGGCTCCTACTACGCGCTGCGCAAGCTCCGTGGCAACATGGATCTTTTAATCGCGATCGGCACGTCGGCGGCCTATATCTATAGCGTCGTCGCGACATTCGTTTTGAAGGATGGAGAGGTCTTCTATGAGACGGCCGCTCTTCTGATCACCTTTGTTCTTTTGGGTAAACTCCTGGAAGCGAGGGCCAAGGGCAGGACGAGCGACGCGATCAAGAAACTTATGGGACTATCGCCTAAAACGGCCCGTGTGATAAGGGACGGCCAGGAGATGGAGATATCGATCGACGATGTCGTCGTAGGCGACAAAGTGATCGTCCGCCCGGGCGAGAAGGTCCCGGTCGACGGGAAGATCATCGAAGGGCATACATCTATCGATGAATCGATGCTTACCGGGGAGAGTGTTCCGGTCGAGAAGGATGTCGGCAGCGAGGTCGTCGGGGCGACCATCAATAAGAACGGATTCATAACCTTCGAAGCGACGAAGGTCGGCGCCAATACCACGCTGGCGCAGATCATCAAGCTGGTCGAGGAGGCCCAGGGGAGCAAAGCACCCATTCAGAGGTTCGCTGACCAGGTATCGGCTTACTTCGTACCGGCGGTCGTTGTCGCGGCGATCGCGACGTTCGCTGTCTGGTATTTCATATTCCCGCAGAGCAACGCGTTCGTCTTTGCGATGCTTGCCGGGACGGCTGTTCTGGTCATCGCCTGCCCGTGTGCCCTGGGTCTCGCGACACCGACTGCCATCATGGTCGGAACGGGCAAAGGGGCGGAGAACGGCATCCTCATAAAGAGCGGCGAAGCGCTAGAGAACGCGTACAAGCTTAATACAATAGTCTTCGATAAAACAGGCACTCTTACGACCGGCAAACCGGTGGTGACGGACATCGTAGCTTTACAAAGTCCAACAAGACCGGCTGCGCTGGAAGAGATAAACGGGTTTCTTAAGACGGCCGCGGGCATAGAGAAGGGCTCGGAGCACCCTCTAGCCGAGGCCATCGTAAACAAAGCTCAGGAACAAGGGCTTGATATACCGCAGGTAACTGATTTCGAAGCGGTCCCGGGACATGGTGTAAAGGGAAGGATAGACGGTAAAGAAGTTCTGCTTGGTAACAGGAAACTCATGAGCGATGTCGATGTTGCTACCGGTTCTTTCGAATTAGATCTTGAGAGACTGGAAAACGAAGGGAAGACCGTCATGATCCTTGTTATTGACGGAAAACCTGCGGCTATGATCGCGGTAGCCGATACATTGAAGGACAACTCAAAGGAAGCTGTAGAGCGGCTCCATGCGATGGACATCGAGGTAGCGATGATCACGGGTGACAACAAGAGGACCGCTGACGCGATCGCCCGTCAGGCGAGCATCGACCGTGTGCTCGCAGAGGTCCTGCCACAGGACAAGGCGGCGGAGGTCGCCAAGTTGCAGAAAGACGGCAAGACGGTCGCGATGGTCGGGGACGGCATAAACGACGCTCCCGCGCTGGCGCAGTCTGACATAGGCATGGCGCTCGGGAGTGGCACGGACATCGCGGTCGAGACGGGCGACATAGTGCTCATCAAAGACGATCTGCGGGATGTGGTGACCGCGATCGAGCTGAGCAAGGCGACGATCTGGAAGATCAAGATGAACATGTTCTGGGCGCTGTTCTATAACACGCTAGGCATTCCGGTGGCAGCCGGTGTATTATATCCGTTCTTTCATCTGATGTTGCGGCCGGAGATCGCGGGGGCCGCCATGGCACTAAGCTCGGTCTCCGTCGTCAGCAACAGCTTGCTCTTGAGACGCTTCAAACCATCGTTAAATAAGTGAGTCCTCGCAGTCGGCGCGAACACTGTTAAATATGAGTGCTACGCGCTGCATAAAATTTTGCTTCATGTGACCTCATTTGTTCTTGCTAAGTCACATTCAGCAATAGTTTATTCCGCGCACTAGCACAGATGTGTAATATCATTGTTCGCGCCTACTGTGAGCACAGAATATTAGTAGCTCGTTTGAAGCGTGTCAAGTTTGCGTGTTGCCGACTCCGTCTGACCTCACATAAAAGAGTAAAAAGTGAGTGTCCGGGTTAGGTTGAAGTAAATCTTCTCGCTAAAGATATCCCGCTCGAAGAATTCTTCAACCTCCCCAGGCACAGTATGTATAATGCTTTTGCTTACGCCTCCTGCTCGCACGCAATATTAATGTAGCCGCCGACCTTCAGGTCGGCTAATTTAAGATCTCCTTCACACTTTCAGATCCTTTCAACCTACTATCTGCCATTCATTTCTACGCGTCAGCACAGATGTGTATTATCATTGTTCTCACCTACTGTGAGTACAAAATGGTATTTTCCTCCCCCTTAGAGGGGGAGGAATTAAAGGAGGGGGTGGAGAAACCACCTTCCCCCTGACCCCCTCCCTTAAAGGAAGGGGGAAAATACAGAGCATCATGTCTCATGCACCCTATTATCATTATTAACTTTATTCACCATTCACCAAATACAACTTACGGATCGAGACCAGCAGTTATTTAAGCTCTTCAACCCCCTGCTCCTAAGCGCTCAGTTATTAAAATAAATATGCTTGACAGGATAGGAAATGGCTTGTATAATATACCCAAGTAATCCGATAGGAAATACGATAATAAGAAAGGTACGTAATGTTCAAAGCTTTACTTAGGCTCACAACCAACAAAAGTAGCAGTCACGCAGAGGTATTTTGCTGCATGTGTATGCGCAGGTATGGCGCGGGCGGCATGCCTATGTAAAGATCAGGCATTCCGAGTAAGACACCCACCCGTGGTCAGAGAGGGATCTTGGCTGCGGGTTTTTTGTTTATTAAAACTTATTGAAAACAAGGAGCTTAAAATGACGAAAAGAGGATTGGAAACATTAGCAATACATGGAGGACAGGAGAACCCTGATCCGGCAACCGGGGCGCGGGCAGTGCCGATCTACCAGACCACATCATATGTGTTTAAGGACACCGAGCACGCCGCGAACCTCTTCGCGCTTAAGGAATTCGGCAACATATATTCACGGATAATGAATCCGACTAATGACGTTTTTGAAAGGAGAGTAGCTACCCTTGAGGGTGGATCCGGTGCGTTGGCTGTATCATCCGGGCAGGCGGCCCAGACACTGGCATTGCTGGCTATTACACAAGTAGGTGATGAGATAGTGTCGGCCGATAATCTATATGGCGGGACATATCAGCAGTTTCACTATACATTTCCAAAACTCGGCAGGACGGTAAGGTTTGTCGATTCCACAAACCCGGATGAGTTCAGACGGGCGATCACGGAAAAGACTCGCGCCATATACGCCGAAACGATAGGTAATCCCAAACTGGACGTCCCTGACTTCGAAGAGATCGCAAAGATCGCTCATGAGGCGGGGATCCCGTTTGTGGTCGACAACACAGTCGGCGTCGGACTAGTCAGGCCGATCGACTATGGCGCGGATATATTGGCGATCTCAGCGACAAAGTTCATCGGCGGACATGGTACGTCTATCGGCGGAGTGATCGTGGACTCCGGGAAGTTTAACTGGGGCAACGGGAAGTTTCCCGAGTTTACGGAGCCGGATCCCAGTTACCATGGATTGAAATACTGGGATGTATTCGGAGACTTCCCGGGGCTGGGCAACGTGGCCTTTATCATCAAGACGAGGGTCCAACTGCAGCGCGATATCGGTGCCGCTCTAAGCCCCTTCAACGCTTTCTTATTCCTTCAAGGGCTTGAGACCTTGTTCCTTAGAGTAGAGAGGCATTCGGAAAACGCGCTGCAAGTGGCCGAGTTTCTTGAGGATCACCCATTAGTGGATTGGGTCAACTACCCCGGACTGGCGGACCATCCCAGTCACTTGCTGGCGACAAAATATCTTAAAGGAAAATACGGCGCGTTGCTGGGTTTCGGGATCAAGGGCGGACTTGAAGCGGGAAAGCGCTTCATCGATTCCGTCGGTCTTCTAAGCCACCTTGCCAATATCGGCGACGCCAAGAGTCTTGTCATCCACCCGGCGTCAACGACTCATCAGCAGTTGACAAAGGATGAGCAGGAAACGACGGGAGTGACGGAGGACTATATCAGGTTATCGATAGGCCTGGAGAATATCGAGGACATCAAGAATGATATCGACCAAGCGTTAAGGAAAGCGGTTGTCTAAGTGGAAAAAAGTGTCAGTTTTGTAAAGACACAATACTATACGTTTGCTCATCCGCCGAATGAGTTCGCGCTTGAGACAGGTAAGAAGCTCGGTCCGATCACAGTGGCGTACGAGACTTACGGTAAACCGGATAAAGAAAGATCGAATACCATACTGATCCTGCATGCTTTTTCAGGTGATGCCCATGCCGCCGGGTGGCACCGGGGAGACAAAAAACCGGGTTGGTGGGATGGAATGATCGGACCTGGCAAGGCCTTCGATACAGACAAGTACTTTGTTGTCTGTTCGAACGTACTCGGCGGCTGCAAAGGGACGACAGGTCCGTCATCAATAAATCCCGCAACCGGAGAAGCTTACGGGATCGGTTTTCCTGAAATAAGCCTCCAGGACATGGTCGCGGTTCAAAAGTGTCTGCTTGAGTATCTTGGAATAGAGAAACTTTTTTCTGTAGCCGGCGGTTCGATGGGCGGCCAGCAGGTATTAGAATGGCTGGTCGCCTACCCTGATCATGTGCAAAGCGCGATCATAATAGCCACTGCCGCCAAGCATTCGCCCCAGCAGATCGCTTTCAACGAAGTCGGAAGGCAAGCCATAATGGCCGACCGGTCATGGCACCACGGAGATTATTACAGGACATCATCGGTTCCCGCAAAAGGACTGGCGGTCGCCCGGATGATCGGCCATATCACCTATATGAGCGATGGATCCATGACAGAGAAGTTCGGCCGGGGATCAGGCGTGGAAAGTTACCTTCAGCACAAAGGAAAAAGCTTCGTCGACCGTTTCGATGCCAATTCTTATCTGTATATAACCAGAGCCATCGATTCATATAACGCCTGGAACGGAAGAGGGATCGACAACGCTTTCAAGGACCTGTCCGCGAAAGTGCTGGTATTGTCTTTCAAATCGGATTGGCTATATCCGTCGTATCAGTCGCTGGAGATCGTTAAAGCATGCAAAAAAACCGGCGTCGATGCGACATACTGCGAGATCGATTCGACTTACGGTCACGACGCGTTCTTGCTGGAAGCCGACAAGCAGACCTACCTTATAAGTCACTTTTTAGACAAAGTCTCGAGCGGAATAACGGATGTGGATTATGAGATCTGACATAGACGATATCGAAAATAGAATAATCGTCGACTGGATCGAGCCGGGCTCGAAAGTCCTTGAGCTGGGATGCGGTGACGGTGAGCTGCTTGCTCAGCTCATCGCCGAAAAGCGTGTTCGCGCTCAAGGCATCGAGATAGACGATGGATCGGTATACAGCTGCGTTAAGAAAGGGTTGAACGTTCTTCATGAGGAGATCGACGAAGCCCTGTCCGACTATAACGACGGGATATACGACTTTACAGTCTTTAAGCGAAGCATGCAGCGGGTTGTCGGTAGGCCGGATGCTGTGCTTAAAGAGGCCCTCCGCATCAGCAAGAAGGTCATAGTAAGCTTCTCCAACTTCGCGCATTATCAAGCTCGCTGGCAGATACTCGTTAAGGGAAAGACTCCAGTCACACCGTCTTTACCTTATGAATGGCATGATACCCCGAACCTTCATTTCTTGAGCATCCGCGACTTTGAAGGTTGGTGCCGGGATAAAAACGTAATAATCGAAAAAACAGCTTATATAGGACGACATGGCAGAGTTAAGGTCGCACCTAATCTGACTGCTCTTACCGGACTGTTTCTGATCACAAAGTGAGGAAGTGACATGAACAAACAAAAAAACATAGAACTAAAAGCAGAGTTGCTGAGCGAAGGCCTATGGGTGACAGACAAGGCGCTTTCAGGTATCGGGACGCAATACAAGGAGCAAAACCACGGCCTTTTCGGCTGGGATTTCGAAGACCATGTAGGGATAGCGCTTCCCGATGACTTTGTCCTTCAAGACGGGACGATAGTCCAGCTTAGGATGAACACCAGATCTTCTTACTGGATCGATGCGACCGGGAACGGCTTGGTCTTGCTTAAGGGACGGCGGAAAATAGGCCCCGTCGAGTGGCTTCCGCGGCCTGCATTCTACAAAAGGAAGACAAAGAGCGGTAGGGAGATGGTCAAGATCGGACAGATAGGCGGGGCTGATTGCCTATTCTTCTGCTACCAGAACTTCTGCAGTCATTTTGCCAGGGGCAAGCAGTGTCTCTTCTGCAACCTGGTTTCTACTACTGTCACCTATGATTCGGTTTTAAGGAAGAAGGATAGCGAAGAGATCGGCGAAGTCGCGGCAGCGGCTTTCTCCGAAGGACAAGCAAAACATGTCCTCCTGACAGGGGGATGCTTTGACCGTCAAAAAGAGGTCGACGTGCTTTGTACGATCCTGGATTCGATCAGAAGACACACAGGATTCGATACGATCCCGGGAACGATACTGCCTTCGCCGGCAAGGAACAAAGATGACCTCAAGGCATACCATGAAGCGGGGATACAAGCTATCGGGTATAGCATGGAGATATGGGACGAACCTCTATACCGGGCGATATGCCCCGGAAAATCCGACAGCGTAAGCCACGACGAGTTCATCGATTCGATCAAGACGGCCATAGATATCTTCGGAGCAGGGAACGTATACGCGGTTTTTGTGATGGGATTGGAGCCGAAGAAGACCTTCTTGGAAGGGGTGAAAGCAGTCACAAGCATCGGGGCTAACGTCGTTCCTTTTGCCTGGTCACCAAACCCTGGTTCCATGCTCGAAGGGCATAGAGCTCCTTCGTCACAGTGGTTTCTCGAGACGATACTTGAGGCTGCAGAGATCGTATATGACACCGCGATACCGGCGGGCACGGAGAACCACTGCTACAGGTGTGACGGTAACTCATTGCTGCACGATGCCCTACGTTTGAAAGGAGTCGAATGAAAATGAGCCGCGAATATGAAAACGTACTGGAGACGATCGGAAAGACGCCGCTTATTAAACTCAACAAGATAACCGGAGATGTCAAATCGAAGATCTATGTAAAGGTCGAGTATTTTAATCCTGGGGGTAGCGTAAAAGACAGGATCGGGCTGGCGATGATCGAAGCAGCCGAGAAGGAGGGGGCCTTAAAACCGGGCGGCACTATAGTCGAAGCGACAGCCGGCAATACCGGTGTCGGCCTTGCGCTGGCAGCGGCGATCAAAGGATACAGGATGATCTTTGTCATGCCCGACAAGATGAGTGGAGACAAAATAGATCTCTTAAAAGCTTACGGAGCGGAGGTGGTCATAACGAAGACGGCGGTACCGCCGGATTCACCGGAAAGCTATAACGGTGTGGCTGATCGCCTGGCAAAAGAGATACCCGGAGCGGTCAGGCCCAACCAGTTCGCGAATCCAGGCAATCCGCAAGCCCATTATCTGACGACCGGACCGGAGATATGGGAAGACTCCGGTGGAAAGGTGGATGTATTTGTCGCAGGCATGGGAACGGCGGGAACAATTTCAGGAACGGGTAAGTTCTTGAAAGAAAAAAATCAGGACATTCAGGTAATAGGCGCGGACCCTGAAGGTTCCATTCTTTCGGGTGATAGTCCGAAGTCGTGGAAAGTGGAAGGCATAGGTGAAGATTTTGTGCCTAAGACGTTCAACAGACAGGTCATTGACGATATGGTGCGTATCAGTGACAAAGAGTCTTTCAATACGGCGAGGAAGCTGGCAAGGGAGGAGGGGCTGCTTGTCGGTGGTTCATCGGGAACCGCGGTGGCCGCCGCTTTGAAGTATGCGCAACGACTGGATGAGCCGAAATATATCGTCGCGCTTCTGCCAGATACGGGAAGGAACTATTTGACGAAGATATATTCCGATCAATGGATGCGGGATAACGGGTTCCTGGAAGAAAAAGAGGTCCGGGAGGCTAGGATAAAAGAGGTCTTACTGCAAAAAAAGGAAATGCCCCGGATCATTTCGATCATGCCTGGCGACACGCTCTTTGAAGCGATCGCTTTGATGCACCGCCATAATATCTCTCAACTACCTGTCATAGATAAAGGAGAGGTGGTCGGGAGTGTAAACGAAGATTCGGTTATGAAGGTGCTCCACGATGGCGCCGACGCGGCGGAAGAGATAATATCGGATGTGATGGGTTCGCCTTTGCCGGCTTTAGACGAAGAAACCCTCATATCAGAGGCATACCGGCTGTTATTATCAGGAAACCCGGGTATTATCGTCAAGAGAAAAAAGGTGCCGGTCGGGATCGTGACAAGGACGGACCTTATAGACTCATGGCTTGGATGAGCACTTATATAAAGAAGGAGGCTGATCTGATGCGGTTCGAGACAAGAGCGATCCGTGACGGTCAAGAACCCGATGAGCTGACCGGAGCGGTGACTGTTCCTGTTTATCAGACGTCGACTTTCAAGCAGGAAGCAATCGGTAAACACAAAGGATATGAATACTCGCGGACCGGGAATCCGACCAGGAAAGCCCTGGAAGAAGCAGTGGCATCTTTAGAGGGCGGAAAATACGGACTGGCTTTTGCCTCCGGAATGGCCGCGACGAGTGCCGTAGCCGGTCTTCTTAAGACAGGCGACCACATCATTGCCGGCGATGACCTGTACGGAGGGACTTACAGGCTGTTCGAAAAGGCGTTAAGGCCGCTGGGTATCGAAACATCATATGTGGACCTGGATGACTTAGGATCATTGGCCTCAGCTATCAGACAAAACACCGGACTCATATGGGTTGAAACGCCGACCAATCCGCTTCTTAAAGTAGTCGACCTTAAGAATGTCGCTCATATAGCAAGCAAGCATACGATCACCTTGGCTGTCGACAATACGTTCGCCAGCCCGTATTTTCAAAGACCTCTGGAGCATGGAGCGGATATAGTCGTTCACAGCACGACAAAGTATCTTGGGGGCCATAGCGATACGATAGGCGGAGCCATTGTCACGTCAAGCAAAGACCTGTTCAAGACCTTGAAGTTTCAACAGAACGCGGCTGGCGCCGTGCCGGGACCATGGGATTGCTGGTTGGTGCTACGCGGCATCAAAACGCTGGCGGTCAGGATGAAAGAACACCAGATGAATGCTATGGCTGTGGCGGCTTATCTTAACGAACACCCGATGATCGAGAATGTCTACTACCCAGGGCTCGCGGACAATAAATATAATGAACTGGCAAAAAAGCAGATGGACGGGTTCGGCGGTATGCTAAGCTTCGAGATCAAGGGCGGCTTTCCGGCAGTCGAACGGTTCGTATCGAGGCTTAAGATATTCACTCTTGCCGAAAGTCTGGGAGGTGTAGAGTCTCTTGTATGCTATCCCCCGAAGATGACACACGGCTCCATCCCGCCGGAACAAAGAAAAAGACTCGGCATAAACGATAACCTCATCAGGTTATCCGTAGGCATAGAACACATAGACGATCTGATCGAAGACCTCGCCCGATCCCTCTAAACAGTGAGTACCGCTCCCACCTGTGTCATTGCGGGCTTAATACCCCAAAATGTGGCCTGTTTGTCATCTTGATCGCAACCTAAAGTACCATTTAAAGTAACTGTAACGCTTCTCAGGTTTGAGTCCTCTG